>JBBJMM010000002.1:0-279039 GCA_037720515.1 Ferruginibacter sp.
CTGGATGCTGGATACTGGATGCTGGATGCTGGATGCTGGATGCTGGATGCTGGATGCTGGATAACAGAATTTCACAAATCCCTTCCCGGTAAATAGTAAAAAATTGGTACGTTTGTCAGTACAAAAAAATATAAAAATGAAGAAAATATTTCTGGTGCTTGTTTTAGTAGCAAGTTTATGTAAAGCGCGTGCTGATGAAGGAATGTGGCTGCCTATGTTACTTGGGCAGCAGGTTTACAATGATATGGTAAAAAAAGGCCTTAAGCTCACTAAAGAACAATTGTATTCTATTAATAAGGCATCACTGAAAGATGCAATAATCATTTTTGGCGGAGGCTGTACAGGCGAGATCGTAAGCGACCAGGGATTAATATTTACAAACCACCATTGCGGATATGGAGCAATTGCTGCAGCAAGCAGTGTTCAGAATGATTATTTGCGGGATGGGTTTTATGCATTTAACAGGGATCAGGAAATAAAAACAAGCCTTACTGTTCAATTTCTTGACAGGATAATTGATGTTACTAAAGAAGTGGAAGCAGGATTAGTTGGACTTGCATGGGCAGAACGTACTAAAAAAACCCAGGAGGTTTTTAAAACAATAACAGATAAAGTTTTAGATAAGGACAACAGCATGGCCGGCAGGGTATACAGCATGTTCAATAATAATCAATACATCATGTATGTGTATAAAACCTACAGGGATATACGCCTGGTAGGCACCCCTCCTGAAAATGTAGGAAAATTCGGAGGCGATACTGATAATTGGGAATGGCCCCGCCATACAGGGGATTTCTCTGTATTCAGAGTATATGCTGATAAAACCGGTAAGCCTGCAGAGTACAGCAAAGAAAATGTTCCGCTGAAACCAAAACATTTTCTTCCTGTAAGTTTAAAAGGATTTAAAGACGGCGATTACGCTATGATCTATGGTTATCCCGGAGGTACTAACCGTTATGAGACCAGTTATGGCATCAAACTTAAAAATGAAATTGAAAATCCATCGTTGGTTAATCTTCGTGATATGCGTTTAAAATATATGCATGAGCAAATGATCAAAGACCCTGCAGTAAAATTGAAACTGGCCTCAGATTATGCAGGCATTGCCAATTACTGGAAATTTTTTGAAGGAGAAACCAAACAGCTGGTGAAATTTAAAACTCAGGATCAGAAAGTTCAATACGAAAAGAATTTTACCAAATGGGCTTCGGGTAAACCACAGTACGAGAACCTGTCAACAGATTATGAAAAAAATTATGCAGCCTGGACCCCCTACAGCAAAGGCCGTCAATACCTAAGGGAAGGCATATTAGGTTCCACTCTTGCTGCCTACGCCTCTTCATTGATGGGGGTGGAAGCAACCATGGTAAAACAAGGTGCCACAACAGCAGATATTAAAAAAGCAGTGGAAGCTGCAGATGCGCAAAGAAAAACATTTTTAAGCGCTTATGACAGGCCCAGTGATGAAAAGATTATGGCAGCTGTAGCTATGCGCTTTTACAGTGATGTAGATAAAAGCCAGCACCCTATAGGTTTTTACGAAAAAATTAAAGGAACATATGGGGATCTTAATGATGAAACTACTTATAAAAAATGGGCGGCAGATGTTATTTCAAAAACGATGATACTGGATGAAACAAAGTGGAGCGCATTTATTGCTAATCCGGATGCTAATATATTACAAGGTGATCCTGCCTTTGATTTTGCTGCCGGTTTTGTAAAAAATTACAACACGAAGTATGCACCATTGTTTGCAACTTTTTCAGGCAGAAATGCTGAATTGAACCGTTCTTACATGAAAGGTATAATGGAAATGAATCCCACTGCAGCTACTAAAATGTATCCTGATGCAAACTTCAGCATGCGTGTAAGTTATGGGAGTGTGAAAAGTTATAAGCCACGCGACGGTGTTTTTTATGATTATGTAACTACGAGTAAAGGTCTTCTTGAAAAATATAAACCCGGAGATTATGAATTTGATCTGCCGGCAAAACAAATTGAATTACTTAAGAAAAAAGACTTTGGACAATATGCAGACAAAAGCCGCAATGATCTTGTGATTGGTTTTATCACTACCAATGATATTACCGGCGGCAACAGCGGAAGCCCCGTTATTGATGGTAGTGGCAATCTTATAGGGCTTGCTTTTGATGGTAACTATGAAGCATTAAGTCATAAAATTGCTTTTGATAAAGACCTGAATCGTACCATTTGTGTGGATGTGCGTTATGTACTTTGGTGTATCGACAAACTGGGCGGTGCAAAAAATATCATTGATGAACTTAAACTGGTAAAATAAATATTGAAATATTGAATTAAAAAGGCCGTTACAGAACGGCCTTTTTTTATTAGTGACAATAAAAGAAAATGATGGTTAGTATTGATATGGTAAAAGAAATTGCAATTTCATTGCCCGGCACAGTTGAACAGCAGCACTGGGGGCGGCCTGCATATAAAGCAGGAAAAAAAATATACGCAACAGTTTGGCCGCTTAAAATGAAAATCGTGGTTATGCTTGATCCTGTACAACAATCTGTTTATACAGATGCTGCCCCTGGTGTTTTTATTCCTGTAGAAGGAGGCTGGGGTAAAAAAGGTGCAACCTATGTTGATCTTTTAAAAGTTAAAAAAAATGTATGTAAAGAAGTATTAAAGGTTGCCTGGTCTAATGCAACGAATTAATATTTTAAATGTTGAATTTTAAATTTTAAATCGGAATAATTTAGTCATTCTCCTTTGGAGATAGGTTGGGGTGTCGTTTTGCTGTCATCCTGAGCCTGTCGAAGGACGAAGCGTGAACAAAATAAAAACAAAACGAAATTTTATATGATCCCACTACGCAAGAAATTTATTTTTTTAAGAACTCTGGCATTTCATTTAAAGAAAGAGGCGGTGATACATTTTGAATTTTGAATTTTAAATTTTAAAACGCGATGATTTAAACCCTCTTCTTTGGAGAGGGGTTGGGGTGAGGTATTAATATAATAATTAACCGCATATAAACAGCATGATAATATGAAACAAAACATTGCAATGATGGCTTTGATAGTGGATGATTATGATAAGGCGATTTCATTTTATACCTCTAAGCTTGATTTTATTTTACTGGAGGATACAGTCTTGAATGAAAGTAAAAGATGGGTAAGGATAGCACCTCCGGGATCAGAAGGGTTTTGTCTTTTATTGGCAAAAGCAAATAATCAAGAACAACTAAAAAGCATAGGCAACCAGGGTGGAGGAAGAGTTTTTCTTTTTCTCACAACTGATAATCTGCACAGAGATCATAAAAAAATGAAAGACAAAGGTATCCTGTTTGTAAGAGAACCTGTTGTTGAAAAATGGGGAACTGTAGCCGTTTTCCAGGACCTGTATGGTAATCTCTGGGACCTTATAGAGCCGGTTGCATATCCTGAAGAAAACAATTTATTTTAAAAAGGATGCAACCATTTAATTATGAAATCAATAAATGGTTTTATTGGCCGGTTTTAAAATAGTTTTCATCTTTGCCGTTTATATTGTTCTGAAAATATGAGCTATACTCACTGATTATGTATATTTATTAAAAGGAAAAATGAAAAAAAAGTAACAGGCATTGGTGGAATTTTTTTCAAATGTATTGATGTAGTAAAGACGAGAGAAATGGTATAAAGAATAAAATATTTAAAATGGATCAATATCTGGATGGAGTAAAAAACCAATTTCTTTATTATAAAATACTCGGAGAAAAAGCAATCGACCAGTTAGAAGATGAACAACTTTTTATTCAACATGATCCTCAGTCGAACAGCATTGCTGTGATAATAAAACATATGGCTGGAAACATGCTTTCCAGGTGGACTGATTTTCTTACTTCGGATGGAGAGAAATCATACCGGAACAGGGATGAAGAATTCAATGAACAAAAGACGGATAGATCAATAGTAATGAAAATGTGGAATGCCGGTTGGGATTGCCTTTTTACTTCCCTGAATCAGTTACAAACTAAAGATCTTTCTACTATCGTTTTTATCAGGAATGAAGGGCATACCGTTGTAGATGCGATCAACAGGCAGCTGGCCCATTATCCTTACCATGTTGGCCAGATCATTTTTTATGCAAAGCAATTGAAAAAAGAAGAATGGAATAATCTTTCAATACCCAGAAATAAATCCGTTGATTATAATAAAGAAAAATTCTCAAAAGAAAAGGCCGTTAAAAATTATACTGAAGAGGAAATAAAAAAATTATTATGAATACTAATTGGATCCTACTTGTAATCGCAGGTTTGTTTGAGGTTGGATTTGCCACATGCCTGGGAAAAGTAAAACTAACTACCGGCAATGTGCAGGCAGTATGGATTGCAGGTTTTTTTATCTGCCTTTCCATTAGTATGTACCTGTTATACCGGGTTACTCAAACTATGCCGATTGGAACAGCCTATGCAGTTTGGACAGGTATAGGTGCAGTAGGTACTGTATTAATTGGAATTTTATATTTTAAGGAGCCCGCCTCTTTATGGAGGATCATTTTTTTAGGAACGCTGATCACTTCAATTATTGGATTAAAAGCCGTGTCCTGATCTGCATTAGCCTGGGACAAAAGAATTATAAGTTATGAATTATGAATTGGGATGATTTAGTCCCTCTCCTTTGGAATGGGGTTGGGGTGAGGTAACAAACAGCTGTAAAAAAAATAGGGGACTCAGATAGAAATCCGGTCCCGTTTTAAATCCAATATCCTATGAAAAACCAAAACAATAAATACATTTTTTATGCCAAAGCAACCTTATTGATAATTAATTAGTGAGCAACTTATTCTACGCTCTTATATTTTATTGCAAAATCCTCTACATATTATTTATTTTGACCTTCTACTTTTACTGAAGTACTAATGCATTACATTTAAAAAGTACCCGTTCAGGATGTGAATAACAAACTATTTACTGGCAAGATTTGTGGATTATTTCAGGAAACATTGAGTATGAGTAATATAATTTACTTGCAAATGGATGGTGTAGAAACTTTCGCATGGGTAACAGAAATTTCCCACCGCAATCACCATATGTACAAAGTTTCTTTTAAGAATGATTACGAGAACATATTCTATACTGATGTTGAAACCGGACAATGGATCGAAGAGGATCTTGGATTTACCACTTTAGCCGGTGATGTAGGTAAACAAATAAAAACATTTCTTAAGAACCCGATTCACGTTCCAAAACTTTTAATATGGCATAGTCAGAATAATCATGATGATAAATTAATATCGTTTGGTTTTTTTAGCTTCTTTAAGGGTAAGCATAAATTGTATGAAATTTACAATTCAAATAAAAAGTATATGTATACTCTGGTAGATATGGAAAATGATGAATGGCAGATACTGGGAAATTCCTCTTCTATAATCAGCCAGATAGATCCTTTATTTGTTGAACAGGTTATTCAGATACTCCCTCTTTATTCTGCAGATTACAAATAGATCACTGATTTTTGAATGTTACAATAAAACTGGTTCCTTCGTTTAATTTTGACTGAACCTCCACCTCTGCTTTATGGGATTGTAAGATATTCAAAGTGGCTGCAAGACCTAAACCCATTCCATTTCTTTTCGCTGTAAAAAACGGTTCAAACAATCTCGACAAATTTTCTTCGGTTATACCACAGCCATTATCTTTTATGATCACCTGATTTTGAGATTCTACTTTGCTAAGGCTAATATCAAGTTTACCATTAACCTGATCCATTGCTTCCACTGCGTTGATTATAATGTTCAGTAAGGCGATTTTAAGTTTTTCGGCATCAGCGGGGATTAAAATTTCTTTATCCGGAAAAGTGGTATGTAGCGTTATTTTTTTAAGTGTTATCCGGTCTTTGGCGGCCGCAATGCTCTCCTCGATAATTTTTTGTAATGACTCCTGTTTTTGTACGATCTGTGCAGGGCGGCTGGAACTCAACAGTTCATTTATAAGGTCTTCAATCCTTTTGCTGTTGCGATAAATAATATCTACATAGATTTGAGAATCTGAATTCTCCAGTTCCGGTGTTAATTGTTCAAGCGAAAGATTAATATTATTAAGCGGGTTTCTTACTTCATGAGCCAGCACATGTACCAGTCGGTCTGCAACTCCTCTTTTTTCCATTCGCAGGGTTGCTTTTTCTGCTTTCTTCAAATTGGTAATGTCGTGAATGATACCCTGGTAATACGCACCATCAGCGTTGTGTTCTTCAGATAAAGAAAGAAGGCAATTTTTTAAGCCCCCCGATTTAGTTTTCATTATTAGTTCCATTCCATCCACTTCCTTCTTTATAATCAGTTCCGATTTTAAATTTGATTTCTGATCCTCTGTTGCAATAAGTTGAAATAAACTCATTTTCAACAAAGCAGGTTTTAAATAATCAAATAAATTGGTTGTGGCCTCATTAATATCTTTAAATACCAGTTCTGCATTAGCAAGAAACACTGCATCGGCAGATCTTTCAAATATGTTTCGGAATTTTTTTTCGTTGGCTTTAAGTGCTTTTACAGATTTAGACCTTTCCATTGAATAGCGGATACACCTTTCCAGTTTTTCTGTATCCAGCTCATTTTTGATAAGATAATCAACTGCACCGGCCTGCATAGCTTCAATATCAATCTGCTGATTGCCTTTACCAGTGAGTAAAATAAATGGTTGCTCCCAGTTATTTTTTATTGCCTCTTTTATTAAGTCTAATCCGGTTTTAGCACCCAAAAGATAATCTATCAGGTAAAGGTCAAAAGATTTTTTGGAAATGAGACTTAATGCCTCATCATATTTATAACACCACTCAATAATGAATTTATTTGAGCGTATGTTTTTAATATATTCGGAAGTAATAAAAAAATCATCCTCATCATCATCCACGATCAGAATACGAATAGCCAGATCATCAGCTTGCATTGGCAATATTTATTTATAGTAGTAAGATTAGAAAATTAATTTAGGCCATAGGCGACTCTTATATTACGGCTCTTATCTTACTATTCACCAAAGATCAGTTGTTCATCTCTTTCCTCCATAGGAATTTTACGGATAAAATCATCATACTTGTCATCATCATGATTACTATAAACACCATAGGCGTCCATGCTATAACCAATTCTGCCATCATTGGCTTCCAGTACATAAATGATACATGAATCAGAAGGGTCTGATTCACCTTCAAAACGATATGTTTTTATGATCTTTAATTCAGTGGGGTCGTAATATTTTCCTGTACCAGGACCAAAGCCTTTGCTTGACATACGAAACTCATTATCCTGTTTTTTTAATCTTAGTTTTTCCAGAACCTGGCTAAGAGTGGTCATTTCTATTTTATTAGTTGACATAAAAAAAATTTAATTGGATTTGTTATTAATTACTGAAAGGTACAGCCAAATTTATACCGCTTTTATTATGGCATGGTTTTGTTGCTTTACTTTATTAATCACCAAAAGGTAAATCATTATAGCAATTTTATGGCAATTAATTTATTAGAAAAAGTTACAGAAAATCTGGGTTTAAAACCTTTGGTCAAAATCGATCCTAATACTCAACAAACTAAAAATACAGCTTCGGGTCAGAATGAACAGACTCTTGCACAAGCTTTGGTACCAGCGGTTCTTGCCGGTTTATATCAATTATCAAAAAGTGAAGAAGGTATAAGGAATATTGCAGGAGGTGATCAGCATGGATGGGCTTCATTACTATTTGGCCAGCACAAAGAAGAAGTGATCGGTAATGTTGCGGGGTTGGGCTTCAGCACTTACCAGGAAACAGAAATAAAAATAAATGACGTTGCCGGCCAGGCGGTTAAGATCATCCGGGAAGTTAATCCGGATGTTTCCGATAACTATGCTAAAATGAAAGATTTCATTAAAAATCAACGTGATAATATTTTACCATATCTGCCTCCTCAACTTCACCTGGGTAACCTAATGGATAATTCCACAATGGATGACAATACCAATAAGATGCAGGGACCAGTATCGTCACTCATGCATAAAATAGAAGCCACCTTTGGCGGAAATGAAACGGAAGAAGATGCACAGAAAAAAACCAATAAGTTTTAGTTATTGGATTCTTCGTAGCTTTTTATTTTGTTGTATAATGTTTTCCTGTCAATACGTAATATTTCTGCAGCGCGTGTTTTGTTGAAATTTACTTCCTTCAGAACTTTCATGATCGCCTCATATTCTGCTTTTGTAGCAGCATCCTTCAGATCAAAATCTTTTTTCAATCCACCGCTCCCGGTCTCTTCCGGCAATCTCATTACGGTATCCTTCCCAGTATGATCTTGCAACGCAGTGGGATTAGTGATCTCCCATGGCAAAGTTTTAGAAGATATTTTTCCTGCTGAAGTAAGCAATACTGATCTTCTTACCACATTTCTAAATTCACGCAAATTACCCGGCCACGAATAATTAATGAACATATTCATTACTTCTTCATCAAAATCTTCTATATCGCGATCAAGTTCAACTTTTGCTTTTTGCAGAAAAAAATCTGCGAATAAAGGAATATCCTTTTTCCTGTTCCTTAATGCCGGAAGGTTTATAGAAAATTCATTGAACCGGTGATACAGATCTTCCCTGAACTTTCCTTTACGATATGCCTCCTGTAAATTTTCATTGGAAGCCACCACTATCCTCACATCAACGGGCATTTCTTTATTTCCTCCCACCCTTTTAAATTTTCTTTCCTGTATCACCCTTAATAAAGATGCCTGTATTTCATAGGAAAGGTTTGCCACTTCATCCAGGAACAAAGTGCCTCCGTTGGCCAATTCAAAATGACCTTCTTTATCACTTAAAGCCCCGGTAAAGGCGCCTTTAACATGACCAAACAATTCACTGCCTGCCAGCTCTTTGGAAAGAGTACCGCAATCCATAGCAACAAAAGGTTTGTCTGCTCTGTCGCTAAGACTGTGTATGGTTTTCGCAATAACTTCTTTGCCTGTTCCGCTTTCACCATATAAAATAATACTGTAGTTGGTTGGCGCAACAATTTCGATCTGGCGGTACAAATCCTGTGTAGCCCCCGCCTCGCCTACGAGATATTCATTATTAAGAGTAATATGCCTGCGGCTTGAATTTTTAGAAACAGCGGGAGTGGTTGATAACTGGGGAGTGATATCTACGGGTGCATTAATGGCAGCATTCAGCACATTTAAAACCTCATCAGGTATCATGGGCTTAGTTATATAATCATATGCACCCAATTTGATCACATCAACTGCCGTTTTTATATCAGAATAGCCGGTAATGATCAATACGATCGTATGCGGTGCATGATTTTTTATCTCTACAAGTACATCCTTTCCATCTTTATCCCCCAACCGGTAATCGCACAATACAATATCAAAATTACCTTCCTTAAATTTCACCAGCCCTTTAGCGCCTGAATGTGCTGTTTCAACTTCAAATCCTTTACGGGATAAAAATTTGCTTAAAAGCATACACATATCCAGATCATCATCAATAATTAATAGCTTTTTATTCATACTTTCTTTTCTCGTTTATAAAAGTAATTTAGTTTCTTCATTTAATGTAACATTGGCTACGGGAACTTCTTCAACCTTTATCCAAACGGCATAATCATTCGGGTATATTTTACCACCAAAATCAGTTGCATATACTTTTGTGAATACGGCACCAAGGTAAAGAGTGGCAGAACTATAATAAACCCAGATCATAACAACGATCACAGAACCCGCAGCACCGAAAACACTTGTAAGGTTGCTTTGTCCCAGGTAAAAGCCAATTGCAAGTTTTCCGAACATAAACAACAGGGATGTGATAAAAGCCCCAACGATCACATCCTTCCATTTGATCTTTGCATCGGGTAACACTTTAAAAATGGTAGCAAACATCAGGGTTGTTATGGCCAATGATATAACATTATCCAGAACCAGTATAAAATTTTCACCGGTACCTCCCATAAATACTGTAAGTTTTTTACTGATGGCAGCAACAACTGCATTTAATGCAAGGGATACCATAAGAACAAAACCCAGACTAAGAATGATGGAAAAGGAAATCAGGCGATCCAGTATAAGCTTCCACCATATTCTTTTAGAAGTTGTTTTTAGTCCCCATATTTTATTCAATGAATCCTGTATCTCTCCGAATATGCCCGTTGCTCCTATTACCAGAACAATAAGGCTGACTATTGTCGCAAATGGAGTATTGCTGTTTAAATGGATGTTCTGTATCATGCTTTGGATCTGCAATGCGGCATCACTGCCCACCATCCCATGCAACTCGCCATAAACTTCACCCTTCATAGCTTCTTTACCAAATAACCATCCGCTGACAGTAATAATAATTACCAGCATCGGCGCCAGGGAAAGAGTAGTATAATATGCCAGTGAAGCACTGTATTTCAGAACATTATCAGCTATATATTCTACTATAACCTGCTTCAGGAACTTAAAGAAACCAATTACCTTTTTTCTCATAAATTCTGGGATAAAAAAGTTATATGAGTATAACTATAATTATACCATGTAATAAATTCCACATAATAATTCAAAAATCCGGATTACGGAGATAAAAATCCACCGCAAATTAAAAGAGTATAAAGTTGATTTTCTTCACTTTTTCAAGAATTATGGTATAAGTAATTAGAAACCATTCCTCCGGAGGGTATGCTATTTGCAAGTATATACTATACTAGCCCGGATAAAACATTGATTTCTCACCATCAGGTATTGGCAAAAGAATTGTCATATGTATTGTGGTAAATCTTTTTTATGACTAATAGTATATATATAAATAATGATATTTTGAAAGTACTGATAATAGATGATGAGAAGGATATTTGCTATTTACTGAGTACCCTATTAAAGCAAAAAAATCTTGAGACGGATTATGTAAATTCATTGACAGATGCAGCATTGGCTTTAAAAAAAGATATTCCTGAAATAGTTTTTCTCGATAATCATTTACCTGATGGATTGGGACTGAACTTTATAGAATATATCAAGAATCATTACCCTTCAATTAAGATTGTAATGATAACGGCACATGATACAGCTGATGACAGGAAACGTGCTTTGAAGGAAGGAGTTGATTACTTTATAGGTAAGCCATTCACCCGGGATATGATATATAAAACTGTAGAACAGTTGACGAATTAATCTGTGAGTTTCTACAATTGGTAGAATTTATTCACCAGTTTCTTGCCCTTACCACTGAACCGTTGGAATTAATAAGCCCTTCTTACTAATATTCGTAATATTTTTAAAATCATAAAAATGGACTTCATTACTACTCCGGTTATTGAAAAAATTCGTGGACTCCTTTATTCTTTGACCCATACCCATGAAGAATTAGAACTGGTTGCGGATGAAGTGGAAGATTGCAAATTAAAAACTGCAATTAATGGATTATCAATGGAAAGTTCGATTTATGCCAGCGAGATCTGTATGCAGTTAAAAGAACTGGGAATAAAATTTCCACGGCCTGCCTTATCTGAATTGCAAGGTTCAAACTCTATGTCTTTTGATGAGATCTGCGATAATTATGGAAACGAACTTTCATATATATGCAGTAGGAATGAAAATTATATAGAAAATGCCTATAAAAATATTTTGAGTGAGAACTTCACATTTCCAGGGTTAAGGGATATAATGTTGTACCAGTTAAATGCACTGAAATGTGCATTTATGAAAATAAATTTATTGAATACGGCCCGGCTGAGTGGTTGTTGATAACATAATTAGATTATTAAGATGCTAACTAATACAGACCAGGTAAATGACTGGTCAACATTGAAACTTTTATCTGTTAATAATATCAGTGCCTGGGAAAGTTTATATTCCAGGTATTCAGGTTTGATGTATGGGTGTATATTGAAACTTACAGCTGATCCTTCTTTATCTGAGTTTTTGTTCAAACAAATTTTTTTAAGTTTAAAAACGGTTTCCCTGCCTGAGAAAAATTTAATTCCCTTTGCATTCTGGCTATGGCAACATACCTCTTCTGCTGCAACACGTTTGATCAATGCAGATAATAATAAATCACAAAAAAGAGATAATGACAGTATCCTCTATGATCTCTGTATAAAAAAAGATTCTGTAAAGGTTGTTGCAAAAGCTTTTCAAATTACAGAACATGAATTACGTAAACAAGTGCATTCTGAACTATCCGGCAGAATTGCAGTTTAAATTATTTTTATGGCAGAGAACGAAACACTAAGGTTTGCTCTAAATGATCTTTTTAAAAAAGGATATACCTGTAATTTTGTAAAAAATGATCAGTATTTTTTCTGCCGGGAAAAAGGGATGAATTTCAGGAGTTATGAACTTACTATCACTGAAGAATTTCGTTATGAGAATAAATTTGAACCGGCAAGAAACAGCGTTCTTTATGCGATAGAGTCTCCTGAATATGGACTAAAAGGATTTTTAGTAAATTAGCGATTATTCGTAAGTATGATCAATTTCAGGGAACTTCCTTTTTACATCCAGTTTACTTTTAAATTATTGATGTTATTGCTTTTGTGTGTCTTCGTAAAAGAAGGGCAAACAGTAGTAGTACCTTTTATATTTTCCATTCTTCTATCCATCTTATTATTACCTGTTACAAATTTTTTTGAACATAAGATCAATTTACCAAAATCACTTTCAACTTTTATATCTGTAATCCTGGCTCTTGCAATCATTGGTGGATTGATTTATTTTTTTTCACAACAGATCTCAAGTTTTTTAGAAGACATACCTACATTAAAGAAAAACCTGCAGACACACTATGAAACCATACAGAAATGGATACAAAAAAGGTTTGGCATCAGCAGCAGGGAGCAGACAGAAATGATTAATAATGCAACGGCTGATGTACAGGATTCCGGTTCTGTTATTAGCAAGACTGTATTTACAATTACCAATACCCTGTTCTACATTATCCTGGTTGCAATCTATTCATTCCTGATATTGTATTACAGGCATATGATCAAGCGTTTCATATTTGCCATATTTGTAAAAGCAAAAGAACCTGAGATCAATGAAGTATTGCTGGAATCAAAAGGGATCGTTCAGAATTATATGTTAGGGCTTGTTATAGAAATGGGTATCGTAGCTGCCGCCAATTCATTGGTTCTTCTCCTGATCGGCGTTAAATATCCCATCTTCCTAGGAGTTTTTTCCGCTATCCTCAATATTATCCCCTATGTTGGAATTTTAAGCGGTATCATATTTACAGTACTGGTAACATTAACTACATCCAAAGATATAAGCGATATTATCTGGATTATTATAAGTTTTGAGATAATTCATTTTATTGATTCTAATTTTCTTATGCCAAGGATAGTAGGTTCTAAAGTAAGAGTGAATGCGTTAATAACATTTTTAGGAGTAGTAATCGGTGGAACGTTGATCGGATTGCCTGGGATTTTTCTTGCCTTACCGGTTATAGCTATATTAAAAATAATATTCGACCGTATTGAAGACCTTAAACCCTGGGGGATGATAATGGGAGATGATACGGAACGGGGTGAGATTTACAGAAGAATTGAAAAAATAAACCTGATAAGAAGAAAAAAATCATTGCCACCAATCCCTGTCCCTCCCTTAGGAGAATCACCAGGAACCATAATAGCGGCAGATACACCTGGTGCAGATAATGAAAAATAATGCCTCACATCTTTTAAATGTAAGGCATTGTAATATTTTTATTTTCTTCCCCTGTTTACAAAATATAATACCAGGGCTACAATTGCAACAATTATTATAACCGAGGTCCACATGCCTGCTTTAAATATTCCTCCTATAGCCTCACAGCTCGTCATTGTAGTAATTAAAAGAAAAAATACACTTAAATAAGTTAACTGAAGTTTCATGATGATTGTTTTTTGGTTTAGTAATCTTTGCTAGTAAATTATCTTCTTTATTTTCTGTGTTCTGCTTAGCTTCATTTAAAGAATGTGTTGTAAATAATGTTTGTTTCTTTTAGAAAGGTCGGAGATATTCTTATAATATTTTTTTATTACCTCCAGTTCATCCTCTGACAGATCTTCACTGGCCACCAGCCTGTTACTTGTTAATTCATTAGCAGCTATCAATTCATTTAGTTTTAAATGATAGCAAGTGTATCCTTATTCTGAGACTGTTGTATTACAAATATCATCAGAAAGGTTACAATTGTAGTGCCTGTATTTATTACCAGTTGCCAGCCTTCAGAATAATTAAAAAAACTTCCTGTGAGCGCCCATACGATCACAATCAGTAAACCAATTAAAAATGCAGTAGAAGTTCCGGTAACTTTAGTGACCCAGGTTGAAAACTGGTGGAACTTCATTTTTACAAGACTCTTATTATTTTTCATGGGCATCCTTACCGGTCAAAGGAAAATATGTTTGTAATTTTTGATTTTCCTTTTAATTCATTTGACAAAATCTCTGCCGCAATTAAGCTAAAAGTGATCCCGTTTCCCCCGAAGCCAAGCGCGAAATAACTATTTCCTGCCTTTTTATATTTGCCAATATAGGGTAAGCCATCTTTTGTGCTGCCAAATGTGCCAGCCCAGCTGAATTCCGGAATGAACTCCGCACCGGGAAACATTTTTTTAAATTCTGAAACCAGTTGTCTCGATTTTTTTTCGATCACCTTATCTCTTTTTACCGGGTTATTATACTTCTCATCTTTTCCGCCGATCAAAATTCTATTGTCTTCGGTAAGCCGCATATATAAATAGGGATCACCTGTACTCCACAATAAAGCATTCTTACTCATTCTGATCATTTCATCTGTTAACTGTTCACTGCACACAGCATACGTACTAGTGAGGTCTACAATTTTTTTATTTATATATCCTACTGCTTCATATCCATTGGCATAAATGATCTTTTTAGCTTTTATACTATTACCTCTGTTGGTTTTAATATTAATCCCTTTGGGACCATCTGTTATTTTTTCAGCGCGCGTTCTGTCAAATACACGTAAATTATTTTTTATTGAATACTGCAATAAGGCATGTGTATAACAATACGCATTGGTCTGTGCGGCTTTGGCGGAAAGTATTGCTGAAGAACTTTTAAAATGAAATGAACTTTGAATGGCTGTCTCATCCAATAACTGCACATCAAAACCATTTTCCTTTCTCACCTGGTATTCTTTTTTCAAAAAGGCATCATCTTTTTTAAATTCTGCATAAAACAAACTCTCTTTCCTTTCAAATTCATTCAACCCGATTTTCTCCGAGATCTCACCAAGTTTATCAATGGCATCACCACATAATTTATAAGCAGTAACTGCAGAATTTTTACCGATCTTTTTTTCCAGTTCGGATAAAGGTGTATCAATCTCATATTGCAATAATGATGTACTTGCACATGTACTACCCAGGCCAATAGTACGGCCATCAATTACGATACAGTCAATATTTTCTTTGAGGAGGTGATAAGCCATCAGTGCTCCCGAAATTCCGCCACCAATTATTACAACATCTGTTGCAATATCTGCATCCAGTAAAGGATAATTAAAAGGAAGTCCATAGCGGATAAGTGAAAAAGGGTATCCAGCAATTAATTTCATAAAAATTAAAAAGTATATAACTGATTAAGATACAAGAGTGTTAGTGAATAAAAATAAAAATAAACAGCCTGTTTTGAGTTAAGTTCAAATAACGATACATTTTTTCCTAAACTGTTGATTTATAATCCTCAACAATGGGGAATTTATTTCACATTCAGTAATTGAATCATTTGTAAGGCACCGTTGCCATGAGGTTTCATAATTGGCAGTATTTTAGATTAATTGATGGTAGTTAAATCATTTAAAACAAAATTTAAAACTTAAAACTATGAGTACAAAATTATTAACCGGCATTTTGATCGGGGCAGCAGCCGGCGCTATATTAGGTGTTCTTTATGCTCCTGAAAAAGGTACTGAAACAAGGAAGAAAATATCTGAAAGAGGTGGTGAGTGGGGTGATTCTGTAAAAAACAAATTCAATGAATTAGGTGAGGCCATTTCTGAAAAATATGATAACATCCGTGGAGAAGCAAAGGATATCATGAATAAAGGAAAGGATGCAGCTAAAGATGTTGCAAAGGATGCACAGAACACTGCTCAAAACATGAAAGATGATACAAAACGCAGTTTCGCCTAAGAGTGAACAAACTCATATTGGAAGTTCCGGTAATAAAAATATATATATGGATAACCAACCCGATACTAGTATAGATTCTCTGCTAGACAGGACCAGGGATTATGTTGAAACTAGGGTAGAACTGATGAAATTGCAGGCTGCAGATAAAGCATCTGATATAATTTCATCAACTGCTTCTGCCGCTGTAACCGGTATCGTTTTCATATTCTTTTTTCTTATGCTTAATATAGGAATAGGTCTTTTGCTAGGTGATATGTTAGGAAAAAATTATTTAGGTTTTCTAATTTTAGCTGGTGTATATCTTATTACCGGACTTCTTTTTAAATCTTCAGGTGAGAAGTGGATCAAGCAACCTGTTAGTTCCATGCTTATAAAAAAGTTGTTTAAATAATTATTATGCAGATCAATAACTCGCAAGACCTGGATGCAGCCATAATTGAACTGGAGAAGCGTAAAGTGATACAAGAAAGTATTCTGAAGGAACAATTTCATGCAGTTAAAGAAAGTATGAAACCTCTTAATATGATTAAACGCGGCTTCAGTAAATTAACGCATACCCCGGAAATAAGAGATGGAGTGTTTAAAACAGTTGCAGGTGTGGGAATCGGTTTACTTACCAAAAATACATTATTGGGTAAAACTATTCCTCTTGTAAAATCCCTATTTGGAGAGGCTGTTGAAAACAGTGTAGACAGAACGGTTAAAACCGGGGCTGATACTATCAAAGCATATGGCACTGCTATCTATAACAACCTGTTTGGAAAAAAAACAAAAAAGTTTTGACAATAGTTTTTTCTATTCATTAAAAAACACAACGGTATGAAAATTTCAGATCCAAGAGAACAGATCCCTTCCATTCAGGATGTTGAAAAAGAAAAGAATAAAAATTCTACTGACCTGGATACATCAAAAAAAGGAAGAGAAGAAGAAGTTATTGATCAACAAGATCCGGAAAGTAAAGCCGGCCCTAACAATAGCAATAATAATGAAGGTGAAGATCAATTCAGGCAGGGAATTGGAGATAATGATACTAGAAGTACAAAAACCCGTGAGAGTGGGGATGAGAACATTCAACCATAACTGAAAGAAAGGTCTTTTGTAACATACCATACCGGCTTCAGGCCGGTTTTATTTTGCATTGTTTTTTCCGATCACTGTATTTTTAAGTGAAACGAAAATACTCTTCCAGGCGAGATTGAAAAAAGATTTCTCAATAACTCTTTTATATTCTCCTGCATTTTTTCTTACTACTTTATTATGTGGGTTTTCATCTCTTACAAGGATATTTGCCAGAAAACTAACAGCTGTTTTTTTGGTGAGATCATTTTTCTCTTGATTCTTCTTTAGTACTTCAATTTTTAAATCCTTATATAGCAAAGTAGAGGTGGTGGTAGCAGTAATATCATTTCCTGTGGTTTTAAAATCATATCCGTTTATATTTCCTCTTCTTACAGATGCCATCCCCAAAGGCTCTAATGCTGCATTAAGAACAGGTCCATCTATCGCACCCAGTTTTCCTTCCAGGCTGAATGAACCATCCGGTGAATTGATAGGTAGGATCCATTTTGTTGTAAAATTGCTTACCCCCATAAATTTTGAAGTTGACTGTAACACCACGTTAGGCGAGCGTTTTATAATTTCTTTATTGTTGGTAACATTACTTATCGTTGCCGCAAGTTTATCAAAAAATATTTGCCCTACCTGTTTTGAAATTGCACCTCTTTCCCTGTAAGAAAAATTTCCATTCTGCAAATTAATACGCCCTATAGTAAGAGGGATGCCTAAATCACGTAATACCTGGTGCGGGTATTTTCCCATTTTTGATTTTGTATCCATGGGTAAGGTAAGATCACGGAATATCTTTACATTAGGTTGAAGTGAAACTGATCCGGCGATCATTGCTTTATCTTCAAGCAATGCCCTTATATCAACTTCACCAGCTTTAATATTCCTGAATTCAAGTTCAAAAAAGTCTTCCTGTACTTTTCGGGTTCTTATAAATTCTGCTTCTGAGATCTGTGGCAGAATAGATATTTTTTGAACACTTATCTCTGACCTGTATTTATCTATGGTAAATGGGCCCGTTTTTATTTCATACAGCTTATCTTTTGTATAACCTGTAATTCCATCTCCGCCTAAAATCCATTTACTGTTTGAGAGAATATTCTTAAATGTGTTTCCTGATGTTATAACCGGTATATCTGATGCAGTAAAAGTAATGTTGTTTAATACCTGTGGTGCCTCAGCAGGTTTAGCCCGGTCGTATATCATCACCCGTGTTTTACCGATCGTAATTTTATTGAGAGCAGCCCTGTCAAAAAAACTGCTGTCCAATTCTATATCTGTTCCTTTATTTTTACTTTTCTTTTTATATATGGATATCATTCCACCACCGGTAGATAATTCATCTGCATATAATTTCTGTTCATTGATAAATATATTGGTTGCCAGGCCATCTACGGAAATCGCATTTATGTCTGTTACTATTTTACCGGAATTATTTTTTTGCTGAAATTTTCCTAAGCGTATCATTCTTTTAGCCGCATCATATTCAATATTATCAAATAATAACTCCCCCTTTCCCGGTTTGTTTATTTTAACTGACTGCACATTTGCTACAACTCCTTTTATAAAATAACTTACCAGGTTAGTATAATCCTTTGTGCTGTCTATCCGGAAATCTTTAATTGAAATATTGATTTTTTGAAGAGTAGTATGTGGAAGATCTCCTTTTGTTGAAAAATTTAAATTGCCATCTTTAATTGCAATCTCTTCTGCCTGGATACTCTTAAAATTTCCCAGGATCTTTTCATAAATAGCAAGAGAATCTTTTTGTGAAAAAGGTTCATCCACCTTCTTCCCTAATTTTATTATCCAGATATCCGGATTAATCAATTCGATAAGTCGGGCCTTCACTTTATTTCCGCTTAATAATCCGGGAATATCAGCACCTCTTACTGCCACTTCACCAATTCTTACCTGGTAAATAATATTATCCGTGGTATCTTCTTCTGCTATTCTTTTTTGAACAGAATCAGACTGCAGTACTACATTAAAAAAAGAAGCATTACCGCCCAGTTCATCTATAACAGAACTGTCATATTTTAAATAATAAAGATTGTCGGTTTTTTTAGCAACTGCAGTACCAATTGATTTTCTTATTATGGACCTTTTATTTTGCTGCCAGTAGATAAGCGCAGCAAGAGCAATAACTCCAATAATAATCCATATGTAGTGGCGGGATAATTTCAAATTTCATTTTTATTAGAACGGATAACCAAGCGCAATATTTAAAATAAGATTTTCTTTTCTCCAGGCTTTGCTGCCAAAGTCTATTTTATCCAATACCCATCTTTCTCCTTCAGGAAGATATGGTTTCCGTAACGGCATTCCCAGGTCTACCCTAATAAGAATTACAGTAGCATCGAATCGCAGTCCAACACCGGTAGCTACAGCGATTTCCTTAAACCAGTTCTTTGAAAACTGTCCTGCCTTACCAAACAGGATCGTGTCTTTTGTCCAGATATTACCGGCATCAAAAAACACTGCACCATTGATTATTTTTGCTAACGGAATACGCAGTTCTGTGTTTCCCAGGATCTTGTAATCTCCGCCGATTATCTGGAAAAAACGCTGATCTTCAGCCGTAGGTTTATATGTACCCGGACCAACACTCCGAACATTGAAACCGCGGATAGAACTGGAACCTCCAATAATGTATTGTTTTGCAAACGGGAGCAATGCAGAATTGTTATAAGGCATTCCAATACCAATCTGCAAACGGTTTGCCCAGTCTAATCTTGACACCCCGGGAAGCCTTCGTGTATAGTGAATATCAAAATCAATTTTCACATACTGTGCGAAGGGAGTTCCAAAGATCTTTTTTTCGCGGAAATTTTTGGCACCTGATATAAGTCCGGCAATGTTTCCTGAAAGGTCAATACTTCCATTGGCATACCATTTATTGCGAAGGCTGGGAAATGATCTGTTATAAGTATAAGAATAAACAGTCCCAAGTATAGCTTCGTCATAAATATTTAAAAGCAATGATGGACTTACAATAGTTTGTTTTAAAAATGTATCTGTAACATTAGTTGCTTGCAGGTAGCTTATGGAGATAGGTACAAAAGTAGTTTGTGTAACCAGGTTTTTTCTTCGCGTCACTTCATACTGAACCTTAAATAAATTTTTGGTATAGAATAATTGCTTTCTTAAAAGTTCATATCCAGCTATTATGCTTGTATTAGGCGGATAAAAAAAGTTATCCTTTACTTTAAAGAATGGGATCACATAGCGGGGAATCCTCAGGCTCACTTCACCACCCAATCGCAGGTTATTATTATTTTTTAATGAATCTGCCACTGACACCTCAAATCCGCCAAATGCACGGATGGTTAACAATTCCGCTCTGCCAAATGTATTCCGATTGCGCATGTTGATACTTGCCTGGCCACCCAGGTAATTGTTATCTTTTGAAAATCCATCAATACTACTCTGCAATGATTTTTTCCTGGAAGGTGTCAGGTAATAAGTAACATCCATCCTGTGTTTACGATTTGAATCAGCTATAGGCTGAAACCGGTTCTTAACAAACTTGAATGCTCCCAGGTTTATCAACCGGTTCAATGTTGTATTCTGAGAAGTGCTGCTGTAAAGGCTTCCGGGCCTGTAGGTTATTGTTTCTGCAAATAAAGAGGGCTTAAATTTTTTAAGCGTGTCCCGTATATACAAACTATCATACATTTCAAGCCCGCTTCTGCTGGTATCCAGTTCTTTTGATACAAGTGAATAATTAGGAAATATTGTGATGCTGTTAATAGTAGAAGGATGCCTGGCAATATCAGGTGTTGTCTTTTTTATATTCATCAACAGGCTCACTTTTCTACCGCCTATAGTACTATCTGCATATGCCATAATATAATCCGGATTGAAAAAATAATATCCTTTTGTTTTAATGAAAAGATCCAAACGGTTCCTTTCGAAAGTGATATCACTTAAGGTATATGGCTTACCGGGTTTTAAGAGTGTATTCCGGGTTTGTTGTTCAGCCTGTAATATTTTTAATAATTCAGAACTGTCGCTTACCCAGGTTATATCATTTATAAAATATTGAGGTTGCACCTGAACAGTATAACGCGCCTTGGTAAAATAACTTCCTGTGTTTACGGTATCGCCCTGTGCTGTTGTGTGAAAATAACCGAGGTTTTCCATTAACCCCATCATATTTTCCGAAGTGGTTTTGGTATTTATACGGCTGCTTACCACTGGTGGCTCTGCCAGCTTTGAGCGAAGAAATGCTTTTAAACCTTTTTCTTTCCGGGTAGAATCATCTCCTCCCAACTTATACCACCACCAGACTTTCCAGGGTTGGTTCAATAAAAATTTATTAGGGCGTGGCTTTACGGCAAGTTTTAATTTCGTCTTTAATGATTTGGCAGATGATTTTGTTTCAGGATTTTTTTCTACTTTAATTGAGCTGCTTCTGTAAAGCCTTTCACCGGGTGGCAAATATCTTTTTACACTACATCCGGTAGTAATAATGATAGTTAATAAAATAAGGTAGATATTTTTTTTCATTTTTATTTTGCCGCTCTTTTTCTTTTACCAAAAAGCTCACGAAATTTATCATAGTCCATTGTTACAACAAATCCCAAACCTGTTTCCACTACATATCCATCCAACACAACCTCAAACTGGTTACGCCTGTATCCCCTGATCATATATTTTCCATCTTTGGTAAGTTTATAAGAAAGATTTACATCCGGTGTAAATCCACTATTGCCTTTACCCGCTTTTGCTGCGGGATCCTGTCCTTCTATCCCGATATTGGTTCCGATGCTTACTGTTAACCTGTCATCCAAAAATGTTTTGCTTAGTGCTACATTCAGATCGGTACGTTGCTGATTTCCGCCATACCGGTAATCCTGGTAAGAGTTCAGATTAAGGTCTATATCAATTCCTTTAAAAAGGTTGCTTGCGATCTCATTCAAAGCCTCTGAAAGGAACTGGCTAACACTTTGCCTGGCCAGGTCATTAAAGCCACCACCATTGCCTTTAAAGAAATCACTGCTTTGTTCACCAACAAACCTGTTGAATAATAATAATGAGAAAACCTGCTTGTTAGTAGCAGACTGATCTCCGCGGAGCTGGGTTAATTTATTCTCAATGGTTGTTCTCAACTCACTGCTGATAGCTGTATTTTCATCAGGCAATTGTACATCAAAATTTATTTCAGGTTTACTCAATTCACCTGTTAAATACAAAAGCACTCTGAATGGTATCTTCTGGTTAAATGAATTTGAAAGTACCGGATCTACTGAACCAACTTCATTAAATAAAAGATCTTTGGCAGAAGTGTTGGCAATGTATTCCGCGGTAATATTTATCCTGGCATTCATGGGTTCCCCTACAAATGCAATGGTACTTCCTCTTATAAGTTTAAATTTCCTTTGCAGGAACTGGTAGTTTAAAACATATGAGCCCTGGTCGAGATCGTAATTACCGGCAAGGATGATATTCCCTCCCGGATCTACACCTGCATTTAACTGTGCATCACCCTGAACCCTGATCTCATCCCCCGTTACCGGATCAATTATGATCGCAAGTTTTGCATTTTTATTTACCCCGATGTTAAGGTTATAATTCAGGTATTTTCCAAAATTATTTGCAGATTCATTAGCTTGTTGAAATAAATCCACAGGTGGATTTATAACAAATGTATCGCGGTCAATAAAGCGCACAACTGTTTTGGATTCATCTTTATTGAAACTTCTTTCCGGCAGAACGATAGTAAGATCACTGTTATCATTCACAAAAATATCTCCTTCAATATCCGGTGATTCAGAATTGCCTTTAATAAGTATAAATGCATCCACGGAAGCAAAACCATAAAACTGGTTATCGACGGCTTTGGGGGCATTGATCATGATGAAATCCACTGCATTGATATCAAGGTCGAGGTCATAATTATACATGGTATTGGAAGAGATATCTCCATCAATAGCCATTTTATTATTTAATGAATCAAGAACAATGAAATTATTGAACGATATATCGGGATAGCTCAATGTGATCTTTTGATTGTTGATTTTATAGGGGGTTCCGAATTGTGCTAAAGAAAATTTAGTAGTATCAAAATTTAATTCCCCATTCCATCTTGGATCAGTGAATTTTCCATTAAGTACAAGATTGCCATGCATGTTGCCTGAGGCATTTTTTATTGATCCCCCGCTAAATCCCTGTAACGTAGCGAAATTCAGTTGCTGAATATTTACATCTGCATCAAACTGCTGCTGTTCATTGTTCAGATAATAATTCCCTTTGGCGCTGATATTATTTCCATTGCCTGAAATATTAAGCGTGGCGGCAACATTGGCTGAAGATAATTTTTCAGCTGTAAAAGTAACGGTACCTATTGGCTGATTCATTACTGTAAGATCTGATATCTGTGCATTTCCTGTAAAACCAGGCAGCTTTTTTTCAAGGTCTGTTACAGCCAGCTTTGCATCCATCACCCCGGTTGCAAATAAAGTATCCTTACTTACAATTGAAGTAATGCTTCTTAAATTAAAATTGTCGATGGATATATCGATAGGACTATTTGCAATGGGCTGCCTGCTGCTGATAAATATCCGCGAAGTATCGCTGCTGATCGCAAAATTATTTACAATAATACCTTGCGGGCCATAACTGATATAATTATCAGGTGCTACATTCCAGGCTTCATAGTTCAGAAGTATCCTGTCTTTTAATCTGAAGGAATATGTTATATCGTTCACATACATTGATCCGTTCAGTCCAAACCAATCCCGCCTTTTGTTATCCTGTGTTATAACGTTAACGGATAGACTATCATTTGCAGCACTGCCATTAAATGTTGTTCCGAAAAAAGTATTGGTACCAAAATTAAGCGTGTCGAAATCAGCTTTATAATTTATTCTTTCATTGCGTGAGGCAATATCAAAGTTTCCATTCCTGATCTTATTTCCCTGGAAAAGTACATAAGGAACCGTTGCCTTAAAATTCAGGGCGCTATCCGCCAATGCGGAGGAATAGCTGCCTGTAAAATCAATATCTGCATAATCCTCCAGGCCGGGCACCAGGCCTTTGACCAGGGGATGCGACCTGATGGTACCTTTTGCAGAAACCTGCTGATTGCCCGCAGTAACAGTGGAAGGCTTTTCTACTATGCTGTAATAATGATCTATATATTGTAAAAGTTCGGGGCCTATTTTATCATAATCAAATGCCCCGTTAATATTAATATCAGCAAAATCTGATGCGAGATTTATATCATCAATTCCATTTTGAGAAGTAGCGATCAGCGAAACTGTATCCAGCGAATAGTAATCATTATTCATCTGGATCTTTATGGAATCAATGATAGCAGATGCATCCATATTTCGCGGGCGCAGGTTGTTTGATCTTATGTTCGCTGTGAGAGATAAATTCAGCGTACTATCATAAAGGTTTAAACGCTTTAATTGTACAGTATCTACTCTCACGAATGCATTCAAAGCAGGATACTCACCTCTTACATCCATTTCACCGGTAAAATTCAAACGAATGCTGCTGTCTTTGATATTTCCTTCTCCTGAAATTCTGCCATTATTAAAATTTGAAATTATATCTGCATTCCGGTAGTTGTATTTGTTATATACCAACTGGCTAATATTGGCCTTTATGCCGGATTGCATGGTCTTATAATCAAAGCCACGGCCTTTTGCAGTTGCATTCAGCGTGGCAACCCCCAGGGAAGTATCCGAAAGCAGCTTACCAAGATGAAAAGAATTTGTAGTAATAAAAAGATCGTATAAAGCCCTTTGCGGATCCTTCATATTACGAATAAATCCTTTTACAGTTGCACCACCATAACTGGTATTGAGTTTGGCATTGAGCGTAAGATTATTTTTATCTCCTTTTATTAAACCCGAAGCGTTTATGCGTTCAGGTAAGTTTATGTTGGGAGGTAACGAGCCTGGTGGAATGAAACCCATAATAAATCCTCTACCTATCGAACCATTCGTAATAGCCAGGTCGTACTGGATACGCAACGGGTCTGAGATGTTCCTTAAGCCAATTCTTCCCTGGAAGGCAATTCCATCACCCCTGGCATTTACATCTCCATTAAGATTATTCTTATCACCGGTAAGATGGCCGCTGAAATCAAGCACAGACGGCAGATCTTTAAATGCCAGCTGATTTTCTGCGGGAACAAATTTTAAAAGATCTTCTTTCCTGATACGAGAATTCAATATATACAGGTCATATGAAAAACGTTCCGGGTCAGTAAGATTAAACAAGGTTCCCCTTGCATTGATCGTACTGCCACTTAAACCCTTTAATTGAAGGTAAGGGAGGTATAATTGTTTGAGGCTTCCCCTTAACTCAGTATTAAATCGAATGGTATTATTTCTAAACTGTGCAGGTGGAAATGTTTTTGTTAAGGATGGCATCAACAGGTACAGATCGTTAAATGCGATTGTTGAATTGTTGAGTAATGCCGATACAGTACTGTTAGCAGGGTATTTTTTAATTCCTGCCACACTATCGTAACGGATCTCCAATGAATTCTGCAGAAGGGTTTGTGGGGTACGCAGGTATAATTCTTTTGCGGAGATAACAGTATCTGTAAATAAAAATCTTACATGCCCCGAATCAAGAGTAAAACCACTTTTGTCTTTAAAGGAAAGCTGGTTTACCATAGCGGCCGTACTATCAACTGAAAATATGAAAGAACCAATATTAGCTCTTATCCCTTCTGCATCAAGATGGGCAAAATCCAATCCTCCCGCTTTAGGTGCATTGCTATCGTCATACCGGAACTTATTATTTTTCAATGATACTTCGCCTGCCTTAATTAACCATGGAACGGTGGCAGAAGTATCCTTGTCTTTTTCATTGATTATTTTAGGAGAAGTAAACTGAATAAAAGAGCTATCTAATATCAATGTATTGGCAGTTGCATAGGAACGCTGTACATCATAAACAACCGTATTTAATCCCAGGTGTTTAACATCGTTTGCGTAATACATGCCATTGTATTTGTTATCAACAGTTACAAATACTTCCCTTACATTAAAATTATTGGCAGTGATAAACAGGTCATATCCTTCTTTCTTAATCGAATCTTTGAATTGCTCTTTTGAAGAATCTACTTTGGGTGCTTTAATTGAATTCATAAAAAAGCTAACGCTATCCGCATAAAAATCATCAATTCCGAAACGCAATCTGTCTGGTTGAAATTTATTTAAAGTTGCATCCAGGTTTTTAATTCGTGTTACAAAACTGTTTCCTGCGTAATCATCTTTAAATCGTAATCCAACATTATTAAAAACCAACCTGTCGAGAGTAAGTTTTAATTCAGCAGTATCAGGGTTAACTTTTGCAGTAGGTTTATTTCCGGTAAATGCGTTCATAACAAATTGAAAATTGAAAGCGGTGTCACTTTCTTTTCTTGTTATGTTGATAAGGATATTTTTAAAAACTATCTTTTTAATTTCCGTGTTTCCCCTGATTAATTTAAACATGTCGACATCCACATTCAGCTGCTCGCCATAAAGAAGAGTGTCTTTATTCTGATCCTGAATAAATACATTTTTAATTTCTATCCATTTAGGCAATGCATAATCAACAGCACCGATCTCTACTTTTGTTTTGAGTTTACTTTGCAGATAAGATTGTACCTGGTTCTTCACCACTCTTTTTCCAAAAGGGACAGAGATAAAAAAGATCACAGCACACACAAGCAATAACACTACACCGATGATATAGAGAAAGATACGCAGTGATTTTTTTAAGATGGTATTTTGTGCCATTGATAACCTTCCGTCGTTAGAATTGGGCAAAGTTCCTTTATTATACCTTTGCACCCAACACATAGAAAGGATTATGCCCTTCTGTAGCCTTTACCAGTAAAGGGCTCTAAATGATTGATATTTAGGCTGTGTAGAATTAATTCCCCATAGGGTATTATAGTCCTATCCTAACAACTTCAAACATTTATTAATATCAACCCCAGGGCCCATAATCCCGGCAAAAATGTCCCCTGTTTTTTTGATCCTTTTAAGGGCGTTATGAATGGTAAAATCAGCAGGTGATAAACCGGATTTAACTTCCTTCCATAAAAGTGGCATCGATACAGTTGCCCCTATGCGTGGCCGTAAGCTATACACAGATGCGAGGGTCTGTCCTTTTCTGTTCTGCAGGTAATCCAGGTACATATGATCATTGCCGCGTTTTTTCAGATTTCTTTCCAGTGTGGTAAATGCAGGAAGCTCTT
This sequence comes from Ferruginibacter sp., assembly GCA_037720515.1. Taxonomy (GTDB): domain Bacteria; phylum Bacteroidota; class Bacteroidia; order Chitinophagales; family Chitinophagaceae; genus Ferruginibacter. Next base: position 27,365 of record JBBJMM010000002.1, read on the forward strand.
CACTAACGATCATGCATAACAGGTGTGCAAAATCTTTTACCTGGTCATAAGAAAATTTCTTTCCCATAGGTACAAAAATGTGTAAGCCACTTGCACCGGAAGTTTTACAAAAACTTTTTGCACCTGCTTTATCAAGTAAAGTTTTAAAATGTTGTGCTGCTTCAATAACCTGTTCAAAAGTATTGTTATCAGATGGGTCAATATCTATTATAAGGTAATCGGGTTTATCCTTATTTGTTGTTACCGAATGCCATGGATTTAATTCTATACATCCGAGGTTGTTTAAATAAGCTAATGTGGCTTTGTCATTACAGATTATATAATCAATTATTTTATCTGCAGATCCGGATCTAACCTTAAAACTTTTTATCCATGAAGGCGCGCCTTCGCCTGCATCTTTATGGAAGAACCCGAAATCTTTTATTCCTCCCGGATTTCTTTTTAACGATTGGGGCCTGTCTTTTAAATAAGGCAATATGTATTCAGCAATTGATTGATAATAATCCACTACCATACCCTTTGTTATGCCTTCATCAGGAAAATAAATTTTCTGCCTGTTGCTGATGTTCACTCCTATTTTGCCAAATTGTAAAACAGAAGCGGTATCTGTATCTGAAGGCTTAGAGAGTTTAGAGAGTTTAGAGAGTTTAGAAGGTTTAGTGAGTTTAGTGGGTTTAGCTTTTGAATTTACTTCAACTGTTTTCTCTGCTTTTTTTGAATTATGTTTTACAGGTTTTGCGTTCATATCTGCATCATTTATATTTTTATCATCCCGTAATCTTAAAAAAACAGGATGCCTTAATTTTTCGTCTTTGGTCCATTCAGTAAATTTTACCTCACACACTAGTTTTGGTTTTACCCATGTTACTCCGGGTAACCGTATATTTTCATTAAAGGGCGATCCCTGTGTTATAAGCGGTTGTAACAATTCAAAAATGCTTTTTAATTTTTTTTCATCATATCCTGTACCTGCATTACCCGCATGCCGGTAAACTGTTCCATCTTTCAAAGCCAGAACGAGTGAACCAAAATAATTTCTTGAACCGGAAGGAGCCGTATAACCTGCAATGATAACATCAGCCGTTTTATTATTTTTTATTTTCAACCATTCGTTGGTACGCCGCCCGGTATAATAATGACTGTCTGCTTTTTTCGCCATTATGCCTTCAAGATTCTTTTCTATAGAAACAGCAAAAAAATCTATACCGGTACCTGTTATGTGATCAGAGTAACGTATAATCTCATTATTACCCAAAAGCTTTTTGAGCAATTCTTTTCTTTGTAATAAAGGAAAGTTATCCAGTTGTTTATTATTTAAAGAGAGCAGATCAAAAACATAAAAGTGCAAAGGGAGATGGGTATTATTTTCATAATCCTGTATCATTTGAAACTCCGGATATCCGTCTTCATTCAATACAACTATCTCTCCATCCAATACCGCGTTACCTTTTATTTTTTTTAAGGCTTCTGAAATTACCGGGTAAGTATGTAAAAAACTATTCCCATTCCTGGAGTATAATTTTATTTCTCCGGAGTTTAACTCAGCAATTGCCCGGAATCCATCCCACTTGATCTCAAATATCCAATCATCATTATCAAAAGCATCTTTTGATTCTTTTGCAAGCATTGGCTTAATGTAGTTACTTATTTTCCTGCTTTCGTATCTAACCGGCGGGGCTTTTTTTTTACAGGTACTTCAGCTTTTGACTCTTTTTCTTTGGGCGACTTAGTAGTTTTTTTATTTTCCGCGAGCCATTTATTAATAGGCGAATTTTTTGGAGTAAGCAATTCACTGTCATAATTATCAACCGCGTATTCATCGCGGTGTTTGATAAGCAACCAGGTATTTTCTTCTTTGCTTTTTAATTTTACCAATGCAAATTCCCCTTTAAGTTTTTTACCTTTTAATGTAAATTTCAGGTTACCTGCTTTCAACCCTGCACGTAACGCTTTTACACTGGATGCGCCGTTAGCTCCATCAATGGCTGTGTAGGTTCCATTGTCCCATATCTCTACAATCCCGGCTCCATATCCTGAAGGAATGATCCCCGAAAAATCTTTATAATCATAAGGGTGGTCTTCCACCATCATAGCAAGCCTTTTATCCCCGGGGTTCATTGAAGGGCCTTTTGGTACGGCCCAGCTTTTTAAAGTTCCATCTAATTCAAGCCTGAAATCATAATGCAGCCGGGAGGCTTTATGCCTTTGAATAACAAAAGCAAGCTGTGATGCAGACTTGCTTTTTCCTGCTACGGGCTCAGGAGATTCTTTGAAATTTCTTTTCTGTTTATATTTTGTAAGGCTCATCAGGAAGCTTTTTTTCTTTTCGTTGAAGTGGAAAGGCTGGCTTTTAATTGCTCCATCAGGTCGGTAGCCTTACTATGTACCACTTTCATTTCAGGAACTTTTATTTTTATTCCTTTTGCTTTCGCATTGATCACTTTCATAAGCTCATCGCTGTAATTGTCTTTATACTTTGCAATGTCGAATTTGTCAGTTAACTGGTTGATCAATGTCATAGCCATTTTTAATTCTGCCGGTTTTATATCTTCTTTTTTTGGAAGGTTCAGATCTGTAGTATCCCGGATTTCCTGTGCAAAACGTATCCGGTTTAAAATAATCACATCATCTTCTGCCCTTATGATAGCCAGGCTTTCTTTATTACGCATAACGAAAGTGGCGATGCCTGCTTTATTGCTTTTTTTCAATGCTTCCCTCAGCAATGCGTATGGCCGTACCCCGGACTTATCAGGTGCCAGGTAATAAGGAGTTTCATAATATACACTGTTAATCTCACCTGCATCCACAAATTCATTTATCTCTATCAGTTTTGATTTCACTGCATTGGCTTTTTCAAAATCTTTATCATCCAGTACCACATATTTACTTCCAATCATGTAACCCTTTACAATATTTTCCCACTTAACAACTTTACCTGTCTTTTCATTGATCCTTTGAAATTTAATATTGCTGTGATCTGTTTTATCAAGCATATCCAGGTCGAGGTTACTTGTTTCTGTTGCGCTATACAATTTTACAGGAATATTTACAAGTCCGAATCCTATAGCGCCGGTCCATATTGGTCTCATAATGAAAATATTTAAGCAGTTCCCTGCTGTACAAAATTGAAATTTTATGATCGATTTTCTTTTTATTAATTAATGACTTTCTAAAATGGTCATTATCATTTTTTCATCCTGGGTAAGATCAGCTTTGTTATCATTCACTGATATATCATCAAGCTGTTTAAAATATTTCTCTATTCCTTTGTTTTCATATAGGGATATGATCAGGGGGTGAACATAATATTTCCTGCAAACCGTACGTGTATTTCCCAGCTGTGTTGCTACTTTATCCAGTGCTTCCACTATGTTTTTTTTAGCAGCAGTATCTGTTTCAGCTATTCCTGCTTCCTTAAATGCTAAGAATGCATTAACTGTGCCAGCCCACGTTCTGAAATCCTTTGCAGTAAAATCCGCTCCGCTGAGTTCCCTGATATATTCGTTCACCATACCGGAATCAATGGAATGCCGCCCGTTATTTTCATCAAAGTACTGGAACAATTCTTTTCCCGGTATTTCTTTTGACCTTTGAACGATAGTTGCGAGTTTTTTATTTTTTATACTGATTGCATGCTGCACTCCTTTTTTACCTTTAAAAGTAAACTTAACATTGTTGCCTTTGATCTCTACATGATTGTCTTTTAAAGTAGTGAGCCCGAATGAGCCGTATAATTTTTCATAAATATTATTACCAACCCTGATATTCGTTCTTTCCATGAGGCTAACCACTGTAGCCAGTATTTTTTTAAGGGGCAGGCCTTGTAACGACAGATCTTTTTCCAGTTGCAGCCTTATCTGTGGTATCACTTTACCGAATTGAAGCATCCTGTAAAATTTGGTATGGTTCCGTAAAGCATTCCAGTGAGGATGATAACGGTATTGTTTTCTTTTCTTTACATCCTGGCCGGTTGCCTGCAGGTGGCCATTGTGTAAAGAACAAATCCATACATTTTCCCAGGCAGGGGGGAGAACCATTTTTTTAATTCTTAATAATTCTGATTCATCACTTACTTTTTTATCTTCCTGGTAATAAGTAAATGTTTTACCCGTTTTTTTTCTGTAGATACCGGGTGCTGCATCAGATATATAAATAAGATCCACAGCTTTTGCCGTTTTAACAGGATCATCAATGATCTTGCTCAGTTTTGCTTTGCTGATCTTTTCAATTACATTCTTTTCTTCATTCATATTAACCGTTTACTATTTCTCCACCATTTGGGTGTAAAACCTGGCCGGTAAAATACCGGCTGTCATCTGAAGCCAGAAATAAATAGCTGGGTGCAACTTCTACGGGTTCTCCAGCTCTCTTCATAGGAACATCACTGCCATGTTGCGCCACTTTTTTGGGATCAAAAGAAGCGGCTATAAGTGGCGTCCATATTGGGCCGGGTGCTACAGCATTTACACGGATCCCTTTTTCAACCAGGTTTGCTGACAGGCTCCTGGTAAAACTGATAATTGCCCCTTTGGTAGAGGCATAATCTATCAAAGTACCGCTACCCCTGTAAGCTGTAACAGAAGCAGTATTTATGATGCTGCTATTTTTTTTCATAAAGAGAAGGGCAGCTTTTGTTAACCAGAAAAATGAAAATATATTGGTTGAAAAAGTTTTTAAAAGTTGCTCTGTTGATATTTCTCCCAGCGATTTACTTTCATAATGAATGGCTGCATTATTAACCAAAACATCCAGTTGCTTGTAATGTTTGTAAACTTTACTGATAATTTTTTTACAAACTTTTTCTTTACTTATATCACCCGGTATCAGCAGGCATTTTTGTTTATAGGTGTTTTCTATTATTTCTTTTGTTTCCAGTGCATCTGAATCTTCATTCAGATAAGAAATGGCTATATCTGCTCCTTCCTTGGCAAAAAGAATGGCAACTGCTCTCCCAATTCCACTGTCTCCTCCGGTTATTAACGCGATCTTATTGCGGAGTTTACCAGATCCTACGGATTTCGGGTCATCATAAACGGGCAATGGTTTCATTTTACTTTCAATACCTGGCCGGTTCTGATTCTGTGGTTTTCGCAATGGTTTTTTAGGTTGCGCCTTTTGCATATGCCTGATTTTTATGTTTTAGTTTGTATAGAAAGTTTTATGCCCTCTATCCGAAACCCTGTGGTACTGGGACTTTCAATTGAAAAATAATTGTTAATAGTACTCAGCCTGAGGAATTCCTTCTACAATAATTGATCATCATAATTGAAAATCAAACTAAATTAATTGGTACATGCTTTGAATTTTCATCTGTAACAAATCACAATAAAAAAAATTAAAACACCTTACCCATGCAACAACGCTACACTGATGAGAATCTGGTATTCCTGAAAGAAAAGATAAAGGACATTAAGGTCGCTTTATTTAAGTCGGAGATCAATTCTGAATTACAACTACCTAATAATATCATTCAAACGCTGAAAGTGGAGGATGATGGAACCATCTGGTTTTTTACTTCATGCAATGGTGATCATGCAAAAAGTATTGAAAAGACTTTTTACGCATACCTGGATTATTATAAAAAAGGAACTGAATGTCGTTTACAATTAAGTGGCAAGGCCAATATTGTGGATGATGAAAGTGATGGTTTTCTTACTATGAGTAATTATTCCAAGAGTACCGCCAGCAGGCTGGTTCTTGTTAAAATGAAGATCATGCAGGCAGAATATTTTGAAAATAAACTGCCACAAAATATAACCTGGAAAGAAAAGATGAAGGGTGCTTTTAACCAGTTATTTTTTAATCCTGCTCACCGGGTTTACGACTTTTCTTAGTAACTCTACAATATCGGAAGTAAGAAACAACAGGCGATTTGGGTAAAAAGTTGAAGAATACATCCCTCTCAGGAGGGATTTTTTTATGCGCTGATTTTATAATAGTGTCCCACACCTATAGGTGTGGGACACTATTTTAAATATCACTTTGATTTAAAAGCACTTATAGCATCTTTGGAAAACTTACTTAATATCAGTTTTCCACTTATTGCAGCTCGCTCTTTTAATAACACATCCCAATGTGAAGTACCTTGCCAGAAGATCCTTTTAAGTTCAGCCATAGCGGCAGGATTAGAATGAGCGAGTGTACCAGCCAGTTTAGAAATACCTTCATCCATATTGTTAAAGGTTTCATGAACTTCTGCAAACAACCCTTTCTTTTTTGCCCATTCACTGTTTCTCCAGCCTGTTGCATCAATGGCAAGAGCACTAAATGCAGACGTTCCGATCTTTCTCTCTACCGCGGGTCCTACAACGAAAGGCCCTATACCTACTGCCAGTTCACTTAATTTTATATCCGCCTTTTCCACGGCAATGGCATAATCTGCCGCTGCCGCTAAACCCACACCACCCCCCACACATTTCCCCTGAATGCGGGCAATGATCAGTTTCGGACACTTGCGCATTGCATTGATAACATTTGCAAAACCACTGAAGAACTGTAAACCCGCAGCCTCAGTTGTAATAGATGACAGTTCATCAAAACTTGCTCCTGCACAAAAAGTTTTATCGCCTGCACTGCGCAGAATAATAACTTTCGTTTCCTCATGTGTACCTGCAAAATGGATCTCCTGAGCAAGCTCATTCAGGATCTTACCCGGTAGCGAGTTGCTTTGTGGATGATAAAATTCAATGGTTGTAACACCATTATGTGTTTCAGTTTCAACGGAGCCGTCGGGTATTTCCCTTTTCATACTGGTTTTTTTAAACAGGTTTTCTCATCTCCACCATCGTTAATATAGTACCTACACCGGATGCTTCATCCTTCTCATCAAAAATTTCAACATACCATTTAACTATACCCTTTGGAATGTCCTGGCCCCTGATAAATTCTACATCCGGATTTTTTTCTTTTAACTCCTGGGCAATTTTTTCCTTGCAGGTAAAACGTATATAAATAGAAGTGCCGGCATATACAGGCTTTGTAAAACGAAGTTCATCAATCCCGTAATTTAAAAGAACCGGGTTTTTCTCAAAGCTGTCCACAAACAAACCGGCTGCGGCACTCATTATAAAATAACCATGTGCCACCTGTTCTTCAAACATGGTTCCCGTAAAATCAGTAGCTGTAAGATGTGCATAGAAATGATCTCCGCTCAATGCGGCAAATTTATCTATATCTTCTGAGGTTATCAGCCTCTTCGCAGTGGTGATCTGATCACCAATATTGAGATCTTCAAAATGTTTTTTAAAAGGATGAACACCGGTTATGTTTCCTTTTGCATGCGGCTGGTACACGTTACTGATAGCTGTAAGCATTGTAGGCGACCCTTGAATTGCTGTGCGTTGCAAGTAGTGTTTTATCCCCCTTAACCCACCCATTTCTTCTCCGCCCCCTGCCCGCCCGGGACCACCATGAACAAGAGAGGGAAGGGGAGAACCATGGCCTGTACTTTCTTTGGAACATTCTTTATCCAGCACCAGTATCCTTCCATGATGTGTAGCTGCCTGTATTACAAATTGCTTTGCAATTTTTGGATCTGCTGTTACAATAGACGAACAAAGACTTCCTTTTCCTTTTTTACTCAATGCCACTGCTTCATCAATAGTTGTGTAAGGCATAATGGTACTAACCGGACCAAACGCTTCCACATTATGTGGCTCAGAGGAGATTTGGGGTGTTGTATTTAATAACAACAGCGGACTAATAAAAGCACCTTCTTTAGCATCAGCATCAATTACTTTTACACTATCCAGGGAGCCGTATAATAGTTGCGAAGATGCCAGTAATTTCTGCACCTGGTTTCTTACTTCTTCGCGTTGCCCCTGCCCGGCGAGCGATCCCATCCTTACTTTTTCATTGCTCGGATTGCCGATGATTGTTTTATCCAGTTCCGTTATAATATTCTTCCAGACATCTTCAATTTTATTTTCCGGTACAAAAATCCTTCTGATCGCTGTACATTTCTGGCCAGCCTTTACTACCATTTCTTTTCGCACCTCTTTAATAAAAATATCCCATTCAGGATCTTTCGGTTCAACATCGTTCCCTAAGACTATACAATTGAGTGAATCGGCTTCCATATTAAAAGGCACACTCTCTTCTAAAATAGTTGGATGCGATTTTAATTTGATACCAGTTGAAGCAGATCCGGTGAATGTGACAACATCCTGCGAGTTTACAAAATTCAATAAATTGCCTGCACTTCCACAGATCAATTGCAAGGCTCCCTCCGGTAATATTTTTGAAGCTATGATCTCCCGTACCACTGCCTCTGTTAAAAAACTTGTAACCGTAGCAGGTTTTACAATTGCGGGCATTCCTGCCAGTAAGTTAACGGCAATCTTTTCCAGCATTCCCCATACCGGAAAGTTGTATGCATTTATATGAACTGCAACTCCTTCTTTTGGAATCAGGATATGATGGCCCATAAAAGTATTCCCTTTACTTAATGCTATGGGGTCTCCATCTAAAGTAAAAATTTCATCAGGTAATTTCCGGCGCAGGGATGCATTGGAAAATAAATTACCAATTCCACCCTCTATATCAATCCAGCTATCTATCCGTGTTGCTCCGGTTAAGGCGCTTACTGAATAGAATTTTTCTTTCTTTTCCATAAGGTGTAAGGCCAGGGCCCGTAACATCCTGCCTCTTTCCTGGAAGGTCATGTTGCGCAATGCCGGATTTCCTTTCTCCCTTGCATAAATAAACATGCTTTCCATATCAAGCCCTTCAGTGGAGGCAGCAAATATCGTTTCGCCGGTAATAGCATTATACAATTGCTGGCCATCGCCATCTCCCTCTATCCAGTTTCCTGCTATATAGTTTCCAAGTTTATTCATGTGCATATTTATGCAACAAAGCTAAGGAATGAAAGGAAATTATATTTTTATCTTCGCTTTGAAATAAAACCACATCACATGAAAAAAATAATTTCTGCTCTTTTAATTCTTGTACTATGCCAGGCAACCTGTAAATCCAATAAAAACGAATGTGTGGCAAAACCTGTTGAGGGCTGTATGTGTACTAAGCAGTACGATCCTGTTTGCGGATGCGACAAAAAAACTTATGGCAATGCTTGTGAAGCTAATTGCGCGGGTATAAAAAATGTAACAAAAGGAGAGTGTAAATAAACAGAAACTTAAAGCTCAGAGTTTGCGAATTGTCTTACATGGTGATTCACATGTTTGTAATGCAGCAATACCCATTCTTCAAAATTCAATGGGCCAAACACAGGGTGAATGGTTTTTCTCATCGGATCTTTTTCAAAAAAAGTAAAAAAATCGTTCACTGATTTTTTTAAATATTCTACAGCTTTTTCCAATGACACGCTTCTTAAAGGCAAAGGTTCTTCTCCCAATACTGTTGCAGGAGCTTTAGTATTTTCCCTGAATTCTTTATCGCTGAAAAGAAATTCTCTATATTTCGGCAGATGTTCCTCCGGTGTAACAAGGTCGAATTTTATTTTTTCAGTGGAAACATTAAAGAAGTCAGCAACATGTTCAATCATATGCTGAGCCGACATTTTGCCCCAGTTACCTTTAGATTCTGCAGCAAGCCCCTTGTATAAAAGATCAAGTTCCCCTTTTAAAAATGCGGCTTTATCTGTGGGATTCATATTTTAAATTCTTTAAAATTTACTATCCGAAAAGTAATTTGGAAAGTTGAGCAATCCTGAAAGCTTTCGGGACTTAATAATTTAAAATTTAAAATACCAGGTAACGCCTTCCGCTTCAATTTTCTTAACGGATTTTTTATGAGGCCGGATGAACAGCATTTTAACCGGACAATAGTGATTCATAATTCTTAACTCTTAATTCCCTGCTCCTTGCCTCTCTACAATCAAAAGTCTTTTGTTGATCTCAGAGCATAAGGCATTAAAAATATCGTCGATAGTTCCTTCTCCTTTTACCATAACTACTTTATTAACCTGGAGGTAATGATCAGCAACGGCTGCTGTTTTATCATGGTATTCTATTATACGAGCTCGTATAACCTGTTCATTGTTATCATCAGATCTTCCACTTGTTTCTCCACGTTTTACCAGGCGTTTAACCAGTTCTTCACCACTAACGTCAAGGGCAAGCATAACAGAGATCGGAGATTTTTTACGTTCCAGTAATTTATCCAATGCATCTGCCTGGGAAGAAGTTCTGGGAAATCCATCAAATAAAAATCCCCTTACCTGCGGATTATCATCCAATGCTGAGCTTATCATGCCCACCACTACTTCATCCGGTACAAGCTGGCCTTTATCCATAAAATTTTTTGCTTCCATCCCCAAAGCTGTTTGCCTGGAAATTTCGGAGCGAAGTAAATCACCGGTACTAAGGTGTTTTAAACCATATTTAGCGATCAGTTTTTCGCTTTGCGTACCTTTTCCACTGCCCGGAGGGCCAAATAGAATTAAATTGAACATATATTTTCTGCTAAACTTATTTTAGTAACAAGCCGGCCCACCTGTTGGTTACAAATGTAAGTAACCTTATTAAAATTTAATTTTTACCCGGTAAATATAATATTCAGCCTGCACATTTAATGGTTTCTCTTTTAAAGTACCTTTTGCCCTTCTAAAAGCAGAACAACCAATGCCGGGAAACCAGGAATAAACAAAATTCTTTTTACTATTACCTTTTCGATAATCGTACCTAAAAAGTTACATTTGCTGGTAACTAAATGGATGAAACAATTTAGCACATTATGGCTAAGATTAAGCTAAGCCGCTTTGCGGAAACACTCATTGCATCGGAAATTGTTCGTCTGGGTGCTACTATAAAAGAAAAAATAAATGCGGGGGAGCAAATCTATAATTATACAATAGGAGATTTTGATCCTGTTCAATTTCCTATTCCCGCCCAATTGGAATCAGCGATTATACAGGCTTATAAAGATGGATACACAGCTTATCCTGCAGCAGAAGGAGAACTGGACCTTCGAAAATCTGTATCCGGCTTTATTTCTGATAATTTAGGAATAGATTATTCACCTTCTGAGATACTGATCGCAGCAGGTGGAAGGCCCCTTATCTATGCAACTTACAGAACTATCGTAGACAAAGGTGATAAAGTAATTTATCCTGTTCCCAGCTGGAACAACAACCATTATGTGCACTTCACGGAAGGAGAACACATTTTGATTGAGACATTTCAGGAAAATAATTTTATGCCCACGGCAGAACAGATAAAGCCTCATATTGAAGGAGCCTCTTTGCTTGCCTTGTGTTCTCCACTTAATCCTACAGGAACAACTTTCGGAAAAGCTGAACTGGAAGCCATCTGTGATCTTGTTATAGAAGAAAATAAAAAAAGAAACGAAGGAGAAAAAAAATTATACCTCTTATACGATCAAATATACTGGACACTTACTTTTGGAGATACTGAACATTACAATCCTGTATCCCTAAGACCTGAAATGAAAGAATACACAATTTTCATAGATGGGATTAGCAAAGCATTCGCGTCAACAGGGGTTAGGGTTGGATGGGCTATGGCTCCGGCAGAAGTGATCGTAAAGATGAGAGGTTTGAACAGCCATGTAGGAAGCTGGGCACCAATGGCTGAACAAAAAGCGGTGGCAAATTTTCTGCGTGATAAGGAAGCTATAAAACTTTACCTGGATAATTTCAGAAATGAAATAGAGGAACGCCTCCGTGCTATTTATGATGGAATAATAAAACTAAAAGCAAAAGGATACAGTGTAAATGCTATTGAACCGCAGGCAGCAATATACCTGACTTTGCAATTTAACCTGGTGGGAAAAAAATATAATGACATTGTATTGGAAACCCAGGCTGATGTTACATCATTTTTATTAAATGAAGCCCGGCTTGCCGTAGTTCCATTCAACGCTTTCGGTGTTGGAGATCATAGTAACTGGTACAGGCTAAGTATAGGATGTTGCCGGATAAAAGATATCCCTGAAATTTTCAATACCCTTGAAAATGCATTACAAAAATTGAATTGAAGAGTTAGTCATTAACATTGCGGTTAATCATGTATAGACTATTTTCTTTAGTCTGCCTTTTATCAGTTCTTATTACAAAGAAATACAAAAGGTTTGTCTTTCTTTAAACGAATAAAATTTTTAATGATACTGTGCTTTGAAAAAACTTTATACTTATTAAGGTCGATCAGTTCATGAGCAATTACAAGATTATCGACTCTCTCTACATGAAAAAGTAATTCGTGCAGCAATCCTACTTCATGCTCCATGGCCTGTGGAGTCATTAATTCCTGGTTGAACAATACCAGTAAGTCGCGATTGGATTTGTTCATAAGGCGTAAACTATTTGTATCCTACCATTCCTTGTTTGTTTGGACAACCGCATTGTCCTTTTTTTGAAGAAGAACAACCAGTAGTGATCAAACAGATCGTTATCAACAGGAGTGATGAGATTTTAATTATGCGTGTCATATATCCTTTACAAATTAAACTATTTTCACAAAACATTATTGTATTGTTTAAATGACAGGAGTAAATATTAACAATTCACGTAAAAACCCCCGAATTTTAATAGCCCCCCTGGATTGGGGTTTGGGCCATGCTACCCGATGTATACCTGTTATACGCTTCCTTTTGATCCATAATGCAGAAATAATAATTGCTGCAGAAGGAAGTATAGTAATCTTACTACAAAAAGAATTTCCGCAGTGTGAATTCATCAGCCTAACAGGATATAAGATCGGGTATAGCCGGTTCCCTTATCTTTTTACTCTAAAAATTCTGATGCAGGTACCTAAGATAATCATGACAATAACAAAGGAAAGAGCATGGCTTAATAAAATAATAGTTTCCCTGAAAATAGATGCAGTAATATCTGATAACAGGTTTGGTTTATACAATTCACAAATACCTTGTGTTTATATAACTCACCAGCTTGCTATTCAAACCGGAAATAAAGTGATAAACAAATTGGTATCGGGCATCCATTATAATTTTATAAAAAAATTCAATGCCTGCTGGATACCGGATAACAAATCTGAAAATAACCTGGGGGGTATCCTGTCTCATCCATACAAAATGCCGCCAATACCAACCGAGTACATCGGCATTTTATCCAGGTTCACTAAAAAAGAATCAATTATAAAATATGATTTTCTTTTATTGATCTCCGGACCGGAACCGCAAAGAAGTATGCTGGAGACAATACTTTTAAAACAATTTAAAAAATCCTCTTATTCTTTTATTTTGGTAAGGGGCTTACCAGGAGAAACAAAGGAATTAAAAATAGAAAATAATAAGGCCACAGTTTACAATCATCTTGATTCAACAACCCTCAATGAAATTATACAACAAAGCGAAACGGTAATTGCAAGGAGTGGTTATTCAACCATCATGGACCTGGTAAAGATGAAAAAAAAAGGGATACTGATAGCCACACCCGGGCAAGCGGAGCAGGAATACCTGGCACAATATGTAATGGAAAAAAAATTATTTTACAGTGTGCGCCAGGAAAATTTTTCTTTGGCTGAAGCCATAAATAAATCTTCTTCCTATAAAGCTGAAACAGAAATCAATGCTGGTATGGATGAAGGCACGATTTTCAACTGGCTTGAAAAAATAAAAGCTACCCTTCCTTAGAAATAAAAATTCCTTTTTCATTCTTTTTATTACTTCCTACAATGCTGTTGCTACCGTGAGCATGAAATAAAAAAGTAAGCCGTTGTTTAAATTTTCCTACCAGTGAAATTATTTCTTTAAAGCTTATTTCACTTTCCATCAATATCACCCGGCTGATGAGTTTTCTTTTAATGATCTCATCCAACTCATTTACTTTACCAATTGAGTAATCCGGATCGTTATGATCAAGTGCAATACGGCCTTTGATCAATACAGGCTGTTTTGAAAATTTAACAAGGTGCAGGATCTCATTAAATTGTTGCTGCCGGCAAAGAATCCCTGTTGAATTCAGTTCAGGATTTACAGAAAGTTCTTTGCTGTTTTTTTTAAATAACAGTTTTGCAAGTGCTGCCTTTTTTGCAGCGGCTATGCCTAACAAGCTGAGAGCGTCAGAAGATTTTCCTTTCCCATGTTTTTTTACAAACAGTTTCATTGCTTTATAAAAATGATAAATATACTCTGCTGATCGCCGTTGTGTACTCTCTCCTTTAAAATGTATAATAGTACTTCCGGCATAATAATAATTTTGAAAACCATATTTTTTTATTCTGAAGCTTAGATCAATATCTTCTCCATACATAAAAAAATCTTCATCAAAACCTCCGGTAATTTCCAGTATTTTTTTTTCTATCATCATAAATGCGCCCGCCAGTACATCTACTGCATTATTTTCTTTCTCGGGTAAATGTGCAGCATAATAAGATGAAAAAAATTGGGATCGGGGAAACAAGTAATGAATACCTGTCATTTTAAAAAAAGTGGCAGGTGTTGAAGGAAACGAACGTTTGCTTTCTTTTAAAAACACACCCGACCCATCGATCATATGTATGCCTAAGCCTCCAAAATCCTTTTTGCCATCTGCAAATGCCAGGCACATCTCCAGAGTATCTTCTGCAATGATCGTATCAGGGTTCAGGAATAATATATATTTTCCGTTTGCTTTTTTAAGAGCGGCGTTGTTGGCTTTACCAAATCCCATATTTTCCGAATTCCATATAAAATGAACAGAAGGGAATTTACTTTCCAGGTACTGCCGGCTGCCATCTGTAGATGCATTATCAGCTACTAATATTTCTGCTTCTAAATTCCTGCATGCCTTTACAACAGAGAACAGGCATTGCTCTAAAAAATATTTTACATTAAAGTTTACAATGATAATGGATATGTCCAAGTCGGAATGTTTAAATATGAAGATAAGAAATACCAGACTCCTTGTTTAACAGCATTCAACTAATCATTAATCAACTATTTCACGCCTTATCTTTGCGGAATGTATAAAACAACTTTATTAAATGCAATTGAGGCAGGAGCCGTTCAATTAAGGCATTTTTTTAACGGAGAATTTAAAATATCCAACAAAGAAGGGATCAATAACCTTGTTACAGAGGCTGATCATGCTGCAGAAAAAGCAATTATCGAAGTGATACAAAAAGATTATCCCGATCATTTTATTTTAAGTGAAGAAACCGGTGAAATCAAAACCGGAAGTGAATACAAATGGATAATTGATCCTATTGATGGAACGGTGAATTTTTCAAACGGGATCCCTCTTTGTTGTGTAAGCATAGGCCTGGAGAAAGATGGGGAAATGATATTAGGTGCAGTTTACAATCCATTAATGAATGAATTGTTTTTTGCAGAAGCAGGTTTAGGTGCCACTTTGAATGATAAAAAAATATCAGTCAGCAATAAAACCCAGGTGATAAAAAGCTGCCTCGTCACTGGTTTTCCATATACTTATTTAGATGCACCTAACGGGCCCTTGGTGGTCTTTGAAAAACTGATCCGCCAGGGAATTCCGGTGCGTCGGTTGGGTAGTGCAGCCATCGATCTTTGTTGGGTAGCTGCCGGCCGTTTCGACGGTTTTTATGAACACCAGTTACAGGCATGGGATAGTGCTGCTGGTTTTATAATTGTAAAAGAAGCGGGCGGAACGGTAACCGATTTTAAAGGAAATCCCTATTCACCTTATCAACCGCATATCCTGGCAACCAATGGTAAAATTCATGAAGAATTGAGGAAGTATGTGAGTGGGGAGGTATAGGAATGTTGAAAGTTGAATTTTGAATTAAGATGCTGTCATGCGAGATGTTGTCATACTGTCCCGATAGCTCGGGGAGTCGAAGTACGAAGCGAGATTATGATAAAATAAATCGTAAATCAACCAGTAACAAAACATTAAAGAAAATTTAAAAAATAATATCACATGAGTGAAAGAACGGAAATAAATTCTTTAGGAGAATTCGGACTGATAGAACACCTCACTTCCAACTTAGAAATAAAAAATTCTTCCACACTCTTGGGAGTGGGTGATGACGGTGCAGTGATAGATCATTTCGGAAGACAAACTGTAATCTCAACAGACTTGTTACTGGAAGGCGTTCACTTCGACCTTTCTTACACTCCATTAAAACACCTGGGATATAAAAGTGTGGTGGTTAATGTAAGCGATATCTATGCAATGAATGCAATTCCTACCCAGATCGTTATGAGCATTGGTTTCAGCAACAGGTTTAGTTTGGAAGCCCTGGATGAATTTTATGCGGGGGTAAATGCAGCCTGTGAAACATATGGCGTTGATCTTATTGGGGGTGATACAAGTACTTCACTGAAAGGATTTGTTATAAGCGTTACCGTTATAGGTGAAGTTGCTCCGGACAGCTATGTAAAAAGAGACAGTGCCAGTCCAAAAGATCTTATATGTGTTAGCGGTGAACTGGGCAGTGCTTTTTTGGGATTAACACTTTTAGAAAGAGAAAAGAAAATATTCCAGGAAACCGGTGCCCAGCCAGATCTTGAGGGCCAGGCATATATTGTGGGGCGCTTATTAAAACCCGAAGCAAGAAAAGATATTATAGAATATTTTACTGAAAATGAGATAATGCCTACGAGTATGATAGACCTCAGTGATGGCCTGAGCAGTGATCTTTTACACATCTGTAAACAAAGCAAAGTGGGCTGTGTGTTGTATGAAGACAAACTGCCGGTAAATGATGAAGCAAAAGAATTTGCTTATAAATTAAAACTGGATCCTACCGCCTGTGCTTTAAGTGGAGGAGAAGATTATGAATTGTTATTCACGATCGCACAAAAGGATTTTGAAAAAATAAAAATAAATCCTTCGATCAGTATCATTGGCTATATAACAGATGAAACAGATGGAAAATCCATCATAACAAGAGGTGGCAATAAACATGAACTGGTAGCACAGGGTTGGAATCATTTAAAAAAGTGATCTGCCTTTTATTTTTTTTTCAGAGAACATCCTTCCTTTATCATTACCGTTAAAAAACATCTCGCCGGAAAGAAAAAAAGCCTTTCGATAAATCTTTCTTCAACACTTTGTTCATTAAGTTTATATACTAAAAATTACGTATGATAAAAAGGTGTGAAGACCAAAGAGTATATACATTTAAGATCGGCATGTATGTTCGCAAATGGAGAAGCCTGAAAGGGATTAAACAAAAAGTACTAGCAGGCGATCTGAATTTATCTGATGCCGCCTTGAGTAATATTGAAAATGACATCACCATTCCAAACTTACGCCAGGTAGAAGACATTGCGCGCTCACTTGATATCACTATAGAAATGTTGCTGCATGGCCCGGAAGTAATGCTGGAAAGATATCAGCAAGGTGGTGGAAATGCCCCCGAGGCACTCCACTAAAGTTTGACAATTATTTTATAACTTTAAAAACGAACATTTATGCAAAACAAAAAAAGCAAATTGTGGTCACTTGCTGCATGGTGTATTTCAATACTATGAAGAAACTACCTTTCCTGATTGTTGTAATATTCTTCTTTGGTTGTACAAAAGAAAAAGTTGGGCATACCAAGTTATATATCAAAAATACTACCACACATACTATCAAACTTTTGCCTTTCAATGGAGGAGCTTTGGAAAATAATAGTATTAAAATAATAAACCCAAATTCTGAAATTGAAGTATATGATGCAAATGTGAGAGGCAAAACTGTTGAACCATGTTTTGGAACTCTACTCCAACCTTACGACTCAGTTTTAGTTACCTATGACGATTTAGTAAAAATTCCACATATCAAGTTTAATTTACCTTATAGTGGTAATCATAAAGTACTTTTTACAAGCAGTAGGAGTATCTCAAATCAAAATAATTGGGTAAAAGCAATTACTAATGAGACAAAATACTCTTTAGAAGGCAACTTTATGTACACATTTGTTGAACAGGATTATTTAGACGCTAAGTAAAATTATAAAAGGACAAGAAACATGAATACTCCTGTCCTTTTATTTTAAGTCCTATGATGACACTATCCATCAACATGGGGTTCAATAGCAGGACGTTGTTATCTTCGGGTCAGTTCGCGGTATAAATAAGCCTCTATCTTTAAAACACAATGCCAGAACCCTTTAAAAAGAATTTTCTTTTAGGATAAGTGGTTTTTCATTCCACTTTTGTATTGATTTCTTGCAGAGTAGGATCATTTATTGTATTTCGTTTCTTTTTATTATGTTCACGCTTCGTCCTTCGACTGGCTCAGGATGACAGCATTTTTTAGGATAGCTTCTTTTTACTACTGTATACTTGATATAAAAGTGGAGCAAAAAATAAAGGCTTCATTGGCTTGACCATGGACTATGGACGATAAAATCATCTTTTTCACTTTTCACATTTCACATTTCACATCTCACACCGGCCAATGTTAAAAGTTATCTCCTCTTTCTTTGATCCACCATTAACACTTAAATTTAGGATCAAATACTGCTGCGGTTTTTATGAAATACCCTTGCCTCTTTGCTTTAATTATTATTTCTTTTTTTTCCTGTTCAACCAGCAGAAACTATTCTCCTGTAAAAAAATACCCTGCTGCTGAATTAAAAAAAGATTACACACTTTTAAGAAATATCCTGGAAAGCAAACACCCTTCTCTCTATTGGTATACCAGCAAAGACAGTATGGACAGGTATTTTTTAAGGTATTATAATGCAATCGGGGATAGTATGACCGAACAGCAATTTACCTGGAGAATATTATCACCCCTGATAGACAAGATTCATTGCGGCCATACCAGTGTAAGCATGAGTAAAAATTATGGAAAGTGGGCAAGAGGTAAAAGAATTCCGGGCTTTCCATTATTTGTAAAGCTCTGGAAAGATACTATGGCAGTAACAGGTAGCCTTACCCGCAAAGACAGCATTTTTAAAAGGGGAACATTAATAACTGCTATTAATGATGTTGCTGTTGATTCACTTACCCGTATCCTGTTTAATTACCTTCCCGAAGATGGACATGCAAATAATCTGAATTATATACGTGTTTCCGCTAATCTTCCTTTTTACCACCGAAATATTTTTGGTCTGAGTAAAAATTACAAAGTAAATTATATTGACAGTACAGGTAAAGCAAAAACGGCGATCATTCCTTTATATACTCCACCCGTGGATTCAACAAAAAAAGACAGTACTCGCCGTGCAGCCCGTATCAGTACACAAAAAAAATTAAACAGTTATCGTTCCCTGGTTATTGACAGCTCAAAAAAAATGGCAGTACTCACATTAAATACTTTTACTAAAGGCCGGTTAAGGAAATTTTTCCGCCAGTCATTTAAAAGACTGGAAGATCAACAGGTTAATAATCTTGTGCTTGACTTGCGTAGCAATGGGGGCGGAAGAGTGGGACTGTCAACACTGCTTACAAAATACATCTCCCGGAAACCCTTTAAAGTAGCCGATAGTTTATATGCAAAAACCCGTTCACTGGCTCCTTACACCCGGCATATAAAAGGGAAATTTTTAAATAACCTGGAGCTGATATTTATCTCATCTAAAAGAAAAGATGGAATGTACCACATCAGGCACCTGGAAAATAAAGTATACAAACCAAAAAACAGGAGATATAACGGTAATGTGTACGTGCTTACAAACGGCCCTACCTTTTCTGCTGCAACTTTATTCAGCAATGCCGTAAAGGGGCAGCCAGGAATTACACTCCTGGGTGAAGAAACAGGTGGTGGCTGGCATGGAAATAATGGGATCATGATCCCGGATATTACACTCCCCCATACAAAAACAAGGATAAGGCTTCCGCTTTTCCGTCTCGTTCAATATAATCATGTACCTAAAACAGGAACAGGTATCATTCCGGATATTTACGTGGGAACCAGTTATGATGCTTTACTGAAAGGGTATGATAAAAAAATGCAAGTGGTGAGGGGGATTATTTATGGGGATTAGGTAGTAGTACATAGTATAAAGTATTTAGTATATAGTACGTAGACCAGGGATTAGGGGATTAGGGTTTTTCAATAACTACTATGCTGTATACTCTCAGACTATTATTCCCATCATACCTGGCTATGGACCATGGACCATCGACCATCGACCATTACTACGGACTTATAAGAAACTCATCACCATCTCTCAAAAAGGGAAACCTGTTTCTCACTTCTTCCAGTTTTTCTTTTTGAAGAGTTATGGTAAAAACATCTTCTTCATCTGCCATATGGTAGAGAACTTCGCCCAACGGATCAATGACCAGGCTGTTTCCACTGTAAGTAATATTGTTTCCATCCACACCCACACGGTTTACACCAATCACATAACATTGATTCTCGATAGCTCTTGCACACAATAAAGTTTTCCAGGCATGGCTCCTCTTTTCTGGCCAGTTAGCAACATACAAAAGAATATCATATTCAGGATCCGGGGTTTTTGTTTCATCACTACCTGTTCTTTGCCTGGCCCATACCGGAAATCTAAGGTCATAACATACCAGCACATTTATTTTCCAACCCTTTACTGAAGTGATCAGTCTTTTGTTTCCGGATGTGTAATGTTTATCTTCTCCTGAATATGCAAAAAGGTGCCGCTTGTCGTAAATTCCTGAATTTCCATTAGGCATCATCCAGATCATACGGTTGTAATAATTATTGTTTTCCTCAATTATCAGGCTTCCTGTAATGATCAGTTTATTTTCATTACTCACTCTTCTCATCCAGTCTACTGCATACCCGTTCATGTCTTCTGCAAGCAATTCAGTATTCATACTAAACCCGGTGGAAAACATTTCAGGCAATATTACTAACTCTGTTGTACCACTGAGTGCGCGGATCTTTTCCTCCAGCATCTGCAAGTTATCGATCTTGTTCTCCCACTGAAGATTAGTTTGAATAGTGCTGATAGTAAGAGACATGGAAATATTTTAAATGTTGAATTTTAAATGTTGAATTTTTTATCATTGAATATTCTATTCTCTCTTTTAAAATTATACGATTAATTGAATTTAAATTCAACATTCAACATTTAAAATAAATTCTTTCCACCTTTGTGGTTAAAGATATTTTTCATTCCCTCTGCGCCTTCCCGTCTCCGCGGTCAAATCATCATTTCCTCTTCAAATCAAGATCATGAAAATCAAAACTGAAATCCGTTAGCGGTGATATCGCTTTCATTTTTATCCCTGTAGCCCTGCCCTCACTGTCAAGCGTAAACGAAGCATATGCATCAGCATCAAAACTGCGGTCATCCCATTTTACTATCCAGGTACTGCCTTTATAAGGAAGCATAACACCTGTTAGTCGGGGTGATTTTTCAGAAGTAAAACGCATGCCCCCGTTTTTGTCAGTGATATTTACATTGCCAAACCACAGATCAGTATATGTTCCGGTAAATAATGCCGTATTAGGTTTAGTGGAATTTGTTTTTTGTGTAGAATCAATAGCCTTCCATATTCCATCGGTGATCTTCTTTGCTTCTGCTTCATTTCTTAAAACATTATCATGATATTGCTTTACGCGGTCTTTTCCGGTAATACCAAAATAACTGTCTTTTATGGTATTGGTGATCGTAGTAAAAGCAGCCCCACTTTGCTGATTGGTTAAAACGATGATGCCTAATTTTAATTCAGGTATAATAGTTACCTGTGTAACAGTGCCTAATAATCCACCCGTATGCGAAGCTTGCTTATACCCTTTCACATCACTTAAAAACCAGCCCAGTCCATACCCTGCGAAATGTGTATTATAAGCAGAAGGACCTCTTACCTGTATGATGGTTTGGGGTGCCCACATTTCTTCATGCGCTTCTTCACTGAATAATTTTTTAGATAATCCTTCCCCATACTTGCCATTATTCATTTGCAGGATCACCCACTTGCTAAGATCGGTGAGATTGCTCAAGATACCTCCTGCTGCATTGGCCGTTTCAGACCAGTCGTGTGCGATTGCCTGTACCTTACCATTGAAAGGAACGTGAGCATCAATAATATTGGTATTATTCTTTACTCTGCCCCAGGATGCTTTGCTGGTTGTAAACCCGAGGGGTTGCATGATCCTGTTCTCTATAAATTCCTCCCAGCTGATACCCGAAACTCTTGCTATAACTTCCCCTGCTACGATATACATGTTGTTGTCATAATCATATTGTGTTCTGAAACCTGAAACCTGTTTTAAGTGACGGATATTGGAAATGATCTCTTTGCGGGTAAAGCTGCTCCCATCAGGAAAAAACATCAGGTCTCCGGCCCCAAGGCCAAGGCCACTACGGTGTGTAAGAAGGTCGCGGATGGTAAAGGCATCTGTTACATAAGGATCATACATCCTGAATTCGGGGATATGATCAATTACTTTATCATCCCATTTCATTTTGCCTTCATCAACCAGCATGGCAAGGGCCGATGCTGTAAAAGCTTTGCTGTTGGATGCTATCCCGAACAAGGTATTTTCATCAACCGGTAAATTATTTTTAAGGGAACGTACACCGTATCCTTTTGCATGGATCACCTTACCATCCTTTATAACGGCAACGGCTATACCCGGAACATCAAAAGTTTTAAGGGTAAGATTGGTAAGTGAATCAATTTGAGAAGAAGTAATCACCTGTGCCTGGCTTATTGCAAAACTGTAGGCAAAAAGAAATAAAAATATTTTTTTCATTGAAAATGTTTTGGAGAATGAATATAGGTATTTCAGGCAAAGATTATAAGATTACTCAAAGTGGCCCAGAGTTTTTTCACGCAAAGTCATAAAGAATATTTCACGCAAAGTCGCAAAGGAGTAAAGGATTATACATAGCGGCTC
This sequence comes from Ferruginibacter sp., assembly GCA_037720515.1. Classification (GTDB taxonomy): domain Bacteria; phylum Bacteroidota; class Bacteroidia; order Chitinophagales; family Chitinophagaceae; genus Ferruginibacter. Next base: position 50,034 of record JBBJMM010000002.1, read on the forward strand.
TTAGCAGCTTCGTTTCTTAGCGGTGCAATTTCACACCGCCACCAACTCCTCCTTCCCCTCCACTTTACCTTCATCTTCTTTTTTATCCTGTTCAATTGCCGGGATATGTTCTGTAAAAATAAGACCGGCACCAGCAGCATGTTTAGCGGCTTCAACAGAATGTTCGGTTAATATCATTTCAACAGAAAGATCTTTTAAGGCTTCAACTACTTCGCGGGCTATCTTTTTTTTTGCCGGTATGGCCATGTCGCGGATATAGATAGAAATAATACGGCCGGGATATTTCTTCACTACTTCATAATAGATAGAGGGATCCTGCTCTCCGCTATCTCCTACCAGCACAAAATTTAATAGTGGATACGTTTCCATTATCTGCGAGATCTCTTTGAACTTGTGACTTAAATAATCACCATTCATGAAAGATTCACTCCGCAAACCAAAATCACGCAGCAACAACGGGCCGGCAGGTATCTCATTGTGATCAAGGTAATCAACCAGCAGATCATACAAATTCCAGGGACTGCTGCTTACATAGAAAAATGGATTGTTGCGCTTTCCATTCCTTCCCAATTGCAAAGCTTTATAAAATTCTGTTACGCCAGCATACGGTAACCGCGTTCTTGCATTGCTTAATAAACCGTTTTACCCATTGCCAGCAAACTCGTTGCCCCGGTGTGGATCACTGTATCATCTATATCACTGATGATTCCATACTCCGCATCTGCCGGAGGTATCATTATTTCTGCAATTGCTGTAGATGATTTTGCTTCAGTTACCGGATGTACCAATTGTAATTCTATCGTGTGATACAACTGTTCGGAATGTACTTCCGTTTTCGGATTCAGATTAAATATAAAATGCCCTTCATTGTTTGTAATAACTTCATGTTCCTCATCTTCCAGCATTATCTTAACTTTTGCTCCACTTACCTCATCGCTCTCAAAACGTTTGTACATGTTAAGCAAGTTGGTAAAAAGATTGTCTCCTTCATTTGCAATGGCTATATTTTTATCTTCAAGCACACGTCCTCTTACATAGATCTTCCTGGGTGTTCCATAAGTACGGTAAGGAATGATCTTTACTGGATCATTATGACCGAAACGCTGTTTTATCTTTGATGAAAGAATGTCTGCTCGGTCATCAATGTGTGTGACAATATTTAAAAGTTTCTTTTTCCATTCACGCATTACGGAATTATTTTGAATGTTGAATTTTGAATATTAAATGTAAGGCAATGTTTTCACGCAAAGACGCAAAGAAAAATTAAGAAAAAACAAATTTTGATACTCCCCTCTCTTTCGGAGAGGGGGCGGGGGTGAGGTAAAACATTTTTCACGCAAAGACTAAAGGAGAAACTTTTAAATTTTTATTTTAAATGATTTAATGATATTACTCCCCTCTCTTTTGGAGAGGGGGCGGGGGTGAGGTAAAATTCAAAATAACCTACATCCCCCATCCTTCCCATTGCCATGGAGTCCAGGTATCTCCTATACTATAAGTCAGCAGCTCTTTAAATATTTTTTCTCCATTATCACTGTTGGTCATCATCAAAATACCAATCCCTTTTGCCGGAAAAAGTATGGAATAATGCTGAAAGCCATCACCATGACCTTCTTTAAAAGCTCCTATTCCATTTGGTGTATGTATCACACCCCATCCAAGTCCATAACCGAGTTGTATAGGATCGAAATCGGTGGTAACAGTATTGCGACTTAACGGACCGAACTGTGCCTTTGTTCTGATGCGATACTGCGTTTTGAACATCTCTTTATATGATGATCTTTTAAGGATCTTCTTTTGCAACATTGCATCCAGGAATAAAGTATAATCATCCAATGTAGTTTCCAAAGTACTGGCACTGCGGGCAGCATTGTCCTTGTCTTTCTCATACAATTTATTATCGGATGCATGGCCGGTTGCATAATTGCTTTCAAAATCAGGTCTCCAGGTATATGCGCTCTTTGTCATGCGAAGGGGCTTGAATATTTTTTCGTCCATGAGCTGTTCTAAAGTTCTCGCGGTTATCTTTTCTAATATAAACTGCAGGTAAGTGAGACCTTCTCCTGAATAATTAAAGCGTTCACCGGGTGTATAGATCACGGCGATCTTTTCATCAGGATTTTGCCATCTCCAGTTAGGAAAACCGGAAGTGTGCGTGAGGCACATACGCGCTGTGATCTTCTTATACAAAGTATCATTCTTTAATTCTGTATAATCCTGGTTCCAGCTTGTGCCCTTTCCGTATTCATATATCGGTTTGGGAAGATAAGTATGCAACGGTTTATCTAAAGTGATCTTTCCTACTTCAATTAACTTCATCACCAGCACTGCAAAAACTGCTTTACTCAAAGAGGCTCCGTACATATTGGTATTGGTTAACATGGTATCTTTTATATCGATCCTTTTATATCCGAATACTTTTTTGTAAACCGACCTGTTTTTATTAAAAACACTTATCGCCATTCCCTGCACATTTGAAGCTTTCATCAACTCATCAATTTTTTTGGTAAGCATCGGTGCCGGGAGTATTGTTCCATCGAGTTTTTTAATAGTCTGGGATGTTAACAGGTTGCTTTGTAAAAACAACAACAGTATAGAGAGGATTTTTAAATTCATCTTTAAATATAAGGCAAATTAAAACTCACAAAGCTTGTCTTTAGAAGTTCCGGAATAAAATTGTATTAAGTTACTATTAACAGTACTGGATAGTTATTTACTTAAAAAATGAATCTTAGATAATGTCATTATCCATTGAAAAACATTTTCTGTATTTGGCGTATTTATTGTCTTAAATCTATCAAAACATCTGATGAAAAAAATATTGGTCATTCTTTCTATATTCACCTTCCAGTTTGCTTATGCTCAACAGGTAAATCAATGTGGCTTTATTATCCCACCTGCATCTTTACAAAATAATTTTCAGTCGGTGTACGAAGCCGGGGCTTATGTTAACAGGATGCTTGACAGTATTAACTGGCAGGAAAATTTTAATATAAGGGAACAGGCGGGCATTAACAATGCATATGCAACTATCATTCGTAACCAACGATATATTATTTATGATAATAATTTTTTAGAAGGCCTTGATAAATATGCCAAAACAAAATGGGCTTCCTTGAGTGTAATGGCTCATGAGATGGGACATCATTACCGCAACCATGTGGTAGACAGCAGGGGAAGTACTCCACCCAAAGAAATTGAAGCAGATTATTTTTCAGGATATGTAATGGCCAAAATGGGTGCAAGTTTAAATGAGTCTGTTGCCGCTATGGATAAAATTGCATCGGAAAGAGCAAGTTCAACGCATCCGGCAAAATCTAACAGGATATCTGCAATAACCCAGGGATGGAATTATGCAAAAGGAATAACCAATTCAAATAACAATCCGAATACATCTACAGCACCACAACCGCAGCAAAATCCCCCACCGGCAACAGATGCAAGCTGGATCTATCTTTCGCTTTATGGAAATAGTGAAATGACTGTGTATTTATCTGATGATGGAAATACATACTCACCGGTTCCCTTAAAAACAACCCAGCCTTTCGTTTTTAAATTTGATGTGTACAATTATGGCTGGCTGCGTTTCTCTAACAATACAAGCGCAAAGCGTTTTCAATTAATGCATGGTAAAGATTATGCGATCATCTGGAGCAGAAGAAGCAATAGCTGGACGATTACCATGGTTCCTTAAATGTTATACAGCAAAGAAAGTAAGGTAAGTAACCGCAGAGTTGCGGAGTCGCAGAGAAAAAATCATAAGTAAATCTTTGCGCTTTTGCGTGAAAAATATTACCTCACCCTCGCCCCCTCTCCAAAAGAGAGGGGAGTAACATTATTTGGATCATTTAAAATTTAATATCCAAAATTCCTTCTTTAGTCTCTGCGCTTCCGTATTTATACTTTACCAAAAAAAATCTTAGAAAACAAGTAACAGCAGAGTTGCGGAGTCGCAGAGAAAAAAAGAAAAAATATTTTTAATCCTGTCTCTGCGTCTTCCCGCCTCCGCAGTTATATTTTACCACTAAAACAGGAAGGCACGATGTTTCGCAAGGAAAATCATAAGTAAATCTTTGCGCTTTTGCGTGAAAAATATTACCTCACCCCCACCCCCTCTCCAAAAGAGAGTAATATCATTTGGATCATTTAAAATTCAAAATTTCTTCTCTGCGCCTTCCCGCCTCCGCGGTTAAACATTGAATGCGCCTCCTTATCTTTACTAAATGAAAACAGTTAACTTCTTATTATTATTTTTCTTTTTTATAAGTGATACAACTGCACAGGATTCCAGCTTTACACAGCAGGAGATCATTTATGGCAGAAAAGACGGTATGGCTTTAACCATGATACACCTTGCACCAAAAAAGGTCAATGGAAAAGCTATCCTACGTGTGATCAGTGGTAACTGGGTTTCCAACAATAACCGGTTGTCCAATTATATATCGGGTTCGCAGTTTTACATGGAAAAAGGTTATTCTGTTTTCCTGGTTATGCATGGCTCCCAGCCTAAATATGCAATACCCGACCAGGTAAACGATATAAAAAGAGCGGTGCGATTTATAAGATACAATGCAAAGAGTTATGGAATTGATCCCGGCCATATCGGAATTAACGGTGCATCATCCGGTGGAAATCTTTCCCTGCTGGTAGCTACCGCTGATGATAAAATGGAAATGAATTCTAAAGATCCTGTTGACCGTGTATCATCAAGAGTGCAGGCTGTAGCTGTTTATTTTCCGCCAACTGATTTTTTTAACTGGGGTGTGCCGGGAGGTGCTTTATATAAAAATGAAAAACTTTTATCGCTTGCCAAAGTAGCTGGTGCATTTGATTTCAGGGTGTACAGCGATTCAGCAACTGCATATCTTCCGGTAACAGACACAACCAAAAGAATAAATATTTACCGGGAGACATCACCAATTTATGCAGTGACTTCTGATGATCCGCCTGTTCTTATCTTCCATGGTGATAAAGACAGAACCGTTCCCTTACAACAAACAGAATCCATCCTTGCAAAATTTAAAGAAAATAAAGTTCCTAACCAGTTCGTATTAAAAAAAGATGGTGGACATGGCTGGCCTGCTGATATTTCAGAATCAAAACAGATCATTGACTGGTTTGATAAATATCTAAAATAAAAACTGGGGTTGGGATGAGGTTTTTATTTTCTTTTACCTTTCATAACTTTTAATGAAATTTTACCTGCTCCATTAAATAAAAAGAAAAAAGAGACTGCGAGTAAAACCCATGCCGCAAAAGATTTTTCAATTCCATCATATAAGTGAACGGCTAGGATGGCAACAACAAAATTGAGGATCATCACAAATGATGCGGGGCGTAGCCACAAGCCTGTAATAAATAAAATACCACAAATAAACTGTGCATATACCGATAAATATGCACTAAGCAGAGGGAACGGAATATGAACCAGGATAAAAAATTCTTTAATTTCTTCTATGGGTTTTGTCTGCATTACAAAAGGCCAGGCACCGGCAATTAATCTCCAGCCAATAATTATCCTTAGAAAAAGAATAGCATAACCTGTTCCTTTATCAATGTATAAGCTGATCTTATTCATTGCTGCTTTTAACCGGGGTGATCTGAACCTGCACGCACTTCCATTCCCCTTTTTCTTTTACATAGGTATCTGTATAAATGGTGTAACCGGCTTCACTACCAATCTCTTCCTTTCTAAAATTTGTTTTCGCCCTAACCAATGCCATATTCCCGAATATTCTGATATGCTCTTCACCATAATCAAAACTTGTATATCCACTGTTATCGAAATCAGTTGCCCAGTTTTTTAAATATTCATCCCGTTTTACAATAGAACCGTTACTCTCTATACATACAAAATCTGTATGGATGATCTCAGCATGTGCCGCTGCATCCTGGGTAAGAAAATTTTTTATAAACTGGCTGTTTAAACTGCTTAATTGTGAAGAGTCATCTGTATGTTTGTAAGCAACTTCCAAAACAGTGGTCTTGCTGTTCTTTTTCATTCCCCAAAATAATAATCCCATATACTTACTTCTTTTGAAATCCTGCTTTTCTTGTTTTATACTGTATTCAAATAATAAATAGACTTTTCAATCTTTTACATTTGTATATAATAAAAATTATAGATCATAAATGTCAGAACGCTTACTTGATACTATCCCTTTGGTTGATAATGTAATTGCTAACTATCTTTTTAAATCTGATTACTACCATATTAAAAACTGGTCATTTGATTTTAATGGAGACAGGCAAACCAGTGATGGATACAATGATTGCTTTTGTATTGTAATCGTAAAAAAGGGAAATTTTTTATTTGATATGGCCCGGAAGTCGCATGATATGCACACCGGGCATATCGTTATCGAAAAACCTGGTTTTGAATACAGGCTTCGGCCGGCCTCCGGAGAATGCACGATCTTTAATTTTACAAAAGATTTTTACGATGAGTTAATAAAAAATTCAGGCCTGGAAAGATCTTTCTTTTTTTCAAATCCTGATATGCTTTCGGTTATACTGAACACAACACCCGGGACTGATTATTTACATCATCGTATTTTAAAAATTCTTCAGAGTGCAGGAAAAATGGAAATGGATAACCTTGTACTGGACCTGGTTAATATAATTGTGGCTTCTATCACAAATACATCAAGAGATGACATTGAACATTCTTTAAGAATAAATCACCTGGTTACTGTAGAAAAAGCCAAAGAATATATGAATGAAAATTTTTCCAGGGATATATCCATCCAGGAAATTTCCTGTTATTCCTGCGTAAGCCCGTTTCATTTCAGCCGGATCTTTAAAAAATTTACTTCCTTTTCCCCGTATCAATACCTGCTTAATACACGTTTAAAGCACAGTGAACTTTTATTAAAAAACAGTGCGATGCCGGTAGCTGATGTTTCCTTTTCATCAGGATTTAATAGTGCCGGACATTTTTCAACTGCTTTCAAACAGAAATACAAAGTTAATCCTACGCAGTACAGGAGGGTATAATTTAGTAACTTACTTTAATGAGTAGCCCAACTTCAAAATCTCGCTACCTTTTCAAAGTGTGGTTCACCTGCATAGTCTTGTATCCAATTTTTTTGTTAATGCTTCGGTGGTTCTACCATTCTGTAACAGTCCTATTGAGCCTACCTCAGGCACTTTTACTTAGCGGGTCGGCAGCGTATTTGTCTATCCCCACTATTGTAGTCTCATTAATTTTATTTAAGATTTTTACTTCGAAAGTAAGATCAATCAACCTGTTTAAACTAATACACGGGTTAGTTGGAATTTTTGGAATAGTAGTAACCTTTATTTCTTTACCAATTGGGTCTTTACTAAACCCGGGTAATCTGATCATATACTATTGTAGCGCTATTGCATTAAGCATACTGACATCCATTCTTCTTTTCAAAATAATTTAAAAATAATGCATGGCTATGCATGAAGCACTTTATCTCGAACACTCTACTCTTAAAAACGGCGTAAAATAAATATCTTTATCACAACTTAGAAGATCTATTAATTCTCAGCACAAGAAGAGGTGTGTCTACTTATCATAATCGTCTGCGTTATATGCAAATGATTAATCTATATGCCACTCTTGTACATAGAACTCAGAAGAAATCCACTATAATTTTAGCGCAAAAGCATAATATTGTTGGATGACAGTTGAACAATACCTTTCTAATATCACTTCAAGGTATAAACAAGGGAACGCAACAGAGCATACTTTTCGTGGGGACTTACAGCAATTAATTGAAAGCCTGGTACCAAACATACGAGCAACTAATGAACCTAAACGTCAAACTTGTGGAGCGCCGGATTACATCCTTACCAGGAAGGATATACCTGTAGGCTTTATTGAAGCAAAGGATATAGGCGATAAAGATCTTGAAGGTTTAAAAAAAGTCGGTAACAAAGAGCAGTTTGACAGATACAAAGCATCTTTAAAATAATCTCATCTTCACCAACTATTTAAGTTTTTACCTATATCGCGATGGGCAGTTTGTTACCAAAATTGCAATTGCAGAACTACAAAACGGTTCTATCGTTGCTTTACCAAATAATTTCAATTCATTCACAAATCTCCTTCAACACTTTTGTACTCATGTTTCACAGACGATAAAAAGTCCGAAGAAGCTCGCACAAATGATGGCGGGGAAAGCGCGATTGCTTTCCGATGTTATAGAAAGAGCTGTGACAAGTGATGAAGCAAATCAACAGGATAGTACGCTAAAGGACCAAATGACTGCGTTCAGGGAGATCTTAATTCATGACATTAGCCACAAAGGGTTTGCAGATGTTTATGCTCAAACCATTGCTTATGGAATGTTCGCTGCTCGGTTACATGACCCCACACTACCCACCTTTGGACGGCAGGAAGCAGCGGAACTGATACCTAAATCAAATCCTTTCTTACGCAAGCTCTTCGGATACATTGCTGGCCCTGATATTGATGATAGAATTAAATGGATCGTAGATAGCCTGGTTGAAATATTTCTTGCTTGTAACGTGGAAGAGATTTTAAAAAACTATGGAAAGGATACAAAAACTGAAGATCCTATTATACACTTCTATGAAACCTTTTTAAGTGAATATGATCCCAAGCTACGCAAAGCCCGGGGCGTTTGGTATACACCGGCACCCGTGGTAAATTTTATAGTGAGAGCAGTTGATGATATTTTAAAAACTGAATTTGATTTACCACAAGGCCTAGCAGACAACAGTAAAATTAAAACAAAGATTAACCTACAGGGTAAACAAGTTGAGCAGGAAGTACACCGGGTACAGATACTAGACCCTGCTACAGGTACCGGAACTTTTTTAGCAGAAGTTGTAAAACATATTCATAAAAAATTTGAAGGGCAAAAAGGTATTTGGAGTAATTATGTGGAAACGCATTTATTGCCTCGTTTAAACGGCTTTGAATTACTGATGGCTTCTTATGCTATGGCACACCTTCAACTAGATTTACTTCTTACTGATACGGGGTATAAAGCCACCAGTAATCAACGCTTACGGGTTTATCTTACTAATAGCTTAGAAGAACATCATCCTGATACAGGAACATTGTTCGCAAATTGGTTAAGCACGGAAGCTAACGAAGCAAACAGGATAAAGCGTGATACACCAGTAATGTGCGTGATAGGGAATCCACCATACAGCGGTGAAAGTGCTAACAAAGGCGAGTGGATAATGAAACTAATGGAAGATTACAAAAAAGAACCAGGTGGAACTGAAAAATTGAAAGAAAGAAATCCAAAATGGATTAATGATGATTATGTAAAATTTTTACGTTACGGGCAGCATTTTATAGAAAAAAACGGAAGTGGGATTTTAGGATTTATTAATCCTCACGGGTATTTAGATAATCCTACTTTTCGTGGTATGCGTTGGAACTTACTAAAAACTTATGACAAAATTTACACCATAGACCTTCACGGAAACGCAAAGAAAAAAGAAACTGCACCGGATGGAAGTGAGGATATTAATGTATTTGATATTATGCAAGGTGTTTCAATTAACATCTTTATAAAAACGGGCAAGAAAAAAGTAAACGAATTTGGCAAAGTATTCCATTTTGATTTGTTTGGTAAACGTGAAATGAAATACGCCTTTTTATACGAAAATCCTATCAAAAATATTGATTACAAAGAATTACCGAACATTGCACCTAATTTCTTTTTTACGAGTAAAAATTTTGAAGAACAAATTGAATACGATAAAGGGTTTTCAGTAAATGAAATTTTTACATTAAATAATGTTGGGATAGTAACAGCAAGAGATGCATTTACAATTCATAATACAAAGCAAGGCGTTGAAAATACTATTACAGAGTTTTTAAAATTAGATGATGAAGAAGCACGAATAAGATTTAATTTAGGAAAAGACGTAAGAGATTGGCAAGTAAATTTTGCAAAAAAAGATTTACAAAATTATTTTCCTGGAAAAGGCGTTTTTACAAAAATTTGTTATAGATAGCCACTGCAACTCTTTCAGATGTAAATGCAAAATACTTTAAGAAGTATTTAGAAAATTCAAACACCATAAACGAGTAAGTCATTACTGATATTACTTTCTAATACGTAAACCTGTTTAATTATTACAAGCAACTACTTTAGACAAAAGATTGCTTTATGTGGGCCTGGATAATTTGCTGGTAATTTAAAACCCCGGTGTTAACCGAGGTTTTAAATTTTTCTGCTCCCCCTGCTGGACTTGAACCAGCGACCCTCTGATTAACAGTCAGATGCTCTAACCAACTGAGCTAAGGAGGAATTTTCCCTTTAACAGGGACGCAAAAATATAGATTTTTACCCTTTTAAAAAAATTAAACAAAGGATTTTGAGATATCGGCTTTGTAGTGGAGAAAATGCCTTTTAATAAAAATATTCTGCCTTATAAGGATAGCGTATCCTGTACATTTCCCTTACTTTATTAAGGATCGTCTGGCGCAAAACATCCAGGTTGGTTCTTTCTGTGGCAGATATGAACACACAGTTCCCCTTTGTCTCTTCCTGCCACTTCTCTTTCAGGTCCCGGAGTATATCCTGTTTAACATCATCCTGCAGCCATTTATCAAAAGTTATCTCTTCAAACCTGTCCATCTTATTAAATATGGTGATCGTTGGCTTTTCAGCGGCGCCTAATTCTGCCAGTGTCTTATTTACAATTGCAAGTTGCTCTTCATATTGCGTATGAGAAATGTCCACAACATGCAACAGTATATCCGCCTCTCTTACTTCATCCAGTGTGCTTTTAAAACTTTCCACAAGATGATGCGGTAGTTTTCTTATAAATCCTACAGTATCACTTAAAAGAAAAGGGCTTTGTTCAAATACCACTTTCCTTGTTGTAGTATCCAGTGTGGCAAATAATTTGTTCTCTGCAAACACATCGCTTTTACTTAAAACATTCATCAGTGTTGATTTACCAACATTGGTATAACCTACCAGCGCAACACGAATAAATTCCCCTCTTTCTTTTCTTTGCGTAAATGACTGCCTGTCAATTTCGGCTAAGCGTTTCCGTAATAAACTGATCTTGTCTTTCACGATCCGGCGGTCAGTCTCTATCTCCGTTTCACCCGGCCCCCTTGTACCTACACCCCCGCCCTGTCTTTCCAAATGCTGCCACATTCCTTTTAATCTCGGCAATATATATTGATATTGTGCCAGTTCTACCTGCGTTTTAGCCTGTGCGGTTTTTGCACGCCTTGCAAATATGTCCAGGATAAGATCACTGCGATCAATGGTTTTAGCACCTATGGCTTTTTCAATATTTATGATCTGCGCACCAGTAAGTTCATCATCAAAGATCACAATGTTGATATTGCCTTTTAATTCTATAAAATGTTTGATCTCTTCCAGTTTTCCTTTTCCTAAAAAAGTTTTACTATCTGGTTTTGCCATACGCTGTGTAAACCTTTTTACTGTAATGGCACCTGCTGTTTCTGCAAGAAATTGTAATTCATCAAGGTATTCAGTAACCTGTTCTTCGGTTTCATCCTTCTTGATCATGCCAATGAGAATGGCATTTTCCTCGTTATTGATCTTATTATTTTTATCTATCAAATTATTGAATTATAGTAGTTACAAATTTACATTAGTATATCTATACCTTATTAAGTGTTATAAATAAAAAAGCGTTCCAGAAATTGGAACGCTTCCCTTATATTTTTAATTTCTTTATTTTTTTCCTGTTGAGTTTGCAGCCTGTATCCATTTTTGCATTACATCACATGTTCTGTATTCATCAGAAACCATGATGTAATAAGTATCGATATGCTCCTGGAACCACTTTTCAATAGCTAATTCCTTTTTATACTCCAATGCCCGCATAGCTATTTTACTATAATCATCAGTCAGGTTCTCCCTGTGCGGTTCTGTCTTTGTTTTCAGGTAAACTATACGAACTCCTTTTTTTCCACGTTCATCTGTGTATTGAACAGGTTGTGAATATTCTCCTTGCTTCAAATCTCTTAAAATAGGGATCATCTCTTTATCCACCTGGTCTATACTTAAAAATGTTCCTTCTCTTCCCTGGATCATGCCGGCAGTGAATTTACTTGTTTCATCATCACTATACCGGCTAACAGCTCTTCCGAATTCTATAGTACCTGCTATAAGTCCGGCTCTTATGGAATCCAGTTTTTGAAATCCGTCTTTTAATTCTACTTGCGTTACCTGCGGCACCTTTAATATATGCCTTACCAATGCATCATCACCAGAACGGCTATCCAGCATCAATATATGATAGCCAAATTTTGATTTAAAAGGATTGCTGATCTGCCCTTCCTTTAAAGTAAAAGCTTTTGCCATCCAGGTTGGATCCATATCCTTCTGGTTGCGGTTAACTTCGTATAGGCCTCCCCGTTCTTTACTTCCCGGGTCTTCTGTATACAAGGACGCAATGGTTTTAAAATCACGCTTTCCACTTTCTATTTGTTTTTTAAACTCTGTAAGTTGTTCAATTGCATACTCCTCAGCTTCACGGCTTGCTTTTGGATAACGTACTATCTGTCCCACTTCTATTTCACTCTCATACAGGAAAAGACTGTCTGCAGGTATTTTTTCAAAATAATCTTTTACTTCATTGGGAGTGATCTTTATATCCTGCACGATCTTGTTGCGCATAGCAGCCGCAAGTTTGCGATCACGAAAGCCTTCTTTAAAATCTTCTCTTAACTGGTAAACAGATCTTCCGGCAACTTTTTCCAGTTCGTCTTTTGAACCATATGCAGAAATAAACTGCCTGATCTGTAATTCAATGTCTGCTTCCACTTCTTCATCCGTTACAGGAAGGGAATCTTTTTCTGCCTGCAGCACCAATGCTTTTACGCCCATGCTTTGTTCCAGCGTCAGGCATTTTCCATTCTCCGGGATTTCCATACCCTGGCGGGCCATATCCAAAAGGCTATTATCAATATCACTTTGCAATACGATCTTATTTCCCACTACAGCAATGATCTTATCGGCAACTACTTTTTTTTGTTGGGCAAAAACACCGTTAAAAATGGTAAGTAAAAAAACGGTTATTATTATTTTGAAAGGAACCTTCATACTATCACACTGGTTTTGATTTCAGTAAATTCAAATTTAAACTGCATCGGTGGAAACGCAGGTTATTTATATCTCTTTAACAAAAGATTGTAAACGTGGCAGTATATGATTTGCTCATAAAAAATCACAGCTATTCCTATTAAGAATATTTGTTTTTAATATTAACTGTGAGAGAAATTATAGCGTTCTTTTCACTTCAACTTCTTCAAAAGCTTCTACTATATCTCCCATCTTAATATCATTGTAATTCCTGATAACCAATCCACACTCCATACTGGAGGTTACTTCTTTGGCATCATCACGGAAACGTTTTAAGCTAGCCAGTTCACCCGTATATATAACGATACCATCTCTTACCAACCTGATCCGGTTATTACGTGCGATCTTTCCATCCAAAACAAAACAACCAGCCACAGTAGCTTTATCAAAGCGGTATGTTTCCCTGATCTCCACATTACCCAGCACTTTATCTTCAACACCGGGTTCAAGCATTCCTTCCATCGCACTCTTGATCTCTTCGATGGCGTTGTAAATGATAGAATATAATTTTATTTCTATTGATTCAGTCTCTGCCAGCCTTGCAGCCTGTATTGATGGACGTACATTAAAACCAATAATGATTGCATCCGATGCATTCGCAAGGGTAACATCACTTTCGGTGATAGCACCTACCGCTTTGTGGATCACTTTTATTACTATCTCTTCAGTACTCAATTTTTGCAATGAATCACTTAATGCTTCCACGGATCCATCCACATCACCTTTTATAATTACATTCAGTTCTTTAAAGTTTCCTAATGCAAGCCTGCGACCGATCTCATCAAGTGTAATGTGTTTTTTCGATCTTATACCCTGCTCCCGCAATATCTGTCCGCGCTTATATGCTGTCTCTCTTGCGTCTGCTTCATTTTCAAATACCCTGAAAGTTTCACCGGCCTGTGGCGCACCATTTAATCCGAGAATTAATACCGGTGTTGATGGCGGTGCCATTTCCAAACGCTGATTGCGTTCATTGTACATGGCTTTCACTTTTCCAAAGAACTGGCCGGAAACGATCATATCACCGGATTTTAGTGTACCATTCTGTACCAATATAGTGGCTACATAGCCGCGGCCTTTATCAAGCGAGGCTTCAATGATGGTACCATTGGAAGCTTTGCCTGGGTTGGCTTTCAATTCAAGTATATCTGTTTCCAGTAATATTTTTTCAAGCAGCAGGTCTATATTCATTCCCTGCTTTGCACTGATCTCCTGGCTTTGAAATTTACCTCCCCAGCTTTCCACCAATATATTCATACCGGCAAGCTGTTGCTTAATTTTTTCGGGATCAGCACCATCTTTATCCACTTTATTTATAGCAAAGATCATTGGCACTGATGCAGCCTGGGCATGTGAAATAGCTTCTTTGGTTTGAGGCATTACTGCATCATCCGCTGCCACTACTATTACTGCAATGTCAGTAACCTTAGCACCACGGGCACGCATAGCCGTAAATGCCTCGTGACCCGGTGTATCCAGGAAAGTTATAGCTCGGCCATCTTTTAGTTTCACTTCATAGGCACCTATATGCTGCGTGATACCACCTGCTTCACCAGCTATCACATTGGTATTTCTGATATAATCCAGTAATGAGGTTTTTCCATGATCTACGTGGCCCATGATAGTAACAATAGGCGCACGTGGTTTTAAATCTTCAGGAGCATCGTCTTCCTGGTCTTCTTCCAGTTCTGCCGCATCATCTACTCCTATAAATTCAACTTCAAAATTAAATTCGCTTGCAACCAGTTCTATAATATCCGCTTCCAGTCTTTGATTGATCGATACCATTATACCGAGGTTCATAACCTTGCTGATGATATCTGCAAAACTCACTTCCATCAAACCGGCAAGTTCACTTACCGTAACAAATTCGGTAACCTGTAATTTGTTTCCTTCTATTCCTGCTGCGCCCATCTGCTCAGCCATTTCTTCCCTTTTTGCTTTCCTGTATTTTGCTTTAAGGCTTTTTCCACGGCCACCACCGCCTGAAAGTTTTGCCTGTGTTTGTTTTAATTTATCCTGGATCTCTTTTGCATCTATCACTTTATCTTCCCTGCGAGCTGGTGTGCCATTGGTTGTAGCTGGTCTTGCAAAACGGTTGCTGCCGCCGGTTCCACGATTTGAACCTCCCGTATTCCTGTTATCCTGCATTGGCCTGTTGCCCATTGGCGGTCTGCCACCTGCTATATTGCTTCCTCCACCCTGGCCACCCGGACCAGAAGGCGCACCAGGTTTTTTCTGAATTGGAATACGTTTCCTTTTATGTTTTTCGTCGTCTTTTTTAGGCCTTGTATCATTTTCTACCGGAAGATCGATCTTCCCCATTATTTTAGGACCAGTTAATTTTGTAGCCTGTATGTTAGAAATTACCGGGGCGGAATCTTCTTTAATTGCTTCCGGTTTTATCTCACTAACGGCAACGGGTACAAGAGGAGCAGGTTCTGCTTTTTCAATTGTAACGGTCTCTTCCTTTTTTTCTTCTTTTACAGGCTCTTCGGCTTTTGGAGCAACTGTTTCTTCTATAACTTCTTCAGTTTTAGCAGATTTTTTTGCTCCTTTTTTAGGACGTGTAGAAGAGTCTATAGCTTCAAGATCTATTTTATCTATTACTTTAGGCGCCTCAATTTCTGGTGCTTCAATATTACTGATACTTACCGGAGGTTCTGTAACAGGAGGTGCTGTCTCAGGCTCTTTAGGCGGTTCTGCAACAGGAACTTCTACAGGTGTTTCCGGAACCGGAGTTTCTTCTTTACCTTTTGGTTTATATTTTTCTTCCTTCTTTTTTATAGAAAGATCTTCTTCATCTCTTTTCTTTTTTGGCTCATTAGCCCCGGCACCTTTCGGCAGGTCGATCTGTTCTGCTTTTTGCTTGGCAGCCTTATCCTGCTGAAATTCAGACTGCAGTACCCGGTACATTTGCTCCGAAAGTTTTGTTGTAGGCTTTAATTCGTCTGCACTAAAACTTTTGGATACAAGGAAATCAATCAAGGTATTAGTACCTATATTAAATTCTTTGGCCGCAGCCATCAACCTTGGTGTATTTATTTCTGACATTCTTGGTTATTTTTATCCGGCAATGCAGGATAAAATTTCGTTTTTTATATTATTAATTCGTTCAGCCTTTATTCTTTTTCAAATTCTTCTTTTAGAATTCTTCTCAACTCTTCAATGGTTTCATTTTCAAGATCCGTTCTGCGTTCCAGCTCTTCTGCTGAAAGGTCTAACACAGAGCGTGCCGTATCACAACCTACTCTTTTTAATTCATCGATCACCCATCCTTCGATCTCATCTGTAAATTCATCCAGGTCAATATCATAATCATCTTCTTCCCCTTCATTGTCCCTGAAAACATCGATCTGGAAACCGGTGAGTTCGCAGGCAAGCTTGATATTTACTCCTCTTCTGCCGATCGCAAGTGAAACCTGGTCTGGTTTAAGATAGACATTTGCATGATTCTTTTCTGTGTCAAGATCTATACTGGTGATCTTTGCAGGTGTTAAAGAACGTTGTATCAGTAACTGGGTGTTTGCAGTCCAGTTGATGACATCAATATTTTCATTTTTCAGTTCTCTTACTATTCCATGTATACGGCTTCCCTTCATACCTACACATGCACCTACCGGATCGATCCTGTCATCATAACTTTCTACCGCTACTTTGGCTCTTTCACCGGGATCACGCACGATCTTTTTAACCACTATCAGGCCATCAAATATTTCCGGCACTTCTATTTCCAATAATTTTTCCAGGAAAGATGGGCTTGTGCGCGATAAGATAATGATTGCCTGGCTGTTTTTTAGTTCTACTTTCTTTACTACAGACCTTACCGTTTCACCTTTCTTAAAATAATCAGTAGGTATCTGCTCAGATTTTGGGAGCAGCATTTCATTTCCATCTTCATCCAGTATCAGTACTTCTTTTTTCCATACCTGGTAAACTTCTCCACTAACGATCTCGCCTATGCGATCTTCATATTTTTTAATCAGGATATTTTTCTTCAGGTCATTGATACGCGCAGCCAGCGTTTGCTTTCCTGCAAGAATTGCCCTGCGGCCAAATTCTTTCTGAATGTCTACTTCTTCATACAACTCTTCCCCAACCTGGTAATCAGGTTCTACTTTAATAGCGTCTTTATATTCAATTTCAGTAAGTGTATTATACAGATCATCATCATCAACAATAGTACGGCGCCTGAAAATTTCCAGATCCCCTTTCTGATCGTTAACGATAACATCAAAATTCTCATCACTGCCGTATTTTTTACGGATCAAAGTTTTAAAAACATCTTCCATTACCTTCATTAAAGTAGGGCGGTCAATGTTTTCTGCTTCTTTAAATTCCTGGAATGAGTCAATTAAGTTAATACTTGCCATAATCCTCTCCGGCCTCAACCCGACCTATATCGGGACCCCGCCGGAACGGGTTTTTATTGTTATTAAAATTTAACCTGAACTTTTGTATGCTTTATTTCTGTAAAAAGTATTGTTACAGTATGTGTAACTGCTTTTTTATTTTTTCCTTCTGTATATTCTATTACAATTTCATTTTGTGTTGCTGAAAGCAACTTGCCAATTTTTACAGAATCATCCAGGAATTTTACTTCTACTTCCCTGCCGATATTCTTTAAAAACTGCCGGTGTGTTTTTAATGGTTCATCAATACCCGGACTTGAAACTTCCAAAGAAAAATCACCATCCGGATAGATACCCATTTCCTCCATTATCTTATATAATGCCCTGTTTATTTTAATACATTTTTCTATTCCCAGGCCACTGTCCGCGTCTAAATAAATTTTAATATTATTTGTCGGCTTAACCTTCATATCAACTAAAAAAATATCGTCCACCAGCAAGGGCTGCAATAATTTTTGTACCGTTTCTAGTTGATTGCTGATCATAATGCCTGATAAAAGAAGAAGGGAACACCCGGTTCCCTTCTTGTTCTTCTTTTGCTGGTGCAAATATATAAATTGTAGCATTAACAGCCAAATGGAAAACGGATGCTTTATTTTTAAAATTTAACAACGAAATAGTGTGCGTGCCTATACCTTTGCGATATGAACATCTTTAAAATGCTTTTTGAACTTTTTCTTCTTTACCTGGCCTATAAACTCATCTTTGATTTTATAATTCCGGTTTATAAGACCACGAAGCAAATGAAAGAGAAAGTGAGTGAAATGCAGCAGAAAATGGATCAGCAGCAAAAACATAACTCTCAGACTACCAACGCTTCGAAAAGCTCATCTACCGCAAATACAGCTGTTGGAGGTGATTATATTGATTACGAAGAAGTGAAATAATCAATATACCAGGTCTTCAATTTTTTCTCCCGGTTTTAATAAATGTGTTAGTATACCGATCTGAGCTGCCGATTCAATATTATTTATAGAATCATCAATAAATAAAGTTTCCCCAGCTATAATTCCGGCATCATTTAATACAAAATCATATATCTCCGTATGAGGTTTTCTTAAACCAATAAGATGAGAATAATAAGTTTTGGTAAAATATTTTTCTATTTCCAGGAACCCTGTTTGAGCTGTAAAAAGAGTATCAAATGCTGCTTTGTGTATGGCATTGGTATTACTCAGCAGGTAAAGTTTATATTGACCTTCCAGCGTTTCCAGGAAATGTAGGCTTTCCATGCGAAAGTCCAGCAGCATTGCATTCCAGGCATTCTGTACTTCTTTTATTTGTAAAGGTTTGACACCTCTCTCCGTCATACATTCATAAAAATTTTCTTCATTAATATGACCGGTTTCCAGGCTTTCAAATAATTTGTCTGCAGTGAACTGGGCATACATGTCTTTAAAGTTGACTACGCCAAGATCATTAAAAGCTTTTTCGGTTTTTTTATAATCAATATTAAGTAAAACACCTCCCAGGTCGAAGATGATATTTTTAATGAAAGCCATTAATAAAACGTTTCGGCAAATATCTGTTTTTACTTACTTTTGCCAACTGTTATTCAAAATAACGGGGTTTTGAATCTCATCGGAATCAAAATTCAGGGCCTATAGCTCAGTTGGTTAGAGCACCTGACTCATAATCAGGTGGTCCTAGGTTCAAATCCTAGTGGGCCCACAAAAAGCCGCTTCAATTGAGGCGGCTTTAAATTTTATATGAATGTATGCTATATAATATACAGCCCTACTACTGACAGGTATTATATTGGTGCTACGCATGACTCAGCAGAGAATCGTATTCAGAAACATAATGATAAAAAATATGGAGTATCGAATTATTATTGCAAATAGTAGGCTAACATATTAAAATTATCTGTTCCTGTTTCATAAAATAATGCGGAGGAATAATAATTCTTACACTAAAATGGTCGCACACCAGGCGAGGGCGTCTTCAAGGACGGAGAGTTGGAACACCAACCTCGGAAAAAATCGTTGTAGTCTGTTTCAGTTTACAATTAGCTGTTGGCTTGTTTCACCATGATTTTTGGAGCGTGTGACACGTATCAAGGTAGGGGAACTTGCAATTTTAATCCATGCTTTGAATTGCTAATGGTAAATATTACTTTACGTTTTAAAACAAATTTATGATCGTAAAATCTCTAATCAGCGAATTTTTGCATGAAGTAAACAACACCCGTAACTTGTTGCTGGCCATCCCAGACAGTGCTTTGTCTTACAAACCTTCTGAAATATCATGGACAACCGCACAGCTTGCCTCTCACATTGCTGAAGTGTACAACTGGTACCAGCCTACCCTTCACCAGGATGTTTTTGATATGGCTACTTATCAATATGATAAGGGTGATATTACTAAAGCTGCCAACATTGTAGCCAAATTTGAAGAAAACGTAAATGCCGCACAAACAGCATTGGAAACAACAACAGATGATACAATGTTTACCAACTGGAAAATGGTAATGGGAGATGATAAACCCATCCTCCCGGAAATGCCCCGCATTCAGGTAATTCGTGGTTTCTTATTTAATCATCTCTACCACCACCGCGGCGAAATGATCGTGTACCTGCGCAGCACCGGTAACAAAGTGCCGGGGTTGTATGGCCCTACGTTTGAAGAATCCAGGCAATAGTAATTCATTAAGAAATAAATTATTTACCATGAAAAGAATTATGCTGATTTTATTTCTATTTTGCTCATGTGTATTATTTGCACAAAAACAAAAAACCATCCTCGCCATCTTTCCCCATCCTGACGATGAAACTGCCATTGCGGAAGTGCTGGTGAAATATGCAGCCCTTGGTTATAAAGTACAATTGATGATTGCCACCAATGGTAAAGAAGGCACCAGGGTAACAAAAATACCACCAGGTGATTCACTGGGCAACCTGAGAAAAGACGAGACCCGTTGTGCCTGTAAAAAAATGGGCATATCCGAACCTGTTTTTTTAGGCATTGAAAGACTTGACACAAAAATTGGTGTTGGAAAATATTTTGGTGAACATAAAAAATTATTGCAACTGCTTAAAGAAAATATACCGGTCATCAATCCTGATTGCATCCTTACATTTGGTCCCGATGGTGACAAACATCATGCAGAGCATATTGTAACCGGAGCTGCCGTTACCGAATTGTTGTTAAGAGAAGGATGGGTTGATAAATACCCACTTTATTATGTAGCCTGGACAAAAGACCAGGGTAAAGCGTTTGATCTTGGTTATTTAAATGAACAATATTTCAATGTAAAAATTTCTTATACACAAGAGGAGGAAAAAAACGCCTTAGAAATTATGCCTTGCTATCCTACACAATACACTGCTGAAGAAGTAAAAGAAGACAGGCAAAAAAAATTAAATGATCTTTCAAATATAATTTATTTCCGAAGGTTTGTGGTAAAGAAAGGAATGGAAAAAACATTTTAATGTATACTTATAAATAATTGTTACTGGCACATTTTATTTTTGTTGCAGGTGACACGCACCAAGGCGAGGAGCTTAATTTCTTTATGTACTTTCTTTGTTACTTTGCGTCTTTGCGTGAAATAAATTCAAACAGCAAATTTAAATTTTATTCCGCTAAAGATTTTTGAATCGCTTCCTCCATATTATCTGCATAACCTTCACTGATAAAACTAATAATCCCTTTTTTATTAATTAAAATATATAAAGGAACGGCATTGAGCTTGTAACTTTTCTGTACTTCTGGGTTACCTACCAGCATCTTAAAATTTATTCCTCTCTTATCTACCATCCTTTTGGCTACATCTAATTGATCTATTTCACTCATTATACCATATACCTGTAGCCCTTTGTTTTTATAACGGTTACCAAGAGCCTGTACTTTTGGCATTGATGCAACACAGGGTCCACACCATACTTCCCAAAAATCCAATAATATTACCTTCCCTTTAAAAGAAGAAGTAGAAATAATTTTTCCATTGAAATCCATTAACCTGAAAGCAGGAGCTGACTTTCCTATTAAATTATTCAAAAATTTATTAACCGGTGGAATTTCCTGTGAGTAGCTTTCTAAAAAAGTGTTATTTGAAAAATCATATTTCAACGCTTCATTATTTATTTTTAAATCCTTTACCTGGTAATGAATATGTTGTTTCTTACCCAAAGTCTCCTGGTATATACGAACTGACACTGGTAAAAATAAATCTTTATCTATGGTGAAAGTTTTATACCGATGTTCAACATCGTATTCTTTAATATCCGGATAATGAAAAGTAAGATATTGAAAGGCCTTGTCTTCCTGCATTTCCACTCTAATTGCACCGGTGGTATCTAAACGGGCAAGATCGCTAAAGATCATTTGCCCCCCTGGTTCTCCTAACAGATGCGGCAAAGATCTTTTGGAAAATATTTCATACTTTTTGGTTTCATTATTTACACTGTAACCTGTATACCCATCATAAATAATGTAGCTGTTGATATCCTCTCTTTGTGCCCGGAAAGCAAAATCATATACGCTATCGGTAGGGATCATCTTCATAATTGCTTTGCCTTTAGTTATACGGGTTGCACCTGTAACAAATGTATCTGAGCGTTGCAGGCTATAAGAAATATCGTGTAATTTTTTTTGGGCAGCCTGTATACGGGCAATTAATGTATCAGTATTCTGAGCGTTAGCAGGAAGTTGTATTAAAATAATAATAATACAGATCAAAAGGTATTTCATAAGTTATTTGTATGCTCGTTTGATTAACTTTCACAAACAAATATAAGAACTAACTATTTTTATAATGAAACCTTACTTTAATAAATAACTTATTCTTGATGCGTGTGACACGCTCTAAGGCCTTTCTTATTCTTAAATAAAATAACGCATACGTTAAATACAAATAATTCTATCTTACTTCAGTTATAACTAATTTTTACTTAATGAGAAATTGATTTGGGTTTTATTTTTAGTACTTGTCACACGCACCAAAGCGAGGGTGTAGTTCTCTCATAACATTTCAAATTAATTTGACAAATATTCAATCTTTTCAATGATCATCATTACCACAAAAAACAAGGCCACCAGGTAATAAGCCACTAACATAAGTTTTGTTTTTGGCGGACCAAATCTTTCAGGATTTAAAAACTTTGGCTTAAATAAAGTATAAATGATTTTAAAGATCTGCAAAAATGCTACATAACTACTTATTATGATAATGACTACAGTTGAAATGTTTTTCATACATTTTTTTTATGCTATTAATAACATTCGGTTGCAATTTCATAAATAAGATTAGCTGCAGCTATCCATCCGGCATATCTTTTTAAAGTCCTAAAGATTAAGCTTCTTACTGTCGCCCAGTTGCCACCAGTTTTAATTAGTGCAACGTAATCTTCTATAAGGCTAACAACGTCAAAAAAACCTAAAATTACATTTTTAATGCAATCTACAGGTACATAGTTTGTATTAATCTGTCTAGATTTTCTTTCAGTATATAGTTCTATTGCTCCTGCAAAAACAATGAGATCGTCGCTCACGTTCAAGTTCTCAGGTTTATATACATCGGGATTTATAGAAGACAAAATGCTGATAAGTTCCCGGTTTTTATTAATCATATATTCAATATTAGGATTGGTAGTTTGATTGTTAGTTTCATCAGAAGGAATTGAAAATAGAACTTTCAAAATGGTGGTATCATACGACTTGAAAAAATCGGATAACCGATTCATGGCAAGTGCCCGTGTTTCGCACAAAGGTGTTATTTTTTTCTTTTCATTGGGATTAACAGAATAAGACTTTCCAAAAGAAAATAACAATAGCAGAATTATAAATACTTTTTTCATTTTCATAAATGTTAAGTGTTAATAATTTATTACTTATGAAAAGTATTTCTCTCTTACTTTTAATCAAAGATTATTTCCCTTTTAAAAATGTTTTTATTCCCGGTAGCTATGTGGAGATTTATAACTGATAAGGTGAGCTATCAATAATCTAGTACAATTTAATACCTTATTGTTTATAAATTAAAGTAGCATTGCTAAGGATTGTTGTGTAAATAACTACTCTCCTACTCACCTTGGTGCTTTTCACACGCACCAAATAATCAAAACTTAAATTCATTATAATTGAAGATAAAAATTTAATTGAACTTTTAAATTATTCGCTTGAAAACAAAAGAAAAAATCTTTAAACTATGTATTGAGATTGGGATCATATTCCTGGTCATTGCACTTATATTTAAAATTATTCACCGGCCTGAATCACTAATCTTTTTTACAATCGGAGCAATAATCAATGCCCTATTTACTGTTATAACTTTGTATGAAATATTTTCTTTAAGATCCCTGCGATCATCTGATAAAATGATCTGGCTACTTACTTTTTTTATTTTTAATTCTATTGCAATCATCTATTATTTTTATTACAAAAGAGAAAAACTTCTGCGTAAAAAAATAAACCCGCACATAATGTAGTTCTGAATTTTTGAGTGAAAATTATAACCGCATATTATTTCTTCCGCTTTTTAGTTTCTACTTTTTTATCTTCTTCCTCTTTCTCATTTTCATCCTTAATTTTTAAGAAAGCACTACGCCGGGGTGCCGGCATCTCTGAATTCTCTCCCTTTACGGCTTTCCAGATAACTTCACTAAAAACAAGATCCGGAATTCTGTCCTCCTTAGAAAAATCAAATGTTTCACTCAGTTTTGCGCTTGCTGTTGTTGAATTATTTTTATCATTCAGATCAACATTGGAGGGTAAAAAATTAAACGGCTTCCTATCTGGTTTTGATGTAAAAGCACGCCACATGGGAGTTGCCGCCGCATCATACTGGCTCATCGGTGGCAATCCCAGGATAAGTTCCATTGTACGAAGCATAGAAGAAGTAGAATACATTGTATGATCAACAAACCCTCTTTTTACAAAAGGCCCCGCTAAAAAAGCGGTAGTGCGGTGCGCATCCACATGATCCGGACCGTTTTGCGCATCATCTTCTACAATAAATATTGCGCTCTGATTCCACACTTTGCTTCTGGAAAGATATTCCACGAACATGCCTACAGCCAGGTCGTTGTCCGCTACATGAGCAAATGGTGTTGGCCTGCCTTTGCGCGATCCTTCTGTATGGTTATTTCCAAACCGGATAGAATTGAACCGGGTTAAAGCATTAATTGCAACTAAAGAATCAAAATCTCTTTGCCACTGATAAAAACGCGTTGTATCTCTTATTGAAAGATCATATCCTGTAAAATAATTACAGTTATGCCCTTCCAGGGAAGGAAGATTTACTTTACTACTGTCGGCAAATTCACCATAAGTTCTGTAAGAAACCCCGGCACGTTTACAATAATCCCATATAAAACCTTTCTTTGGATTTGCAATGGCTTTAAGCCCTTCGCCGGGATAAGTACCACCGCGGCCGCCATAACTTGTTACCCAGTTTTTTTCAAGGTAATCAGTAGCGTATGCAGACGTACTCCAGTTATGCCCATCTGCACTTACTTCTCCATCCACATAAAAATTATCCAATAAAACAAATTCACGTGCAAGTTTGTGCTGGTTAGGAGTTATTTTTTCACCGAATAAAACCAGGCTTGTATCTCCATTTCCTTCAGGCATATCACCGAGAACCTGGTCATAAGTACGGTTCTCTTTGATAATATAAAAAACATATTTTATGGGTGAACTGTCACCTACTTTTAAAGGTACCGGATTCCCTTTTTCTCCGCCTGCATGTATCTCTTTCTCTTTTGTATAGGGAGTGTTTTTATAGACCGCCTTTGAATAAACCGCCAGCGCATTATTATCGGGTTCAGGAATTACTGACATAGTTCCCTTCATCAATCCTCCTATATACCCTGCACTCACTTTTACTATTGTATCACCAACATGATGTTCTACCAGCTGCGCAGGTTTTGTGGGGTTGGGGCCTTTAGGATTTGCAAAAGAAGAGAATCCTTTACCATTGGAAACAAATATCTTTTTTCCAACTACTTTAATATTTGTCGGATACCAACCCACAGGAATAAAACCTTTTGAAAAGCTTTTACCCTCCTTACTTACATCAAAAACTGCCAGGCAGTTATTATCTGCATTTGCTATGTACAACGTTTTCTCATCGCTGGAATAAGCAAGTCCGTTAGAGGTAGAGCCGGAAGGAGCATCCGGAAATAATGCTGTATTTAAAACTTCTGATACTTCTCTTTTTTTAATGTCAATCAGTGAAACGCTGTTGTCATTTGCATTGGCTACACAAAGGATCGTTCCTTTTTTATTAAGCAATAATTCATTAGGATTGTCGCCAACAGCAATTTGGTTTATGATGATCCTTTTTCTTGTATCAAGAACTACAATTTTGTCTCCGCCCCACAAGGAAATATACAATTCGCTTTTATCAGGAGATAAGGTACATGCATATGCTTCACTACCCAGGGAAATTTGTTGCAGGATCTTTTTTGTGGGTAGATCAACAATATAAAGTGAATTGTTTTCTTTAGTTACCACGTATAATAAACCGGCAGCATCATCCATTTCAATTCCTGCGGAAGATATTTTTTGCGGCCATTTTTTTCCAAGAATAATACTGTCCTTTAAAATTAGTTTATATGATCTGCCGGCACCAGCGCCGCCCGGTGAAGTTTTTTTAATCTCATATTTCAATATCCAGTTGTCGTTCCCCCCGGATGCGTATAAAAAATTTTCATCATTACTAAAGAGCAGGCCATACCATGATTTTGCTACAATTATATTGTCAAGTATTTTTTCAGTTTTCGAATCTATTAATTGTATGCTTTGTACACTCTGCCCGTTATTTGTTACAGCAAGAAATTTCCCTGACGCGGATCGGGCAATATTAAGCGGAAGATCTCCTAATGGAATTGATCTGCCTGCAGGAGAAAGGTGCCATCCATTAGGAAGCCTCACCCTTTTTTTTGATAACTGATCTTCAGATACAAGAATTTTCTGTGCTCTTAATGAAGTTGTGAAAACAAGTGCAGAAACAAGAAAAACAACCAGTTTCATAATAATGAGTTTACTGTTACTTATTCATGAGGATTATGTAAGCAATGTAACACATCCGGCTTGTAGATTGTAGCAATGTTTTATGAAATTATTATTAATGTGCGGGCAAAAAAAAGCTCCATTATTATGGAGCTGAATCTATGCGAGATTAATTCTATGTGCTGGCATTAAATAAGGATGCTATGTATAGATACCCATTTGTTTTCGCGCAATTCCTTAAGTTGCAAAACCATATCTGAATCCCCGTATTTTACTTTAAATAAAGAGATCAGCACATCTGCGCAATCGAAATGAAAATCGTTGTTACAGCTCTTAATCACATTGTACGTCCAGGTAAAACTTTGTTGTTCCATAATAATAAATTTTTGGTTATAGGTTAAGCGGTATTATATATTATATAATTATTTTAAAATAATAATTGGTTTTTAAAATGGGATATAGACGGGCGTAACTGTGCCTGTTGCAGAAATGTGTAAATAAAAAAAAAGGATCAATCAGAGGATGTGGAGAAGCCTGTTAGGGAGGCTTATTATTCAGAGTTGCGACAGTAAAAATACTGTTTATTTTGATAGAATATACTTTTAAAACTCACTTTTAGTTTTGAAAATAAAAATTTATAAAATAACCAATGCTTTCCTATCATTGATTGAAAAAATCTATTAAAACGGTACATTTGCGGCTCTTTAAAAAAATAGACCCTGATCTCTATTTATATAAAGACTGAATATCAGTATGATTATCAGGATCATTTAACCTTTCATTAACCCGGCACCTATTTAGTTTTGCCGCACAAGTTTCATTATGAGAAAATTATTAGTAATTATCATTGTTTTTACTGCTTTTCCTGCCTTTGCACAAACTCCTGAAAAACCAAAATATAATCTTGCAGACCGTGCAGCCGATCATATATTATTTCAGATAAGTTCAGATCATTGGGCAGGTGCTCCTGACAGTATTGATCGTCATAAAAGTGATCTGAGCCGCGGAGGCAATATCTATATAATGCTTGATAAACCATTCAAGGGAAATCCTAATTTGAGTTTTGCATTAGGAGTAGGTGTGGGAACCAGCAGCATGTTCTTCAAAAGAATGTTGGTGCAGATCGAATCTGGAAATCCAATTCTTCCTTTTGTGTCCGTAGATACCACTACTTATTTTAAAAAGTATAAACTGGCCACTTCTTTTCTTGAAGTTCCATTGGAATTCAGATATACTTCTAATCCGGAAACTCCGAACCGTGCTTTCAAAGCTGCTATCGGTATTAAAGGAGGATTATTACTCAATGCTCATACGAAAGGAAAAACTTTAAAAAATTCTGCAGGTACTGTCATAAATAATTATACCCAGAAATTTTTAACCAAGAGTTATTTTAATACCAGCAGGTTTGCAGCTACCGCACGTGTCGGTTATGGTTTATTTTCCCTATTTGGCGCTTATAATTTAACTTCAATATTCAAGGATGGAGTGGCTGCTGATATGAAACTATACCAGGTAGGGCTAACGGTAAGTGGTTTATAATTATCAGAAAATTAAAATAGTTATCCCGCCTTATGCCGGGATTTTTGTTTGGTGCAACCTAATAAGGTACTTTTGCATTTCAAATGGTGCCTCTATAAAATGAGTGATGAAATTAAACACGAATGTGGCCTGGCCTTCATTCGTCTTAGAAAGCCTTTCAGTTATTATCAGCAAAAATATAATTCGGTTTTATACGGTTTAAATAAACTGTACCTGTTGATGGAAAAACAACACAACAGGGGCCAGGATGGTGCGGGCATAGCTGCTGTAAAATTGAATACAGAACCCGGTTATCCATTTCTTTACAGACTGAGGAGCAATGCAAGCCAACCCATTGCAGAATTGTTCTCCCAGATATGGGCAGAAATAAAAGAAATAGAAAAGTACCAGCCTGAAATAAGGAATCATCCCGGCTTAATGAAAGGGCATATAGATGTTATGGGTGAAGTTTTGCTTGGCCATTTACGTTATGGAACCCAGGGTAGAAATAATGTGGAATTCTGCCATCCTTTTATTAAAAAAAATACCATCCCGTCCCGCAATCTTGCACTGGCTGGTAATTTTAATATTGTAAATACACAGGAACTTTTCAGCTCTATAAATATTGTTCCTGAAGAATTTGAATGCCAGAGTGACCTTGCTGCAATGATGGAAGTATTATATCATTATCTTATAAAAGCTGATGAGAATAAACCCGGGTCAATGGATATAACCGCTGTTTTAAAACAAGCTGTTCCTTTATTTGATGGAGGTTTTCATTTTGCGGGTATTGTAGGAAACGGCGACGGTTTTGTTGTAAGGGATGCACATGGAATAAGACCTTCTTATTACTTTATAAACGATGAAGTTATAGTAGCAGCCAGTGAAAGAGCGGCTATAAGAACTGCTTTTAACCTGGAGGAAAATGAAGTAAAGGAATTAATGCCTGGCACCGCACTTATTGCAAAAGCTGATGGCAGCTATTCAATTGAACAGATCGTACCGGCAAAAGAAAGAAAGGCCTGTAGTTTTGAAAGGATTTATTTCAGCAGGGGAAGTGATGAAAAGATCTACCGGGAACGGATTTCGCTGGGATATCATTTAAGTAAAACAGTTTTACAGGCTGTTGACTACGATCTTAAGAATACCATTTTTTCCTTTATACCTAATACTGCGGAGATCGCATTTTACGGACTTATTAAAGGAGCGGAAGATTATCTGAATACAATAAAGATAGACCGTATCCTGAGCTGGGGCAAAAATTATGATGATGAGAAACTAACGGAAATGATTACCCGAAAAATAAGGGTGGAAAAAATTGCTATCAAAGATGTAAAGCTCCGTACATTCATTACAGAAGATAACAGCCGCAATGAAATGGTTCAGCATGTATATGATATAACATATGGTACTGTTCGACCGCATGAAGACACTCTTGTAGTTATTGATGACAGTATAGTAAGAGGAACTACTCTAAAAGAAAGTATCATCCGGATGCTTAACCGGCTTAAACCAAAACGTATAATCATTGTTTCTTCAGCCCCCCAGATAAGATATCCCGATTGTTATGGAATAGATATGAGCAAAATGGGGGATTTTATTGCCTTTAAAGCAGCCGTTGCCTTAATGTATGAAAGAGGTGAAGAAGCGTTTCTTGAACAATTGCTGCAAAGGTGTAAGGAACTGGAAAGCAATGGCATGATTCATACGGAAAATATAGTCCGCAGCCTGTACAAACATTTTTCACTGGAAGAGATCTCCGCCAAGATCGCACAGCTTATCACACCTAAAGATGTAACTATTCCGGTTGATGTTATTTTTCAGAAGATAGAAGCACTGCATGAAGCTTGTCCTAATAATAAAGGGGATTGGTATTTCACAGGAAATTATCCAACACCGGGTGGAAACAGGGTATGCAATAAAGCATTCATCAATTTTATGGAAGGTAAGAATGTGCGTGGTTATGGAAGTAAGAGTGGCTAAGGTGATAAATTATTTAAACTATATCCTTAGAAGACCCATCCTGTTCATAGTATTGATCGGTTTATTATCCCAGAAAAGTTCAAAGTCCTCCAATCCTTCCTTTTCATAATTCTCTTTTATCTCTTTTAACGTAAATACCTTTTCATTAAACACAGATATTACATCCAATATTTTTATAAGCCATGTTCCCTGGGCTTTAGGAATAAGCATTTGAATATTGTCTTTTTTATTTGTAAATGACATGCTGGCCATTTCTCTTTGATTCCCTTTCTTTGATTGTACTATATATTCTGTAAACGGCTTAATACCCAGCCATACAATTTTTGTATTGTCGTTATAAATAGGTAAGTCTGTATCATTTAATTCTTTTAAAATATAATCCGTAGTTATCATTGTTTTTGGCACTTTATGTTCAAACCATTTTTGCAAAGGTTCATCCAATCCTATATTGTGCATATAATTAAGTAAGGATTTTTTTAAACCAAAGCTATAGAGTTCATGGTCGGCTCCGGTTGGATCTGTATGTAAAATATCGTTATTAGCAAAGGTTCCAATCACCGTTGTTTCCTTAAGTACATTGAATCTTTCCGGTTCAAGCCCTACGGGGCTGTGCGCCGTCATTGCAAATCGGTGCCAGAATGCAGATTGCAATACACCATTTTTAAAAAGCTGGCGAACCATTTCAAGCGAGTCAATGGTTTCCTGTGCCGTTTGGGTAGGAAATCCATACATCAGGTAGGCATGTACCATAATGCCTGCTGCAGTAAAGTTGCGATTAACTTTTGCAACCTGCGAAACAGTGATGCCTTTCTGAATAAGAAGCAGCAGGCGATCCGAAGCAACTTCCAGCCCCCCGGATACAGCTACACAACCGGATGCTTTTAATAACATGCAAAG
The DNA here is from genome assembly GCA_037720515.1 of Ferruginibacter sp. Lineage (GTDB taxonomy): Bacteria > Bacteroidota > Bacteroidia > Chitinophagales > Chitinophagaceae > Ferruginibacter. The sequence goes on from JBBJMM010000002.1 coordinate 80,890, forward strand.
ATCATAAGTGAAACTTTTTTCAAACCTGATGTTAGCCCACCAGGTAACAGCAAGTGCACGCCGGATTATTTCCAGTGCAAGAGCACGCATCAATGCAGGCGGTGCAGCTTCATCTACAAAATGAAATCCACTTTCACCTGTTTGCTTCATGATCTCTTCCATCCTGTTACATAGTAATTCCGCTGTAACCGGCTCATAAGATCTGATATAATCCAATGAAATATCACAGAATGTACACTTGCCCCAATAGCACCCATGCGCCATCGTTAGTTTATTCCAGCGGCCATCACTCCACATCCTGTGCATTGGATTGATAACTTCAATGGCGGAGATATATTTATCAAGAAGAAGATCACCGTAATCAGGAGTTCCGATCTCTCCCTGCCGGTAATCCTTAATTACTTCATTGTTCTTATAAACCACTATTCCATTTATTAAAACAAAGGTTCTTTTTAAATGATCAATAGTTTTGTTACCTGAAATAAAGCCAATGATATTTTCAAGCGGAGATTCGCCATCATCCAACGTGATAAAATCATAAAATTCAAAAACACGTGGGTCGGAAACAGAACGCAATTCTGTATTTGCAAAACCACCGCCCATCGCAACTTTAATATCCGGATAATTCTTTTTTATCCATTGCCCGCACCTTAAAGAAGTATAAAGGTTACCCGGGAACGGTACCGACAATGCGATCAATGCGGGTTTAATATCTCTTACCCGCTTTTCTAAAATATCAATTAGTAACTGATCGATTAAACTGTATGGCTGTGCCAGCGCATCGTATAGTTCATCGAAACTGCTGGCAGATCTTCCTAACCTTTCCGCATAGCGGCTAAATCCAAAATGAGGATCAATACATTCTACTATAAAGTCCGACAGGTCTTCCAGGAACATGGTAGAAAGATGCTTTGCCTTATCCTGTATGCCCATGTTACCGAATGCCCAGGTAAGATCATCCAATTGTGCAAACCGGGATGCCTCGGGTAAGTAATCTCTGTTAATAACACGGTGCGCAAATGTTGGATTTTTTCCCTGTAAAAAAAGTATCACAGGTTCAATTAGCCGTATATAATCCTCTTTCAAAGATTTTATTCGAAAGGCATTTATTGACAATTCCTTTTGCGCCGAAACTTCATTGAATATTTTTTTCAGGTTACCCTTTGAAAAAAGAGAAAGCATTACTTCTATTCCGAGGTCTGCCTGAACAGACTCGATTTTTTTTGTCTTTAGAAAGCCTTTTAGATAAGCAGTGGCAGGGTAAGGTGTATTCAACTGTGTAAAGGGAGGAGTAATTAAAAGTACAGTTGTGCTCAAGACAATAATTTTTTTTGCAAAAATATCTTAATTATTTTGAGACATACCAATGCATTGAAAACTGAATATAAAAAAACCCAACTACCGGGTGGTAGTTGGGTTAGAGAATTTATTATAAACTAGTTTTTAACCATTTTAATTGTTTCAACTGATCCTTCACCATTATCATAACGAACGAAATAAACACCTGCTTTCATTTCACCCACATTTACCTGGGTTTGAAAACTGTTTGATACCGGGCGAACCTGCTTGATAACTTTTCCATCAGGTGATACTATACTTATCATAGCGTTGTTAGTTACTTTATCATGCTGAACAAAAACATGTGTTACTGCAGGAACCGGATATAACTGTATAGTTGTGGTTCTTTCATCTGTACCTTTTACTTTAATGATACCGCTTAACTTGAAGCTATTATCCAAATCAAGGCTTTTGATCCTGAAGAACTTTGTACCAGAGATTTTATCTGTATAAGTGAAACTATATACATTTTTATTTTCTCCCTGTACATAACCGATCTTAGTGAAATTCTTGCCATCTACACTTGATTCAACTTCGTAACCTTTGAAGTTGATTTCATTGGCAACATCCCAAAGCAATTTTGTTGTACCATCTGCCTGGCTTTTAGCAAGGAACCCACGAAAATCAACGGGAACCGGGCCACCTACAACGGTAAGTGAAACATTATCAAAAAGGAATGGTCTAGCACCCGCTCCCGGAGCACCCTGGTAACGATAGGTAACTTCAAAACGGATTAAAGCATTTGCATCAAGATCCAGATCCTGTAATCTTACACAGATAGAACCTGAAGCAAATAATGCACCTGCAGTAAAAGGTAGTGGAGTATACACCGGGCCATTTGCAGTAGTTGCAATAATTTCCAATGGAGGATTGGCAAGTGCCGAAACTACCCTGATCCTGTACTCTGTACCAATAGGTGCTTCGTAAGAAAATCCTACAGTAACTTCATTGTCCAGACTGTTCATATATGCAGGAGAAATAAGACTTCCAGCCCTTGGACCGGTTAAACCGCTATTCTCTACCAATGCGCCTTGCGCCTGGTTATAAAATAAACTTACATCGTCATCTTTAGAATAGATACTCGGAGTACTGAAGTCCTCGTTAAAAGTATTGAAATTCCTGAAAACGGTGCAATTGGCTGCGGGAGTTGAGGTTGTTGGAAACTGAGCCTGAGCCGAAAATAATGCTGACACAAGTGCCAAAGAAAGTAAAAACTTTTTCATACAAATTTTTTTTTGTGAGTAAAGAGATAATGGCTCTCAATGGGGACAGGAAAAGTTCTTCTGGAGGATTGGGAAAGGAATGAGTTACATTCACCTGAGAAAAAGCAATAATAATGCCTTTAGTACCGGTAAGCCCTGCAAAGCTATGATATTTATTAAAAAAAAACTAAAAAAAATTTAAGACTTTAGGGAAAAATCTAATTATAAATATATAAAATCAGATTAATCAATCAGTTATTGAAAAATGTATGTGGAAAAAAAATTTATTACAGAGTGTGTACTATATAGAAAAAATACTCTTTATTAAAATGTAGTGTATCATTTTTACCCCAACCTGGTTGAAATAATTTAAACAGGCATTAATCAAATATCTCATTAAGTAAGCCGGCTAGATGAACCCCGCCTTTTAATAACTGTGAATTTACTATGGATATATATCTAAAGTTGTAATTGAAACCGATCTTGTCATCGGGCTTTACATCGGCATAAATTTTACCGGCATATTGATAGGATTCCCACAACCAAAAGCTTAAAGGTTCTTTTTGCCACATTTTTAATTGCCCCTTTGATACAAAATTTATTGATTTTGCATATTCTGTATAACTCAGTTGTTGAAAATTGATAAGTCGTTCATCCCAAACCTGGTGAAGATTAACACTTTCATTGAACCACAATAATTTTATTTTATTACCGCCCAGGTCTTCAAATCGTCCTACATGCATAGGCTGATGAATATCCCCAACAAGATGAATTAAAATTTTAAGGTACCTCGCTCTTAAGTCGGTAGAGAGCTCTTTGTTTTTTAATTCTTTTGTAAGAAATGTAATTTTTGTAAATGCATTTGTTGAAGTATCCCTATCCAGGAAACTTTGAAATTCATTTTGAGTTAAGCCGCCTTTCAAATTAATATAATGCCAGTTTTTCAGATAATCATAAGTTGAATCAGATTTAACAAAATCCATCCAGTTACTTACCATAGCCACTGATTCATTTCCCAGCAGGAACCTGATCTCTTTTTTTGCATCGTTACTAAGATAACTATCTGCGATCTCACCTACAATGCGATGTCCTAGAACTCCCCAGGCCATGGATTGTAAAGAAGTGATCAGCAAAAAAGAAAGTACGGTTATGGTTTTTGTTATTATTAATTTCATTCTACAAAATACTCAGAAAATTTTAATTAGAAAAGGGAATATAAACCGGAAGTGAATGATGACAATATAATAGGGTGGCTCCTGGGAATATAAAAAAAGCATCAAGTGTTGATTTCTACCTTCTTAATTAAAATCCGGTATACTTACTAACCCGATGCTCTCTTCTGAAGTACTTTGATTTGGTATTGATCTTTACTTTTTTTTTGAAAACTTCAGAACCGGTTTAAGGATTCCTGCTTTTCTTTAAAAATTTATCAGATACTTTTACCGCATCTCCGCTCATCATTTGAATAGTAAAGATACTTTTTTAGAACCCTCATTTCCTAATTTTTAGTCTCGCAATTATGCACCGTTTATACACCCTGTTATGCACATTTACCTGTAAGATTTATTCCCGGCAGGTTACATCTGTTATCTTTGTTCATGTCTCTTTTTGTTACATCTTTAAATTCCGGCAGTAATGGGAACTGTTATTATATTGGAAACAATACAGAGGCAGTACTGATAGATGCTGGTATATCATGCCGGGAAACTGAAAAGAGAATGAAATTGCTGGGTCTTTCCATGAATAAACTGAAAGCAATATTTGTTTCACATGAACATACTGACCATATAAAAGGGGTGCCGGCGCTTTCAGATAAATTTTCTTTACCGGTTTATATTACCAGTTCCACTTTAAAAGGCTGTTGTGAAATCAAAAGGGAAAGTACAAAATCACTTTTGCCCTATGTTCCGGTTACCATTTCAGGCCTTACCATCACAGCTTTTCCCAAGAAACATGATGCAGAGGACCCACACAGTTTTACAATAAGCGGAAATGGTATTACGGTAGGTGTTTTTACTGACATCGGCTCAACCTGTAAGCACGTAATAGAAAATTTCGGACAATGCAATGCTGCCTTTCTTGAAGCAAACTATGATGTGGATTTATTAGAGAATGGCAACTATCCTTATTTTTTAAAAAATCGTATCCGGGGTGGTAACGGCCATCTTTCCAATAAAGAGGCATTGGAAATTTTTAAAAGCTACAGGTCTCCTTTGATGAGTCATCTTTTTTTATCTCATTTGTCAAAGAATAATAATTGTCCGGTTATAGCTAAAAACTTATTTGATGAGCATGCGGGACAAACAAAAATAATTGTTGCATCCCGGTATGAACAAACAGCAGTGTATGTTATAAAAAAGGAAACTTCAAATTCACCTGCTCATAAATCCGAGAATTTATTTGCATCAAAACAATTGAGTTTATTCTGATCCGCTCATTTCTTTAGATTTTTCTCATACACTGCAATCCATTCTTTTACGGTTATTTTTTTCATAAGCTCTCCGATCAGTTTAAAGGGAATGTCTTCAGGTTTTTTAAAACGGATACAGCTCTTGCCCATATCTAATTTTTTTGTGGTGTGCTTAGGATATTCCATTACAAACCATTTTAAAATCTCAGGCATTGCATATATGCCCATATGGTATAATGCAATAAAATTTTTTTGAGATGCGAACCCGGCAAAAGGAAGAGGATCTGTAGGTTTACAATGATACCCAGCCGGATAAATCTCATGTGGCACTACATATCCAAGCATTCCATAACCTATAACTTCTTTGAACCCCTTAGGCAGATTTTTTACCATTGTATCCCTTAATTTATTTAAAGCTTCCCTGCGCTCACCAGGTACTTCATTTAAATATTGCTTTGGGGTTGTTGCATTAGAATGCACAGGAATAATAATTTTTATGATTTATTACATTTCGGAATAAGTTAGCCTCTTTCTTACCTCACCCCAACCACTCTCCAAAGGAGAGGGACAAAATCATCCCAATTCAAAATTCATAATTCTTAACGCTTCAATTTTCTTAACAGATTTTTTATGAGACCGGATGAACAGCATTATAATCGAAAAATAATATTCCGTAATTAAATTATTGCTTTTTCCTCTCTTTTTAATTGCTTGTCTAAAATGAAAGTTCCAAAGGGGACCAGGGAAGCAATGAACGCTAGTATTACTTTTCCAAAGCTCCATTTATATTTCATCCATACTAAGAGTAATAAAAAACAATATAAAACAAATAAAACCCCATGCACCCATCCCAGGTATTTTACCGGCAAGGGGTAATCAGCAAAATATTTCAGAGGCATTGCGATGAAAAGAAGAAGTAAAAAAGAAATACCTTCTATTATAGCTATCTTTCTAAACCTGTTGAGTGTTTTATGATCTGATTCCATACTGTGTTTTTAAATATATATATTATTTATTAATAACCTTATTTAACAATCTATACTTTGTTCCTTTAACTTTTTTTCCTCCCTCTGGTATGATATTAGCCTATCAATCATAAATATATAAACATGAAAAAAATATTTATTACCACTTTAGCCATTGCTATCTCTATTTGCGGATTTTCACAAAACAAGAGTAGCAAAGTAAAAAAAGAACAACCTGATACTTATCAGAAAGATGACAAGAACAATGGAACGCACCATAAAGAAAAGTATGGTAAAAATAATGGCAATGATGATGTATACCAGCACGCCAATGGCCAACAAGGTAAATATACCAAGAACCTGCCTGCAAAAGTAAGAGCAGCATTCAGGAGAGACTTTCCACATGCAAAAGAAGTAAGCTGGACAAAAAACAGAGGTACCTGGACAGCTACTTTCTCAAATGATCTTTTTAAAAGAACAGTTACCTATAGTTCGAATGGCCAGCGTGCATAATGCTTAATTTAAATTTTTAAATAGTAAGGTTGTCTTCGGACAACCTTTTTTATTTTTTCCCTTGTTTGACAACGTACCTAACTTTACTTTAATTAAACATAACAAATGAAATCTTTATACCTGGTAAGGCATGCAAAAAGTAGTTGGTCTGATTTTGAACTATCTGACTTTGACAGGCCACTGAATGAAAGAGGTAAAAGTGATGCCCCGGAAATGGCGAAGCGGTTGTTAAAAAAAAATATCAAGATAGATACATTTGTAAGCAGCCCGGCCAAACGAGCCAAAAAAACAGCCATCCTTTTTTGTGAACAATATGAGTTCAGTGAAAACAAAATAATTTATGTTGACAGTTTATATCACGCATCAGATAATGTTTTTTATGAAGTAATCGGTGGTTTACAGAATAAATTAAATGATGTAGCGTTGTTCTCCCATAACCCTGGTATCACTGATTTTGTAAATTCATTATGCAAAGGAATTCGAATTGACAATGTACCTACCTGTGGAGTTTTTGGTATCACTTTAGCAATTAATAACTGGAAAGATTTCAGAGAAGCAGAAAAAAAATTCGTATTTTTCGATTACCCTAAAACCAAAACATGAGAAAATGCCTTACCTCTTTAATTATATCTTCTTTTTTTATTACAGCAAATTCACAGGATTTTCTTGTTAAGAACAATGGAGATACTGTAAAAGGTACCTTAAGCCTTCACAACAATATCTTTTCAATTTCTTCCGCAGCAGGTGCAGTAACACATTATCCTGCTAACAGCCTTTCTTATGTACATTCTCCACGGCATAAAGGCCTTGTATTAGAAGGTAAGCTTTTAGTATATACAGATAATATAGAACTGGTAAACAAATGGAATTACAATGAGAATTTAAGAGATACTTTTTTAATATTAAAAGAAGTATATAACACTCCAAAAATGTTATTGTATGAAGCAAGTGATAAGGACCGGGCGGTTTATTACTTTGTAAAAAAACCAAAAGATGCGAAACCGTTACAAATGATGGTAGCTTATTTTACTATGACTGACGCCCCCCGTGATCAGCGTTTGTTCAGGAACGAAAGAATAAATTCTACTTTAAACCAACAGAAAATTTATATTGATCAGTTAAAAGGAATTATGGCTGATTGCACTAAAATAAAACCTGAAGATTTTGTTGATATGGATTACAGGAATTATAGCTTTAAAAAAATAATAAAGAAATATAATAAGTGTAATTAGCTTTCACTTCTACTGTATGGCATATGTTAGGCTGTTTGTGGTAAACTTAGTGGCCTTTGTAGTAAAAGGTAAACACAAAGTTCACAGAGTAATGCACCACAAAGAACACTGAGTTAAACTAAATTAATGCTTTAGTTTTTATAAATCCTTTTCAAAATACACAGCACTCTTTTCAGGATTATAATAGTAAGCCGGTATATTTTTAAACCCGTTCCTTTTATACAATAACATGGCTGGTTCCATACTGTCTAAGGTATCCAGTCTTATTTTCTTATACCCAAGCTTTGTAGCGAACCCGATCGCTTCTTTAAGCAAAAGCGTTCCAATCCCTTTTTGCTGAGCTGAAGGTTGAACATACATCCTTTTTAATTCAGCAATCTTTTCCTGATTTTTTCGTAGTGCCACACAACCAATAAACAGATCATTATGCCTGCACAAAATAATTCCACCAAAGGGTTCTGTATATATTTTTTTAAGAGAGGAAAGTTCTTTATCAAAATCCTGAAAACTCAGATCTATATCTAACCAGGCTGCATATTCCATAAATAGTTTTACTGCAACATCATATTCTGCATCTGTCTGCACATATACTAGCTCAGTCATTTCGGGAAGCTTTATTGGTAAGATATACACCTCCGAAAATCAATGCAGCAGAAAGAATTTTGTACCATGATAAGGTCTCTCCTAAAAATATAATGGCAATGATAGCAGCAAAAACAGGTTGAGAATAAATATAGGTTCCTGCCATAGAAGCTCCGAGGGTTTTGATGCCATATAGATTTAAAAGATAAGCCAGGAATGTTCCGAAAAATACGATCAATATGAGTAACAGGTAATCGCCAGTGTTATATTGTTGCCATGGCACTTCTATAAAATCATTCCATCCAAAAGGAAGTATCATAAAAAAGCCAATGGTAAATACCATCCGGATCACTACCACCGGATCATATTTTGCCATAAGCGGTTTAACCAAAATAAAATAGATGGTATAAGAAATAGCATTCAATATGATCAGTATATCTCCTAACAGAATATTTTCACCTTCTACAGTGCTTCCTTTTTGAGAAACCAATATTACTGCCCCTGTAATTCCCAGGGTGAGGCCAATGATCTTATTCCTGTTCAGTCTTTCTTTGAGGAACCAGGCTGCTATAATAGTAATAAGTATAGGTGTTGTGAGTAACAATAACGAGGCATGAATAGAAGATGTAAATGAGAGGCCTTGTATAAAAAAAAGTTGGTTTACTGCAATCCCTGTTAACGCACATAGAACAAAACGGCCTATATCTTTTTTATAAATGACCGACTTAACCGGCTTAAATAAAAAGAGTATCCATAAAAGTATCATACTAAATCCTACACGAATGAGATTTAGTCCAAAAGGTTTTACCAGGCCGTCGTTCAGTAAGCTCTTTACTGCAGTAAAATTCATCGCAAAAAATATATTGGTGCTCAGCAGTGCAATATGTGCTTTTGTTTTACTCGTCAAGGGTAATTTTTTGTAAAGATCGTAAAGCAAACAATAAAAAGGCCGCCTTAGAAAAGGCGGCCGTACTTACTAACTCAACTTAATTAAAAAAATTTCCAAAATAAATAACTAAGTACAATGGGATATTGTTAAGCTCCCTGCACTTCTTTAATTTTTTCCCGGATCTTTAGCTCGATCTCGTTTGCCATTTCAGGATTATCGATCATCAGTTGCTTAACTGCTTCACGGCCCTGTCCCAGCTTATCTCCATTGTAACTGAACCAACTTCCGCTTTTTTGCACAATGCCCAGCTCAACTCCCATGTCAATGATCTCGCCTACTTTAGAAATACCTTCTCCATAAATGATATCAAACTCAGCCTGCCGGAAAGGGGGTGCAACTTTATTTTTTACCACTTTTACTTTAATATGATTGCCTATCACTTCATCGCCATCTTTTATCTGAGCCATGCGGCGGATATCCAAACGAACGGAAGCATAAAATTTTAATGCATTTCCACCTGTTGTTACTTCAGGGTTGCCAAACATAACCCCGATCTTTTCGCGGAGCTGGTTGATGAAGATACAGCAGCTGTTGGTTTTCGAAATAGTGGCTGTAAGTTTCCGCAATGCCTGGCTCATCAGCCTTGCATGTAAACCCATTTTACTATCTCCCATTTCACCTTCCAGTTCACTTTTAGGTACCAAAGCCGCCACTGAGTCTATCACCACTACATCCAGTGCACCCGAAAGTATCAGCCTGTCAGCAATTTCAAGAGCCTGCTCTCCATAGTCCGGCTGAGATATCAGCAGATTATCAATATCAACTCCTAATTTTTGTGCATAGGCACTGTCAAAGGCATGTTCAGCATCAATGAATGCACACATTCCCCCTTTCTTCTGCGCCTGCGCTATTACATGTATAGCCAAAGTTGTTTTACCGGAAGATTCCGGACCGTATATTTCAATTACCCTTCCTTTGGGAAGCCCACCAATACCCAGTGCCACATCCAATCCAATAGAACCTGTTGAAATAACTTCCTGTTCTATATGGCCTCTTTCATTCATCATCATTACCGATCCTTTTCCAAAATCCTTGTCGATCTTGTCCATCGTTAATTTCAGTGCCTTTAATTTTTCTGCGTTGCTCATTGTTTTCTTTTTAAGTGATGTATCTGAATTTGCGTGTAAAAATATATATCGCCCCAAATGTAAAACTTAATTTTTACTCACACTAATATTTTTAGTATTATTTTAGTAACTTTTTTAGTTTTTTTTTATTTTCTGTACTTTGATCAACGGCCTTACAAATTGCGGCAATAAATCAGGTTCGGCAATACCCCGGAATGGTATTTACAGGGTAAGAAGTTTATAAATTATCATACTCATAAATGGGATCCAGGTGAGTGCCTGCATCCATTTCACAAACGGGCTTGATAATTCCATCTTCTAAACCGTATACCCATCCGTGCAGTTGTGGACGGTTCTCGTGTTTCCAGGCCATTTGTATGATAGATGTCTTGGCCAGGTTGAATACCTGTTCCTTAACATTCAATTCAGTAAGCCTGTTAGCTCTTTGCACTTCATCCGGAAGTATGTCAATTTCATCTCGGTGAAAACGATATATGTCTTTTATATTTTTAAGCCAGTTATTAATAATGCCATAATGATGTTGATTCATTGCTGCCTTAATTCCTCCACAACCATAATGCCCGCAAACTATTACATGTTTCACCTTTAAAACTTCTACCGCATATTGTAATACACTTAATAAATTGATATCGGAATTAACGACCAGGTTTGCAATATTGCGGTGAACGAAGATCTCCCCCGGATCCGTTCCTGTTATCTTATCGGCCGGTACGCGACTATCACTGCACCCTATCCATAAAAATTCCGGAGCCTGTTGCAATGTCAGCCGCTTAAAAAATTCAGGGTCTGCAGCTTGTTGTGCCAGGGCCCAGGCTTTATTGTCACGTAATAATTTTTCGTATGATAACATCAAATGAATTTAAGTGTAAAAATTTTTTATGTATAAAATTTTATTCTTCCTGTGGGTTATTTTTAAATAAACAATGATAGCATATTTAATACAACATCAATATGACAATACCCATAACTACGAAACCTATTTTTGCAATACTTATGTTTACCACATGACTGAATTCCATATTTTTGCATCCCATTGAAAAAAAATAAAAATATATATACTGTTTTTAACAAGTGCTCGGCAATTATTATGGCTATTGCGCTGTTCTTACTTACTATTAGTACCCCGTTTGTTATGGCTTTACAGGAAGAACTTGCAAAAAATGAGAGGATAACTAGTAAGCAGTCGCCAATTACCGGTACTGAAGATACCAATCCTATAAATAATAATACAGAAGAGAAAGTTCCTAATAATACCACTTCTTTTTCCGAAGAATTCCTGCATGATCTCCATACCATTAATCCATTTATCTCAGAAGCTTTTGTTTTTCATAAACTGGAGAACGCAGGCACTTATATAGCTTACCATGGAGAACTGGATGTTCCTCCACCGGATTTTATCTAAAAATATTCCCTTGTTATTTGGCTTTTAGCCATCCTTATTATAAAGCGGATATCCATGTAATGCACCATGTGCTACATACATCTATCACATCTTATAATCTTTCGTGAACAGGTGTTTAAAAAAACTGAAACATCTTAAGATAAACAATTATCAATAGCAGAAGTATGTGCCTGATCTGGCAGTACGGAGTAATATTTAATTCAATCCTCCTAAAGAATTAAAAAAAAAGTATAAGAAGTATGAACATTAATTTAAAAACCCTAAAATCTGATTTGCCATCTGGACTTGTTGTTTTTTTAGTGGCACTGCCCCTTTGTCTTGGAATTTCTTTGGCTTCTGGTGCTCCTTTTTTCAGCGGACTTATATCCGGAATTATCGGTGGCGTTGTAATTGGCTCTTTAAGCAGTTCGAAGTTAAGTGTAAGTGGCCCTGCAGCGGGACTTGCAGCACTTGTACTTGCAGCAATAACCAATATCGGTGCATTTGATCTTTTTCTTTGTGCGGTATTGATAGCTGGTATAATACAACTGCTGATGAGCTTAGCCCGTCTTGGCGGTATTGCCAATTATTTTCCATCAAGTGTAATAAAAGGAATGCTCACAAGCATAGGCATCCTCATCATAGCTAAACAGATACCACATGCTGTAGGATATGATAAGGATGAAAAAGGTTTGCTGACTGACTTTACAAAAGACGACTGGCATACTTTGCTTCAACCCTTTCAGCATATTGATGTTGGTGCACTTTCAATTTGTGTTGTGTCTGTAATAATAATGCTGATCTGGGACAGACCTTTTATCAAAAAAAGAATAAAATTCGTTCCCGGTGCTTTGGTTGCCGTAATAGCTGGTGTGTTGATTAATGAGATATTCAAAGCTACCAACTGCCCACTTGTAATTGTAGAAGACCACCTTGTACAAATAAAGGCACCTAAAAATGCTTCCGACTTTTTGAGTTTTTTCACTTTGCCTGATTTTAATGGATTTTTGAATAGTAAAGTAATTATCACCGGTGTAATGATTGCCATTATCGCATCCCTTGAAACTTTACTGTGTATAGAGGCAATTGATAACCTTGATCCGGAAAGAAGAGTTACCAATACCAACCGGGAACTATTTGCCCAGGGAATAGGAAATACTATTTCAGGATTAATCGGCGGATTACCAATAACTAGCGTAATAGTAAGAAGCAGCGCTAATTTACATGCCGGAGCAAAATCCAAACTTTCCACTATTTTTCATGGCCTTTTATTGTTAGTCTGTGTGATTTCCATTCCCGGCCTTCTTAATTTTATTCCCTTATCGGCTCTGGCAGCAATATTGTTATTAACGGGTTATAAATTATGTAACCTCTCTGTTTTTAGAAATATTATAAAGAATGGCAAATACCAATACATTCCTTTTTTTGTAACAGTTCTTGTAATCATTGGGATTGATTTATTTGGTTTGTATTTACCCTTGAAAGGGGAGGGTTTACTGGTAGGCGTGGTAGCAGGTCTTATAGCTGCAACAGGAGCCATTCTTCATGGTAATCTTAAAAACTCCTATTTCTTTCATAAAGACAAACACCACCAGGGTGATATTATCAAGATCAGGTTATCAGAAGAAGTATCATTTTTAAATAAAGCTGCTATAAGGGAAACCCTCGACCACATTCCCGAAAACAGCAATATAGAAATAGATGCTTCTCATACAGATTATATAGACTTTGATGTGCTTGAATTAATTAAAGAATTCCGAGATATCAAGGCCCCTCTTAAAAATATAAACTGTAAGCTTTTAGGTTTTCAGGAAAAATACCAGGTCGAAAACCAATTACATGTTCAATCTGTTCATTAAATAAAAAAATTAAAAATGGATAACTCGTATCAAAAATTATTAGATGGAAATAGAATATTTGCAAACACAAAATTATTTAAGGATCCTGAATACTTTGCGAACCTCGCAAAAGGTCAAACCCCAACTTATTTATGGATCGGTTGCAGCGACAGCCGGGTTCCGGCAAATGAAATAACCAGCACCTCCAGCGGTGAAATATTTGTGCACCGCAATATTGCAAATCTTGTTGTGCATACAGATACCAATTTATTAAGCGTGCTGGAATATGCAGTAAAATTCCTGAAAGTAAAACATATAATAGTTTGTGGCCACTATGGTTGCGGGGGTGTAGCTACTGCTATGACCAATACTTATCACGGATATATAGATAACTGGTTAAGGAATATAAAAGATGTATATCACCAGAATAAGGCAGAACTTGATCTTATAGAAGATATGGAATTAAAAACTAACCGTTTAACGGAATTGAATGTGATAGAACAGGTAAGAAATCTTGCAAAAACTCCTATCGTGCAGCATGCCTGGACTGAAAGAGAATTACACCTGCACGGTTGGGTATATGGTTTACACAACGGATTAGTTAATGATCTATCGGTTATTCATGACAGCAGGGAGAACATTGACCCGATCTACAGGTTTGATGTACCTTAAAAAACTTGGGAGACTATAATTAAAAAATAATAATTATGATAATAATAAATTCCTCACATTAATAAGTGAGGAATTTTTATTTTTTACATTTTATATATTCAAACCTCCGCAGGCGCTGATCGTTTGTCCTGTTATATAATTACCCATATCGCTGGCTAAAAATAAAGCCACATTAGCTATGTCTTCCCCGGATGCAAACCTGCCAAGGGGAATACTTGCTTTGTATTTTTCAGAAGCTTCTCCCTCTTTCAAATAACTGGTCATATCGGTTTCCACAAATCCCGGCGCAATTGCATTGCACCTTATATTACGGCTGCCCAGTTCTTTCGCTACACTTTTAGTAAATCCTATGATACCCGCTTTGCTGGCAGCATAACTGCTTTGCCCTGCATTTCCCATCTCACCGATAATGCTGCTCATATTTATAATAACACCAGACTTTGCTTTCATCATTGGTCGGATGACCTGTTTGGTCATATTGAAAACACTTTTCAGGTTGATAGTCATAACATCATCCCATTGTTCTGGTGTCATCCTTAGCAAGAGGTTGTCTTTTGAAATACCAGCATTGTTTACACAGATATCTATTTTACCCAGTTCTTTGATAACATCATTTACAAATATTTCACTTGCTGCAAAGTCACCGGCATTGGTTTTATATCCTTTAGCTTTCACACCCAGAGCTGTTAACTTTTCCTCCAGTATAGCTGCTTTAGCAGAACTACTTTCACTTATATATGTAAAGACAATGTTTGCACCATGTTCAGCGAATTTCAGTGCAATGGCTTCACCGATCCCCCGGGCTGCACCTGTAATGATCGCAACTTTTCCTTCCAGTAATTTCATAAAGATTTTTTATAGAAATAACATAACAAGTAAAAAAATTAATACAGAGTAAATATATTTTACCCACTTTGCAAAAATAAATAAAAAAAACAACCCTTTTAATATAGTAATGAACCACGACTCCTTATAAAAGTTTTTAAATGCAATTATTATAAATAAACCCAAGAGGCCTAATACTAAAAACCAGGGCCATGATCCATCTTCGAAAATATGATTAAACTCAGGTACCGTTTTACTGATTATAAAAGAAAATAAAGGCAACATTAAGAAATATGAAAAAATGTAAAAAGAAGATATTTCCGTTGCAATAATAAAATGATCAAAAAAAGGTTGCTTTCTTTTATAAAAAAGACCCATTAAAAAAAGAGTTGACAAAGGTATCAGCAGCAAGAGGCCTACCTTAGATAATTTAGGAGAACGTTCGTCATATTTTTTTGCTATTTCCGGGAAAGAAACAGCATATTTATTCATTTTTGCTTTTATAACCGGAACAGATATCCAGATAAAAACCATAGTATTTATCTGCATACGTACTTAGTTTCATGTTTAGGCCCTGGAACCTTGGAAATATCAGGTATAAAATTACCAGCATCATAAAAAAGGAAACAGGTTTGTAATATTTTTTTCTGATCCCCCTGCAATAATCAAAGGAAAATTTGCCTGGCTGTGTTAAGAATGTTTTAAGTGCATTTAAAAATGTTCCTTCCAGGTGAGTGATAAAATGAAATGTTCCCTGGATAAGATGGGTAAGAGATTTGTCAACTTCTGTATATACTTTTTCACCACAACGGTTACAATAATAACCGGTAAAATTAAACCCGCAGTTTTTACAAGTGTTATTGCCTTCCATTGAGAATTGTATTCATACTTAAAATTTCTTCCAATACCAATCTGTCATTACTCAGGCGTGGGACCTTATGCTGCCCTCCCATTTTATTTTTAGAACGAAGCCAGTTTGAAAAACTTCCCTGTGATAACATTTTAACGACAGGTAATCTCAATGCAATGTTCTTATGTCTTTTTGCCTCATAATCACTATTGATATTTTTTAATGCATCATCCAATTCAATAGTGAACTGTTCTATATCTTCCGGAGGTGATTGAAATTCTATGAGCCATTCGTGGGCGCCGTTATTATCTTTTGTAAAATATACGGGAGCTGCAGTGTAGTCAGTAACAATAGCTTTAGTTTTTTGCGCTGCCATTGCAATAGCCTTGTCAGAATTATCTACGATAACTTCTTCACCAAAAGCATTCATATAATGTTTAAGCCGCCCGCTCACTATGATCCGGTAAGGATTTACGGAAGTAAACTGAACTGTATCCCCGACAAGGTAACGCCAAAGGCCACCCGAAGTACTGATAATAATGGCATAATTCTTATTGACAACCACTTTATCCAGCCCCATCGTTATTGGTATTTCTTTACCATATTCCTCTACGGGCATAAACTCAAAGAAGATCCCATGTTCTGTAAAAAGGGTCATACCATCATCATCCGGCTTTTGCTGGGCGGCAAAAAAACCTTCGCTTGCATTGTAAATCTCAAGATAGTTGATAGGGCTTCCTATTATAGATTCAAACTGGTCACGGTAAGGCACAAATGAAACTCCACCGTTAATGTACAACTCAAGATTTGGCCACACTTCCTTAATTGTTTTTTTTCCTTTGATCTCCAGTATTCTTTTTAATAATAAGAGTGTCCACGTGGGAACACCGGCGAGTGAGGTAACATTTTCTTCTGCTGTTATCTGCGCCAGCTTTTCGATCTTACTTTCCCATTCGTCTAATAAAGCAATACTCAATTCCGGAGTTCGCACCCATTGCCCCCAGAATGGTGTATTCTGCATAAGTACTGCGCTGAGATCGCCGCATTGTATATCGTCATTTATTTTACTTACCTGGTGTGAGCCACCCACTACCAAACCTTTACCGGTTAACAGATCGCTGGCCGGAAAATTTTTGTAATAGGTTGTCAGTACATCCTTACTAGCTTGAAAATGATTATCAACCAGGCTTTCATCACTTACAGGTATAAATTTGCTTTTGTCGCTGGTGGTACCGCTGCTTTTTGCAAACCATTTTACAGGTGAATTCCACAAAACATTTTCCTCTCCATTCATCATGCGCTGGATATAGGGGCGCAGATCATCATATTCATGAATGGGTACATTCTGTTTGTATTCTTTAACGGTAAATAATTTTGAGAAATTATACTTTTTCCCAAAATCAGTGTATTGGGCAGAGGTTATAAGATCCTGTAATGTTTCTCTTTGGGAAGATACCGGATGGTTTATCCAGTTCTGAATACGCCATATCCTCAGCCGTGCCAGTTTAGATATAGCGGGAGAGAGTAGCTTCATTAAAAAGCAAAATACACAATAGATTCGGAAAATCTACTGCTTACCTGAGGTTATAATCCTGTTGATCCTTTTGGTGCTATATTATATCCAGTACATTTCCAGAGAGTGTGCTCTTTGCTTCTGCGTGCAGATAATCTTTTCTTTTCAACTCAAAATTCTTTCCGAGGTAAAGTCTTCTTACATGTTCATCGCCTGCAAGTTCCTCTGCCGTACCATGTTTAAATATACTTCCATCAATAAGCAGGTATGCCCTGTCGCATATGGATAAGGTTTCATTCACATTATGATCTGTGATAAGTATACCAATATTTTTGTATTTGAGTTTTGCAATGATCTCCTGTATATCCTCCACTGCTATAGGGTCTACCCCGGCAAAAGGCTCATCCAGTAAAATAAATTTAGGGTCCACGGCCAGGGCACGTGCTATCTCCGTACGCCGCCTTTCTCCTCCACTTAAAGTATCCCCGTTATTTTTTCTTACGTGTTGCAAACGGAATTCATTAAGGAGGCTTTCCATTTTTTCCCGCTGGGCTGACTTCTTCATATTGGTCATTTCTAAAACGGCAGTAATATTATCTTCCACACTTAACTTTCTGAATACACTTGCTTCCTGTGGTAAATAACCAATTCCCATTTTTGCCCTTCTGTACATCGGCAGCCTGGTAATATTGATATCATTTAAAAATACTTCCCCGCTATCTGGTTTTATGAGGCCAACCACCTGGTAAAAAGATGTCGTTTTACCTGCACCGTTAGGTCCAAGCAGGCCTACAATTTCTCCTTGTTTTACATTAAAAGATACATCGTTCACCACCGTTCTGCTACCGTATTTTTTAACCAGGTTATTTGTTTGGATCGTAAGGCTCAAGACTTATTTTTTACAAAAATAAGTGAAGTGAATGATTATTAAACTGAGCCAGGATTTTTATGAAAACATTATTGATGCAGTACAGGCAGGTAATTTTATCAACTTACCGTTACATTATAATTGTATACTTCTGATTTATCTGAACCTTGTGCTGCAAAACACAAGGTTTTTTTTATTTTGACGTTATATTTGCAGCTATTTATAAAATATGAAAGTAATTGACCACATAAATCAGGCAAAAGAAACGCTGATCTCATTTGAAATACTTCCACCTTTAAAAGGGAAAGGTATACAGTCTTTATACCAGCACCTTGATCCTTTAATGGAATTTAAGCCTTCCTTTATTAATGTAACCTATCACCGAAGTGAACATGTATTTAAGAAAAAAGCGGATGGAACATTTGAAAAAGTAGTTGTGCGTAAAAGGCCTGGCACTGAATCTATTTGTGCAGCTATCATGAATAAATATACCGTTGATACTGTACCACACCTGATCTGTGGTGGTTTTGGAATTAATGAAACTGAAGATGCCCTGATCAATCTGCATTACCTCGGTATTGATAATGTGCTGGTATTGCGGGGAGATGCTGCAAAAAATGAAACAAGTTTTGAAGCTGAACCAGGCGGGCATCAATTTGCCATTGATCTTTTAAAGCAGGTAACAAATTTAAATGCAGGAGTATACCTGGAAGAAGACCTGAAAAATACTACCCAGACAAAATTCTGTATCGGCGTGGCCGGTTATCCTGAAAAGCATTTTGAAGCACCCAATATGGACAGCGACCTGAAATATTTGAAAAGTAAAGTTGATGCAGGCGCAGATTATATAATTACCCAGATGTTCTTTGATAATTCTAAATTCTTTGCATTTGTTGATGCATGCCGCGCTATTGGAATTACTGTTCCCATTATTCCAGGATTAAAACCTGTGTATACACGCAAACAATTAACGGTGTTGCCTAAAACATTTCATATCGATCTGCCTACGGCATTATCCGATGAAATGGCCATTTGCAAATCGGATCTTGATGTAGAAAAAGTAGGAACAGAATGGTTGTTGCATCAATCAAAAGAATTAAAAAAGGCCGGTGTTCCTGTACTTCATTATTACACATTAGGCCGGCCTCATATTGTTGCAAATGTTGTGAAAGAATTGTAAACTGTTAGTATTTCAAAATTTATTTATTGAGAGGAAAAGCAATAGCAAGGCTTAGAACCCTGTATTTATTGTTGTCTTCATTTTTAAGTTGCTGTGTAGCATTAATATTAGCAAGCCCCAACCTGTAGTTTACCCTGAAAGAAAGAGAAAACAGGTCTACACCAAAACCAAAATTCAAACCATAATCTGAATTCTTTAATTTATAATAAAAGGCATCATCCTCTTTCGAAATGAAAGTTTCTTTTTTTGAAAATTTTACTTTCTCTCTAAATAATACGGTAGTTGCTGGGCCGACGGATGCCGTACCATCGGATTTCCCTGTAAGACCCCACGCTATGTAAGGCCCCGCACTGAAATACATTTCAGCATCTTCGTCAATTGGGAAATGATACAATAAATTTAGAGGGACCTGGAAATAAGTTGCGGAAAAATTCGATTTTATATTTGTGCCCGAATTGAGATCTGTACGGGTGGAACAAGCCTGTGATGTAAGGAAAATCCCGGTTTCTATTCCTAAATTACTTACTATTTTTTTTATCGTCTTAACTCCAATATGGAATCTCACACGATTAGAATTTTCTTCAGTTTGCCCGTTATTAGATTCAGAAATACCGGTAAGATTAATTCCAACCTGTAAATAAATTTTTTGAGAGAACGCAATGCTTTGAATGAAAAAGAAAACAGGTAAGAGTATAAAATATTTCATTGAGCTAAGATAACAGTTACAAGCTATTCATCACTTCTAAATTTTAGCTCTAAAAATGTTATATAAGAGATCTCTGTCGCCAACTTTTATCTGGGAATTGCAAAGAAATAAAAAGAGCTTCCGATATCTGGAAGCTCTTTAAATAAAATTGAAATAAAATATTAAAGGCCTAAAGGAAACCCTACAGAAAAACTTATAGTTCTGAATTTGTTTTTATCGTTTGCATTATTATTACTTTCTGTAGAATTTATCTTTGCCAGTCCCAGGCCATAATTGGCTTTCAATAACAATTTATTGAATTTAAATCCACCACCCAGGTTGATGCCATAATCAAATCTTTTTAACTTATTATAATTTGCATCATCCTGCTGTGAAGTAAAAGGATCGTCATTTGCAAATTCAATTTTCCTTTCGGTATGACTGGTTGTTATACCATCATAATAATCTACTTTAGATTTTCCACCTACTCCCATAGCTATATAAGGGCCTGCATTAAAAAATATTCCGGTGCCGGGATCAAGGGGAATTTTGAAAATTAAATTTAAAGGAACCTCTACATACAAAGGATTAAAAGTTGATTTTACATAACCTTGATTCCCAAGAATAGTAAAATTCGTTTCTGCTTTTGAACCCCGGCCAGTCAATAAAACCCCGGTTTCAAAACCTATGACTCCCGGTGTATTTACACGGGTCATTAATCCTGCATTAAAAGTAGTTAACACATTATTGTCTTCAGTACTTCCATTGCTGGAATGTGTAATATTAGCCAGGTTTATGCCACCTTGTAAATAAACTTTCTGCGATTGTGCGCTGTAGCAGGCGCCACAGATAAAAAGCACACTTAATACTTTTTTCATATTTTTCTTTTGGTTAGAGATAAAGCAATTAATCATTGCCGTTATACTTTCCTAAAAACAAAAAGCCTGCCAACACACGTCAGCAGGCACTCTTATCAACTGTAATTATTTACGTATCAACCCTTTAATTAAACTTTCATTAACTTTTACCGGATACTTATTCCTTAACGCCAATAACCATTTTTCTTCCAATACATTCTGGTAATCATTAATTACTAAACCTTTTGCATCTTCAAAGTTTCTTTGCCCACCTGCGGGATACGTCTTAATAAATTTTATAAAAGATGCTGTTCCATCCCCGTTTTTGATCAATGGTGAAAAAGTACCAGGTAACGGAATAGCTGAAATATTATTTAATGCCAGCTGTGCTAATTCATAGCGTCCGCTGTCAGCCTGAACAGATGTATTATTTATCTCTGCTATATGCCTCCAGGGTTTATTATTTTTTAAGGCTTCCATTATCTCTAAACCTGTTTTTTCATTAGTGGTGTTAAATATTAATACCTCAGCACTTGCAGGCCATATATATTTAGCCTTATTGTCCCGGTAATGTTTTCTCATTCCTGCAGAATCGGTATTGGCCAATCCCCATACATTACGTTCCATGATCTCGAATAACATATTTCCTTCTTTAAATTCCTTCATCTGGTATTTAAAATCATCATTGTAATTTTCAAGACGGTCTTTGTAATAATTATTGGCTGCATAACTATAATATTTATCCAGCAATTCTTTATTCGATTCATCTTTATACTGATCAAAATTTCCTTTGTATTCCACAACAAATTTCAGCCAGTCTGATGCATTCAATGAACCATTGTTAAATGTAATCAGCTTTTTGTTGCTTATTGGAAAACGCATGGCATTTTCAATAACGGGATTTTTCATCACACTATCTGCATAGCGCAAAAGATCAGTTTCTTTAATAATATTCGTTTTCTTTAATCCCACTTTTACTGCCACATCTTTTGAAAATTTTTGTTTTGCTGCATCCAGTCGTGAATCCTTTAGTACTTTTTGTTTGATATCAAATTGGATAACCGGATCTTTCTTATCCAGGGGTAAAGGTGTGTGCCCGAGGCGTTTTACTATATGATATCCGAAAGGAGTCTGAAACGGCTTTGAAATATTTCCATCTGCTTTCAGTTGCATTACTTCTTTTTCAAAGGCATAATCATATTTACCCGTACTGAATTCAGGTAATTCACCGCCATTTAAATAAGTTAATTTATCCTCACTGAAATTTTTAGCGATGGAAAAAAATTCAGAACCATTTGCTAAAAGGTTGTAAACAGAATCAGCGCGTTTTTTTATTGCCATTTTATTTTCTTCTGTGGCCGTCGGCGGGATTGAAAAGAGGATCTGCGCTATTTTCCATTTACCGGTGCTTTTACGTTCCTCCAATAATTTAAAGACATGCCAGGCATTTTTAGTACGGTATGGTTTGCTGGATTCTCCGGGTTTTAAAGAGTAAATGATATTTTCAAACTGGTATGGAAGAGAAAAAGCAGTTAAAAATCCTACATCATTATATTTTACCGCAGCTGACACGGATGCCATCTGAACTATATTCCTGTAATCTTTACTTCCCTTATTCAATTCTTCATAAGTTGTTTTAATAGCCTGGTAGGCTTTAAGTGTATCAGAAGGAGTATTGCCCGGAATTGAAGGAACAGAAAAATGAATAATATGGAGATCTTTGTAACTCCTGTTAACCGCTTCTTCTATCAATAATTCTTTGCCTTTTTCATCGCTCATATAATTCTCTTGCACCTGGTTGCGAAAGTTTTCAATATCTGTTCTGATCTGCGACAATGTATCAAAGCGCAATTCAGTAGCTGCCTGAACTTTTAATTTGAAGTTTGTATATAGATTTATATAATCTTTTAATTCTTTTTCTTTATCAGAAACCGGGGTTTTATTTTTATTATATGCCCGAAGGAATTCATCTACCGACACGGTGTGTGTACCATAGGTTATAAGAGTTTGAGAATAACAGCCTGTTACGATCAACACAAAAGAAAAGATTAAATAAAATTTCTTCATCAGATAATAATATTACTAAATAATTTGAGTTGCCTGTTACTTTCCGTTTTTCATTTTACTTTTAACCAGTAACAGGTCATTTAGCTGAAGCCATGTCAGTTTCTTACCAACAATTCTTTTTTCGCTATCCAGCAAATATAAAATAGGAGTTTGAGTTACATCATATAATTGCCGGAAACCAGGTTTCACTGCAGCAATTTCAGCCTCCGCCATTTCTTTGGTTTGATAAACGTGCGTCCAATCTCCCAGATTGTGTTTTTTAATGAAATTTACCCATTCAGGTTTCTGGTTTTCTGTAAGCACAGCATACATTTTTACATTATTCGCTTTCCAGGTTGCCCGGTATACCGAATCAATCTTAGGTAATTCTTCTTTACAATGTCCGCAAGTGGGATCCCAAAACACAACTACTGTATAATCAGCTTTAAGATCATACAGATAGGCAGGTAAACCATTAGAATCCAGCATTTCGAGATTTGCTGCTTTAACTCCAACAAGGTTCGACATTTGCATATAGGCACGACGTGTAATCGTTTCCATTTGTTTCTCGTTAAGCCAGGAGCTTACTCCTTTGCTGTGGTACTTTTCAAACAGGTGTACAAAAATGGCATCCTGTCCCATGTATTTGGGATTGATGTACTCATCTGTCAGCCAGTTAAGCAGGAACCTGAACATACCGGGCGATGATCTGGCCAGTAATAACTTGTAATCTGCATCTTTTATTATACTGTCTGGTGCCTGCTGTATTACTTCCCTGAAATATCTTTCCAGCTTCGGTAGAAAAAAAGGTGTTCTGATAATGCGGTCATCCATGAACGTTATACCATCCCAGTAATGGGCTTTATAAAAATAATAATTGTCCAGTGTGTCCTTCTGGGTAGCAGGTATTTTTTTAGGATAAGGTGATTCCTTCATTGCAGTTAGCAATGATGCCATCATGGATGCAGGCCGGGTCTTTACGATATTATCCCGGTATTCATTCAACTCTTTGTTATAAACAATATAATTAGCTTCATGCAGCAGGGAATCTGATTTTGTACGTGCATTGTTATAATTTGTCCTTTCTTTTTGAAGCTGAGCGCCTTTTACCGAAACATATTTCCTGTACTGCTGGTATAATATATTTTCTTTTGAACCTGTAACTACCATTTTGGTAAGGTCTGCAGTATCTGCCACTATACTTATCTGTTGTTCTTTATCCAACAAAAAATCTGCGGTATGTCTTCTGCCAGGAAACACAACAGCGTATATCCCTCCGGGTAAGTTTCGCTTTCCCTTAAAAACTGCTGTTCCCTTTGAATTAACAATGGCAGAATCCTCTACATTTAAATTCTTACCCA
Organism: Ferruginibacter sp.; assembly: GCA_037720515.1. GTDB lineage: Bacteria > Bacteroidota > Bacteroidia > Chitinophagales > Chitinophagaceae > Ferruginibacter. The sequence continues at coordinate 105,245 of JBBJMM010000002.1, forward strand.
TGTGGTAAGTAAGGTATGCCATCCCGGATTTAAAACCGGTTGTTTGTAAGGTGATCTTATACTCCTGGGCCTCAGAATTACTGGTAAGAAAAAACAAAACCAGTAATGTAACAGTTGTCTTCATATTTTAAGTTGACAAATGTATTAAAAATGTATGCTAATCTGTTGGAAGAGCCGGCGGGAGCAGTTAAAATTACAATTCATTAACAAAAACTATGTAAGCGGTAATGATCTAATTTTGATACCGTGTCAAAAAAAAACAAAAAAGTAATATTAAAAAACATAACAGTAACTGATTATGCTGCAGAAGGCAAAGCGCTTGCGCGGCACGAAGGAAAAGTTATTTTTATACAAGGCGCTGTACCCGGCGATCAGGTAGAGATCCAGCTAACCAAAAGTAAAAAAGACTGGGCCGAAGCAAGAGTGTTGAATATTGAAAAATATGCAGCCGACAGGGTAACTCCTTTTTGCAGGCATTTCGGGGTATGTGGTGGCTGCAAATGGCAAATGCTTCCCTACCATAAACAATTAGAATATAAACAACAGGAGGCAGAACAGAATCTCAGAAGAATTGGTAAAACACCGCTGCCCGCAGTTATGACTATCATTGGAAGTGACGAAACAGTTTTTTATCGCAATAAACTGGAATTCACGTTTAGCAATAAACGCTTTTTACTACAGCAGGAAATTGAAACATCTGAACCAGGTACAGAAATTGATCGTGGCGGAGCACTCGGTTATCATGTTCCCCGGCTTTTTGACAAAGTTCTGAATATTTATGAATGCTGGTTGATGGATGATGTGAATAATAATATCCGCAATACCACAAGGGATTTTGCATTGGAAAATAATTTTTCCTTCTATGATATCAGGGCACATACCGGCTGGTTACGAAATTTGATCGTTCGTTTTTCCACTACAGGTGAATTGATGATAAACATCTGTTTAAATTATGAAGAGGAAAATGACCGGATAAAATTGCTTGATCATCTCCTGGAAACAATTCCTGCTATAACAACTTTGTTATACACTATCAATCCTAAATGGAATGATACTATTTATGACCTTACACCGCAGGTTTATTTCGGGAAAGGATATATCAGGGAAAGGCTGGAAAATTTTGAATTCATTATCAGTCCCAAATCTTTTTTCCAAACAAACACCAGGCAGGCAGAAAAATTATATAAAGTGGTTAGGGAATTTGCAGAACTTACCGGTAATGAAACCATCTATGATCTTTATTGTGGTACCGGAAGTATCGGAATATTTGTAAGCGAAGGTGCAAAGAAAATAATCGGGGTGGATGTAATTGAAGACGCTATTGAAGATGCAAAAAAAAATGCTGCCTTAAATGATATTGATCATGCGCAGTTTTATTCAGGAGACGTTATCAAGATCTGCGATACAGCTTTTTTTGAAAGCCATGGATATCCTGATGTTGTGATCACCGATCCGCCCAGAGCGGGAATGCATGAAAAATTGGTATTAAAATTACTGGAAATGGAAGCTCCGAAGATCATCTACGTTAGCTGCAATACAGCTACACAGGCCAGGGATATCAGCTTGTTGAGCGAGAAATACAGTATAGAAAAAATACAACCTGTTGATATGTTCCCGCATACACATCATATCGAATGCGTGATACTGTTGAAATTGAAATAAATTTAACCACTAACTTTACAAAATGGAATTTGGAAATAGTTTTCAGCGTACCTCACCCGTTGTTTTAAACCTTATTATAATAAATGTGCTGGTATATTTTGCAGGTATAGTTATAGGAGGAAATACAGAACCTAATAAGATAACTGACCTCTTTGCATTGCATCATTATAAAGCAGATGTTTTTAAACCCCACCAGGTAATTACACATATGTTTATGCATGGCGGTATCTTCCATCTCCTGTTTAATATGCTTGGTTTATGGATGTTCGGAAGTACTGTTGAAAAGGTATGGGGACCGAAACGTTTTCTTATATTTTATTTTATTTGTGGTATCGCGGCGGCACTTACCCAGTTGGCTTCTTATGCTTACGACTTCCGGCAGTACGACCAGATGAATTTTTCCCCTGACATGTATGGCCAATACCAGGAATTATTAAGCAGGGCATATACAGTGGGTGCGTCGGGTGCCATTATGGGGATTCTTGCTGCCTTTGGATATTTGTTTCCCAATACAACTTTATTTATAATGCCTATCCCTGTTCCAATAAAAGCAAAATGGGCGATCATTGGTATTATAGCACTGGATGTTTTTGGAGGCGTATCAAGAGTGCCAAATGATAATGTAGCGCATTTTGCGCACGTTGGTGGAGCATTAGCTGGTTTATTGCTTGTACTTTATTGGAATAAAAACAATAAAAAAACATTTTATTAACCCGGTAACATATCACACAAGCCGATCAAAAACTTTTTATAATCTGCAGTTATTATTTCAAAATAAAATGGGCGAATTAGACAGATACCAGGAATATAAAAAACCAAAACCTAGGTTCAGGCTTCCTATTGGGCATGATGGTAATGCACTCTTTGGCCTGTTTACTTTGAATGTTATCTTTTTTTTGATACTGCTCACACTCCAGGTAGCTTATTTTTTTTACCAGCAAACCCCGCAACTATACAATACCCAGGTAGTACAATGGTTTGAACTACCGGCCAGCCTGCAGAAATTTAGTGAACGGCCATGGACATTGCTTACTTATATGTTCAGTGATACAGGCAATAATATCGTACGGCTTATAAGTAATATGTTATGGCTCTGGGCCTTTGGCTTTCTCCTGCAGGAAATGACCGGGAATGACAAAATAATTCCTGTATACATATACGGGGGTATCGTTGGTGGCATCGTTTTCATTGCAGCAAATTATTTTGTACCACACTTGCGCAACAATGTAGAAAATGCTTCCATACTCGGCGCTAACGCAGCCACTATGGCTGTGGCCATGGCAACCACCACGCTTTCCCCTAATCATAAATTTTTTACAATGATACGTGGCGGAATATCCATTTGGGTATTAATGCTATTGTATCTTATGATAGATTTTGCAGGCATTGCATCAATGAGTACAGCACATAGTCTTTCTCACATCGGTGGTGCGCTGGCAGGATTTTTATTTATTGTTTTTCTAAGAAAAGGAAAAGATGGGTCAGTATGGATGAATAATTTTTATAACTGGATATTAAATCTCTTTAATCCTGATAAAAAAAACAAGAAAAATTCTGCCAGGGAAAAGATCTTTTATAATACCGGAAACCGTACTCCTTATAATAAAACTTCAAATATTACGCAGCAAAGAGTGGATGAGATCCTGGATAAGATCAATCAGAAAGGTTATCATTTTCTAACAGATGAAGAAAAAGAAATTTTAAAAAAAGCTGCTGAAGAAGAATTGTAGTGATGCCAAAATTTTCGGAGTTTATACAAGTATCTGGTTTTTTTTACAGTATTTAAATTAATGATTAAAAAGAAATGTAACTGATGAAAATTGCAATCACTATTTTAGCAACCTTACTTTTTTCTTTATCAATATTGTTTGCATTACAGAAACATTCCATTAAAAAAAATCCCAATTACCTGTTTAAAAAAGTATACCAATGCCTCCCTTGTGGTAGAAGTTGTGATAAGCAAACTTATATTAAACCCGGAAAATGTTCTCAATGTCATATGGATCTGGTAAAAAAATCTACTGTTACATTTAAGACAATTGAGCCATCTGAATTATGCAAGTATATATCAAGCAACAAAAAAGTTATCTTATTAGATGTGCGTACTAAAGAAGAGTTTGAAGAAAAGGCTGATCCAAATTTTGGTGTGCTGAAAAATGCTATTAATATACCCATACAGGAATTACAATCGAGGTTAGCCACATTAAGTTCTTACAAAAGCCAGGAGATCATTGTTTATTGTTCTCATAGCCACAGAAGCCCCCAGGCTAGTTACATACTTACTAATAACGGTTTCACTAATGTTACCAATCTGGCTCGTGGAATAAGTGAATTGAAAGATACTTCCTGTAAAAAGTGATAAAACTTTATTTCAACCTTTTTCCTAATTTATATTGTATTAATGATTTAGGAAGGCTTGGTATCTTATCAATATTTTAATAGCCTTGTTGCTCTAACCTTCCTTTCACCCTGTATCTTTAATGTCTAATTTATGAGAATGAAAAATTCACTCGTAGCTATACTTTTTATATTTTTTGTTTATCCCTTATCCGGCCAGCAGATCACAGATAAGATCCGGGCCAAGATCGGAGAGATAGAAACGCTGGAACAAAAGAAAAATCAATTAAACAGTGAACTAGAATCTCTGAAATTTATACAGATCCGCCAACAACTTGACAGCGCAGGACTCCCTCCTCTTTTACCCGGCGATGAACTTGTTCGTCATTCTGCTTATATACTTGCCTTTGCACCTGAATTTAAACAGGCCCGCTGGGCAACACATATTATAACACCCGACATAATGAAAGGGGTTGTAATGCGTACAAATGATTTCAGGCCTGATTCTCTTTTAAGATCTTTATCGGCAGTAGAAGCAGATTACTTTACAAAAACTTTAAAAGCAGACAGTACTTTTTTATATGATGGCTTTGGATACGACAGAGGCCATATTGCTCCTTCAGCAGATTTCAGATGGTCTAAAACCGCTTTATCAGAGTCTTATTTTTATTCCAATATGACGCCCATGCTCCCGGATTTTAACCGGGGAGGATGGCTTGATATGGAAGATGTTTTAAGAAATTATATATACAGGAATAACAATACACAACTCTATATCGTTACAGGGCCTTTCCTGGAAAAGAGTTTACCCGTGATCGAAAAAGGAATAAATAAAATTCCAATTCCTAAAAGATTTTTTAAAATAGCTATAGACTTAAATAACAAAAGAGGTATTGGCTTTATTATGCCTCATGAAACTATTAAGGGGCTTATAAAAAGTTATGCAGTGAACATTGATAAAGTTGAAAAAGAATCCGGACTTGATTTTTTTTCAAGGTTACCCGTTTCTGTTCAGGCCCTTCTTGAAAGTGATATTGATCTGAAAGCCTGGTTTCCGGAAATTAATAACCTGGAAGTTGAAGCTTTGCCTCAGGAAAATCTTCCTGCAAATCATTTTAATACCATCATTGCAAAACAATTCATTAATCGGAATGAGATTGTGAATGTATGTGGTACAGTAGTGGGAGCAAGAGTAAGCAAGGCAGGGAATATTCTTATCAATCTTGATAAACCTTTTCCGAACCAGGTCTTTACAGTGTTTATTAAAAAAGAAGATATTATTAATTTTTCTTACAATCCCCAGGATCTTTTGAAAGGAAAAATTATTTGTGTGAAGGGAAAGATCATCGACCTGGGAGGTACCCCCTCCCTATACATCAGCAATGAAAATGATTTGAAAATTCAATAAATTTTCTGTGTTTTATTTAACATAAAAAATAAGGAATTATCTGCCAATTTCAATACCTTTTAAATCATACTTTTATTACCCTAAACCCTTGCCTGTATTAGTTTTCCCTACAATCTGTTAAATAGCCTTCCTTAACAAACTTGAGCCGGAAATTTGCCGTAAATGTTATCCTAAACACGAACGGTATGATTAATATAAAAAATGGTTTTTTGTTCTTCTTTATTGCTTCTTCTTTTTTGATCTCTTGTAAAAAGGATAAGGATATAGCTGCTGCTGCACCTGTAGTTGGAACTCCAACGGCAACGCCACCCGTTTCAACAAACGTAATGAAAGATTCAGCATTGCTTATATCAAGGGATATATATTTATGGAACAACCAGATACCTGCTACTTTCAATGCAAAGGATTTTGCCGATCTGGGAAAAGTAATGGAGGGTATTCGCCCGTATAGTATTGAACCTGGTTTTCCGTCTGCAGTTGACAGATGGAGTTTTGCTATGAAAAAATCAGAATGGGATCTGATTAGCGCTGGTATGGGAAGTACTTTTGGTTCAACCAGTGGAACAGCCGGAGATTTTGGAATTACAGTTTTTTTCAGAGCAGAAGGTGATTTGCGGGTACGATTAGTTGAACCTAATTCTCCTTCCGGTGTGGCAGGTATCAGAAGAGGATGGAGAATAACACAGATAAACGGTAACAGTAATATTACAACGTCAAATGCTGATTTTATAGTAAGTAATATTTATAGTTCAAATTCTACAACTGTAACCTTTCAAAAACCGGATGCCAGTTTTGTAACGCTTACTTTAAATGCAGCTCATTATACAGATAAGCCTGTTTATCTTGATACTGTTTATACCATTAATGATAAAAGGATCGGTTACCTGGTATTTAATTCCTTTCTTGGAAACATGAGTCAGATCCAATCCGAATTTGCACGGGTGTTTACAAAATTTGCAAGCCAGAATGTAACAGATGTAGTGGTTGATCTCCGTTATAACGGTGGGGGATATGTGGACTTGCAATCTAAACTCGCTAACTATCTTGTTAAATCATCTGCTAATGGACAGTTGATGATGAAACAGGTATATAACAGTCAAAATACCCAGAATAATCAAACTACAAACTTTCAGAAGATGGGAAATATCAACCTGGATGATATATATTTTATAGTAGGCCGTGGTACAGCTTCAGCAAGTGAATTACTCATAAATAACCTTACTCCATATATGGATGTAAAGCTTGTGGGTGGTAACACACATGGTAAACCCGTAGGATATTTTCCAATACCTGTAGGTGACTGGTACATCTTCCCGGTTTCATTTCGTACTACAAACAAAAATAACCAGGGAAATTATTTTAATGGTTTTCCTGTAAACGCTCAGGTTGCAGATGGACTTGATAAAGACTGGGGAGATTTAAACGAAACAAGTTTAGCAAGTGTAGTAAGAAATATAACTACAGGAACTTACTTAAGAGAAGTTCCTTACAGGGAACCAAACAATGTAGCTGAGGGTAATAAAACCTTAGAAGATGCATTGCTGAAAATAACTGTTGATACGAAAATACTTTTTTAATAAATTACCCTTTGTATGATTAAAAAAAATCCCGCCATTGCGGGATTTTTTTTCTATTGAAATTTATAATATGGCAATGATTTTGCTCATTAACTTAAAAAGATCATGATGCAATCAAATAATAAATCAAACGCAAAACCACAGAATACCAATATTCCCAAACAAGGTCAGATCAATAACAATAAGCCACGTCCCGAAATAAGAGATAACCTGGATAGCCGTGAGGGTGAGGAGCAACAATCAAAAGGCAATGATGTTACTCATAATAAAAAAGAGACCAAAGAAAAACACCTTAAAGAAAAAAAAGATAAATAATTTTTTAAGAGATCAGGTTATTGAATGAAATCCGATAAGGTTTCCTTCAGGATCAATGATAACTGCCATAAAACCATATTCTGGAGATATTTCTGTTTTGGGAAGCCGCTTGTGATAACACAACGCGGCAGTGATGTTGAGAACATCAACTAAGACATTGAGAATACCAACGGTGGAACGTGGATATCATAAAAAACGTTGCCGCGTGGTGTTATCACCAGCGGCGGAGAGAGGTAACAATGAGTAACACCAACGGCGAACAAGGCAGGAAAAATTACATCAATTAGAATGACATTTATAATGAATCGTTGAAGCCGCTTGTGATAACACAACGCGGCAGTGATGTTGAGAAACATCAACTAAGACATTGAGAATACCAACGGTGGAACGTGGATATCAAAAAAAACGTTGCCGCGTGGTGTTATCACCAGCGGCGGAGAGAAGTAACAAAGAAAAAAAAGTTAAGTAATCTTTCATTAAAGAAATCAGGTAGTTGAATGGAATCCGATACGGTTCCCTTCAGGGTCAATGATTACTGCCATAAAACCATATTCAGGAGATATCTCTGTTTTGGGAACCATTACAGAACCTCCGGCAGCATCTACCTTATCTAAAATATGTTGCAGATCAGGGTTGCCATTTAAATAGATCAATGGACCATCCGTTAATGAAGGCTGGTGAAATCCACCGCTTTCCACTACTGCACCACCTGTTCCTTTCATTGGATCTGTAAGAGGAAACATTCTCATCCTGATATTATCCAGATCCATTGGATTCAACCTGATTTCAAAAATGGTTTCGTAAAATTTTGTAGCCCTGTCTAAATTTGTAGCCGGAATTTCAAACCAGCTAATTGCAGAATCCATAATTACCCGTTTAATTTTAAAGTATATTTAAATATCAAAAAAAATATCCGGAAAATGTTCTACTATTTTATTGGATCAAGCTTCATCATATATTCTCCATGAAATCACAAGACCCTCTTCACGGAAAAACTTTAGAAATGATAATCAATCATCTTGTGTCACATTTTGGATGGGAAGCATTGGGTGCTATAATAAATATTAATTGTTTTAAAAAAGATCCGGGCGTAAAATCAAGTCTTGTATTTTTGAGAAAAACCCCCTGGGCACGAAAAAAAGTGGAAGACCTTTACATCAACACCCTCGATAAGAATAAAAAAAATGGATGATATCATTATTGGCCACACACGAAATTGGATTAAGGACGTTGTTATAGGATGTAATTTTTGCCCATTTGCTGCTAAGGTTTTTAAAAAGAATATTTATTATGAAGTGGTAAATTCCCCGCAAATTTTAAATGTTTTGGAAACGCTGGCAAGAAATTTTATTGCCATGGATGAAAATAAAGAGAGAAAAACAAGTTTACTCATTTTAAACAATGGATTTACAAACTTCAGATCCTATTTCGACCTTTTTGAAATTGCACAGGCTTTATTAACTAAAGAAGGATACGAAGGCATTTATCAACTGGCTAGTTTTCATCCCTTATATTTATTTAAAGGATCTAATGAATCAGATCCTTCCAATTACACTAACCGTTCTCCTTATCCTATGTTACATATTTTAAGAGAAGAAGATGTATCAATGGCAGTTGACAATTACCCCGCAAGTGAGTATATACCTGAGATTAATATTGCGTTTACCAGGCAAAAGGGCCTAATCTATATGAAGACACTTTTAGAAAATTGCATGCGTTGAATAAATCTATCAGTTAATTTTCACAAAAATTTAGGACTTTTCTGTTTGGAAACCGGTTAGCTATTTAAAACTACTTTCTATCATTGTCAAAGCATAAACATAAATATAAAAGGTAAATTGCAGTGTTTTCGGTACAGTATCTGCACTACATAAGTACATTCTTAAAAATTATTATTAATAAATAAGCCGCAACTATAGATTTTACGTATACTATTAATTATTCATTACAGATTTAAACCATTTATTTTGAAAACGAAAGAACAGATACGGCCATTGACTAAACAGATGATCACCAAGCTAAGCGAATGCAGGCAAATGGAAGAAAAAAACCAACCGTGTTTACCCAAACATTTTAGTGCATCTCTTTCAGGTTTATACAAAAGAAAATTTGTTGATGTAAGATCCCGTGTGATTGAGGGAAGGGATGTAATGTGTGTTTATATTACTCATACCGGTATTGAATATCTGAACTCAATAAGTGTAGCAGATCATTCAGATCAACAGTAAATGATAGGCGGCCTGTTTTTAAAATTTATTTAGGCTAAATTTGCTTCTGTACTGTCTATATTTAAATTATTAATTCCGGAAAATGAAAAGATTTTATATTATTGCCTCCATACTTTCTTCATTTGTTTTATTTGCATGCAGCAGCAGCGATTCTCCGGGATATGATAAAAGTTTAAGTCCCGCTATTTCAACTAAGGCAGTTACTCCTTTAACTATTGCAGATACCTTGCTTTCAGATACTACTACCAGTAATTCTTCTATTTCTAATATTCCAGTTACAAGTCCCGTTGTTACAAGTACAGCTTCTTCCGCAAATACAGCTGGTTTAAATCCTGCTCATGGTATGCCGGGTCATAGATGTGATATTGAAGTAGGTGCTCCATTGAGTTCTCCGATACAAAATAAAATAGCTCCGAAAGTTCAACCATCACCAGTTATGGCCTCGCCATCAATGCAACAACCTTCTGTTCAGTCAAATTCAATTGGTGCCGGTAAGCCCAATCCTCCTCACGGACAACCAGGACATGATTGCGCAGTGCCTGTTGGATCACCATTAAAAAATTAGAACTTTCGTTTTACTTTTATTTGAGTAAATAAATTTGTATTAAGAGAACTTTTACATTCCCCTGATATAAATCTTTTCCTCTTATCTTTAATGCATGCCTGCCAACAAATTAAGAAGATATACCAGGAAAATATTTGTTTTAACCAATATCCTTTTTGCTGTCTTTTTTTTAGTAGGATGTTATGCCAGTAAATTTGATTCGCTGCGGCTTTGGTTTCTCGGTCTTTTTTCATTGGCAGCGTTTTATTTTTTTCTCATACTCATAGCTTTTATTTTCTTTTGGATATTCGTTAAGCCAGTAAGGGCACTCATAAGTATAGTAGCCATCGCTATCGGATGGTTGCCTTTACAACACCTCGTTCAGGCCCGTCTTACTCCGAACTTTACTATGGAGAAACATCCTGAAAATATAAGAGTAATGAGTTGGAATGTAGAGCACTTTGAAATATTATATCATAAAACTAACCCGGAAAAGAAAACGCAGATGCTTGATATGATCAATCAGCATCAGCCGGATATTGCCTGCTTTCAGGAAATGGTGGGTAGTGAAAATATAACTGACGCAATAAATTATATCCCGGATTTTTTGAATAAGCTGGGGTTTAAATATTATCATTATACATACAATCCTAAGCTTGATTTTGATGGAAAGCATCATTTTGGAATAATTATTTTTAGCAAATACCCTATAGTTAATAAACACAATGTTAGCTATGCTCCAAATGATTACAATTCAATTTTTCAATTTGCAGATATAGTAAAAGGCGGGGATACTATTCGCATCTTTAACACACATATGCAATCTCTGAAATTCAGTGAGGATAATCTCCATTATATTGACGACCCTTCCCTGAAAAGTACAGATGATGTACGAAAGTCGAAAAATGTTTTATCGCGGTTAAAAACAGGTTTTATTAAAAGACATCGCCAAAGCGACCGATTAAAAATATCAATGAACCAAAGCCCTTATCCTGTTATAGTTTGTGGCGACTTTAATGATGTCCCTAACAGCTATGCATATAATACCATAGGCAAGGGAATGAAAAATACTTTTAAAGAAAAAGGAACCGGAATAGGCCGCACTTTTTATGGGATATCACCTACTTTACGCATAGATCATATTTTTGCTGATCCTCGTTTTCACGTAGAACAATATTTAAGGATTAAGAAAAAACTAAGCGATCATTTTCCTATCATTGCTGACTTGTATTATAAAAAACCATAAATTTGTTTAGATGGCAAATTCATTTACATATTTTTCTCTTAGCTGCTGCCCTTGCGGCTGTCAATAATATATTTGTATCTTATACAATCCGTAAATTCCGGATAACAAAATCTAAAAAATAAATTGCTGAATTAGCTTCACATGTCCCAATGTGCGCAACAAATGATGTGCGGATAAAAAAAAGTCAAATGCCATTAAAAATTTATAATTCATATACAAGGAAAAAAGAGGAATTCAATTCCATAACTCCAGGGCATGTAGGCATGTACGTTTGCGGGCCCACAGTAAGTGGGGAAAGCCATTTAGGACATGCGAGGCCATATATAACTTTTGATATTGTGTATCGTTACCTTACTTACAAAGGCAACAAAGTAAGGTATGTACGAAACATTACGGATGCAGGACATTTTGAAGAAGAAGGACGGGAAGCAGAAGATAAAGTAAGCAAAAAAGCCCTGCTTGAAAAACTGGAACCAATGGAACTGGTACAAAAATATACCAACCTGTACCATTGGGGTATGAAGCAATTCAATTGCCTGGAACCTACAATTGAACCTACAGCAACAGGCCACATCATTGAACAGATAACTATGATTGAAAAGATCATAAGTGAAGGCTATGCGTATGAAGTGAATGGCTCTGTTTATTTTGATGTAAAAAAATATGCGGATAACTATGAATATGGTAAGCTGAGTGGAAGGATCATAGAAGACCTTCTGGAAACAACCCGCGAACTGGAAGGGCAGGAGGAAAAAAAGGAAAAGGCAGATTTTGCATTGTGGAAAAAAGCAGCACCGGAACACCTTATGCGCTGGAAAAGTCCATGGGGTGAAGGATTTCCTGGCTGGCATATTGAATGCTCTGCTATGGCAACAAAATATTTGGGGGCGCGTTTTGATATTCATGGCGGAGGAATGGACCTTCTCTTCCCACATCATGAAAGTGAGATCGCCCAAAGCACTATCTGCAACGATCAGTCGCCGGTAAATTACTGGATGCACAATAATATGATCACCATCAATGGCCGCAAGATGGGTAAGAGTTATAACAACCAAATACGGCTTACAGAAATGTTCAGTGGTGACCATCCGTTGCTTTCGCAGCCATTTCATCCTATGACCATCAGGTTTTTTATTTTGCAAAGCCACTACCGCAGTACACTTGATTTCAGCAGCGATGCTTTGGTATCAAGCGAAAAAGCTTTAAAGCGGTTGTGGGAAGCTTATGAAAATTTGCAGGGTCTAAAAGTTGATGGTGCTAATGAAAAAAATGATCAGCTGGATATGGAACTGGATGCAAAAGTTTTGCAATGGATAAATGAATTTGAGAACTTTATGGATGATGATTTCAGTACTCCTAAGATCATTGCTAATATGTTTGAACTGGCTCCGGTGATAAATTCTTTAAAGGATAAAATTTTGCCCATAGGTTCAATCAAAGAATCTACTTTGGTATTACTGAAAGAGCAATTCAAATATTATTTGGAAGATATTATGGGAATGCAAAACCTTCATTCCTTTTCAAATGATGCCATTGAAGGATTAATAAACCTTCTTATCGCTATCCGCAAAAATTCCAGGGATAAAAAGGATTTTGCTACATCCGACCAAATACGCAAAGAACTGACTGCCCTGGGAATACTTTTAAAAGATGATAAAGATGGAGGCATGAGTTGGGCAACGACCTGAACCTTGGCATGGGCTGAAGATTAATAATTGAAGATTTAATAATCTTTTAGGCTACCTAATGTCCATAAAAAATATTATATTTATAAGGATAATTTTTAATATTCCAGTACGTTATTAAACTTAACAGTTTTTAACAAGTCTTTAATCCGGCGCTCACATCTAACACTCCAAAATAATTATAATGGATAGAAGAGAATTTTTAACCATAAAGAAGAATCCCAGGATTTTACCAGTGGAAAGTCCGGTATATAAAGGAGCCCGTGTATTAAGCGGACTTTTACCCTATACTGGACCATGGACACATACAGAGGCTCTTCATCTTTGCAGACGTTCTCTGTTTGGAGCAAAAAAAGCTGATTTAGATCTCCTGAAATCGATGACCATGAGCCAGGCTGTTGATTATTTATTAAACGTTCCTGTATCTGTACCGGCTCCACCCGTTAAAACGTATGCTAATTCCATCACTCCAACAGATCCGGATAACTCGGTTTTACCGGGTACAACCTGGGTAAACACTCTCACCAATGATGGTGGAGTACAAGCTTCCAGAAGAAATAGTTTTAAAAACTGGTGGGCAGGACTAATGATAAACCAGCCAACAAGCATCCGTGAAAAAATGGTGATGTTCTGGCACAATCATTTTGCTACTGAAACACAAACCATACAGAATGGTATACAGTGTTATTTAAATAATGAATGCTTAAGAAGAAATGCACTGGGTAATTTTAAGGTTTTTGTAAAAGAGATTACCCTTGATCCCGGTATGCTCCGTTATCTAAACGGATACCTTAATACCAACACAGCACCTGATGAAAATTATGGCAGAGAGCTGCAGGAACTTTTTACAGTAGGAAAAGGAGTAAACAATGCTATGCCTTTATTTACTGAAGCTGATGTAAAAGCTGCAGCCAGGGTGCTTACCGGGTGGAATATCAACAATACCACTAACACCTTTCAGTTCAATACCACCAGGCATGATACTGCAAATAAAACCTTTTCTTCTTATTATAATAATACAGTAATAACAGGAAGAACAGGCGTTACAGCGGGTGACCTGGAACTAAATGATATGCTTACCATGCTATTTAACAACAATGACGTAGCCTTGAATATTTGCCGAAGGCTATATCGTTGGTTTGTTTATTATGAAATTGATGCGGCTACAGAAGCTAATGTGATCTCACCGCTGGCAGATATATTCCGCAACAATAATTACAACATCAAACCTGTTGTTTCAGCACTTTTAAAAAGTGAACATTTTTATGATGTTCTCAACCAGGGATGCATTATTAAAAATCCATTGGAAGTGGTAATTGGTTTATGCCGCGAATTTGAAATAGTGTTTCCTGACCCGGCTGATCATGTAAACAACTATTATATGTGGCAGTTTCTTTACCAGACAGCCGCAAATCAACAAATGAATATCGGAGATCCGCCTGATGTTGCCGGTTGGTCATCTTATTACCAGCGGCCACAGTTCCATGAATTATGGATCAATAGTGATACGTTGCCTAAACGCAACCAATATACAGATCTTATGGGTGGCAATGGTTATTCAAGAAATGGTAAAAATATCAAAATAGACCATCTTGCTTTTGCCAAAACTTTATCCAATCCGGGCGATCCGAATGTGTTGATTGCTGATACAATTAAACATCTGCTTACGGTTCCGCTTACCCAAACTAGTATGAACCAGTTAAAAACAGATATTCTTCTTACCGGGCAGGCAAATGATGGTTATTGGACCACTGTATGGAATACTTACATAGCAACACCCGGAAATACAATGAATACCACCCTTGTTAGAACCCGGCTTGCTTCTCTGAATCAATATTTAATGCGCTTATCTGAATACCAGCTTTCTTAAAACAATATTATTTCCCGGTTTTAAATATATCAAATGAAAAGAAGAGATTTTCTACGAACTACAGTACCGGCAGCCGTTCTGCCCTCAGTAATCAATGGATTTTCTTTGAAATCTTTTGCTGCAGATTCTCCCCTGGCGCAGTTACTGGGAGGAGGAGCGGATAATGATCATGTGCTGGTGATCGTACAACTACAGGGTGGCAATGATGGATTGAACATGGTGATACCAAAAGATATTTATAGTAATTATTACAATGCCCGTTCAAATGTGGCAATAGCAGAAAACAGGATCCTTGGATTAACAGGAAATGATAAGACTGGTTTGCATCCCTCAATGACCGGACTGCAATCCATGTATAATGAAGGAAATTTAGGGATTGTACAATCTGTAGGTTATCCTCAACCGAATTTTTCGCATTTCAGAGCCACCGATATCTGGATGACGGGTTCAGACAGTAACCAGGTTATCAATAATGGATGGGGTGGCAGATACCTTGATTATGAATTTCCGAATTTTCCAAATGGCTATCCTAACAGCAGTATGCCTGATCCACTGGGGATACAGATAGGATCGATTACTTCTCTTATGTTCCAGGGACCCAGTGTGAGTATGGGTATGAGCCTTAGCAATCCAACAACTTTTTACAATCTTGTAAGCGGCATTGAAGATCCCGCGCCTAATACACCTGCAGGTAAAGAGCTTAAGTATGTTAGGCAGGTTGCAAAACAAACTTCAAAATATGCTGACGTGGTAAAATCAGCGGCATTGAATGTTACCCAACAGGCAACATACCCGGCTAACAATTCATTAGGTGATCAGTTAAAAATTGTAGCAAGGTTGGTTAAGGGTGGCTTGAAGACAAAAATATATATGGTAAGCTACGGTGGTTTTGATACCCATTCTTTACAAACAACTACAACTGATACGGCTACCGGTAGCCACGCTGTTTTATTAAAAAATGTAAGTGATGCACTTAAGGCATTTCAGGATGACCTTACTTATTTAGGTGTGGAAGACCGGGTAATGGGTTTTACTTTCAGTGAGTTTGGCAGAAGAATAAAAAGCAATAGCAGCAATGGTACGGATCATGGTGCGGCGGCTCCTTTATTTATTTTCGGAAAACATGCCATGCAAACGGTGCATGGTACAAGTCCGGCCATTCCGGCAACCGCTACGGTAAATGATAATATTCCCATGCAGTATGATTTCAGAAGCGTTTATGCTTCTATGTTACAAGACTGGCTGTGTGTTAAAAGTACAGACCTGCAACAGGTGATGTTACAAAATTTTCAAAACCTGCCACTCGTAAGCACCTCAGCCTGTAAACCTGTTATTCCAAATCCAAGTGGAGTTACAATCATAGATAATTATCCGAATCCGTTCACAGCGTCTACCCTTATCCGTTTCAATACTGCCGGCGGGCATACAATGATACAGATAATGGATACTACCGGTCGTGTAATTGCCACACCGGTTGATAAAGATTTTGCGGTATCAGGAAATTACAATGTTACATTTAATGGTAGCGGCTTAGTTTCCGGAGTTTATTATGCAAGATTTCAGAACGGGGCTGTTCAGCAGGTGAGAAGTATGATGAAGGTAAGGTAAGAGGAGATATGCTGGATGCTGGATGCTGGATGCTGGATACTGGATACTGGATGCTGGATCTAGATACTCAATACTGAATACTTGATACTTGATTAATTTGCGGCTATAAAATTATAATCACTTGGCCGGTCATTTAGAGCATCTCAGCAAAGACAAAAAATTAAAAAAGATTATTGCCTTACAACAGCCTTATGAATTATTAAAAAGGCAGAATGTTCACATTCAGCTGTGTTCCTCTATAATCAGCCAGCAGCTTAGTACTAAAGTTGCGGATGTGATTTACAAACGTTTCCTTGACCTGTTCAATAAAAAAAATCCCCCTGTAACTGATATCCTGGATATTCCATTTGATACATTAAAGGGAATAGGATTATCCAACTCCAAAACCAATTATGTAAGAAATGTGTGTACTTTTTTTTTAGAAAATAAAGTAACAGATAAAATGCTGCATAACATGGAGGATGAAGAACTCATTCAATTTATTATTCAGATAAAAGGAATAGGAAGGTGGACGGCGGAAATGATCTTAATGTTCACCTTAGGCCGCGAAGATGTTTTTGCAGTAGATGATCTCGGCATTCAACAATCCATGACAAAATTATACGGCCTGGATGCAACAGATAAAAAAAAGTTGAAAGAAAATATGTTAACTATTTCTGCTAAATGGAAGCCTTACCGTACCTATGCCTGCAGGTATCTGTGGAACTGGAAAGATGAAAAGAAATGAGAATAGAATCACTATTGTCCAGTTAAAATGCTGTGATCTTGTGCCAGTCGCTTTGCTGTCTTCCTGAGCCCGTCGAAGGACGAAGCGTGAACAAAATAAAAAAGAAAACGAAATCCAATAAATAATCATACTCCAGAAATTTTTATTTAAAGATCTCTGGTATTGTGTTTTAAAGAAAGAGGCTAACTATATAACAGACCGAAGAAATTGTGAATTAATAATTCTTTGAACCAGGTCTAATTAAAATTTAAAACGCATTTAACCTAAACGATCCAACCTGCAATTTCTTCCAGGAATTTCTTATCTGTTTCATCAAAATGATCTGGTAATTCACTGTCTGCATCAAGGATAGCGAATACGGTTCCGTCTTTAAAAACAGGTATAACAATTTCCGACTTAGAGAAACTGCTGCAGGAAATATGCCCGGGGAATTTTTCAACATCCGCCACAATTATTGTTTTGCTTTCCGCCCAACCTGTACCACAAACCCCCCTTCCTTTTTTGATGCGCGTGCAGGCAACAGGCCCCTGGAAAGGTCCTAATACAAGTTCATCTTCTTTAACGAGGTAGAATCCTATCCACCACCAGTTGAATTGTTCTTTTAATGCTGCAGCAATGTTTGCCATATTTGCGATCAGGTCTTTTTCTCCTGCTATCAAAGCTTTGATCTGCGGTAAAAGTTCTTCATATTGTTGCTGCCTGGTTCCTTTTGCTATTATTAGATCTTCTGCCATTTAGCAAAGATAATACTGTGATGAAGTGAATAAAATTAATAGTCATGTCATTTACCAGCTTCATCTAAGCTTACCTCTTTTACCAGGTTTAATTCATATCCCTTTTGCATAAGGTAAGTGGTTACTTTTGCTTTTAGTGTATACTTATTTTTTTCACTTTTCAGCATTTCGGATTTTTTCTTATATAATTTTTTCAGATTTACCAGGTAATCATTTTCTTTTATTTCTGCCAGGGCTTTTTTGATGCAATATTCACTTACTCCTTTTAGCTTTAACTCATATTTGATCTTAACCTTTCCCCAATCTTTCTGCCTGAATTTACCTCCGGCAAATGCTATTGCAAAACGCTCTTCATTCAGGTAACCATCTTCTATTATTTTAGATATCAGTATTTCAACCTCTTCTTTATATAAGCCAAAACTGTATAGTTTTTCCTTTACTTCCTTATGGCTCCGTTCCTGGTAAGAACAAAAATGCCTGATCTTCTGAAGAGCTTTTTCTGTTCCGATATTTTTTATTTGCATACCCCGAGTAAAAAATAATAAATTTTACACCTTTTTGCCTGCAACTGCATAGCATAAATAATTAAATTAGGGTATTAATTGCATTATTTTATCTTTGATTTTTAATAAACAACGCTTATGAAGTTTATCGTTTCCTCTTCTGCCTTATTGAAACAGCTGCAACAGATCAGTGGGGTTATAAATGCAAATACAGTATTACCGATCCTGGAGGACTTCCTTTTTGAAATTGAAAAAAATAAATTAACGGTGGTGGCTACTGACCTGGAAACCGTAATGAAAGTGCATATGGATATTGAAGCAAAGGATAGCGGGAAAGTATGCATCCCGGCTAAAATTTTATTGGATTCCTTAAAAAATATTTCTGAACAACCCCTTACATTTAATATTGATAAAAACTTTGGAGTAGAGATAACCAGTGATAATGGTAAGTATAAAGTAATGGGCGAAAATCCTGATAATTTTCCAAAGGAACCTTCACCCGATGAAGCCAATGCTTTTACTATGACATCCTCTGCGCTGGTAACTGCTATCAATAAAGCAATTTTTGCAGTTAGCAACGATGATCTACGCCCGGCTATGACCGGTGTTTTCTTTGAACTGGATAAAAAAGGGATAACATTTGTAGCCACAGACGCACACAGGCTGGTACGTTTTACACAAAGTGATGTTATCTGCCCAAAGAAAGATTCTTTTATCGTTCCAAAAAAACCTTTGAACCTTTTAAAAAGCGCTTTGCCCGATAATGCCGATGAACTAACTATATCCTATAACAGCAATCATCTTTTTATAAAACATGGCGGAACCGAACTGGTTTGCCGGCTTATTGATGCCAGGTTCCCGGATTATAAAGTGGTTATACCGGTGGACAATCCTTATAAAATGACAGTTAACCGCCAGGACTTTCAAAATGCTTTGCGGAGGGTTAGTGTTTTTAGTAACAAAAGCACAAACCAGGTGGCACTCGCTATAAGCGGTAGTCAATTGCAGCTTTCCGCTCAGGATATTGACTTTAGCTTTGAAGGAAATGAACGCATGTCCTGCCAATACGATGGTGAAGATCTGCAAATCGCTTTTAATGCAAAGTTCCTGATTGAAATGCTCAATGGAGTAGAAACGGATGAGATCAATATGGAATTAAGTACGGCTACAAAAGCCGGGATAATAAAACCAACAGAACAATCTGAAAATGAAGAATTATTAATGCTTGTAATGCCTTTAATGCTCAACAACTAATCACTTACCCCGCTTTAATTTTAAGCGTAATTTCTACGTGGGCGCTGGTCTTTCCGGATCCTCTGAATTTTCCAAAGATCAAAAGAGCTGAAAGACTTATTGTAATCTACTGCAACTGTTTCCTTAACTTGTTTGGTAAGATCATTAATTTCTGATTTACTTAAACTCTTGAATAAATTTGTACTCGTTTTCATTTTTAATTTTTTTTGATTTGATTAATTTGATACACCAAAGATAAGAGCTTTTAAACACTACTATACAACACATAGTACTAATGAATTTAAATAAGTTAATTATGATTATCTAATACAAATTGATTATTAATTAGTTACGATTATTTAAAAGCGTTTTCTTTATAATTCTTGTTTTAGTTAAATGGAAAATTAGAAGGATGAAAGGTTCAGGAGTATAGAATTGCTAATAAATAAATTAGTTAAAGAAGTAAAAAATATAAGTTGAATACCACAGTAGTCAGAACATATAATAATTATTTTACAGCTAACATAATAATGACAAGATTGCAGCACTATGGTATCAGTTGTTTTTTAAGGGATGAATATACAGTTACCATCGATCCTTTATTAAGCAATGCAATTGGAGGTATAAAGCTGGCCGTAGTTACAGAAGATGTAGAGGTTGCACAGAAATTATTACTGCAGTTTGATGAAGAATATCTTCGGTCGGCTGAATGCCCCTTGTGTTTTGCAAATGACATTATTATTGTACCACAGGCTGTTGCTCATAATTATATAACCACTCTTATAGCCAGGCTTTTTTCCGGTTATAAAACAACAACCAGAAACATTTATAAGTGCCAGCAATGTGGCTATGAAAGCAACACACTTCCAGAAAATAAATCAGCTTACAATTAAATGACTACATACACTTTGTTCAATGATTAAAATTGCTATGATTCCGGCCCGGTATGCGGCAACACGTTTCCCCTTTAAACTGATGCAACCCCTGGGAAATAAAACAGTTATCAGGCATACTTATGAGAATACACTTGCAACTGGCTTGTTTGATAAAGTTTTTGTTGTTACAGACAGTGAAATTATTTTCAATGAAATAACATCCCATAATGGCCTGGCACTTATGAGTTCAGGTGTTCATGAAAGTGGCAGTGACCGGATCGCTGAGGCAGTAATGCATATGGATGCGGAAATTATTTTAAATGTACAAGGTGACGAGCCTTTTGTAAAAAAGCAGCCCTTAAAAGAATTGCTTGAAACCTTTGATGGCCTTACAGGTAAGGATGTAAAAGTAGCTTCCCTAATGAGAGTGCTTACAGATCCACGGCATATCAGCGATCCTAATTATGTAAAAGTGGTAGTTGATAAAAACAGGAATTCTCTTATGTTCAGCAGAAGTGTTATTCCCTATAACCGGGATGTAAATTTTACACCTGAGTATTTTGAACATATAGGAGTTTATGCCTTTCGAAAACAAGCCCTGTTACAATTTACAAAATGGCCGGTGACTCCTTTGGAAGAAGCAGAAAAGATTGAATGCCTGCGGTATCTTGAGAATGGGATTTCTTTAAAAATGGTGATCACGGATACAGAAACTGTAAAAATTGATGTGCCTGGTGATCTGGAAAAAGCAGAGATCTATTTACGTACCCTGCAAAGCAGTTAATATAATTATACTTTTAAAAAATATAATATGCAAAATCTTTTTGATACTTCAACTTACCTGTCTCTGAATGTTAGCGGCAAGCAAAACCAGCGACACAGCTAAAACAAACAATGACTTCAATAAAGGACATAAAACATATCATTCTATACGGAGTAATCTTAGCCATTTTAGTCTTTACCCTGAAATGGCTGCAATGGAAATTCTTAATCGTTGACAACTCAATAGGCATTTACATCGGACTAATTGCAGTCTTTTTTACCATTTTAGGCGTTTGGGTGGCAACGCAACTTGTGAAACCCAAAGTACAGACCATAATTGTGGAAAAGGAAATTCTTATAACGCAACCTGACGAATTTACAATTAATGAAACCGAACTGAAAAAACTGAATTTAAGTAGTCGGGAATATGAAGTATTGCAACTTCTGGCAAAGGGATGCAGCAATTCAGACATTGCAAACAATTTGTTTCTTTCGGTAAGTACAGTGAAGACACACGTTTCTAACCTCTTTCTGAAAATGGATGTAAAAAGTCGGACGCAGACAATAGAAAAAGCCAAAAGGTTGAAAATCATTGAATAGATAATCTCATACTTTGGTACGAAAATCTTTGTAAACACCATTTTGGTACTAAAGTATGACCGAAACTTCGCTTTCAGATTTTAGGTTTGCAGCGTATTTTAAAAAGATGAAAAGATGAAAAAAATAGTATTAATTTTTGGTTTGGTCATTGGGATAATCTTGTGCATAAATATGATTTTAATGGTAAATCTGATGTACAGCAATCCCGATTTTAAAAGTAACGATATTGTCGGCTATGCTGCAATGGTTGTACTCTTTTCTCTCATTTTCTTTGGGGTCAGAAATTATCGAAACAAACATTTTGACGGATTTATTTCCTTTTGGAAAGCTTTCAAAACAGGTTTTCTGATTGCATTAGTTGGTTCTACAATATATGTAGTCGTTTGGCTGTTTTATTATTATTTGTTTGTGCCGGATTTCATAGATGTTTATACTTCACACGTATTGAAAACCTGTTCGGCATCTGATTTGCCTACCAAAGCCGCGGAAATGGAAAATTTTAAAGAGATGTACAACAATCCTCTTTTTGTAATCTTAATTACCTATTCGGAAGTCCTACCTATCGGAATAGTGGTTGCACTTGTTAGTTCTTTAATTCTAAAAAAGAAAAAATAAATTCATAAAATATGGACAAAAATACAGTAAACGGAAGCGTTGTAATTAACGCAACACTTTCAGAAGTTTGGGACATCCTGACAAATCCTGACAAAATTGAGTTGTACACAGGTTCAACAACCAAAACCGATTGGCACGTAGATTCACCAATAACTTGGTCGGGTGAAATGCACGGAACAAAGTATGAAAACAAAGGAAAAGTTTTGAAAAATATACCAAACCAACTTTTGCGATACACTTATTGGAGTGGAATAGGTGGAGATGCAGATTCACCTGAAAACTATTCCGAAATAACTTACACTTTAAAACAAGCAGACGACAATTCTATAGAGTTGACGTATTCCCGAATAAAAATTGCAACTGAAATAGAAACACAAATATTTCAGGGACATTTACAATCAATGCTTGACGAAATAAAAAGGCTTTCCGAAGAATAAAAACTAACTCAAAATCAATAACAATTAAATGAATATTAATAATACGAGAGTTTACAAAATGACTTTTGCCGGTGTTTATCCACATTATATCCAAAAAGCGGAGAAAAAAGGTCATACAAAAGCAGAAGTAGATGAAATTATATTTTGGTTGACAGGATATAATGAACAAACATTGCAACAACATCTTGACGATAAAACCAATTTTGAAACTTTTTTTGGGCAAGCACCGCAAATCAACCCTAATGCTTCAAAAATTATAGGTGTAATATGTGGTTATCGCATTGAAGAGATTGAAGACAAGCTAATGCGACAAATTCGGTATTTAGATAAGATGGTGGATGAATTGGCTAAAGGAAAGACAATGGAAAAAATTTTAAGGAAGTAAGCCGACAAACGAAACAGCAGATAAAAATTGCCAGCCGCTAACAATGCATTAGCAATAGCAGGGCTTGACAATGAACAATGAGCTATAATTTAGCATCGGCGTTTGTTCGAGCGGGACATTATAATTCGGCTACTTGTTGTTAACTTCGACATCTGAATATAATTCGACATTAGTACCGGGCGGGACATTAATAAATGCCCTGCCATCGCTAATGCTTCAACGAAAGGATCAATAAACTCACCCCTGCCACTTCTGCTCAATGGGGAAAAATGAATGTGGCTCAAATGCTGGCTCATTGTAAAAAAGCCTTCCACGTACCACTGAGTGATAAACGTTTACCGAGAGTATTATTAGATAGGATATTTGGCTGGATGGTGAAAAGTAAATTATACAATGAAACTCCATGGAAACAGAATCTTCCCACAGGATCGAATCTGCTTGTAAGAGATGAGCGGGATTTTGAAAAAGAAAAACAGGAGCTTCTTGAATATGTGAAAAAATTTTATGCTGCCGGACCTATGGGAATATCAAAATATCCTCATTGTAGATTCCTGACCATGTTGACCCACCATTCCTATTCATGTTGACCCACCATTCTTGCATGTTGACCCACTCGAAAATGTTTTCCTGGAGGCGTTTATTCTTGCATGTTGACCCACCCCCGGAAGCAAATAAATATTTTGGTGAGCGTGCATGACATTCCTGCATAGCCTGCCCCGATTCTTCGGGGTTGACCCACCTCTGGCAATAGTTGTTCCGTGCTTTAATGATGTTTTTTTGCTGCTTAATTAAAAAAGGTAGCATGTCACAAAAGCCAATAGTAATGGAACAGTTAAAACAAATTCTTCAACTTAAATGCGATGGTATTGGTATACGTGAGATAGCCCGGCGCTCAGGTATTAGTCGTAATAGCGTTCGTAAATATCTTGCACTTTTATCTGTTACGCCCAGTGATGTTAACATAGAACTTTCTAATGGAGAGTTGGCTGATAAAGCCTATAACAATGATCTGCTGGAGCATGATGCCGTGCGGCTTCAGCAACTTAGCCAGCATTTTTTAAATTGCCAATCCGAGTTATCAAAAACAGGCGTAACCCGCCAACTGCTATGGCAGGAATATCTTTCCCTTCACTCCGATGGGTATAGCTACAGCCGGTATTGTTATCATTTAAAACAATACCTTAAAAAATCAGATGTCTCCATGCACCTGGAGTATCAGCCGGCAGATGTGATTATGGTTGACTTTGCCGGTAAAAAGCAGCACTATGTTGATGTGCAGACCGGCGAACTTATAGAATGCCAGGTGTTTGTATCTATACTTCCTTATAGTGGCCTGATTTTTTGCAAGGCTGTGCATAGCCAGCAGACTGCAGACTTTACTGCCTGTATAAATGGGATGCTAAAATATTATGCAGGTGTACCAGCTACTATTTTATGCGACAACCTGAAGACAGCCGTTATTCGTCCCAGCAAGTATGAACCGGTTTTTACTGACGTATGCTATCAACTTAGTGAACATTATTCCACTACGTTTAGTGCTACACGGCCCTATAGTCCCCGGGATAAAGCAATGGTAGAACGGGCTGTAAGCATTATGTATGCACATGTATATGCACCACTACGACACGAGGAGTTTACAACTTTGAGTAGTCTCAACGAAGCCATGGCCCGGCAACTATATTTACTTAATAACAAGCCCTATAAGAATACGGCTTACAGCCGCTGGTATTTTTATGATAAACATGAACAAGGCTTACTAAAACCATTGCCCTCAGAATCCTTTAGTCCCAAAAAAGTTGTTGTACTTACTGTTCAGCGCAATTATCATGTTCAACTATCAGAAGATCATCTCTACTACAGTGTGCCCTATCAACATGTTGGTAAAAAGGTGAAAGTGCTTTATGATAACCGGGTAGTAGAAGTATACCTGAACACAGAGCGTATTGCATTACATGTGCGAAAACCTCACTGTAAAGCCTACACGACGCTCGCCGATCATATGCCACCACACCACCAGCGCATGCGAACTATCAAAGGTTGGAATAAGGAAGACCTGCTGTCGCAAGCTATAGTTGTAGGCTCTGCTACTTTACAAGCAGCTACGCTGATGTTGGAAAACAGTATTTATATCGAACAGAATTATAAAGCTTGTTTTGGTATGCTTATACTGCAAAAGAAGTATACCACCCAGCGGCTGGAAGCCGCCTGCAGCAGAGCACTTCAAGGTACCCGGGTTAACTATACTATGATCAGAAACATCCTTGAACGAGGGCTTGATAAACAAATAGCAGTTCCGCAAAACAACGTTACTATACCACTCCATGATAACATCAGAGGAAAAGATAACTATCAATAATCATCACTAAAACCAATAAAAAATGAACACAACTCAAACACTTGAGCAAATGAAACACCTGCGACTCCAGGGCATGTACCATGCTTACCGGTCACAGTTGGAGATCCCACTAGATCAGCAACTTGATGGACATGACCTTATAGCACAATTAGTACAATCTGAAGAACTTAACCGGAACAATGAAAAAACAGCTTATTATCTTAAGCTTGCAAAGCTGCGCATACCCGCTACCGTAGAGCAAATAGAATGCGGGGTGGCACGCAACCTGAGCAAACAACAAATGGCTATACTCATTGAAGGCCGATACCTGCAACAGGGAGAGAATGTATTAATCACAGGCTCCACGGGTTGCGGAAAAAGTTACCTGGCCTGCGCCCTTGGACACCAGGCCTGCCTGCAAGGATACAAAACCACATACCTCAATATGAATCGCCTGATAGAAAAAGTAACATTATCCAAGTTAGATGGCTCTTACATCAAGTTACTAAATCACCTGGAGCGACAAAGCCTGATAATACTTGACGATTTTGGATTGCAGAACTTAAGCCAGGAGATACGTCTTACTCTATTGCAATTGCTTGAAGATCGCTATGGTAAAAAAAGTATAATTGTTACATCGCAGTTACCAGTAGCCAAATGGTATGAGTATATCAACGATCCAACACTTGCAGATGCAATCCTTGACAGACTGACAGCCGATGCACACCGGATCGAACTAAAAGGGGAATCTCTTAGAAGAAAAAAAGTGAAAACATATTAATAAACCAATGTACTTTTAAGCATCATTAAGCTCTTATAATTATTGCCCGCTTCCCAGGTGGGTCAACATCCAAGAATGGTGGGTCAACATCACAGGAATTTACACTCATCCCATTTTTGGTACGTTTACTCCTGAACAATGGGGACAAAGCATGTTTAAACACATGGACCATCACCTAACCCAGTTCGGTGTGTAAACTATTTCCATACATAATACAATACACCATTATGGTCGTCAGTAAAAAAGAATGAACGTTTATCTTTCATTAAAATATCACATGGACGGCCATATCTTTCGGCTTCTGTTTTACCGGTAAGGAAGCCCCATACTATATCAGTATATGTATTTCCCTTCCCAACTTTTACAATTGAATTTCCACGTTGCCTCCATACACTTGTGCTGCCATGTAAACAAACCAACACGCTGTTGTTAAGCAACCCGTCATCGAAATCTTTAAAATGTTCAAAGCCCAGTGGAGCGCTGTGTGCCTTAAATCCTGTAAAAGCCAGGGGTGGTTTTTTTATTGAAGCCGTTCGCATAGAATCTTTGAATTCAACATCTTCATAAATCACATTTCTGTACTGAAAATAAAAAGGCCATCCATAATGAACACCTTTTTTTACTTCCTGGAAAGGATCTTCAGGCTTATCCGGCCCGATAAGATCTCTTCCCATTCCTGTTGCCCATAACTGGTTTCCAATCCATTTAATTCCTACAGAATTTCGCAAACCACTTGCAAAGATCTTTTTGTCACTGCCGTCCGGATTCATTTCCAATATAACAGCCCGAACCGTTTCTTTTTCAATACAGGCATTACAACTGCTGCCGGCACTTACATACAATTTATCATTATGAAAGGCCAGGCTCCTCGTCAAATGCCATCCACCATATTTATAGCTTAAGCCAAAATCCGGAAAGGTTGCAAGCATTTCAGGTGCAGACCGTGGCGAACTGTCCCCCGGCCGGTAAGCATAACGGCTAAGCTTACCCGTTTCCGCTACATATAAATGACCTTTATAAAACTGTACCTGGTTGGGATTATGTAAACCATCGAGATAAGTAATGATTTTAGTAAATTTTTTATTGCTGTCATTCCAGTTTTCAAATATCAATACCCTGCCTTTTTTATTATCGCTCTTGTCATACATATCTGTGGCAAACAATCTCCCATCAGGACTTACAGCAAGGAACCGAAGTCTTTTCAATCCTTCTGCTGCTACAGATAAATTATACCCGACCGGGAAATTCAATGTAAAACTGATACCTTTTGCCAGGTCAACCTGAACATTTTTATATTTTACCTGGGTTACAGCATAATTAAAAGGGATAGTGTCATTTTTTTCCGGAGTGATCAAACCCTTTTCTTTAAATGTTTCTTTTACATCACGTGTTGTATCAGTTATGTTACTTACTTTTTTATTTTCCGGTTGAGCACAGGATATTAATACCAGTAGAAACAGGCATTGGTACATACTTTATTGAAGTTTATATAATTTTTCTGCTGCTGCATGCAACGTTTCCTCTTTTTTTACAAAACAAAAACGCAAAACTTTATTTTCAACGGGGGTTGTATAAAAAGCAGATACGGGTATTGTTGCCACTCCAAACTCTTTTGTTAAACGTACCGCAAATTCTTTTTCCGGTTCGTTACTAATAGCTGCATAACTGTATAACTGAAAGTAACTGCCATAAGTTGGGATAGGTAAAAATTTAGTGTTCTTCATCAGCCCCTGGAAAAGGTCGCGTTTCTGCTGAACAAATTTTCCCAGGTCCAGGTAATGTTCCTTTTGCTGTAAAAATGTTGCCAGGGCATATTGCACCGGGCTGTTACAGGTAAAGCAGTTGAACTGGTGTACCTTCCTGAATTCCGCCATCAGGGGTTGAGGAGCTATACAATAACCCATTTTCCAACCTGTACAATGATATACTTTCCCAAAAGAAAAACATACAAAACTTCTTTCTTCTAATTCAGGATATTTTAAAATAGAAAGATGAGGTTTATCATCAAAGATCAGGTGTTCATATACTTCATCGCTTATTATAAAGATACCAGTGCCTTCTACAATACTCTTCAATTGAATGATGTCTTCCTCGCCCAATACTGCACCTGTAGGATTATGAGGAGAATTAATAATTATAGCCTTTGTACGAACAGTAATTTTTTCCTTAACTGCATTCCAGTCAATTTTATAATCCGGATAGAGTAATGGTACAGGAACCGGTATTGCCTTATTGATAAGAATATTCGGTATGTAACTATCATAAGCGGGTTCAAATATTATCACTTCATCCAGGGGTTGCAAGATAGCGGTTAGGGCTGTGTAGATAGCATAAGTGCCCCCGGGTGTTATCGTAATCTCATTTTCCGGATCAATTGAATTTCCATAAAGTAGCTCTGCTTTTTCGGATATCCGTTGCCGTAATAAGGGCAGGCCATTCATGTGCACATACTGATTATGGCCATTTTTCATAGCCTCACTAACGAGGGAGATCAATTCTGCATTCATTGGAAAATCAGGAAACCCCTGCCCCAGGTTAATTGCATTGCTTTGTGAAGCAAGTACGCTCATAACTGTAAAGATGGTAGTTCCTGCTGTGGGGAGTTTACTTTGTATCAATGGAACCATTGCATCTGTTTGTGTACAAAATTTGCTTACAGGTATTTATCTCCTTTGTTGCGTTTGATCTCTGCAACATATTCTTTTATTTCCTGCTCTTTATCTTTCTTGCAAATAAGCAGAACGTCTTTTGTATCCACCACTACGTATTCTTCCATACCCTGTAATACGATGAGTTTTTTATTATCAGCATGAACCATATTATTGGTGGCATCAATTATCATCACATTATTACCTGCAACAGCATTACCGAGATAATCTTTTTCAATGGTTTCATATGCACTGGCCCATGTACCCAGGTCACTCCAGCCGAACGAAGAAGGTATCACATATACGTTATCCGCTTTTTCCATGATACCATAATCAATGGATATATTTATGCATTGCGGATATATTCGTTCAATGGCAGAAGCTTCTTTTTTAGTATTGAAGTTTGATCTTTCCGCATCAAATACTTCGTGTATCTCCGGTAATAATTTTTCAAAAGCTTTAATGATATTCTTTACTTCCCATACAAATATCCCTGCATTCCATAAAAAATCCCCGCTGGTTACAAATGTCCTGGCCAGCTCCCTGTCTGGTTTTTCAGTAAATGTTTTTACTTTATATACATTATCACTCACAGCAAACTGTTCATATTGAATGTATCCGTAGCCCGTATTGGGATTGGTTGGTTTTATTCCGAGCGTTATCAAAGCTTTTATATGTGAAGTAAAATGTAAGGCATTGATACATATTTCCCTGAAATTTTCAATGTCACTAATAAGATGATCCGCGGGTGCACAGATCAGGTTTGCATTAGGATTTAACTGATGTAGTTTATAAGAAATATAGGCAATGCACGGCGCGGTATTTTTTCGGGAAGGTTCACAGAGAATGTTAGCAGGATCTAATTCCGGCAGCTGGCTGATCACAATGTCCTTATAATTTTCAGCGGTAACGATATAAATATTCTCAACAGGAATAAAACCTGCAAACCTGTCGAAGGTACCTTGTATAAGCGTTCTGCCGGTATTTAAAATATCGAGAAATTGTTTGGGGAATTCAGTCCGGCTCATTGGCCAGAAACGACTCCCTATTCCACCTGCCATTATTGCTACATAATGATTTTTATTTACTGTAGTGTTCATTTTTATAGGTTAAATAATTCCTTCCCGTATAAGATCCTGTAAGTGAATAATGCCTGAATATTTTCCCTCCTCTGTTACAAGAAGCTGGTTTATGTTATGGCTTCGCATAAGGTCAAGTGCCTCTGCGGCCAATGCATCAGCTGCTATTGATTTAGGCGATGTGCTCATAATATCAGTGGCAGTTAGTACCGTAACATTATCATTTTTTTCAAGCATTCTTCTCAGGTCACCATCGGTTATAATTCCGGAAATTGTTTTGTCTGCTGTAACTACAGCCGTGGCTCCCAGCCTGCTTTTTGTCATTTCCACAATAACTTCTTTTACAGCTGCACCGGGTAAAACACAAGGTTGCTGATTGTTGGCAACAAGATCAGAAACCCGTAGGTATAATTTTTTTCCCAATGTTCCGCCGGGATGAAATTTCGCAAAATGATCACTATTGAAACCTTTCATTTCCATCAGGCAAACAGCTAGCGCATCGCCCATTACCATCTGTGCTGTAGTGCTGGTAGTGGGTGCAAGATTATTAGGACAAGCTTCCTGCTGAATTGTGGTATTTAAAATCAGGTCGCAATGTTCTGCAAGATAAGATTGCATATTTCCTACCATTCCGATCAGGGTATTTCCGAAACTTTTTACAAGGGGCACTAATACTTTTATCTCTGGGCTGGTTCCACTTTTACTTATTAAGAGAACAATATCTTCCTGCTGGATCATTCCGATATCTCCATGAATAGCATCTGCAGCATGCATAAAAATAGAAGGTGTGCCGGTACTGTTTAATGTAGCTACTATTTTCTGAGCGATTATGGCACTTTTTCCTATTCCACTAACCACCACTCTGCCCTTACCAGTTATGATAATTTCTACTGACCTTACAAAATCCCTGTTTATAAAAGCGGAAAGGCCACTAATGGATGCAGCCTGAAGTTCAATGGTACGAATGGCTACGGGTATTATGCTGTCGTTATTCATTTATTGGTTGGCAAACCTACTCTAAATCAGGGAAAATGCAAAAGAATGCAATCCTTATCCTTTAATTGCTTTTGATAAAAACAAAGAATTATTAACAAGGAAAATACAGGTAACAAAATGTATTTACAAATATGTTATAACTATCAAACTAAGTGCTAAACGGTATTTGTTTTTGAGCATTAGTAAGGTAACTTTGCGCTCGTTATAAAGCAGGCTATTTTAGGCTCTGTTTGAGTTATGAGAAATTTATGTTATGTCTAAATTAAAAACCAAATCAACCGGTAAAAATTCTGAGAAGGGAAAAACTAATATAAAAAAAATAGAAAACCTGGCGGAACAGTTACAGGATAATTTTGGGTTCGATGGTTTTAAAGGTGATCAGGAAGAGATCATCAACACCTTACTTTCCGGTAAAGATACTTTTGTAATAATGCCTACAGGCGGAGGTAAAAGTTTATGTTACCAGTTACCGGCTATTATCTCTCCGGGTGTTGCTATCATTGTATCTCCCCTGATTGCTTTAATGAAAAATCAGGTGGATCTTGTAAGAAGTTACAGCAGCAGGGATGATGTTGCACATTTTCTTAATAGCACTTTAAATAAAGGTCAGCAGAAAGTAGTTCGGGATGATCTAATAAGCGGCAAAACTAAACTCTTATATGTTGCTCCGGAAACAATGACCAAAGAAGAAAACATTGAATTCTTCAAAGAACTTACCATATCTTTTTTTGCTGTTGATGAGGCCCATTGTATTTCAGAATGGGGGCATGATTTCAGGCCTGAATACAGAAGACTCAAAGAAATGATGGATCTGATCAATCCGGATATTCCCATAATTGCCCTTACTGCCACAGCTACTCCAAAAGTACAGAGTGATATAATTAAGAACCTCGGACTGAGAGAACCCGAGATCTTTGTTTCTTCATTCAATCGCCCTAACCTCTATTATGAGATCCAGCCAAAAATAAATCTTGATCAGACCAATAAAAGTATTGTTCGGTTCATTCAATCCCATAAAAATAAAAGCGGGATCATTTATACATTGAACCGTAAAACAACAGAAGAACTTGCCAATATGCTTATGGCAAATGGCATCAAAGCCGTTGCATACCATGCCGGATTGGATAGTAAGCTGAGAGCACACCGCCAGGACCAGTTTTTAAATGAAGATGTGCATGTAATAGTGGCAACTATAGCTTTTGGGATGGGAATTGATAAACCAGATGTACGTTTTGTTATTCATTACAATATCCCTAAATCAATAGAAAATTACTACCAGGAAACCGGTCGTGCAGGACGGGATGGTATGGAAGGGAAATGCATTCTTTATTATTCTCATAAAGATGTTGCCAAGCTGGAACATTTTATGCGAGATAAGCCATTAAGTGAAAGAGAAGTAGGAGCCCAGCTTATCAATGAAACCGTTTCTTATGCAGAAAGCAGCGTATGCAGAAGAAAAACTTTATTATACTATTTCGGTGAAGGTTTTGATGATAAAAAAAGTTGCGGCCATTGCGACAATTGCCTGAATCCAAAAGAAAAAATTGAAGCAAAGGAATGTGTAGTGATAGCATTGAACACCGTGAAGGCATTAGGAGAACAATTTAATATAGAATATCTTATTCTGATACTCACCGGTAAAATTACCCCCCAGGTGCAAATGTACCGGCATGAAAACCTGGAAGCCTTTGGAAAAGGCTGTGGGCAGGAACCTCATTTCTGGAATAGCCTAATCCGGCAATTATTACTGCATGGTATTCTTGAGAAAGATATAGTTGAATACGGCGTGCTGAAATTCACAAAAAAAGCAGAGGCTTATCTTAAAAAACCTGTTTCTTTTAAAATCGCATTGAATAATTTATTTGAAGAGGCCAATGCAGATGATGAGGAAGCGGAAACATTATCAGCACCCGGAATTGCAGATGAGATATTACTGGAACAACTTAAGGTCATCAGGAAAAAAGTTGCCAGTGAAATGAACCTCCCCCCGTTTGTTATATTCCTGGAAAGCTCACTGGAAGATATGGCAACCATGTATCCTACCACTATGGAAGAACTGGAAAAAATTAGTGGTGTGAGCAAAGGAAAAGCAATTCGTTACGGCAAACCTTTTCTTGAAGTGATAACTTCCTTTGTAGAAGAAAATGATATTATAAGGCCAGATGATTTTGTTATGAAAACAGTGGCCAACAGAAATAACAATAAGATCTTCATCATACAAAATGTA
The DNA here is from genome assembly GCA_037720515.1 of Ferruginibacter sp. Lineage (GTDB taxonomy): Bacteria > Bacteroidota > Bacteroidia > Chitinophagales > Chitinophagaceae > Ferruginibacter. Next base: position 138,662 of record JBBJMM010000002.1, read on the forward strand.
GATAAGAAAATACCATTAGAAACCATTGCAAAAAATAAAGATCTGCGTATTGATGAATTACTGGAAGAAATGGAAACGATTGTTGCAAGCGGTACCAAGCTCAACCTGAATTACGCACTGGAAGATGTAGTGGATGAATATGAACAGGAAGAAATCATAGGATATTTTAAAGGTTGTGAAACATCATCCTTACAGGTTGCACAGGAAGAACTGGCAGATAGTAATTTCAACTGGGAACAATTGAAACTTATGCGAATAAAGTTTTTGTGTGAGTACGGAAATTAAATAGGAATAAGACAGTCACTATCCTGCTGCAAAAAAATATAACCTTATTTTTCTTCCCGGATATTTCAAAATAAATATTTAATAATATGAGTTCAGTATATGCATACGGCACCACTGGGGCCACTGCCTCACTTGCCCCTATACAAATTGAAAGAAGAGATCCTGGTGCCACAGATGTTGTGATTGAAATTCTGTTTTGCGGTGTTTGCCATTCTGATATACACTAGGCAAGGAATGAATGGGGAAATTCCATTTATCCAATGGTGCCCGGCCATGAAATAGTAGGCAGGGTAACAGAAGTAGGAGATAAAGTTCAAAATTTTAAGAAGGGTGACCTTGCAGGTGTTGGATGCCTGGTTGATTCGTGCAGGAATTGTGAAAATTGCAGCGAAGGTGATGAGCAACTTTGTAAAAATGGTTCTGTTGGCACCTATAACGCGAAAGATAAAAATGGCAATTCAACCTTCGGGGGCTATAGCAAAACCATTGTTGTAGATGAAAGTTTTACGCTGCGTATACCGGAAAACCTGGATCTCAAAGCAGTAGCTCCTTTACTCTGTGCCGGTATCACTACTTATTCCCCATTAAAAAGATGGAAAGTTGGTAAAGGGCAGCAGGTTGCAATTATAGGTTTGGGCGGCCTGGGACATATGGCTGTAAAAATAGCATCTGCGATGGGAGCAGAGGTTAGTGTTTTAAGTACTTCTGATAATAAAGAAGCTGACGCAAAAAAACTGGGTGCTACTCATTTTGTAAATACAAAGGATCCAGATACTCCGAAAAAATTAGCTGGAAAGTTTGATTTTATATTAAATACTGTATCGGCTCCTAACAGCTATGATGTTGCCCTCAGTTATCTTAAAAGCAAAGGTACAATGGTGATAGTTGGAGCTCCGCCTGAACCAACACAATTATCCGGCTTTTCCTTGATACTCGGCAATAAAAACCTGGCGGGTTCACTTATAGGCGGAATAAAAGAAACGCAGGAAATGCTTGATTTTTGTGAAGCTCACAACATTGTGAGTGAAATAGAAATGATCCCGGTTTCAAAGATCAATGAAGCTTATGAAAGGATATTGCGGTCAGATGTGAAATACAGGTTTGTTATAGATATGTCTACACTGTAATAATGATCAGCCAAAAACAGATAGAACATGTATGATTCTGTCTAATAAGTAAATCTTAAATAAAAAAAACCTTATTTTTGTCGCCCTGTTGCAAATAACTACTGCAACAACGGATGGTGCGGTAGCTCAGTTGGTAGAGCAAAGGACTGAAAATCCTTGTGTCGGCGGTTCAATCCCGCCCCACACCACAACAAAGCCTTTGATTTATTGTATAACAATAAGTTAAAGGCTGTTTTTTTTATAATGCTTTATGTAGCTTCGCCCTTCCTTTAAAAAACACCACATGGTTGATAAATCTTTACATATTTTTCTTGTTGATGATGATGCAGATGATCGTTTTTTATTTCAGGAAGCAATGACGGAAATAGCCCCTAAGGCACGTTTATCCTTAGCTGATGGTTGTGATATGCTCATTAAACTCACTAAAATTGAAGAAGACAAACCGGATATGATCCTGCTTGATCTTAATATGCCTGGACTTAATGGTTTCGAATGCCTTGATGAAATCAAAAACAAAAAACACTTCGGTAATATCCCTGTTCTTATATACTCCACTACCGCCAATCCTGAACAGGTGAAAAAAACATATAATAAAGGAGCAACTTTATATATGCAGAAACCTACCAGCTATGATGGGATAAAACAACTTATGAATAAGCTTTTGCTCTTAGACCTTAAAGGCCACATGCCCAAGGCAATTGAAACCAATCTTGTATTAAGCGTTTAAATTGATGATGATACTCGAAGGAGTTTATTAAACATTTAGTTTTGCTTTACCTTCTTACTTCTCTATCGATATCTTGTTAAGAAAGAAAACAATCAAGGAACCTTTTCTTCTTTCATTTTTTTTAAGATCAATTACTGAACACCGAAGTATGATTAAGTGATTCTCATTCACATCTACTGATACTTTGTTGAAAACTTTGGCATAAGTTTTATTATTCTTTATAGTATACTTTTTATCTTTCAATAAGAATAGATTTATTAAACCCATTAATATTCATTCTCTATAAATACTGCATGCGTCAAACCATTCTAGCTTCTCCACTGATACAAGTTATCAGTAATCACGAATTTTCAGAGATAAGACAAAACATACAAACAAAACAAAAAGCTTTATATGCGATAAAAGCTTTTAAAAAAGATGAGATGATAAGCTCTTTCACTGCCGGTGAAATAAGTAAAGATCCTCATTACTTAACGGTGCAGACCGGGATACAACAACATATAACTCTTGTTCCGGAGTTTTTGCAATATATAAATCATAGTTGCCAGCCTAATGTATTTTTTAATACAACAACCATGAAACTGATTGCATTAGCTGATATTACTGATAATGAGGAATTGTGTTTTTTTTATCCTTCCACTGAATGGGAAATGGCCCAGCCTTTTTATTGTTATTGTAGCAGCAAGGATTGCCTGCAAAATATCAGGGGTGCAAAATACCTCTCACCTGATCACATTTTAAAATACACACTCACCGATTTTATAAGGCAGGAATTGAAACTATCTAACCTTTAATTACATGGTATTAGCCCCTTCATTATATAAAGCCATTAATAGCCGTAAGCTTAAGGTATGGGTTTTATCTCCGGCCATTCAAAATGCTGATGAGAATATTGAATATTATTATGATTTTACCCAGAGTATTGCTGAATACACTAAAGTTTTTTCTGAATTAAATATAGACTGGGTTTGGCAACCGGTTAATATGAAGAATTATGAATTGGTAATTGAAAGTATTGAATTGGAAAAAGATGAGGGTGAACATTTTCCCGTTGTTTTTAATTTATGTGATGGGGATGAAATAAACGGAACACCTGGTATTTCAGTTGTGAAACTTCTGATAGAAAAGGACCTGGTTTATACAGGTGCAGATGAATATTTTTATTCTATCACTACCTCCAAGATCCCAATGAAGAATGCTTTTGATAGGGCAAACGTTCCAACAGCAGACTGGATGGAGATCTTACCCGATTCATTAAACGATCTTTCTGTGATTGAAAAACTGGGAACCCCTGTAATCATTAAACCTGCTGTTTCAGGAGGCAGTATGGGTGTCGGAATTAAAAATGTGGTTGAAACAAATGAAAGTATAAATAACATTGCACGGGAAATGATTGCCGGATACCGCGGCTGGGATCTTACATCCGATGGTATCATTGCAGAAAAATATATATCAGGCCCGGAATTTACTACTCTTATCACAGGATCATACAATCATCCACGCAAGGCTATCATTCATACTCCGGTTCAACGCGTTTTTCATTCTTCCCTGCCCGAAAAAGAAAAATTTCTTTCTTTTGACAGGTTATGGGAGATCTATGAAGAGGAATCGCCAATGCCCCATGAAGAAAATTTTTATGAATACCAATTGCCTGATCCTGCTTTGATAAATAATATTAAAAAATTAAGCTGGGATGCATATTGTGCATGTAAGGGCAGAGGCTATACAAGGGTAGATCTTCGTATGGATGCGGAAACAAATGAATTGTATGTATTGGAAGTAAACGCCCAATGTGGATTAAGCGAAGATGAGAACTTTACTTCCATTGGCGCCATACTCCGCCTGGAAGGAAAAACCTTTTCACAGCTCGTAATGGAGATTTTAAATGATGCATTCGTTCGCTCTGCAATAAAAAAACAAATATTCGTTCCTGCACGCAACAAAGCCCGGGCATGATAAATTAATAATCATTGTATGAAAGTTTGTGTGCTGCAACCAGATTATTCAACCACTTCTGTCGATTATAAAAATTATGATCCACCGCGAAACCTTTCTTTTCTTTTGCCCGGCTGTGAAGTAGATCATGTTTTTCTGAATAAGCTCACTACTTATAACCAGTTGAAATTACTGGCAAAAAAAAAGTATGATATTTTTGTAAACCTTTGTGAAGGTTACCTGGAATGGGAAGTACCTTCAATTGATGTTATTTATTTTCTTGAATTATTGAATCTTCCTTTTACCGGCCCTACCTCGGTTTTATATGATCCTCCCAAAGATCTGATGAAATATGTAGCCTATACTCAAAACGTAGATACTCCTGCTTTTGCAATTATTGAAAATGTGTCTGATATACATTCTTCCTGCAGTAATCTTAATTATCCCTTGTTCATTAAACCTTTAAAAGCCGGGGACAGCCTGGGGATTGATGAACATTCCATGGTAAGCAATGAGGCCGAAGCTATTGATAAAGCAGCATCTATAATTAATGACTATGGTCCGCTGCTGGTGGAAGAATATGTAATGGGCAGAGAGTTTACAGTGATGCTGGTTGCAGATCCGGAAAAAGAAAATGAGGTAATTGTTTTTGAACCTGTTGAATATATTTTCCCACAGGGAAAAAGTTATAAAACGTATGCGCTGAAAACGTCTGAATTACATCCGGAGTGCAATGTAAGAGTTGAGGACCCGGAATTAAACCGGCGGTTAAATGAGGCTTCGGAAAATGTTTTTAAAGGTTTTGGAGGTGTGGGTTATGCGCGACTTGATTTCAGGATGAATGCTGCAAATGAATTGTTTTTCCTGGAAATCAATTTCACCTGCTCGGTGTTTTACACTGATGGATATGAAGGTTCTGCAGATTACATTTTAAAAATTGGCGGAACAGGCCAGGCAGCATTTTTACAAATGATCATCGAAGAAGGTATCAACAGGTATAAGAGGAGTTTAAAGAATTATAAGATGAAAGGCAATGCCATTGCCGGCTTTGGAATATATGCCTCCAAGGACTTAGCCGTCAATGAAATAATTTTTAAGGGCGAAGAAAAGGCACAGCGAATCGCTACAAGGAATTATATTGAAAATACCTGGGATAGCAATAAAAAGGAAACTTTCAGAAAATATGCATACCCGATCAGCAACGAGGTTTTTTTACTCTGGGATAATAATCCTTCGGAATGGGCGCCCCAGAATCATAGTTGTAATCCTAATACCGCATACCAGGGCCTTGATGTAGTTGCTCTACGATCTATAAAAAAAGAGGACGAACTTACGCTTGATTATTCATCCTTCCTGGATCATAATATGGAAATCTTTACTTGCCGGTGCAATGAATCCAATTGCCGGGGCGTAATAAGCGGGATCACTTCTAACTCAGTTACACATAGAGAGTCCATTCAGCAGTTTGATGAAGTTCCGAATATTAAAAGCGTTGCTAATAAATGAACAACTGCCTTGGCTGGCAAGCTTTGCATTTTTCTAAATCATCATTTTCCCCCGGCCCTTTGGCAAACATTCTCTTAATTCCATTTTATAAGTAATAACCTAATTGGGTTTTAATTTACTTAACTGGTAGGAATTATTCCCGCAACTGTCAGTAAGTAAGTTGTTGTTTTCGTGCCCGAAGCAGCATTCGTTTTCGCTCTTATATAGCACCAACACACTGCCTGTTGCCGATCGCTTTTATGTACTCAATTTCAGAATACCCGCTAAAAAATCTTTCGAAAACATTGTGTTGTTGATAGAGAATTTTAGCCTGGCAGCCTGCGTATTTATCTTCCGGATTTGCCTTTACCGCCACATGCGCTGCAAATTGCGCGCGTTTCATAATTTGAATAGACTGGCGTAGATGTGACCCGGTAATTAGTGGAGTTTGATCCTGCGCCGGAAGAGTATTCCCTTGTGGTTTTATTGTACATAAAGCCTTTGCTCATTTCCCATCCCGTTCCGCTGCACCTCTTACATGCGTTTGTGATTTTTGTGTTGCCGGTATAGGCTTTTGCCTGTTCAACCTGCTTTGCATACGCTGCCGCATATGCTGCTGCCTGACGCCGGCTTTCTTCTGCCCAATAAATGCGGGCTGCCTCTTGCCGCGCGGCGTAAGCCGCAACAAATGCTGCGGCGTCTTTGTGATATTTAGCAGCGAAGGCGCGGGCCGCCGCATCGTCTGTAAGGGAAATCATCAGCGCCCCGGTTTCGGGATTGTGGAAGGAGATCGCAAAAATTCCGTCCTCATTTTTAGAAATGTTGGAGATCATTCCCCATTGCTCAACCAGACCGATTGTATTTTTCAGCCCATTGCCCGGGATATTGTAGGTCGCAATTGCCTCACCCGAAGCCGGGGCATGTACCGAAATAGCAGCATTCCCATTCCCGACTGCACTCCGCCTCATCACAATGTTACCCAGGGCATCAAAGTGATCGAACGTGTATGTGTTGTCGGGGGTGCGCCAAAGCATCCTCCCATTTGGCGCGAAGATGCGGTAGTGCCCAAAACATTCCGCCACGGCAACGTCGCCAAAGGGAGAAATCGAGGCAGATTGAACACCGGCGAACGCGCCGGGAATGCGGGTACTTGCGCTGTCCATAAGTCTCCCGAAATATAATACCTTACCCGTAGCAACGTTGTACGAAGCCCAATGATAATCGTAGTAGGTAGAATTGTTATTCTTTTTCAGCCGGGCGCGAAATTCCGATACATCCTTTTTCAAAGTATTCTTGATCCAGTCTTTGCTTCCGCAATACTCCTGTCGGTAAATGATTTGCAGCACATCTTTTTCAAACGGGTCGGCTTCATAGATGATCGGCCCTATACGCTCATCAAAGCCGGGAGGAGTATAGTCGCGCTTTGCCGACAAAGGTGAGCTGCCCGCGGTAAAAAGTTTAGTCCATAAAGCTGGTGGAAACGGAGTTAGATTCCTGTAATTACCGCGCCACATTTCGTAGTTCCCGCTCAGAATAGAATCCCGAAGCGCTCCGTCTGCAAGCAGCTCTCCGGTTTCCATATTGGCAACTTCGGTTTTTGTATGTGGGTAAAGATATTTCTCATCAGAAGTGAGGTAAAGCGAAATTGATCCGTAAGTTATCACCTCACCACGTTCGTCTGCAGACGCAGGTTTTTGGAAGCGATATAGCAGTTCGCCGCCCGGGAGTTTCCAAACTTTTGCTTCGTTAGGCGTTGTGGCAATCGCCAATTTGCCACTGCGGCTTATCTCCAGTTCTACGGACGGGTACCTTCCCGTTGCGGCAAAGGCGCCGGGCATATTGACGGTGACAGGTGCGGCCCCATTGATGATTCTTTGCGCGGATAAACTCATAAATACTCCTGCAAAAAAAAGGGAGATCGGAACAATCTTTAAAATTGATTTCATGGTGTTAGTTAACTTCTTTTTTCATCCTTACCGCCGCATTGGCGGAAGCTACGTTATCAAAGTCATTTCCTTGAGGTGGTGTTTATCTTCTGGATTTGCCTTTACCGCCACATGCACTGCAAATTGCTCGGGATTCATAATTTGAATATACCGGAGTGGAAGTAACGCGGTAATTGGTGGAACTTGACCCGGCGCCAGAAGAATATTCCCTTGTTGTTTTATTGTACATAAAGCCTTTGGTCATAACCCAACCGCTTCCACCGCAGGGTTTACAGGCGTTAGGGTCGGCAGCATTTTGGCCACCTGACCGAGCAGCAACATCCCTGTTGTAAGCACGATTATGGTCGGCAACACTTTGGTTATATGCCTCTTGTTGCGAGCGTTGCGCAGCAGCCTTCCTTTCTGCATTTTGTATAGCAAAAAATTCCGCATCCGCTTTGTATTGCTTCGCAAATGCTTTTGTAGCCTCGTCATCAGTAAGGCTCAGCATCAACTTTCCCGTTTCAGGTTGGTGAAGAGTAATTGCGAAGTTACCGTCAGGCGTAGCAGAGATGTGCGAAACCAATTCCATTTGTTCTACCAGACCCATCTTAGTATTGGAGTGCGTGCCCGGAATCTGATACCGTGTCACCACTTCGCCCGTTGCTGCACTGTGTACCGAAATGGAGCTCTTTTCGGTCGAGGTGAGGGGGTCTTGCTTAATCACCATATTACCAACGCCGTCGAAATGGTCAAAAATAACCGACACCTTCTCCGGTGCATTCCAAAGTAATCGCCCCCCGGGCGCAAAAATGGCGGCGCTCCTACCCGCAAATTTTACCAGGGCCACATCCCCGAAGGGTGAGATAGTTGCAGACTCTACTCTGCCGTATGCTTGTTCTCCTGTAAGTGCATCGTCCGTAAACCGTCCGAGCACCACAGCTTGTCCCGTTACTAAATTATACGTGGCCCAACAGTTATCGTAATATCCGCAATATCCCCTTTTTTTCTGCCACTCCCGTACATGGTTCACGTCTTTTTTAAGTGTGTTTTTGATCCAGTCCTTGGTTCCGCAGTGCGTTTGGTTATATATGATATGCATCACATTTTTATCAAAGGGATCTTTTTGAACTGCAATTAACTCAATGCGCTCATCAGACGCGGCGCCGCTGTAGTCGCGCTTTAATGCGAGCGGCGAAGTGCCCACGTTAGACAGCTTATTATGCAATTCCGCAGAAAGTTTAAAGATGCTCTCGATGTAGCCGCGGCGCACATTGTAGCTGCCGTTAAGGATAGAGTCGCGGAGTGCGCCGGCCTGCAGCAGTTCACCACTTTGGCTTTCCACTACCTCGGTTTTCGTATACGGGTACATGTATTTTTCATCTCCGGTAAAATACAGTTTCGTTTCTCCTTCCATCATAACCCTGCGAGAAGGGTCGGCTTCTGCTGGACTTTGGAAGCGGTAAATGAGCACTCCCTCCGGAAGCGTCCATACTTTCAATTCACTATGTGTTGTTGCTATGGCAAGGGTGCCATTTCGGCGTATTTGCAGCCCCGCAGACATGTACTTGTCATGAGCCATGATAGCAACGGGCACATTGCCCACAACAGGCGCCGCTACGTTGATGATTCTTTGCGCGGATAAAGTCGCAAACGCTCCCGCAAGAAGCAGGGTAATCAGGACAATCTTTTTAGTATATCTCATTGTTATGAACATAATTGGCAATAGTTTAAAACAATCAAAAATACATATTACTCTTCGCCGAAAATATACCATAGTGAAGGTATTTAAATTCCTGCCTTTCACCATAATTTTACTCCATCATAAATTTTCTATCGTGATCCTATCCACCCGAATTCTTTTGATGGCCTTCCTGTTGCTGTCCCCTTTTTTTCATGCATTGAGCCAGCGTGCGCCCTCTGTTAGCACTACAAAAGGGATCGGAGCCTGGGTGTCGAGGGATTCGGTGACAAAAGAGTTTAGCATAACGTCGGTCGTACTCAATGCAGCTGCTGCTGCGGCAGGTTTAAGGGTAGGAGACAGGGTTATTTCGGTTGACGGAAAATCGGTTTCCGGTATGTCTTTAGATGAAGTTATCATACTCCTTCGCGGTGGCCCACAGGGAAATCCCTATACTCTGGCTGTGGCAAGAAAGATAAAAACCACGCTTGGCGAAACGCAGAAGGCCATGGATCTACAGTTAACTCCAGCATTCACCAGCGCCACTACCTGCCTGAGCGGCGACTGTAAGAACGGCGAGGGAAAGTTGGTGAACAATAATACCCGTTGGGCGTATGAGGGCACATTCGTGAACGGGACGCTAGTAAAGGGGAAAACTTACTTTTCAAGCGGACGTATATATCAGTCAGGAAATTTTAAAGACGGAAGGGTGGACGGAGCGGGTGGCACCGTCTACTATGATGCGGCGGATAATTTGATAAATCAGCAAGGCAGTTTTGCAAACGGAAGGATTATCAGCGGCACATTCTACCATCTTGCCTCCAAAACGAAATACGAAGGCGAGTGGGACACAGCCGGAAACCTACACGGAAAGGATATTATAGTAACTGCTCCCGGCTATTACTTCAAAGGCACCTACGACCATGGCAAGGCAAATGAAACGGAGCGGATGACCTACAAAAGCGGGTATTACGACGGGCCTATTGTTAACGGCAAACCGGAGGGCAAGGGCAGGTACGTAGAGGGCAGCTACATTTACAAGGGGCATTTCTCAAACGGATTGATGGAAGGTAAGTTTCGCCAGCTAATGAAGTCCAAGAGTGGTAACTACGAAAACATCTTTTATTATCGGGCGGGGGTGGAGCAATAGCGGGCTGGCGCTATGAGCACAATTTACACTCCATCCAACACCGAAAAGTTGTATTCTACTTTTTTACCTGTTAACAAGCATTTGGCGCAGAACGGTGAGTTGGAGACAGTCATTTTTCACTATTGGAAATAACTTTGTAAGTGCGCTGGTAATTGACCTGATTTTTACCTATGCAGCTTCCTCAGAAAATTTGTGCGCTGCCTTCCCGAAAATGCAAATGCGAATTGGCTTGACAGACACTTAACAACAGCTACTGTAATTCGTACATCAAAAGTGAGATAATTATGGCTCAGACTCTATATAGGGCCTTGCCGGTGCAATGAATCCAATTGCCGGGGGGTAATAAGCGGGATCACTTCTAATTCTGTTACACATAGAGAGTCCATTCAGCAATTTGATGAGGTTCCAAATATTAAAAGGGTTGCTAATAAATAAACAACAGCCTTGGCTGGCAGGCTATGCATTTTTCTAAATCATTCATTTTCCCCCGGCCCTTTGGCAAACATTCTCTTAATTCCATTTTATAAGTAACTACATAATTGGGTTTTAATTTACTTAACTGGTAGGAATTATTTATATGGATCTTATTGTCATTGAGATCTCCTCTGGGAGTCTTTAATCCAAACGTGGATGAAAGAGTCTTCTCAGACAGGTTGGTTATCTCCACTTCAATAATTCCTGTAGTACCAAAATGTTTAATCACTTTAGACCTAACCTTGATTCTTGGACTATTTTCCAAGGCAATAAAGCGTTCCTGGGGTTCACTCCATTCGCCTATATTATCGGCTAAAGGCAAATTTACCTGTGCCTGAATATCTGAAATTTTAAAAAGGAAAATTATTACACCTAAGATCAGGAACTTAAATATTCGCATCTTATTCATAATTGATAGATTAGTTTTGGCAGATTTTTTTTACCCTTAAATGTAATAACCGATTATTCATTAATAAATACCGCATATGCTGTATTTAAGTAAATCATATCCTGTTCTTTACAGGATTTACAAGCAGATAATTGTCGTTTTTTAAAGGGAGATAACCAAAGTCATAACAGAAAAGGTAAACAACACCTTTCTTATTGATATACTGGTGAGTAAAATATTTAAAATGAAATCCATTTTGAAGTAATTCAGTGGCAGATACTTTATGAGATTTTTCTTCTTTTAATAGTTTTTCCAGGATTCGCCTGTTCTTACCTAATGCATGGTTGATGTTTCTCACCTGGTTATTTGTATCAGATTTTAACCGGTTATTAAAATTATTCCGGCAATATTCATTACAGAATTTTTTATCTGTACGGCCGCGTAAAGTTTTATTACATGCTATGCAATTTTTTGCATTTTCCTTTTCATTTATAAAGATCGCTTCTGTAAATTTTTCTGTTTCCATACCTGTAAATTATTAACCGGCGCTTAATTCTGCAATACCCTGTAAGTGTATAATGTGGGTATTACCTCTTACAATCATTTACAAACAACTTTACTCACATATAAATAGTTAATGGAACATTTACTATAATGTATGAATGCATTTTTGCTTTGTTGATGTGCATGGCGCCATGTACGGATACTGAAATAAAAATATACACTTCTAAATTTTAAATTTATGTATGCATTAAGAAACAGGGTTCAGCTGATCGGAAATTTAGGTAATGCCCCGGAGATCCGTAAAACAGAAACAGGAAAAAAACTTGTCCGCTTCTCAGTAGCCACCAATGAAAGTTATAAAAACAGCAATGGGGAAAAAGTAACAGAAACACAATGGCACAACCTGGTAGCCTGGGGGAAACTGGCTGATATTGCAGAAAAATTCCTTAATAAAGGAACTGAGGTTGCTATCGAAGGAAAACTTATTAACAGGAACTATACAGATAAGGAGGGTATCAAAAAGTACATTACTGAGATACAGGTAAATGAATTGCTTTTATTGGGCAGCAAATCATCGTGAGGAGTTCCTGTAATTTTGGGCGTAAGGAAATTCCTTACGCCTTTATTTTTATAGATTTGATATCCTAATACCATTCAATTGATCTCCAACGACAATACTATATTTCAGCTGGCTGCAGATTTTATTAATAAAAGCAATCATCCTGTTTTTTTAACAGGAAAAGCGGGTACAGGAAAAACGACTTTTCTGAAATACATTAAAGAGTATACGCTAAAGAATACAGCTATAGTGGCTCCAACGGGTGTGGCAGCAATGAATGCAGGAGGTACTACCATTCACTCTTTTTTTCAGCTTCCCTTTACCCCGTTTTTACCGGGAAAAAACAGATCAGGAGAAACCGTTGCCAATGATAAACCCGATCTGTTGCGGCAGTTGCGACTGAATGCAGAAAGAAAAGTAGTTCTTCATCAACTTGATCTGCTTATCATTGATGAGATAAGTATGGTAAGGGCTGATGTTATTGACGCAATAGATGCTGTACTGCGATATGTGCGCGATATCCCGGGGCTGCCTTTTGGAGGTGTACAGGTGCTTTACATTGGAGACATGTACCAGCTCCCCCCTGTGATCAAACAGGAGGAATGGAGTATTTTAAATGAGTTTTACCAAAGCCCTTTTTTTTTCAGCAGCAGGATTGTGACAGCACATCCGCCGGTTTACATTGAACTTAATAAAATATACAGGCAAAGGGATGAGAACTTTATCAGGCTCCTTAACCAGGTAAGGAATAATGAAATGGATACATCGGGTTATGAACTTTTACAAAGCCGGTATAAGAAAGATCACATTGCAGATCTTGCAGAAAGAGTAATTACTTTAACTACGCACAATGCAAGTGCTGATGCAATAAATGGCGAAGCTCTATCTGGTATCAAAGAAAAAGCGTGGGCATTTGAAGCAATAATAGAAGGCTCCTTTTTTGAAAATTCTTTTCCTGCAGATGAAATATTAAAATTGAAAGTAGGTGCGCAGGTAATGTTTGTGAAAAATGATTCAGAAAATCCCCGCCGCTATTACAATGGTAAGATCGGTTTTGTAAATAAAATAGAAGAGGATAAAATATTCGTAGAATGCATTACCGAAAAATCAAAACAACTGATAGAAATTAAAAAAGAAAAATGGCGCAATATTAAATATACACATGATAAAAAATCGGGAAAAATAGAGGAGAAGGAAGTGGGATCATTTATGCAATTTCCATTGCGGCTGGCCTGGGCTATAACCATACACAAAAGCCAGGGACTTACTTTTGAAAAAGTAGTTATTGATGCCGGAAAGGCATTTGCACCCGGACAGGTTTATGTGGCACTCAGCCGTTGCACCTCCCTGGAAGGATTATACCTGGTAAGTGATATTTCTTATAAAAGCCTGCAAAGCGATCCCAGGATCGTGACTTTTTCAAAGCAACAAAAAAGCTTTGACCAACAAATATCTCTGCTTGATGCTGAAAAAGAGAAATATGAAACAGATAGTATCTTATTTGTTTTTAGTTTTGATCAGCTCGACAAGCAAATCGAAAATTTTCAAAACTTTATCAATATACCCGGTCATTTTAAAGGACTAACAACATGGTTGCAACAATTACTAAATCAGTGGAATAAAATAAAAACACCTTCAGTAAAATTTAAAAAAGAATTACTGAACCTGTTTATACATAAAGCAGATACTGATAACCTGGAAAAAAGAATAATAGCTGCATCGGATTATTTTTCCAAAGAAATAAATGAAACGCTCAGCATCTTAAAACAATCGCCCGCTGTAACGGATAATAACCAGGTTGCACATGATTATGATAAAAAAGCGCAGCAATTGCTAACTGATCTCACATTGAAATTTACTGTTATTGAAAACTGCAGAGCCGGGTTCTCTATTGAAAATTATCAGAAAAATAAATCGCTGTTAAATAAAAAACTGAGCATTCAAAGTTCTTATTCAGGAAGAGCTACCCATATATCAGAAACTATACAACCGGTTCTGTATTCACTACTAAAAAAACTTCGGGATGAATTGTGTTCCGAGCGAAATCTACCGGTATATATGGTGTGTAGTTCACAATCTTTAGAAGAGATGACCATTGCCTTGCCAGTTAATTTGCACCAACTGGAAAAAATAACCGGTTTCGGAAAAGTAAAGCTTAAACAATTCGGAAGCTTATTCACAGATATTATATCATCTTATTGTGAAGAACACAACCTTGTAGGCAATCCTGAATTTCTACCGGTTCATAAAATAAAAAAAATAAAGATCAGTTCTAAACCAGATACAAAAAATATAAGCCTGGGTTTATTCAAGTCCGGAAAAAATGTAAAAGAAATTGCAACGGAAAGGAACCTGGCCATTTCAACAATTGAAGGGCATCTTAGTCATTACATTGTACAGGGAGATTTAAAGATCACTGCATTATTAGACGATAATAAAATATCATTACTATCTAAGGCCAGGCAGGAATACCCGGATAGCTCAATAACTTTTTTAAAAGAAAAACTTCCTGATGTGAGTTATGGAGAATTGCGACTTTTTTTTGCTTATGAAAAAAATGCCCTGCAAAATTTGCAGGTTAGCGACCGAAATCATCCTGAACTCTGACTATATCATTTTCATCACTTGGGTTATCAGGCTCTGTGTGTTTCCATATTTCAGCAACGATTCCCCATTCCTGCAAACCAATTAACCTGTGCCGCTCTCCTTTTCTCAATTCTATTACATCTCCTGTTTGCAGTACTTTTTTGTTATCCTCCTGGTCGGAATCACTGGTAACAACTCCTACCTGCCCTCCCATAATTTTCCATATCTCTGCACGCCTGTGATGATATTGCCAGCTCAGTCTTTTGCCGGGTGCTACCAATAAGATCTTAGGGCTAAGTTTTCCACTTCCTGTATCTGTACCTGAAAGATGCGGGAAAAAGCGGTAAATAAATGAATCGATATCATTTTCATCCAATACTATGAAACCTCCCCAGGGGCGATCAGTGTCAATATAACTAATACGGATAGACGAAGAAATCTGATCAGTGATTGCTTTTGCAATTTCCACCGCGGTTGCAATTGCCGGGAAAGATAAGTTCATAGTAAATAAATAGTTTTTATTAATAGTAGATTTTTACTTTGCCATCTCATCGCCCCATATATACCATCAAGATCTGTACATCGCTTGGGTTTACACCCGAGATGCGTGATGCCTGGCCCAGAGTTCTTGGCTGGATCTTGTTGAATTTTTGTCTCGCTTCATTGCTTAGCGAAACCAGTTTTTCATAATTAAAATTGTCAGGTATAGAAAGATTTTCCAGCTGGCTCATTTTTTCCACCAGTTCTTTTTCTTTATTGATATATGTATCATATTTTATCTGGATCTCACATTGTTCCAACACTTCATTGTTTAATTTACCTATTGTTTCATTTAGTTCCGGAACATTTTCTATTAACTTTTTAAGATCAATACCTGGCCTTAATAAAAGCTGTGAAGCTTTTTGTTTAGCAACTAACGGTGCAGAATAAACGCTTTTTAAATAATCATTTATTTCGCCCGGTTCAATATTGGTTTGCTGAAGTTTTACTAGTACCTGTTCTACCTGTTCTTTTTTCTCTTTAAGTTTCAGATACCTTTCTTCACTTGCCAGACCCAGTTTATAACTTCGTTCGGTTAACCGCATGTCAGCATTATCCTGGCGTAATAAAGTGCGGTATTCTGCGCGACTTGTAAACATCCGGTAAGGTTCATCTGTTCCTTTATTTATAAGGTCATCCACCAATACTCCAATATATGCTTCGCTACGTTTTAAAATGAATGGTTCCCTGGATTCAATTTTTAGGTGTGCATTTATTCCTGCCATCAAACCCTGACAACCAGCTTCTTCATAGCCGGTTGTTCCGTTGATCTGCCCGGCAAAAAATAAATTACTAACCCGCTTCGTTTCCAGACTAAATTGTAATTGTGTCGGTGGGAAATAATCGTATTCAATTGCATAACCCGGACGAAACATTTTACATGTTTCAAACCCTGGCACCTTTCTAAGTGCTTGTAACTGAACATCTTCTGATAAAGAAGTAGAAAATCCATTCACATATATTTCCACGGTATTCCAGCCTTCCGGTTCTACAAAAAGCTGGTGCCGGTCTCGTTCTCCAAACCTGTTTATTTTATCCTCAATACTCGGACAATACCTGGGACCTGTTCCCTGTATTCTCCCCTGGTACATTGGGCTATTACCAAACCCTGTCCTTAAAATATTATGTACTTCATCATTTGTGTAAGTTATCCAGCAGCATTTCTGATTTTCCGGCAGCAATGCGGGCTTTGATAAATAACTGAATCCAATTATTTCATCATCTCCTCTTTGCTCCTCCATTTTCGAATAATCTAAACTTCTGCCATCTATTCGTGGTGGGGTTCCTGTTTTTAAACGGGCACTTTCAAATCCTAATGAAACTAGTTGTTCTGTTATACCAGTAGATGCCTTCTCTGCTACCCTTCCTCCTCCGAAATTTTTCTCTCCAATGTGAATTACTCCATTTAAAAAAGTACCATTGGTAAGAACTACGGCTTTTGACCGGATGGTATGTCCTAATCCGGTTACCACTCCCTTTGCTATATTATTTTCAACTACTAACTCAGTTACTGTATCCTGATAGAATTCAACATTGGGAATACTTTCCAGGACCTCTCTCCAGGTAGAAGCAAATAACATCCTGTCGTTTTGAGAACGTGGGCTCCACATAGCCGGACCTTTGGAACGGTTAAGCATCCTGAATTGTATCATACTTTTATCCGTCACTATTCCACTATATCCTCCAAGTGCATCGATCTCCTTTACTATTTGACCTTTAGCTATTCCCCCCATGGCAGGATTACAACTCATCTGAGCAATTGACTGCAAATTCATTGTAATGAGCAAAACCTTACTGCCCATATTTGCAGCAGCGGCGGCGGCTTCACATCCTGCATGTCCGGCTCCCACCACTATAATATCGTATTCATCAAACATCTTACAAAGGTAGGTAGGAAGTGGTTTCACGTGAAACGGATTGAAAGTTTCACGTGAAACGGATTGAAAGTTTCACGTGAAAAAATTTATATCTTATTGAAAATCAATAAATTGGGATAAATAAAACTCTTCTTTCTTTTTCATCTTGCTTTTTTCCTTTTGCTCTTTATCAGAATAACCACATAAATGCAGAACTCCGTGAATTATCACTCTCTTGAGTTCTTGTTGCACTTTGACTTTAAAATTTCTGGCATTATCCTTTACCCTGTCGATACTAATGAACAATTCACCTTCAATATTGCTGGAATCACTAAGGCTAAGATCAAAGGTTATTATATCAGTATAAAAATCGTGCTGAAGGAATTTCCTGTTAAGATTCAATAAATAAGCATCGGAGCATAAAACAATAGTGATCTCAGTAAGATTTTTTCTTTCTTTTTTCAGAAGAAACGGAATAAAATTCTTAATTTTTTTTATATCCCGTATGGTTGTTTTTTTTTGAAAATTAAATGTAACAGGCATGAGGAATTTCTTATATCGGAATTAAAATAAGCAAGCTAACGGATAACTTTACATCAAACGGTGGAATGAAGAAAAAACTTTCGGAAATTAAAGTTGGAAAAACAGTGATCATCTCATCTTTTGAAAATGATGAGATATTTTTAAAATTAATGGAAATGGGATGTATTCCAGGAGAAAAAGTTACAGTGGATCAGATAGCTCCATTCAAAGATCCTATATCAATTTTAGTAGCAGGTTACCGTTTAAGCCTGCGATTAAATGAAGCTGAACATGTTATAGTTGAAGAAATTTAATAATTTAATGTTTAGGATATGAATGTGGGTTTGTATTTTGGTTCTTTTAATCCTATTCACAACGGGCACCTTATCATTGCAAATCATCTTGCGCAGGAGGGTAATTTACAGGAAGTGTGGTTTGTTCTCTCCCCTCAGAATCCCTTTAAAAAAAACCAGTCTCTTTTAAATGAGAATCACCGGTTCTTTCTTTTACAAGAAGCTATAGAAGGAGAAATCAAATTAAAATCCAGTAAAGTGGAATTTACCCTCCCCCGTCCATCTTTTACGATTGATACACTTACTTACCTGGCAGAAAAATATCCCGGCCATACTTTTCATATTATCATGGGCAGTGATAGTTTTCAAAACCTGGCTAAATGGAAGAATGGAGAATTAATTGCGCGTACCTATCCTTTGATCATCTATAAACGCGAGGGTTTTGAAATAAAAAACGATATGAACGCAGTAATTACTATTGCAGATGCTCCGTTGCTTAATATTTCGTCTACCCGTATCCGTGATATGATCCGAAATAGGAAATCAATCCGTTACCTTGTGCCGGACAGCGTTAAAGAAGAAATAGAAAATAAAAATTATTATCGCGACTTAAAACACCCAGCCTAATAAAAGGCAGAATAAAACAATTACAGGTGCGGGCACTTTAGTAAACTTTAGTATAAGAAATGTACCTGTAATAACCAGAATATTAATGATTACCAGGTGGCTGGCCACATCAATCCTCACCCCATTTAAAAGATAAAGTGCTGCCGCCCACATAAATCCAACTACCACGGCATTTATACCTTCCAGGGAGCGATACACCACAACATATTTTTTCAAATACTGCCAAACAGGAAAAAAGAAAAGAACCAGCAAAGCACTGGGAAGAAAAATAGCAATGGAGCCGAGAATACAACCTAATAACTGCATTTTTTTTCCTTCTTTCTTCATCACAATTCCCCCGGCAAAAGATGCAATAGAAAATACAGGTCCCGGGATAGCCTTTACCACACCGTATCCTGTAAGGAGTTCTTCTTTCTCAATCCTAATAGCATTAGGGTTTTTATCTAATACAACCGGTGCCTGTGGACGTGCTACATATTGATCCAGCATCATTGGCAACAACACATCTCCACCGCCAAAAACAAAGCTGCCAAACCGGTAAAAGTTTTCAAATAAATTAAAAGCCTTCCTGTTTTCCCATTGTTGCTTCCGGGCTGTTTCACTAAATATTCCTGCTATGATAAAAACAATAACAAACAACCATATGTTGGTCCACCTGATCTGCCTGGGCTTGATGATGGTTCTCTCCGGTATCCTTTTGCTGCTGAAATTGGTTACTATACCACCCGCAACCAGCAATAAGGGAAATATCCAGGGTGCTTTAAACAACAGGTACGTAAGTATCATAGAGGCTAACATCAGCACTTGTGTAATAAAATTCCTTACTGAAATAGTAAAGGCCTGGTAAGATGCATAAATAAGAAAGCCTATGGCCATTGGCTGTATGTAAGTAAAAAGATAGTTAGAAAGATGGGGCGTATTGCTATTAGTAATAAAAAAAGACAATGCACCCATCATTATACAGGCCGGTAATATCCATATCACTAAAGTTGTTACAGCCAGCGGAACCCCTCCTCTTTTATACCCGATAAGCGTTAAGGTTTGCGTAGAAGAAGCACCCGGTAAAAGCTGACAGAAAGAATTATATTCGATAAGTTCCTCTTCCGTAATATCCTTACGTTTATGCACAAACGTTTTGAGCATCATACCCAAATGGCCCTGAGGCCCTCCAAATGCAGTAATGCTATGTAGCAATACAGCCTTAAGGAAAGGGATATGACGCAACATTGCCAAATGTGAAAATTAAATCAATGAGATAGTGAGTTGATCATTTCTTTAAACCTATTTCTCTTAATCTTTCATCCAGGTATCCACCTGCAGTAATATCATCATATGCTTTTGGATGTGATTCGTTGATACAGGATCCCAGGCATTGAAGACTCATACTGCTTTTTGGATGTAGAAAAAAAGGAATTGAAAAGCGGCTCGTATGCCAGAATTCCTTTTTTGGATTTACAACCCGGTGTGTGGTGCTACGCAACCTGTTGTTGGTAAAGCGTTGCAGCATATCTCCAACATTTACCACTATCTGATCTGGTAATGAAGTAACAGGTATCCATTCATCCTGCCTGGTTAAAATTTCCAGTCCATCTGCTGAGGCGCCAACCAATAAAGTAATCAGATTGATGTCTTCGTGTTGTTCAGCGCGGATCGCACTTTTAGGTTCTGTGGTAATAGGAGGATAATGGATAGCTCTCAATATTGAATTACCATTGTGTATATAGGTGTCGAAATAGTTTTCTTCTAATCCAAGATAGATAGCGATAGCCTGCAGTAAGGCTTTCCCTGATTTTTCAAATGCACGATAAGCTCTTTCAAAGGTTTCATTGAATTCCGGTACCTGGTCAACTTTTACATTATCCGGGTATTCTTCCTCTTTAAAATTATCGCGCGGTACTTGTCCATATTGAAAAAATTCTTTCAGGTCGGGTTCATCACTTCCTTTTGCATGTTCCTTTCCAAAACTGGTGTAGCCACGCTGACCGGCGAGACCCTGTATCTCATATTTTTTTTTCTGATCTGATGGCAGGGAGAAAAACTGCTGAACATATTTATACAGATCATCTATTAATTCATCTGGTACGCCATGATTTTTAACGGCTACAAAACCTACTTCTTCATATGCCTTACCCAATGCCTCAACAAAATTTTGTTTTCTCACCGGATCTCCGTTTAAGAAATCAGAAAGATCAACAGAAGGAATCGCCATAATCAGTTTTTAGTTTGTGACAAATGTAATAAGGTTTATTATATCATTAAGTTTAAATCACCTGTTAATAAGTCGGGAAACTACAAACCATACCTGGCGCTTATCTCCAGCATTCTGTCAATAGGTTTACGGGCTAAAAGCCTAAGTTCTTCAGCCATGGTAATTTCAGGTGTTTCATATTTCATACACAAGTATAATTTTTCCAATGTGTTCAGTTTCATATACGGGCAATCATTACAGGCACACGTATTTTCCGGAGGAGCAGGAATAAAAGTTTTGAGTGGATTCAATTTTTGCATCTGGTGGAGTATACCGGTCTCTGTAGCCACGATAAACACCTGGCCGGGGTCTGACTGCGTAAATTTTAAAAGTCCCGTAGTGCTCCCTATATAATCTGCAAGCGCTAATACCTGTTCCTCACATTCAGGGTGTGCTATCACTTTTGCATCGGGGTGACGGATTTTTAATTTAATTATTTTTTCCCTGCTGAAAATTTCATGAACGATACATGCGCCATTCCATAACAACATATTTCTTCCTGTTTTTTTGTTGATGTATGCACCAAGATTTTTATCAGGTGCAAAAATGATAGGTTGGTCTGGCGGAAGGTCTTCTACAATTTTTTGTGCATTGCTGGAGGTACAGATTATATCACTCAAAGCTTTCATGCCTGCACTGCAGTTGATATAAGTAATCACAAGGTGATCCGGATGTTTATCCTTAAACATTTTGAATAAGGCAGGAGGAGCTGAATCGCTGAGAGAGCAGCCTGCATTGAGGTCGGGCAATAAAACTTTTTTCCCGGGATTTAATATCTTTGCGGTTTCAGCCATGAAGTGAACTCCGGCAAAAACAATAATATCGGCATCTGTATCAGATGCTTTTTGCGACAACCCCAGGCTATCTCCTATAAAATCTGCTACATCCTGAATATCTGGTTCCTGGTAATAATGGGCAAGTATGATCGCATTTTTCTCTTTTTTCAAATTTTCAATTTCTGCGAACAGATCAAGGTTCACATCAATAGGAATATCCAGAAACCCTTTTTGTAAAATTTCTTTTTGGATATTTTCATTGTTAATATCTACCATAATATGTATTAATACTATTTATTTATATAATAATCTATTACTATTAGGGGTGTTAATTTGTGGAAACAATCAACTATTTATATTTTGAAAATAATAAATTTCAGTTTATCCACTTCTATCCACGCCCCATTAACATATTGAAAATTAATTATTGTTTGAGTAAAGTCAAGTGTAAGTGCCCGTATATTATTAAAATTTATTTTTTAATTACAGACTGTTGATAAAACAACAGGTGTATAAAGTTTTAAGCAATACTAAAATTTTTACTGTTAGTTCTACATGTATAAAAGCCTCTTTTCCCCCACCCGTTTTTATTCCTGCGCCAGTTTTTTAAATTAATAACAATCTTTTAATATAATTTAAAAAACCCGGGCCTGTGTATCCACATAAATAATGTTTATTAACTGTACTGTTGTTAACAATGTTTAACCAGGATTAAAATAAATGAAACTTTTTTAATAGAAACATATACTATATTGGTTTTCAAAGGTTCTCCACAATTTGTTGATACCTAATTTTCCCCTATTTTTGCCGTCCAAAAATCTAAGATATATAACATGCAAATTATTCAAACCATTCGTGATAAAGGGGCAGCTATCGTAATTGCAGTTATTGCCTTAAGTTTAATAGGATTTATATTAATGGATGCCAACCAAGGTGGAGCGAGTATGTTCAGCTCATCTACTACAAATGTAGGTGTAGTTAACGGCGAATCTATTGAAGTTAGTGAGCTTAACAACAGGGTTAATTTTTTACAGGCCCAGGAAGAACGTAATGGACAGAAAGCATCAGGAGTGCGTACTTACCAGATCAGGGAACAAATGTGGAACCAGATTGTAGCAGAAAAAATATTTTTTGAAGAAGCTGATAAACTGGGAATAGATTTAACATCAAAAGAATTATCTGCTATATTATTAAGTAATGATCCCTCAAATCCCTTTTTGCAGGAGCAGGGTTTAATGGGCCCCGACGGGAAACTGGATATAGCCAAAGCACAGAAAGCATTATCCGAAGATATCAAGAAAGCAAAAGGAGATCAGCGGGAGGTCGTTGATAACCAGATAATAAATCCCCTGAAACTTTCTACAGCAGTTGCTAAATACAGCGGTATGCTGAATGCAAGTGCGTACTATCCGGCCTGGATGTTGAAAAAAGACATTGCAGAAACGAAAGAATTTTCTTCTATCTCTTATATTGCTATTCCCTTTTCAGAAATATCGGATAGTGCTATTACTGTTACAGATTCAGAGATTGATACTTACGTTAAAAAAAATGCTGAACTTTTTAAACAGGAAGAAGGCAGGATGATCTCTTATGTAACTTTTAGCCAGTTGCCAAATAAGGAAGACAGCAATAAAACAAGATCCTTAATAGAAGATCTGAAAACATCTTTTGCAGCAGATACTAATACCAAAGTATTTTTAGCCCGAAATTCCTCTACTATTGAATTTGATGATAGCTATAAATCAAAATCTAAATTTCCTATCCAGGGGATAGATTCAATTATATCTGCTCCTGTAGGAAAGGTTACTGGCCCTTACACGGATGACAGAAGTTTTGTGCTTGCCAAAGTATTAGGTGTAAAGCAATTGCCGGATAGTGCCCGATCGCGTCATATTTTACTACAAACCTATAACCCTGAAACCAAAGCTCAAATGATGCCCGACAGTACTGCTAAAAAATTAGCAGACAGTATATTGGCGGCTATTAACAGTGGGGCTGATTTTACTGCGCTTGCTATTAAATATTCTGATGATGGGAGTAGCAAAATAAAAGGGGGAGATATGGGATATTTTAATTCCGGGAAAATGGTTCCCGAATTTGATGAATTTTCATTCAATCAGCCGGTAGGGTCTAAAGGGGTGGTGAAAACAATTTTTGGATATCATGTTATCGAAAAATTGGGTCAGAAAGATCTTAACCCTGCATATAAAATAGCTTTTCTTGCTAAAGAAATATTAGCTAGTGATGTAACGATCAATAAAGCCAGCTTGCAGGCAACCAAGGCATCTGCAGAAAAAGATTCTAAAGGCCTGGCCAATTTTGCAGCTAAAAATGGTTACAGTGTAACTGAAGTACCAGCACTGATCAAAGAAAATGATTTTGCAGTAGGTGGATTACAGGACGCCAGGTCATTGGTTCGTTGGGCATTTGAAGCAAAAAAAGGAGATGTGAGCGAGGTGTTTACTATCGGCGACCAGTTTGTAGTAGGCACAGTGGATAAAGTATTCAAAGAAGGAGTTCAGGATGCTGCCACGGCGCGCTCGGGTTCTGAAGTGATCATTCGCAAAGATAAAAAGGCAGAGATCATTCTAAAAAAATTAGGAGCTAATCCTTCTCTTGAAAAATCAGCAGCAGCTTATAACAAACAGATCATGCAGGCAGGCGGTGATTCATCCATAACCATGAGCAGCCAGATTATTAATGGAATAGGAGTAGAACCCAAAGTAATCGGAGCTTCTTTTAATAAAAACTTTCAGTCAAAAGTTTCTCCACCTTTTGCAGGCACCAGTGGTGTATTTGTAATTAAAATAAATTCCATACAGCGTAAACCGGAAGATCCTGCAGAAATGGCCGCACAGCAGGCAACAGCCCGTATTGCAACCTTAAGAAACCAAACCAATGCGTGGTATGAAGGTTTAAAAAAACTTGCTGATATAAAAGATAAGAGAAATAAACATT
This sequence comes from Ferruginibacter sp., assembly GCA_037720515.1. Taxonomy (GTDB): domain Bacteria; phylum Bacteroidota; class Bacteroidia; order Chitinophagales; family Chitinophagaceae; genus Ferruginibacter. Next base: position 163,308 of record JBBJMM010000002.1, read on the forward strand.
TTTAAAACAGATAAATTTTTTAACAGCCGGCCCCTAACAAGAGGTCGGCTTTTTTTTTAAATTTGTAAGATGGATGCAGTTTTTGTAAATAAAGTGGCAGAAAGTGGAATCATTACCCTTAACCTTGAGGATCATTTTCCCAAAGAATCAATAGTGGTTTTTGATATGAAAGATCATTTATTTATGGGGCTGATATTAAAGGAAAAAGATTTCAGAGAGGCTTTGAAAAACCTGGATCTTTCTGTTTATGAAAATAAAATTGTGGCGCTTACCTGTTCTGCAGATGCAGTGATACCAATGTGGGCCTATATGCTTGTAGTAAGTGCTTTGGAGCCGGTTTCATCCGCTATCATTTTTGGAAATAAGGATCAGGCGATCAATAAAATATTTATAAAAAATATCAGCCTTATCCCGATAGAAATGTATAAAGACAAACGTATTGTAATTAAAGGTTGCGGAGATATCCCCGTAACAGAAGAAGCTTATATTGAAATAACTAAAATCTTACGGCCGGTTGCTAAAAGCATCATGTACGGCGAACCCTGCAGTACTGTTCCTGTATATAAAAAAGCCAGTGTAAAGATTTAAAACCAGCCTCTTTTTTTAAAAATGAAAATCATGATAAGCGGAATAAAGATCATGAAAAAGATAGGAAGATAAAATCCCCAAGGCTCTTTACTAAAAGGGATTATATCAAAATTCATCCCAAAGATCCCACCTATAACTGTTGCAGGAGCCATTAAACTTGTAACGATAGCTATTACTTTCATAGCTTCATTGGTTCGCAGGTTAACATTATTATGGTAAAGGTCCTGCAGGTTGATCATCATATCCCGGTAACTGTCTGCCATTTCACTAGCCTGTATGCTGTGATCATAAACATCTTTAAAATATTTTTCCGTTTGTTCATCTATGAGTTCATTGTCACTTTTTAATATACCGTTCACCAGATCCCGGACGGGCAAAACGCTTCTCCTTAAAACGATCATTTCTTTCCGCAACATGTTTATTTTTGCAAGGCTTCTCTTTTTTGCATTTCTGATGATATCATCTTCCAGTAACTCCATTTTCCCACCCAACTTTTCCATTACAATATAATAATCATCAACAATGGTATCAATCATAGAATAAAATAAAAAATCTGCTCCCTTCTGCCGGATCTTGCTTCCGTCTATTTTGATCTTTTCCCTTAAAACATTGAACACATCCCGTGAAGCATCTTCCTGGAAAGTGATCACAAAATTTTTACCCAAAACTATACTTACCTGCTCTGCTTCCACCCCCGAATAATTTTCGTAATACAACATATTCAATGTACAAAATACTAGATCATTCAACTCATCCATCTTAGGGCGCTGGCCTAAGTGAAGAATATCTTCCATAATCAATGTATGTATGCCAAAATGAGTACAGATAACTTCTATATCATTTTTTCGTAAACCTTCTACATTTATCCACGTAATGCCCGGTGTATCAAAATGGGCAAAGGTGTCTTCAACGTTTTTAATTTGCCTGGAAATAAAGTTTTGGTGATCGTATTCGTAAAGATAGATGATAGACTCATCCGGTTCAATCCTCTCAGACTCTACTGTAGGATTTACCTGTACTATTTTTTTTCTTCCATGTTTATGATGGGGGTTAAAAAGATAATCCAGGTATTTAATACTATTCATTTATTAAAGTTACAGAGTGTGATGATATAAGATGTAAGCATACTGTTCTCCTAAAAAGCAGCACTTTTCGGGTATCGCGGAAAAGGAATAACATCCCTTATATTGACCATTCCTGTAACAAACTGCACCAGTCTTTCAAATCCCAATCCGAATCCTGCATGCGGGCAGCTCCCAAACCTTCTTGTATCAAGGTACCAGTCCAGCTCTTCTACCGGAATGTTCAATTCTTTCATTCGTTCGGTTAATTTATCCAACCTTTCTTCCCGTTGTGAGCCGCCCACTATTTCTCCTATCCCGGGGGCCAGTATATCCATGGCTGCTACCGTTTTTCCATCATCATTCTGTCTCATATAAAATGACTTGATTTCTTTTGGGTAATCAGTAAGGATCACGGGTTTTTTAAAATGCTTCTCAACAAGATATCTTTCGTGTTCACTTTGAAGATCAACTCCCCATTTATCAATGATGTATTGAAATTTCTTTTTTTTATTGTGATTACAATCTTTAAGTATTTCGATAGCCTCTGTATAAGTTAACCGCTCAAAATCATTGTTAACTACAAAATTCAATTTTTCAAGAAGCGACATTTCATTTCTCTCCGTTTGAGGTTTCTGTTTTTCTTCTTCCTCCAGTCGCGAGGCTAAAAATTCCAGGTCCTCCTTGTTGTGTTCAGTTGCATACCCGATTATGTATTTTATAAAATCCTCTGCAAGGTTCATATTGTCTTCAAGGTCGGCAAAAGCCACTTCCGGTTCTATCATCCAGAATTCGGCAAGATGCCGGGTGGTATTGCTGTTTTCTGCGCGGAAAGTAGGACCGAAAGTATAGATGTCGCTGAAAGCCATGGCTGCAAGTTCTCCTTCCAACTGCCCACTTACAGTGAGATTGGTACTTCTTCCAAAAAAATCATCTTTAAAATTTATAGACCCATCTTCATTTTTAGCACTCCCGTCAAGAGGCAATGTTGTTACCTTAAACATTTCGCCGGCACCTTCTGCATCACTGGCTGTAATAACCGGGGTATGCATATAAATAAATCCACGGTCATTATAAAATTTATGGACTGCATAAGCCAGGGTGTGCCTCACGCGAAAAACTGCTCCGAAAGTATTTGTACGGAAACGCAAATGTGCTATTTCCCTTAAAAATTCCAGACTGTGTTTTTTGGGCTGCAGCGGAAATTTTTCTGCATCACTATCCCCAAGTATTTCAATTGTTTTGGCTTTTAATTCCACTTTTTGTCCTTTCCCGAGGGAGGCAATAACTTCTCCATACACTTTTATAGAAGCACCTGTTGTCAATCTTTTTACAATGGAATCATCCAATTGCCCTAGTGTGGTAACTACTTGTAAGTTGTTATTAGTACTCCCGTCGTTTAAGGCGATGAATTGATTATTGCGGAAAGTGCGTACCCAACCCATAACAGTAGTATCGTAATTAACCTTGTCATCCAGGAGGATTTCCTTTATTCTTGTTCGTTTATTAAACATATTTATAATTGGGCATCAAAGATAGAAATTGCCGGCTTAAATGCCTGAAAGGGATTATTTCTTCCGCAGCAGCCTTGATAATCACTTCTTGCGGAAATGATAAAAACAGCACAACCGATTCTACAGAAACCCACTACTTCAATGAGAGCTGATTCTTCTATGAATACTATAAGCAGTGATACGGCATTGAGTGGAATGGATCATAACATGAATGCAAATGCTGAAGTAGATCTTAACGGTACGGAAGGACCTGCAAACTTTACATCCATGGCAGCAAGCGGAGGTATGATGGAAGTAGAGGCGGCTAAAGTAGTCCAGAAAAAGGCTTCATCTAAAGAAGTTAAAAAACTTGCACAAATGATAATGAACGATCATTCAAAAGCAATACTGTATTAAAGAAATCGCCACTGCTAAAAAACTTACAATTCCTGAATTGATGAAGAGAGAGCATAAATTACATGGGAAATGCTAAGTTCAAAAACGGGGGCAGAATTTGACAAAGCCTACCTGATATGATGGACAAAGACCATGTAAAAGATACAGACATATTCAAAAAGGCTTCTAACTGTATTAGTGGTGCAGAATTAAAAGCATTTGCAGCTAAAACTCTTCCAGTTTTGAAAAAACACAGGGAAATAATAAAGGCTGTTCAATCAAAAATGTAATTTTTATTCCCGGGTTTTAACCCGGGGCTAATTTTTTAAAACCGGATTCCCAATAAAATACCAGTTCTTATTCCTCCCCAGGGCCCGTCCAGTTTCATATTCGCTCCTTGCGAATTAACGCTAATCGATTTTTTAGTGAAAGGAATATCAAGGCTCTCCAGTTCCTGTTTTACCCTTTGTTGTTCATTTGAAGACAGGGGGCGGGATGAAACTCCTTCAAAGTCTCCATTGCCTCCACCAAAGTGCGGTCCTGCGATCATCCAATCGAGACTGATATTTTCACTCAATGCCCATTGAGCTCCAAATAATATTCCTCCTGTATTAGCGGTAAGATCCCCGGAAAGATTGATAGTTTCCTCATTACCTAAAATATCAGCCGTGTATGTAATAAGTATATTATTAGATTTGAAGTGGGCAAACCGATAAAAGGGCGCGATATAAAAACCCCTGCCAAAACCTTTTCCAATGTAGAACCGGTATTCTGGGGTAAAAGCAAAATTGCTTATTCTTAATTGCTCTACGGTTCGTTGTAATTCAGGATCCTGGTCCGCTACAGCATCTCTTATCAGTTTACGGAAGGGCAGCTTGCTTTCTGGCATAAACCGAAAAGAAAAACCAATACTGCTTTTTTTATTCAACACCCTTTCATATTGTATAGAATAATTATTTAGGGGTATGGAGGTAAGATTTATCTTAATATGGTTAAAGCGTGCTTCGAAATCATTTTCAACTCCCGAGGGTAATTGTGCTTCAGCAATTGAATTTATACAGGTAATAAAAAAAACCGTCAGTAGATTTTTATAATTTTTCACTATAATTGTTTTATAATATGATAAGTAGCCTGATTACTTTTTATATATCTTCAATATAATTTACCAGGTCATTGAATAAACGTTTTTTATTGATACTAAGTATATGATTACTGGTTAAGAATATTAAAAAAACAAGTGTGTTAGTAATACTTTGAACCCTTAATAAAGTATTGATATGAAAGCCAGCTTTTTATATAAATGTTTAGTATCGATCATTATATTTTAAATTCTTACCCCCATACTATAACATTGCATGGAAGTAGTTTTAGCTATCATTAGCGTAATAATGATTATTTCAGTTTTTCTTTCCTTAGTAAGGAAAGATTTCTGGATATACAAAATTTTGGAGTATCCACGTTTACAAAAGCTAATACTGATCCTGATCATTTCATGTTTTTGGTATTTTTACTGGCCAATAACAGAACTGATCAATCAGTTAATATTTTATGGCCTGCTGCTTTCCATTATTTATTTAATCTATAAAATATTGCCCTATACCTCCCTTTCAAAAAAAGAAATGAAAAAGGTAATTGCCACTGATCCTGAAAATGAATTAAAGATATTTTCAGCCAATGTATTCCAGGATAATGATCAGTACCATAAAATTTTACAACAGGTAAAGGAAACCGATCCCGATTTGATATTTTTACTGGAGACCAATAAGGCCTGGGAAACTGCCACGCGTGAACTGAATAAAAAATATCCGTACAACCTTTTATGCCCCCAGGAAAACACATATGGCCTATTATTTTACAGCCGCCTGAAATTAGAAAATGCAAAAATTAATTTTGTTGTAAAAGACGACATTCCATCTATTGAAGCTGTTGTTGTATTGCGTTCTAATAAGAAAATACAGCTGTGGGGTTTACATCCGGAACCACCCGTACCAGGAGAAAGTTTATATTCTACAGCAAAAGACAAAGAATTAATGAAAACCGCATTAAAGGCAAAAGACAGGTATATGCCTTGTATTGTTTTCGGAGACCTGAACGATGTGGCATGGAGTCACACAACAGTATTGTTCAGAAAAACCAGCGGACTGTTAGATCCCAGGCGCGGAAGAGGGTTTTACAATACTTTTTCTGCACATCATTGGTACATCCGCTTTCCGCTAGATTATATTTTTTGTTCTAACGAGTTTGGATTAATCAGTATGAAACGTATGCCAAAAAATGGTTCTGATCATTTTGCAACGATAGTTAATCTTGCACTTGATACTAAACTTCAGAATAAACAGGAACCTCCACATGCTGACAAAGAAGAACTTGCAGAAGCAACAAAATTGGCAAGCCAGCCGGTAAAAGAATGATACTAACAATTATATAATTTCAGGCTCCGCTCTTGTTCTTTCATTGCGTTCGTTGCCCGTATTAATAGTACTAACCGGTTCAAATAATAAAATATGAACCTCTTCTGATGCAACCGGCCTGTGTTCCGTTCCACGGGGAACGATCAGGATATCACCTTCATTCAGCGTGATGGTTTTATCCCGCATCTCCATATTAAAATTTCCTTTTATTACCATAAATAATTCATCTTCCTTTTCATGAGAGTGCCAGATAAATTCACCACTGAATTTTGCAAGTTTCACATGCTGCCCGTTTAGCTCTCCGATTATTCTTGGATTCCAGTGATCAGTAAAAAGAGAAAGCTTTTCTTTTATATTTATTTTTTTCATAATTAATTAAGAATTTTACGTGAAGCACTTAAAAAAAGTTAAATCAAATCCAAGCTAAAAATAAACAACTGATAAATAAAATATATACTGCCAAGTACGTTTTTAACGGGCATTCCTTTTTAGAGGATCATGCTCTTTGTATCAGTGAAGGAATAATTTCCTCTATCGTTCCTATACACACTGTGCCGCCGGAAAAAATTTCAGAACATTCCTATTATATCATTCCTTCTTTTTTAGATGCCCAGGTGTATGGAGCAAGAATGAAACTTTTTGCTGTTTACCCTACCCCGGATACGTTGCATGAAATGTATGAAGAATTCAAAGAACAGGGAACAACTTATTTCCTGCCCACTGTTGCCACTAATACAAGTGAAACCATTTATAATTGTATAGATGCAATACATGCATACTGGCAGGGTGGGGGAAAAGGAGTGGGAGGCTTACACCTGGAAGGTCCTTATATAAATCCCACCAGGCGCGGTGCGCATATTAAGGAGCTGATCCGGTTTCCGGAATATTCTGAAATCAAAAAATTACTGGAGTTTGCCAGGGGAGCCATTAAGATGATAACATTAGCCCCGGAATTGTGCAGTAAGGAGATCATACAACTGATCCAAAACAATGGTATCGTTATTTCTGCAGGACATAGCAATGCTACTTATGAGCAGTGCATTCATGCTTTTAATAATGGAATAAATACGGTTACACATCTTTATAATGCCATGAGCCCTTTTCATCATAGAGAGCCAGGTATGGTGGGAGCCGTATTCCAGCATCCTGCAGTTAAAGCAAGTATAATAGCCGACGGATTGCATGTAGATTTCGCTGCTTTAAAAATTGCAAAAGAATTAATGGGAGACAGGCTGTTTTTAATTACAGATGCAGTTACAGAAACCAATGAAGGGTTTTATCAGCATACCCGGGAAGGGGATAAATTTTCTTCTGCGGGAATTCTAAGCGGATCATCCCTGAGCATGCTTAAGGCGGTAAAAAATTGTGCAGAGTTTGCGGATATCGATCTCCGTGAGTGTTTTCGGATGGCTTCCCTTTACCCGGCACAAATGCTTGGAATTAACAGAGGTTTAATTGCAGAAGGTATGCCTGCTGATCTTATAATGCTGAATGAAATGTTTGAAATAAACAGGGAAAAATAAATTAAAAAGCCGGCCTTATTACGGACCGGCCTTTTGAACTTAAACTAAACACTACTCTCTTTATTGGCTAAAAAATTTTTGATTATTGGTGGATGTAAAACAGAGATTTTTAAAGAAGACACAATTGTTGTGCAGGATTTACTTAAAGAATTGCCAAAAGCATTTCATTTAAAACATATAAATAATTATCATTTGTATTAATCGCAGCTATTCTATAATGAATCTTTTACGATAAGATTTATCTATCATAAATACAAAAGTGATAATGTGAGCTTTCAGTTCATTATCCTGTTGGTATAAGGCATACCGTAGGTTCAGTTCATTGAATAAATATTTTCTGCCTAATTTTTTATTAGGGTTATAACGAAAACCCATTCCTATTTTATAACTATTGAATCCGGAGAGATCATGATCCGAAGTATAATAGTTTTCTGTGATATCATGCATACCATATGATTGAAAATACCGGGATGATTCCTGGTGGTAAAAACGGAAGGAGGGAGAAAGAGTAATGGTATGATCTACAGAAAAAGGAAATTCACTTTCAATACCAATACCGCGCACCCCAAAATTATCCGAATACAGATCAAGTGTATTTCTCACTATAAATTTTTCAAAATAATTATTGGCTTTAAAACCAAGCATTATTTTAGAACGGTTGTTTGGTAAATTTTCAGGTCGCAGGGAGTTATCAGAAAAATAGACCCGGTGAAATGGAGTAGCTAATAAACCTTTCTGGAATGTGAATGCCGGAAAAACCCCCACGATCATTTTTTTATTGATCACTTGTGTAAAGCCGAATTTTACATTAAAGGATCTTCGGAGGTGATCATCGTACCATTCTCTAAAACGCAACTCTGAAGGGTAAACCAGGTAATAGGGTTTTACAAAGTTCTTTTTTAGTCTTCCATAGGTGAGGTCATCAAAAATAGCCTGTAATTCAACAGACCATGATCGCAATTTATTTTTGGAGGTCCTGGATACTCCTGCATTTACAGGTATCGAAGTGTAATCTGACTCGGCGGAAATACCGGTGCCGGCAGATAGCACTACATTATTTTTTAATTCATAGGAAAGATCTGTATTCATATAAAGCCGGGCATCCAGGCGGGATGCAGAAGAAACAACATAATCTATATTATCTGTGGAAGCAGAGCTAATCACATCTACACCGGCCTTTATACTGAAAGAGTGATTTTTTATTGATCTTTTTATCCGGAAACCAGGCGCATATACGGTTAATTTTTCTGTACCTCTTCCACCTGTAACCGCAGAATGATTGCCATCCTGCAGGTAATGGCTATATAAGATCTCAATTTCTGTTTTGTTTACTGTTTCTTTTTTAAAGGTAGTATCCCGGGTTTGCGACCTTACTGATAAAACGGATAAGGCTGTAACTCCAAAAAGTATATACTTTTTTAACATGATCACTAAATTAATTACAACCGCAACCACCACTTGATTTACTTCCTCCGGATGGTGTTGCTGCTTCCCTTACAGAAAAAATGTAATTCTCAAAATTTTTACCTGTGCCGGTTTCCATTTGCATATCACTTTTATTCAGGAATATTTTTTCGGAAGGTTTTACAGTTACACACGAACAAAAAAACAGTAGTGCGATAAAAAGCCATTTAGTTTTCATGAATGAGGTTAATTTTATCAGAATAAAAACAATTGTTGTTTTCATCGATCAGTATACAATGTGTATCCGGCAACTGGTTGATGAAATGTAAACCGGCATCCTTTCCCATTATGTAAACTGCAGTGGCCAGGGCATCTGAAAGCTCTGCCCGCGGACTTATCACACTTACACTTTTTATTCCTTTTACAGGTAAACCCGTTATAGGATCTATATTATGAGAATATTTTACACCATTTTGCAGGAAATACTGTTCATAATTGCCGGAGGTTGCTACTGATGCATTACCAATTGGAATGTAGCAAATCACCTGATCTTTATTTTCAGGATCAGCAATTCCGATCTTCCAGGGTTTTCCGTTGACACGGTTACCGATTGTTGTTAAGTCTCCACTTGCATTTATCACACCAGAAGTAACACCTTTTTTCAACCATAACTTTTTTACCTGGTCGGCAGCATAACCCTTACCAATAGCCGCAAAACTAATATGCATGTTTTTTTCAGTTAAAAGAACCTCTTTATTCTCTGCAATAATTTTTATTTTTTTGTAGCCAACTTTATTAAGGGTTTCCCGTATCAATGTTTTCCCGGGAAAATCAAACCTTTCATTTTTAAAATTATATAATTTTTTCAGGGGGCCTACCGTGATATCAAAAGCTCCCCTTGTTAATGCTGATAAATGCAGGCAACGTTCTAATAATGCATAACATTCTTCATCACACCTTACACTTTGCTCACCCGCATTTTTATTTAATAATGAAGTAATAGTTCCGGATCTGAATTCTGATAAAAGATCTTCAATTCTTTTTATCTCTGCAATACCGTCGTTCAATAAATTTTGGCCTTCTTTTTCGCTTTCATGTGCAACCCTTAGTTCAAAAACACTTCCCATCAATTTCGTAATGATGGTATATTCCTTTAATTCCGTGTCACAAAGATTTAGAAATGATTTGTCTTTTTTACTTTTTGTTATTTCTATTGCCATGATCTGACTTATTTCCATGCAAGCAAAGAGGTTATTTGCTTCTGCTTACAATACCTCCCTTGCGGCTGTCTGCTATGATCGTATATTTTTCTTTTCCCTGAACCAGCCAGCGCACCGTTACGGAACCATATCCTGGTATATTGGGAACTTCAATGTATTTGTCAAAATTCTTTTGTTCAACCGTTGCTGCGGAATTCCGGTTTTCAACGATCATTCCTGTAAGTACTTTTGGGCCTGTTAATGAAATCTGGTCCGGCCTTTCAATCTTATATTTCAGATCCTGGCTGGAATGGGTAGGCATTAATCTTTTATTTGCAATAACAACCGTGATCTCTTTTAATCCATCTCCCAGATCTTTTTCCATGATAGTGTCGATCTCCAGTTTAGGAGTATGATAACCATGGTAAATAGTGAAAGCCATGTTCCTGTGCGCATCACTTTCCAATAAAAAACCGGGATGCATCCTTGAAAAATTCTTTTTAAAACCACCGATCTCTACTTTACCATATTGTGGGTGATCGTATTCATGCCAGTCAACAAATGCATCCTTAAATAAAAGTAGCCGGTCAAAATCAAAATTGTTCAGATTGTTAGTTCTGGCCGTATCATTATACATAAGGTAGGGTGTCCACAATTCATTGGAAAAAGTATAAATCCCCCTGCCCCCATAAAACCAGTCGAGCTCCCCACCAAAAACAGAATAGAGATCTTTATAAACAACCAGGTATTTGTATCCCGGAATGATCTCTTCTCCTTTTTTCCCAATAGCATCGTAGATCTGCACATCGGCAGCATTGTAAGTAGAAACATCTTCCAGTGCACCCGGGCCTCTTAAGATCATTCCTCCTGCATTATGAAAACTCTGTGCTCCCGCAATGTTGGGATGTTTCATTACAAATTCCATCACAGCCCTGTTCTCAGGCAAAGAAAATGGATATTTGTAAGCGCCGCCCTGCACATAATCAGGCTGCCAGTTCCAACCCCAGTCCCGGTTTGGATCGTATTCAAATTGCGCTCCATCTTCGTTTATAAATCCGTCCCCGTCGTTATCGATACCCTCCAGCCCAAGCAATTCATATCCACCCGATTCATCCGGTCCGGCAGGTATCATCCTATTAGGGTTTAAAGGATCTATCCTGAAACGGCCATTTGGATTTTTGCGTCGTATCTGTACAATGTTACCATCATTGTCCAGATCATCATAACCATCTTCATCTACCAATCCATCCATATCATTGTCAATCGGTACAACACCCGACCTTGGTGAACTTGCATTATTGGGTTTCTTAAAAAAAGAATCTCTCGCATCTGGGTTAATGGTAGGAATGATATAAAATATTTTATCAGCAAGCAATTCCTGTATGAACTTTGTATCAGCGAAACTTTCTGTGAGATACCAGGCAGTATATAATGAGAATTCACTTCCCTGTACTTCATTAGAATGAATATTTCCATCTATATACATCCCGGGTTTTCGAGAAGCATCCCCTTTTGAATAATCCGTTATTGCGATACACCATATTTCACGGCCATCATAAGATTTACCAATGGATTCAAGGCGGGCTAACTTCGGGTAGGCAGTACTTATCTTCTTTAGTATTTCTGCTATACCAGCATAATCATTGTAACGGTTCCAGCTTACCACCACTTTGGGATTCACTGGTGTTCCGGAAGCTTTATATATCTGCTGCGAGGTTTGCGCTTCAGTATGTAAAGAATTAAAGAAAAAGAATACTAAAGCTATTTTTTTGAAGTATGATCTCATATTAATAATTGAACGGTATGCTAAAGAACGATGTCAATTTTTTTTATTCCCGTTGTAGGGCTTCCGGCTTCTATTTCTATTTTGCCTGTGCCCTTAATAAGCCAGGTTATTTGTTTAGAACTGTATCCATCCAGGGAGTTGAGAAGCTGGATCTTTTTTCCGCTAAGCACAGACTGGTTATTATTTAAGTTAAGTTTTACATTGATCTTTTTTACCCAGTAACTTCTTTCTCCTATCCGGGAATGGGAAGGCAATGTGCCTGTATTCATAACGGTTACGGTTATTCGCGTTAAACCGCTGCCTAATTTTTCTGTTTTAACATTGGTTAGGTCTATCCGGGGCTGCATCCATGCCAGGCGCATTATAAAATCAGTATGTTTTGTATTGATGGCAGAGACAAGAGTAAAGGGAGGATTGGTTAAAACGAAAGGGTCTATACCACCCACTTCTACATTCTGGCCAGGGAAATCCGGGTGTTCGATCTTTTTCCATTCTGTAAACCGGTTGTTTATATTCTGGGATGAGGACCAGCGCAGGTAAGCAGTTACGGAATCACTTACTATAAAAGGTTTCTCTTTTTTTGAAGTATCTGCTTTTTGTTTTGGAACAAACCAGCCCGGCGTACTGAAACTGTAACGGCCATAATGATAATAAGCCCATGATAAAAAATCACCTCCCCCTGCCGTGCTCTTAGGTGCATCTTTCATACTCACTGTTTTATTGTAGAGATCAGAAACCATTGCATTTACTTTTGCATCCTGTTCCTGGTATCCTGTAACTATGCGCTGGCCTGCACTGGCAGCATTATAAGTGTTTGGGGTGGAAAGATTGTTATTGGAGGAAAAACTAACAACGGCATATATATTAAACAAGAGATAAAATTGATCGAGCAGGGCTTTGGTTTCTGGTTCTGATACAGGAAATTCACCTGAGCCCTGGGTGAAGGAAGGATGACGAAAAGCAAGATTCCTGTTTATCCAAACACCACCTTCTCCATCTTCATTAAAAAGGCCATCTTTATCATTATCTAATCCTTCGGTAAATAATAGATAATTTCCTTTTTCACCTTTAGTAAAATCAGCTTTAATAATACCACGAGGATCTTCCGGATTTATTTTAAAGTCTCCTATCGGAGATTCAACACGCATCATGGTGATCTTTCCGTTTTTGTCAAGATCATCATATCCATCTTCATTCATTCTGCCATCCCTGTCATCATCAGTAATTCCTGCATTGCCTGATCTTTCATATTTTAATGGTGCAAAATATTGCTCCATTGCATCCGGACTGATATTAGGAAAAACATAAAAAGTAGTGTTAGTCAAAACCCTTTTTGAGCTATCATTATTTGAACTCAACAATTGTTCTGCAAAACCCAGGGCAAGCTCAGTGCCTAACAAATGGGAGCCTTCTACACCTCCTACCACAGCAATAGCAGGCTTGCTTTCTGTTTTGCCCGTTCCTATAGTTAACATCCAGATGTCTTTACCGGAAAGTGTTTTCCCAACAGACCGCAGATTCGATGTTTCCGGATAAGTTTTTACAAGGAGATTCAGACGGGCAGCTTGTTGAGTATAATTACTGTAGTCATTCTGGGCCGATATTGCAGAAACAAAAAAACAGGTAAGTAAGAGACAAACAAAATTTTTAATCATTCATTTTATTTTTATAATTAATGCGAAGCTAATCAGGATTCCAGTAATCTTTTAAAACTGTTTAAGGTCATTTCCCAGCCAATATTTGTTTCGCTGAAACGTTTCACTCCATTCTCAACAATTGAAAAATCCCCTTGCGATACTTGTACCGTGGTGCCAGCATCCATTGATGATAACTGGTACCTGGTGGTTAAATAATTCACAGGATCATCTACATAACCGGCATTGGGATCAAAAACTGTAAAAGCTAATTCCTTTTCGGGGTAAAAAGTTACGAGATTACCTTTTACATATTCAATATCATTAGTTATACTTTTCCAGGCCACTTTACTTCCTGGAGTCCAGTCACTGATAACGGCGCAACCAAACATGTATTCTGGTGTTATTTGTGGATTGACCAACGCATCCCACACCTTTGAAACAGGTGCCAGTATAAATACAGTTTGTTTATAAAAAAGTTCAGCCATATTTTTTATTAATTATAGAGATTATTACCTGAACAATATAAAAATAAATTATCTGTGTAAAGGCTTAAAGAAAAGACGGAATGAGTTTTCGCTACAAGAGTATTAAAAAGTACTGGTTTGATAAAAAAAATCATTCTTAATTTTATATCATGCGGACGGGGATTAAAAATTTTTTTTATAAGCTTACTCATTGGGAAACCTGGCATTACCATGCAAAATACATCCCGATCCTTCCCGCCTGGATATGGTATTGTCTCAAATCAAGATCTTTATGGTTCTTCACCTCTTCTAATCCAACCCTCACCTTTGGTGGTATGGAAGGGGAATCAAAAGAAGAAATGTACAGGCAACTGCCACCGGGTACTTATCCTAACAGCATCTATGTTTCTCCCACCTGTTCATTTGCTGAACTGGAAAAGGAAATTGCTGAAAATAAATTAAAATATCCTTTTGCTGTAAAACCTAATGTTGGCATGATGGGTTTTATGTTCCGAAAAATAGAATCGCCGGATGATCTGCGTAAGTATCATAATAAAATACCGGTTAATTATGTGGTTCAAGACCTGATTGAGTATCCGCTGGAGGTAAGTGTTTTTTATTACAGGCTCCCTTATGAAAGAAAAGGGACTATATCAGGGTTTTTAAAAAAAGAATCTCCATATGTAACCGGTGATGGGCATTCTACATTGTGGGAGCTTATAAAGCAATACCCAGGTGTTAGGTTTAAGTTAGATCAAATGCGTACCAGGCATGTTAAAAAATTACAGGATATAATTCCTAAGGATGAAAAATATTTACTTTCCGATGCTGCCAACAGAAGTCAGGGAGGTAATTTTGTAGGCTTACAGCAGGAAATTGATGAAAAACTTTTGGATATTTTTGATGAGATCAGTCACTATTCAGGACATTTCTACTACGGCCGCTACGATATAAAATGTGTGTCCGTGGAAGACTTAAAGCAAAGAAAAAATTACTCTATTCTTGAATACAATGGAAGTGGCTCTGGCACGCAGCAAGTTTATGGAAATGGAAATAGTTTATTCCAGGCCATTAGGATCATACTGCAACATTGGAAAATGTTATACAAGATCTCAAAGTATAATAATGACAATGGTATTCCTTACTGGAAATTCTGGACAGGCTGGAAGTTTCTCCTCAATGCAAAAAAAAACCTGAAAATGCTTAAACAGCTGGACGCAGAATTCCCTTCCTTTTAATAACAGCTTTTAAAAAAACGAGTGGATTTTATTTAGAACGCATGAATATTAAAAACAATTTTTATAAACTTTCTCATTGGGAAACCTGGGATTACCTTACCAAATATTTCCCGATAATGCCGGTGTGGTTTTGGTATTGTTTAAAAGCCCGTTCATTATGGTTTTTTACACCCTCTAATCCTGGTTTAACTTTTGGAGGTTTTGAAGGAGAAAGCAAGAAGGAAATGTATGACCAGCTTCCTCCGGGAAGTTTTCCACGTAGTATTTACATTACACCTGTTCAATCCATCCAGGAGATAGTGAAACTTCTTGCAATAAATAATTTATCCTTTCCTTTTGCAGTAAAACCTGATGTTGGAATGATGGGTTTTTTATTCAGAAAGATCTCGAACATAAAAGAACTTTCGATTTATCATGCAAAAATACCGGTAGCATATATAATCCAGGAATTGATAACCTATCCTATGGAAGTAAGTGTATTCTATTACAGGTATCCCTGGCAACAAAGTGGAAAGATATCAGGCTTTTTGAAAAAAGAATCGCTGCAGGTTACAGGTGATGGTAAAACAACTGTTAGACAACTTATTCAAAATTACGACCGTGTACGCTTTCGGTTAGAAGAAATGTATTCGAAACATTATTCTCATTTGGAAAATATAGTACCGGTAAATGAAATTTATTACCTCTCATATGCCTTAAACTTAAGTCGCGGTGGCCAGTTAATCAGCCTTGCGCATGAAATTGATGATAAATTACTGAGCGTTTTTGATGATCTGAGTCATTACACCAAAAGCTTTTATTATGGTAGGTATGACATTAAATGTGCTGGTATACAAGAACTCAGGGAGGGTAAGGAAATGTCTATATTGGAATTCAACGGATGTGGGGCAGAACCGCATCATGCATATGGAAATGGGAATACTTTGATAGAGGCATATAGAATTTTTTTGCATCACTGGAAAGTATTGTACACTATTTCAAGATATAATCATAAAAAGGGGATAAAGCAATGGGGCTTAAGGAGGGGGCTTACCTTTTTAAAAAAAGCAAAGGCACATTTTAAGAAATTGAAACACCTGGATAGTGAGTTATATATCAACTAACTTATTTTAGTGTTTTTGAATTTCTTAGTCTGGCAACGAATTTGTTTAAATAATCATTCAGATTATGGAAACATTGCAAGACCAGGAAATCATAAATGAGTACCTGGAATACATAGGTAACAGGGAATATGCCTGTGTAGCAGCCCGGGCTGCGGTTAGTAAAGAACAGGTTCAATGTATGATCGCGGGTGATATAGCCTGCCCTTTTCATGATGGGGAAATACTTCAGTTCCTGTATAATTTTATTGACAATTACAGAAAGGCTAACACGCCTTTTCACAGTGCAGCAATTATTTTTAAAAGTCCGGTTAATATCTCTGAAGAAGTTTTCGAAAATTTGTTTTGGCAAAGATTACAATCACTATCCGATCTTGATGCCAGGCAATTCAAATGTGACCCGAGAATAAATCCCGAACCACATTCACCTGACTACAGTTTCAGTTTAAAGGAAGAGGCTTTTTTCATTATAGGGCTGCATGCAGCAAGCAGCCGGGCAGCCAGGCAATTTAAATATCCTACTCTTGTTTTTAATCCTCATAACGAATTTGTTAAGTTGCGTACAAATGGCGGATATGAAAGAATGAAAAAGATCGTAAGAACACGGGACATTTCATTTTCCGGATCTGTTAATCCAATGCTGGATGATTTTGGTAAAACTTCTGAGGTATATCAGTACAGCGGAAAAAATTATGACCAGGCGTGGGAATGTCCGTTAAAGAATCATCATGGAACACAACATCATTCCACCCCGTAGTGGTACCGCATTTATTTTAAAAAAAGGGGAACTGCTTACTATTACAGATATAGAAGGAGAGCAGGTTTCTGATTTTATTTGTTACAACTTACATGACAAGTCGGAATATTTATCGAGTGGGCGCACTATAGATTATGCGGAAACCATTTTTCTATCAACCGGTGATAGCTTTTATTCCAACAGGAGTAATATTATGTTTGAGATCATAGAAGACACTGTGGGCAGGCATGATTTTCTGTTAACACCCTGCAGTAGTGATACCTTCCGGATAATCTACGGACATAAAGAACCACACCGGGGATGTTTCGGTAATTTAAGTGAAGCTTTAAAAATATATGGGATTGAACCAGATAATATTCCTGTATGTTTTAATATTTTTATGCATGTCACTATCAACGGAGACACGGGAAGGGTTGGAGTACTTCCCCCCAAAAGTAAAGCCGGGGATCACATTGTGATTGAAGCAAAAATGGATCTTATCATTGGTATGACAGCCTGTTCTGCAGAGATGTCAAATAATTATAGTTTTAAAAAAATAGGTTATCACATCAGTAACAAAAAAGCATCAACAAACTAAAAAATATGAGTACAAAAATGACGATCAACAGCAATGGTTCAGTTAAAATAGAAGGTGATTTTGAAATTGTAGACCGCGCTGGTAATAAATATGATTTGGGGGGAAGAGATATAGTTTCACTTTGCCGGTGCGGGCTATCTAAAAACAAACCCTTTTGCGATGGCGCTCACAGGGATCATTTTGAGCATGATGCTGTGGCTTTTGCATTGCCGCCAAAGAAGCTATTGTAAGCACGTTTAGAGGAAGAATGTTGCAATTCCTGTAATCTTACAATAAATAATATTAGAAAACATATTGCACGAAAAGGGGGTCAAAATACAGGGATCAGTTGTTGCGATAATTTTAAAATTCATTTGGTATCATCTTTGCAAATTTATCAGAGCATTGATTTTCAGGATACATTTCCTATTCTTAACTCCTTTAAATAATTCAGATGAAAAAATTAGCATTGATCGGCAGTCTTAGTATAACCATGTTTCTTTTTAATCAGTGTGCCCGTAATCCGGTTACAGGTAAGAAGCAGGTTGTTTTTATGTCTGAAGCACAGGAGTTAGCTATGGGAAAAGAAGCGGATCCGCAAATTATAGCTCAGTATGGTTTGTATGATGATAAAAATCTTCAGTCATTCATTAATGAGAAAGGCAAGGCAATGGCTGCAATCTCTCACAGACCCGGTATAGATTATAATTTCAGGGTGATCGATTCCGAAGTATTGAATGCCTTTGCAGTTCCGGGCGGATATGTATATTTTACCCGGGGTATAATGGCGCATTTTAATGATGAAGCGCAATTTGCCGGTGTTTTAGGGCATGAGACCGGCCATATAACAGCACGACATTCTGTGGCCCAGCAAAGAAATCAGTTGCTTGGACAATTAGGTGTAATAGCCGGGGTGGTTTTAGCGCCTAACCTGGCGCAGTTTGCGGAAAGTGCCTCCCAGGGATTAGGATTGCTGTTTCTAAAATTCGGAAGGGATGATGAAAGACAGGCCGATCAGTTGGGTGTTGAATATTCTTCTAAGATCGGATACGATGCCAAACAAATGGCATCTTTCTTTACAACACTTGAAAGACAGGGAGCAAAAGCCGGAGCAGGGGAAATACCTGAGTTTCTTTCAACTCATCCAAACCCCGGAGATAGAAATGTAACAGTAGCGAAACTCGCAAACGAGTGGAAGGCAAAACTCAATCTTACCAATCCTGTGATAAACCGGAATAATTATTTAAAAAGGATTGAAGGCCTGGTTTATGGTGAAGATCCTAAGCAAGGATTTTTAGAGAACAATATTTTTTACCATCCCGTTTTAAAATTCCAGTTTCCTGTACCACAGGGATGGAATTATCAAAATACACCTCAGCGTGTACAAATGGCCCCAAAAGATGGAAAAGCATTAATGTTTTTAACATTGGCTCCTGGAAATAATTTGCAGGAAGCGGCGGGTGCGGCTTTAAAAGGATATAATCTCAGGGCGGTTGAATCAAGGGAAGTAACTGTAAACGGTTTAAGAGCTATAGCAGTAGTAGCAGACCCTGCCCCTGCTCAGGATCAGCAACAGCAACAGCAACAACAGCCTCAGCAGATACGAACCTTATCCTATTTTATACAATATGGTGAAAGCGTTTATCATATAATTGGTATCAGTAGTATTGCGGATTTTAATAATTATGTTTCTTTTTTCACCAATACCATGGAAAATTTCCGGGAGCTTAGAGATGCTACCAAACTGAATAAAAAGCCGGAGCGTGTTCGTATTAAAACAATAAATACAGCTACTACTTTGGAGCAGGCATTTAAAACATATAAAGTTCCTGCAGGAAGGATGGAAGAACTGGCGATATTGAACGGAATGCAGCTAACAGATCGTTTAGCACAGGGAATGATGATAAAGGTTATTGCGGAATAACAATTAAAAAAGAGCAGCTAAATATGTAATTGAACACTTTATTCGATGGTATAATGTCGGCTATTTCAACATTTTTCCAAAGCCCACCAAATCAAAAGAAACACAATAACAGTACTAAAACAGCCGCCGCCTAATTTTTTTGCACCATAACCAGCAATAAGACCTCTGAAAAGATTATTCATAATTAAAAATTTATCAATTATAATAAAAACTTTTCATCTAAAACTCACTGAACCCTTTATTTTGAAAAGTGTTTTGTAAAAGTAAAGACATACTGATGAGTGCCCTGAATGTATTTAATTAGTAATGACATTTAATTTTAAAAAAACCAGCTAGATATAATTTTGTTTTATACATAAATCATTAACTTTCATTCGGCACGATTTTTTATACTTTTCAAAAAACTCAAATATTATGGACCAGATAACTGATTTACGCGAGCTGTTAAAACATGAACTTAAAGATCTTTATTCTGCGGAAACACAGATAATTGAAGGCTTGCCAAAAATGATTGAGACAGCGCGTAATCCACAATTAAAAAAAGCATTGAGTGATCATTTAAAAGTTACAAAAGATCAAAAAGCAAGGTTAGATAAAATAGAAGAGGTTCTTAATATTACAAACGAAAAGGAAGATGAAAAAGCAGGCTTCTTTGCTAACTTATTTAAAAGTAAAGAAGGTGAGCAACATTGTAAAGCAATGGAAGGTTTGATCAAAGAAGCTAACAGCTTAATGAGTGAGGACATGTCAATAGAAGTTATGGATGCTGCATTAATTGCTGCTGCACAAAAAATAGAACATTACGAAATAGGCAGCTATGGCACTGCCCGTGCCTATGCTGAACAAATGGGAATGACAGAGGTAGAAAAATTATTAAGATTAACACTTGATGAAGAATATTTTGCTGATGATTCTTTAACGAAACTGGCAATTGAAAAAGTAAATATAAAAGCAGAAGGAAATGTAAAAGCGGAGCTGTCGGGTAACAAGAGCAATAGTAATGGCAGAGCTATCTCAGAAAAATCCACTTCGGGTAATTCAGGAACTCGTAATTCTGCAGAATCCGCTAATAAAAAAACATCTCCTTCTAAAACAGGCGCAAAAAAATCAGCTGCAAAGAAATCTACACCAGGCTCCGGTGCTAAAAAAGCAGTGCCAAAAAAATCAGCTGCAAAGAAATCCACAGCGGGCTCCGGTGCTAAAAAAGCAGCGCCTAAAAGATCAGCTGCAAAGAAATCTACAGCAGGCTCCGGTGCTAAAAAAGCAGCGCCTAAAAGATCAGCTGCAAAGAAATCTACAGCAGGCTCCGGTGCCAAAAAAGCAGCGCCTAAAAGATCAACTGCAAAGAAATCTACAGCAGGCTCCGGTGCTAAAAAAGCAGCGCCTAAAAGACCAGCTGCAAAGAAATTTACAGCAGGCTCCGGTGCTAAAAAAGCAGCTGCAAAGAAAACTACATCAAGATCTGGTGCTAAGAAATCAGCGGCTAAGAAATCTGTTCCGACAAGATCTGGTGGTAAAAAATCTGCTGTAAAAAAAGGAGCCAAAAGATCAGGAGGCCGCAGATAAGAAAAATATTTATATTGAAAGGTGCGTACTCTAGAACGCACCCTTTTAATTTTACGTACCTTCTGCAGGAATGAGATGCAGTTATAAATGGACTATTATTTATTAGCCCTGCACGGATAAGTTATTTAATTTTACAAAAACACTTATATGAAACTTTTTGTAGCGGGATTACCATACGACCTGGATGATGCGGAACTAATGGAAATATTTGAAAAATTTGGTACGGTAACTTCTGCTAAAGTTGCCATGGATAAAGAAACGGGTAAAAGCAAAGGTTTCGGATTTATTGAAATGCCAGATGCAACGGAGGGCAAAGATGCTATTGAAAGTATGAATGATATATCTCTTGGAAAGAAACCATTGGTTGTTAAAGAGGCAGAAGAAAATAGAAATGCTACACGCCCCGGAAGTGGATTTAGTGCTGGTAAGACTGGTGGTTTTAAAAGGCCAAATGACAGGGATGGAAACCGTATGTAATGGAATATTGATTAAATGATCAACTTAATATTATATAAAAAAAACGCAGGAAAATCCTGCGTTTTTTAGTTTAATAAATTTTATTTTAATGAGACCTGTTACTAAAAGTTCGGGGCCTTTCCTGTGTAGATCTTTTAATAGAAAAATTACTGTTTCGGTTGCCCTGTTGCCTGGAAGATTGTCTTTTTTGCGGTTGGGGTGTACGGTTAAATCCTGAAAATGTAGTATGATAAGGATGACTAGAATCTAGAGGAATATTTCTTCCCAGCATTTTATGAATATCCCGCAATTCTGCAGTTTCCTCATTGTCGCAAAAAGAAAAAGCAATTCCACTTGCTCCTGCCCTTCCGGTTCTTCCAATTCGGTGAACATAGGTTTCAGGAACATTTGGTAATTCATAATTAATTACGTGTGTCATCTCATCCACATCAATTCCCCGGGCTGCAATATCAGTGGCAACTAATATCCGCGTATCCCTGCTTTTGAAATTTGCAAGGGCACGCTGGCGTGCGTTCTGTGATTTATTACCATGTATGGCTTCTGCCTTAATACCGATCTTTACAAGGTCTTTTACTACCTTATCAGCACCATGTTTGGTACGGGTAAAAACAAGTGCCGTCTCAATGGATTTGTCTGCAAGTATATGTGCAAGCAAGGAACGTTTATTTTCTTTTTCTACATAAAACAATGTCTGCTCTATAGTATCAGCTGTTGTGGAAGCAGGTGTTACTTCAACTTTTTCAGGATTTTTTAAAATGCTGTTTGCAAGTGATTGAATTTCCTGTGGCATGGTTGCTGAAAAAAACAATGTTTGTCTTTTTACAGGGATCTTTGTAATGATCCTTTTTACATCATGTACAAATCCCATATCAAGCATTCTATCTGCTTCATCCAACACAAAGATCTCAATATCGTTTAAGCGAATAAATCCCTGTGAGATGAGATCTAATAACCGGCCTGGTGTTGCCACTAAAACATCCACACCTCTTTTTAAAGCATCTGTTTGCGGATTTTGATTAACACCACCAAACACAACGAGGTTCTTTAAACGGAGATGACGGCCGTAAGCGTTAAAACTTTCCTGGATCTGTATAGCAAGTTCACGGGTGGGCGTAAGGATCAAAGCCCTTATAGGACGTTGACCACTGCTTTCCATTGTTTTTGGCTTTGCTAATAATTGAAGCATAGGAATAGCGAAGGCAGCAGTTTTTCCTGTGCCCGTTTGCGCGCAACCTAACAGGTCTTTTCCGGCAAGAATATGCGGAATTGCTCCTAATTGAATTGGAGTTGGTTTGGTATAACCTTCTTCGTTAAGCGCATCAAGGATGGGCTTAATAATTTTTAAGTCTGTAAATAACAAAATATATTTTTTAAAAAAATTAGTGCGGAAATGAAGCAATGCTTCATCACTAAAAACGAGATATGCTTTTTAAAAGCATGTTATTGGGGAGTGGTAAGTCTACAATAAACTCTGGCTTGTAATGCCGCTAAATAAATGAACTGGTGCGAAGATAGCTTTTTTATTTTAAACAGGTTCATAAAAAGCATTAACATAGCAATTCAACCTGATCCGGGGATGATGTTCATTTCAACTAACTGCTAAGTATAACCGAAAATATATAATAAAATTTATTACATGCACAAAGCAAAACAGCCATGAGTAGAAAGAATTTAACTTAAATCAACCGAATATTGAAAAATTGATTTGATAGAATAAGGATAGAAGAAAATACCATCACAAGAAAAAAGGTAATTAGTTGAATTCTTTTAGAAAAAAGCTGTTTGCTGTAAATATGATAAATCATTACTCCAATGAGGCTGCATACAAGAATGGATAAGGTAAATGTTCCAATACCAAGATAGCGGCTAATGTGCCCTTCATCATTTAAATTAAAAATATTCATGACCCCGGCCAATACGCGCTGATAAAGCGGGGTGAATAAAAAGGGATAATACAGAATATCTTTTTTATTTAATAATACCAGGTAGAAAACAAAAGCCTGCAGGATAGTGAATATGGGGCCTGCAGCATCGATAAGGGTTGCTTCTCTTTCAGTATTAACTCCATTGAGAGCAAAAGCAGTATTAAGTGTCATCCCCATTTTATAACCCAGCGCTTCTCCCATTGCCCAATGGGCCAGTTCATGGAAAAAAAATGAAGTAAAAACAGCAATAGCAGTATACAGCACATATTTGCCGGTTAAAGAATGAGAAACTGCTGGATCTTTCATAATAAATGTATTCCTTAATTTGATTTAAAGCAAACGTTTATTTTTTACATATCACTATAAGAAACACTTACATAATCTTCTTCTTTTATACCAAAGAAAGAAGCGTAGTAATTACATTGTTCTTTTATTTTTTGAATATCAGCTGCATCAGAGTCATCTATAGCTTCAACTTCAACGAATGAGCCTATCCCCTCAACTATATCAAAATGAAATTTTACATTTTCGATAAAATAAATTTTGCGCGATTTTGCAATTATTTTTTTAATGCCATGAACTTGTATCAATATTTCTTTCAGCCTGTTCCCACCTGTAGTTTCGTATAAGAGTACATTTGATTGTTTTGAACGGGGGTCATCTTTTCTATCATAATAGATAAGAGCATTTTCGATATTGCCCTCCCTTAATTTCAACCTGCCTGTTTCAATATTAAAATAAGTATCTACCTGCCTGTCTTCTCCTTTGTAAACCGGATTTAGTGTCAGCAGTTTTTTTTCAAGAACGTCAATATTATTTGTTCGTGCCTTGAATTCAAAATTAACAGGCATTACTTATTTTTTATGTTTATCAATCTACCATACGTTAATTGCCGCCAGATCCATTCCAGCGGCCCATATTTAAAATGATGTAACCATAAACGGCTGTACCATAACTGAAAAATAAATATCAATATCGCAATGGGAACGTAAACAGTGGGGCCTGTAGTAGTACCCAGGCCCAGGCCTATGCCATAATAAATACCGATAGAAAAAATTGTTTGTACAATATAATTAGTTAATGCCATTCTCCCGGCAGGCGCAAACCATAATAAGAATTTCCCTGAAGGTGAAAGCCAAAGTAAGCACAGGGAAGATGTAATAGCAAGGCTAAGAGAAATAACACTTATTGCATAAAAAAAAGTATCTGACAAGCAAGCGGATGAGGAAGTTGAAATTTATCTATACTGAAATATGTAAAAGCAATGCTGGCAGGCAAGCCAATAATAAAACCCCATTTTTTAATTTTCTTTAATAGAGATTTATTTTCATTGAGATGCATATGAATTTTATTGCGGCCAATAACCAGGCCCAGTAAAAACATTGCCAGCACTTTGGGAATTCTGTTAGTGGAAAAAATATGTTCATACCGCCAGAATAATCCACCCTCGCTCCATTTTAAAATGCTGTTATAGTTTTTATTATCTATCAGGTAAGTCAAATAATTAAACTCCGTTATTCCATTTTTTGCATCTAATTTTTTTGCCATTCTTTCAAACGGATGCCTTAGATCATAACTGCCTTCACTCCACACTTTAACAAGATCAAAAAGCAGGGGAGAGAAAATTAATATAACTGCTAAAATAATAAGTGTTTTATCCGGCAAATTTCTTAAAAGCGGTAAAAGCATTCCAATGATGGCATATAACAATAATATATCACCATCCCATAAGAACCGTATATGAATAAAGCCAATGATCATTAATACCAGTAGCCTTTTGTAAAATAGAGCAATTCCATTTTTACCTTTTTTTCTATTGTTTTCAAGTATGATAGTAAAGCCAATTCCAAACAACACTGAAAAAAGAGAATAAAACTTGCCATCAACAAAAACATGTAGAAAAAAAGAAATGATATTATCTGACAGATGTGTAGAGAACAGCGCTTTTTTTTCTTCCGGCAAAAAAGCATAAATACTAAATACGGCTGTATTTGCAACAATGATACCCAGTAAAGCAAAGCCTCTTAATATATCCAGGATTTCTATCCTATTATTTAATGCAACGGGTTCTGCAGATTTCATATTTAAAGAAATAGTTTATCCCAGCTTTTATTTTGTCTTTGCATTATTTGCATTTTTTAAAAAACCGATCAACCCTTTCATGTAAACCTGCTGATCGTCATACATGCTCATATGGCTTCCATTTTCACATAATAAAAAACTTCCTTTTGGAAACTGTGTGCTCATCCATTTCATATGCTCAGGATCCATGGTATCGTATTTGCCACCAATGACAAGAGTTGGTACCGTTATGTTTTTAAGGTCCTTACTGCGGTCCCATTTTTCAAGCTTGCCTGAAAAACCAAATTCACTGGGCCCCTGCATGGTAACATATAAAGACTGATTCATTTTACCAAAAGAACGGTTCACCGGTTCGGGCCATTCATCAAGAGGAAGCCTGAGAATATGCTTTGCATAAAAATTTGGCATTAGCAGTTGCATGTATTTAGGATTAGAAAAATCTTTGGCAGCTTCTATCCTGCGGATCGTGTCAAGAATTTTTACATCCATTTGTTTTGCCAGCACTTCATCAGCATATCTTCCATAAGCAGGCCCATCAGACATCATATTTGAAATGATCAGGCCTTTCAGATTTCCCTGGTATTTAACAGCATAATCCAATGCCAGGATACCACCCCATGAATGGCCCAGCAAATAAAAATTATCCTTATTTAAATGTAATGCAGTTCTTACCTGTTCTACCTCTTCCACATACCTGGGCAGATCCCACATGGATGTATCTTTTGGATCATCAGAATTTCCGCAGCCAAGCTGATCATAATAAATAAATTCAATGCCCGCTGCCGGCAAAAAATTCTCCATACATTCAAAGTATTCATGTGTAGCACCAGGGCCACCATTTAAAAGCAACAACTTAATGGAAGGATTATTTCCTACGCGCTTCGTCCAAACATTAAACGCGCCTTTCGGGGTTTGAATGGTTATCATTTTTACTCCTCCATCCTGAACACCACTATCAGTGGTAGAAAAATAACTGCTAACACTTTCTTTTGTTTCTGTACTCTTTTCTGACTGATCACAGGAAGCAAAAAATACAATCAGGAGTAACGCACTTAAAATTTTAATCTTTATCATTTGTTATGGTTTTGATTATTATTCACCTGGATGATATTGTTTTTCTATATTTTTTAAAACATCTTCTTTATAAAATAAAACATCTTTGAATTGCCCTTTTGAATACATATTTGCCTGGTCAGTAAAATGCTTTGAACCGGGGTTACCACTTTGTCCTCCGGCGAGTAAAGATTTTGCTTTTATCTTATCTCCAAATTCCACTGCGCAGATAAAACTGTTTCCATTAACTCCATAACGTTTTTTTGTGCCAGGGAAATACGAAGCAGAATAAGAAGGCAACATTCCCCAGATAGCAGAAGCAAATGCAACAGGGATACTGGGAGAAGCATCATTGTACTTCTGATCTATATCCGAAGATATTCTTTGAAAACGATTGACATCTCCCCACTTTACTTCCCATGTTCCAAAACGTTCTGTTAGTTTTATAATTACAGAATCCAAAGGTTTCAAAAGATCATCAGGGCTTGCGGTGTTAACAAAATTTGCTGTCCGTGAAACCTGGTTTACATAATGATATTCATCCTCATCACCTCCCGGAACCATCTTAGGCATTAATAACGTTGCCCATTCAACAGCAAGAGTGGTAGCTATTGAATTTACCGAGGCATGCATATCCCATTCTTTTAAAAGTTGCACAGGCTTTTTTAAATTTTCATAACCCTCTTTCTTTTCTTCAAAAGCTTTTACTAAAGCAGGCACCAGTTTAACAAAAGCGGTCATATAAGTATCGTAACCGGCAGCTATCACTTTGTCTAAATTGTAAGACTTTTCCCGTGATAAAACTCTTACGGCATTTATCCCTCTGAAATTTTCTGCATCGGGAGCCATGTACAACGGATAATTTTCTTTTTTCGGATTATTGATGCCGGCAACTGTAAAGGGTGTAGAATTACAATTTTGTAACCATCCGTTTGGCGGATTGTATAAGTGTATTGTTTCTTCCGTTTTGTGCAGCCCTTTCCATTCTGTGGCAGAGGTGCTTCCATCCACCGCCCCGGCCCAATTGTATTTTACATCTCTCCGGGGAATAAAGTTTCCATGCCAGTAAGCAATATTACCTTCAGCATCTGCATACACGGTATTATTGGATGTATTTGATTTGAGGTCCATTGTTTTTTTATAATCAGAAAAACCCCGGGCTTTGATTCTTTGCCAGCTTTGTATTAATCCGTTCAGGGAACGGTTGCTTGCTTTCAAAGCCAGCCATTGCCCGTCTTTTTCTCCCAATACCGGCCCGTGGTGCGTTGAAAAAGCAGTGATATCTTTTGTAAGTAAAGCGGTATTCGTGTTTTTATAATATTGCAGGGATATACGTTTTGATGTAACTGGCCGTTGCTTGCCATCATAGTTATAATACCATCTGCCCTTTGATTTAATAATTTTTTCTGCATAAAGATCTGCTACATCTACATTGCTTGAAGTATGCATCCATCCGCACTTTTCATTAAAACCCTGGTAAATAAAAAATTGTCCCCAGGTAACAGCTCCATACACATTTAAACCTTCTTCACTTACCATGTGAACTTCCGGCCTGAAATAAAAAGTAACATGTGGATTTATGTAGAGGATAGATTTTCCGGAAGAGGTAATTGAAGGTGCAAATGCAAAACCATTGGAACCTGTAGTTTTTTCTTCTTTTTGTATAATAGTTGCTGCATCATTTGCGCCACTATAAAAATTTTTCACATCTGTTGCTGTTGCGCCACCTGTACTTATCGCACCAATACTTCCATCTGTCCATAATAATGGATACCAGGGTTTGAATCTATGTAAGAGCAAAGGCTTTACAGAAGGATTTTTATACAGGTAATAATTAATTCCGTCTGCATATGCATTCATTAATTTTTGTAACCAGGCCGGACTTTTTTTGTAATCCTCCACTGCATCTGCAGAATCTATGATCAATCTTATCAAAAGATCATTAAACAATTCCTTTTCACCTTTTACTTCAGCAAGTCTGCCCAGTTTTTCTATATAATTCATTTCTACTCTTTTAAAATCATCTTCACATTGAGCATATAAAAGTCCAAAAACAGCATCTGCATCTGTTTTTCCATAGATATGGGGTATGCCCCAGTTGTCTCTAATGACGGTAACCTGTTTTGCCTGTAATTCCCATCGAATGATCTCAGCTTTATTATTGGCCTGGCATATTCCGGTAAAGGGGAGAAGTAAAAAAAGGATACACAATTTCATATCAGCATTTTTGGTGGAGAGGTTAAATTTAATCAGTTTATAAGCATGTTCCTATAAATTTGCCAGTATAAATTTT
This sequence comes from Ferruginibacter sp., assembly GCA_037720515.1. Classification (GTDB taxonomy): domain Bacteria; phylum Bacteroidota; class Bacteroidia; order Chitinophagales; family Chitinophagaceae; genus Ferruginibacter. The sequence goes on from JBBJMM010000002.1 coordinate 192,241, forward strand.
TAGGATAACAAAGTGGAGATTATGCGTGTAGTAATTCTTATATTTTTTGTCACCACTTTATTTTCTGCATGTAAAGAGAAAGAGCATTCTCTTACTGGTTTTTTTACAATGCCTGATTATCCTTCTGGATCGGGTATAGCCTATCATGATAAAAAGCTTTACCTGATGGGGGATGATGCTTCATACCTGATGATAACTGATACTGCTTTTAAAACATTGGATACTATTTCCTTTTTTGCGTCAGAAACAAAGCGAATTCCAAAAGAAATAAAAAAAGATTCTGAAGCTGCAGCAATTGTATCAGTGAACAGGATACCATCGCTTATGATGATAGGATCTGGTTCGGGGCCTGCACGAAATTATTGCTGGATATTTGATCCAATAACTAAAGAGAAAACGGAGATTGCGTTGGATACCTTTTATAACAGGTTAAAAAAAGCGGGCTTAAAAAATCTGAATATAGAGGGGCTCACAGAAATACCGGGTGGGATATTACTGGCTTCACGGGGCAATAAATCTTCTCCCAAAAATTATCTAATTTTTACTTCTAATGCGTTTTGGAAAGACCAGGCTAACACTCCTTTTTATATTTCTTTATTGGGTGCCACAGAAGATACCACGGCTTTTATCGGCGTATCAGGACTTGAATATTCCAGGCTAAGCGATCGTTTATTGCTTACCACTTCTACAGAAAACACTTATAGTTCTCTTGGAGATGGGGAGATTGGTAAAAGTTTTATCTGGATCATTCATGATATAACATCAAAAAAAAATTATTCAGGAATTAATCCCGCAATAAAAATAGACCTCGAAACAATTGATAAACGATTTTCCAAACAGAAAATAGAATCTCTTTGTATAATATCAGAGAACAATAAAAGAGCTGAAGTGGTTTTAGTTTCAGATGATGATAAGGGCGGCAGTGTGATTTTTAAACTTCTCTTAAAGTCTAAAAGATAAAATTACTATTCTGTAGGAAGAGGCAAGCCATGTTGTCTCAGAAAAGTTAATTTATCGTAATAACCCCTTTGAAATATTATTTTCTCATTTTCAATATCAAAAAAGCTACTACCCCTTAAACCTAAAGGATCTTTCCATTCGAGGATGGCCCAATTTTTATCTTCAAAAATATTTTCTACAATACAAACCATATCAGCCAAAGCAAATTCATCGGAAAACATTTTAATAATGGCATCCTGTCCATGAAGAGGATGAGTATTTACCTGGTGGTTTATGGCATTTGCATGATACAATTCCCTAAGACTGCTTATATCGGTATTGTTGAATGCTACAACCCATTTTTCAACAACCTGTTTAGGTGTCAACATTTTTTTTAATTATCAGGTAAATATAGTTTACCGGATTTTTAATTTATATAACGGCTGTTTTCATTTTTCTTGGGATAGGCGCTGCTCCTTTATTTTTTACGCTACCCAAACCTGAAGAACGAACCTTTACATCCTTTTCTACATTAACTTCTGCTGAACCCACCCCGGAGTTCTGAATGTTCATTGATTGTACCGCCAGGTTACCGGCTTTGATACTTCCTACACCACTGTTCTTAATAGTTGCCTGTGTTGCTTTACCAGTTAAAATTATATCGCTCACACCCTTATTTTTTAAACTGATAGTATTAGCTGTTAAAGTAATATTGAGAGTACCCACACCCTGGTGATTAATTAACAGGTTATCAAATTTTAATTCCCCCGATGAAGCAACATCGCCTACCGTTTTAAATTCCATGGCTTTTACATTGCGAAAAGTTACTGATACCTTTAATTTGTTTTTTGTTTTATAATTTACATTTTTGTCCTTCAGCTTATCCATATCAATAATAAGTTTGGTTCCCTCATTATGAACAGTAATATATTCCAGGAGATTTTCATCCCCTTCCAGGAAAACACTTTCATTATTCCCCTGGATTAATTTTATTTCAAAAACCCCTTCTGCATCCAATGCATCGAAGGATTTTACAGAAACCGTGCGATTTATAATTTTACCATTTCCTTCAATGGTTTCTTTTTTATTGTTCTGTGCGTTAGCTGTACCGATAATTCCGGTTGCAAGTATTGTATATAGGATCGCTTTCATATTTTTCATTTTTAATTATTAACGAAACATTTCGTATAGCGAAAATATTCATGTTATGATTATCTGTCCAGGTAAAATTACCAACGGTAGTATTAGAATCTGAAAGGCAAAGTATAAAATGATCAATAAGTGGTAAACTCCTCCCTATATTTGAGAGCTAAAATCCCCTGATAAGGGTATCTGTATTAGAAAAGAGACTTAATAAAATTCTTTTAATTAGTAAAATGTGTGTATTATTGCATCGGAAACGGCTGGAAAGTTATCCTAGTCCAAAATTACTTCAGCATCAACCGTCATCCATCAGTTAATTTTCAATCTCAATTTTTTTCAACACAGAGCGGATTTTTTTGAACAACGCATTTCTCAATATATATGTACGATATCTCACAATTGAACGACCTGCTCGTTCCTGAGCTGCTTGATATAGCAGAAGAATTAAAGGTTGCCAACCATAAAAAAATGAATAAACAGGATCTTATTACTAATATCCTGGATAAACAAGCCCATATGAGCCCAGAGAAAACAACACCGGAAAGTGATAAACCGAAAAGGAAACGCATTGTAAAAGGAGATGCACCCGAAATTGCAGAAGTTGCGGAAGTAAAGCAACAGGAAATGCATAAGAAAGATGCAGCTGCTCCCAAACCAAGAAAGGCTGATGTGGAAAAGAAACCAGTGAAAAAGCCACGTCCCGAGTTGAATGAAGAAGAGGATCTGCAACCCATTACTGACCAGGAAACTACAATACCTGCTGCTATTGCCCAGATGTTGCAGGCAGAAGATGTGCAGCAACCGGAAGTACAAATGGAAATGAACCCCCCACAGAATCAACAGAACAGACCGCAACAACCTCCACGTCAACAACCTACTTTTAATATTGAATTTGATGGAGTAGTATTGGGTGAAGGTGTTTTGGAAATGATGCCCGATGGATATGGCTTTTTAAGAAGCAGTGATTACAATTATCTTTCGTCACCTGATGATATATATGTTTCCCCTTCCCAAATAAAATTATTCGGACTTAAAACCGGTGATACTGTTTATGGATCTGTTCGCCCACCTAAAGAAGGAGAAAAATATTTTGCCTTACTAAAAGTGGAAACTATTAATGGCAAGAGCCCGGAAGAGGTGAGAGACAGAGTGCCCTTCGATTACCTTACTCCCTTGTTCCCTTTTGAAAAATTAAATCTTACTACCCGCGCAGACAATTACAGTACGCGGATAATGGATCTTTTTACACCGATAGGAAAAGGACAAAGGGGATTGATAGTTGCACAGCCGAAAACCGGTAAGACAATGTTGCTTAAAGAACTGGCTAATGCAATAGCAGAAAATCATCCGGAATGTTACCTGATGATCGTTCTGGTAGATGAGCGGCCGGAAGAAGTAACAGATATGGAACGCAGTGTAAAAGCAGAAGTGATAGCATCTACTTTTGATGAACCCGCAGAAAAACATGTGAAAGTAAGTACCATTGCTTTGCAAAAAGCAAAGCGCCTGGTGGAGTGCGGTCATGATGTGGTGATATTATTGGATTCCATAACACGTTTAGCACGTGCACACAATACAGTTGCTCCATCTTCCGGTAAAGTTTTATCGGGTGGTGTGGAAGCAAATGCGATGCAAAAACCAAAACAATTTTTTGGCGCTGCACGTAAAATTGAAAATGGCGGTTCACTTACTATTATTGCAACTGCATTGGTTGATACCGGCAGTAAAATGGATGAGGTGATCTTTGAGGAATTTAAAGGAACCGGTAATATGGAATTGCAGCTGGAACGCAAATTATCCAACAGGCGGATATATCCTGCAATTGATATTGTGGCTTCTTCTACGCGCAGGGATGACCTGTTATTAGATAAAGATACTTTCCAGCGCATGTGGATATTACGTAAACATATGGCTGATATGAATCCGGAAGAAGCACTGAATACATTATTGAAAAATATGAAAGGAACAAAAGACAATGCAGAGTTCCTTACCAGCATGAATGGTTAATATGTATTAAACCCCATTGATCATAATCAATTACCTTAAATAATAAACATGAAAAAAATACTTGTATCGACTTGTTTTGTTACTCTTATTCTTGCAGGAGTATCGTGCGATGAACAAAATAAAGCAGCGGAAACAACAACTACTACCACAGAAGGAACCACCACTACCACTAATAATGGTACATCAACAACTATTGTATCTGATACTCCCCGCCGTACAACGATCAATGTGAATAAAGGCGGAACCAGTGTGTCAACCAAAAGCGGTACAGATGTTTCCGTTGATAATAAAGGTATAAGAGTAGGAAGTAAGGATATAAAGGTGGATATAAAAACAGGTAATTAAATAGCCCCGGGTTTTAACCCTTGGCAGAAATAAAAAGCCGCTTATTAAGCGGCTTTTTATTTTGTAATATTTTTAATCTTCAATTCATAATCCTGATAATATATTATTTTACCTGGCTGATTTTAAAACTTTGATCGATTTTTTATTTTTGCCCTGTTGCAGTTCAATAATATAAATTCCTGAAGCATAATTATGCCCGAGTGCAAGAGAACTATTGGCTGCTATTGAATTTCTTTTTTCTATTGTTCTTCCCGCAATATCTGTTACACGAATTGAAAAAGGTTCATTATTGTCACTTAACAATTGAAGTGTGAAATAATTAGTGGTAGGATTAGGTATAACTTTTATGGTTGCAATATTAAGTGGTCCGTTATTCGGCACTTTGATTAAAAGGTCTTCCATACTGCTATTTCCTGAAGCATCACGTATTGTAACAGTAACGGTGTATATTCTTCCATTACCTGCTGCAGCTCGTTCTGCACGTAATTTTAAATGATTGCCATCTACGATTTCCCAGTCTGGTCCTACATCTGAAATATCTGTACCAAATTCAGGTTCATTGCTTTTCACAGACAATTCTTTAATTACAGCCCCGCAATTATCTGCTACCACATAACTAACTGTTATGTTACGCATTGTATGATCAGGGTTTAAAAGTATAGCTGAATCACTTGAAACATTTGTAATTGCAGGTGGTGTATTGTCCAAAGGATTTATTGTGAAACTACAATTGCCAGAATTTCCAGCCATGTCAGTTGCCGTTAACGTTACTGTTGTGGGAATCAATCCGTTGATAACGGTACCGGGTAAAGGTAGTTGAGTTACTGTGGTAGTCGCAGAGGCAGTAACTACAACCAGTGACTTGTAATCATTCAGCAATGCAGAACAGTTATTATTCAAAACCAGTTGTTGAACCGCCGGGCAGGTGATCCGTGGCGGCTGGTTATTAACGGTATTTGTTTTTGAACTCTCATTATGAAAACGGTCGAGGGCAGTTACTGTGTAATAATATTCCGTATTCGGAATTACAGTAGTATCCCTGTATGCTGTTGTATCATTTGTTGTAATGGTTAAAATATTTAAAGCATTGGATGTATCGATGGAGGGATTGATTGAACGATAAATGACAAACTGCTTTACTTTATCTGATTCATTTGTAGTGGGTGCAGGTTTTATCCATTTCAACACAACTGAATCATTTGCATATTTTACTGCTGTTAAGGAGGAAGCAGGCAGGGGAGCAATAGCATCACGCCAGGGCATAGACGGTAATAAAGCCGGCTTGCTGTAAAAGATCCGGATAGAATCGCGAAAGTTTAAAGGATTATTTCTCAGGTTCTGAGTTCTGAAATAAATTTCTCCATGAATATTTGGATAAAGAGAACTTCGGTTCATTCTTATCTGGCTTGGTATCTGCGACCGGTCTGCCCAGTTGGGCCCCTGTGCGGGATCATTGACCTTATAGGCAGCCATGCCGATATAAATATGCCGGCCATAGGCATTGTCATTCCACCAGGGAACAAGTATTCCATAATCAGATCCTGTTTGCCCGATATACCAATACAATTGCGGGGTTAGATAATCGATCCACCCTTGCTGTAACCATTTGCGTGTATCAGCAAAATTGTGCAGGTAATGTTGATTGGCTCCGGGCGAAGTATTGGAACCAATAGTGGGATTGGTACTGCTGCGATAAATTCCGGAGGGAGAGACACCGAATTTTACCCAGGGTTTTATTTTTATTATAGAATCATTTACCCTTTTTATAAGCAGGTTTATATTATCTCTTCTCCAGTCCTCAATATTTGTAAACCCGCGTGGATCGGAAGTATAAGTTGTATTATCGCCTGTTGTACCTGTTGGGTAAAAATAATCATCAAAATGAATTCCATCTATATCATACCGGGTTAAAACATCTACCACAACTCCTGTTATATAATCACGAACCGCTGTCAACCCCGGGTTTAATATCTGCACAGTTCCTATAGTCAGCATCCATTCCGGATGTTGCTTCGCTACGTGGGAAGCCGCAAATACAGGAAGATTGGCAGTATTTCCTACAGCACGGTATGGATTTAACCAGGCATGAAAATCCATTCCTTTTTTTCTTGCCTCATCAATAGCAAATTGCAAAGGATCCCACAAAGGAGCAGGTGGATTTCCCTGTACTCCATTAAGATCAGAAGACCAGGGCTCAATAGAGCTCGGATACATAGCATCTGACTGACTGCGGATCTGGAAATAAACGGCGTTGATTCCAGTTGCTTTATGATGGTTCATTATTGTAAGAAGTCCATCTCTTTGTTGTTGTGGCGTTTGCGTTTTAACCGGCCAGTCAAGACCAAAATAAGTTGTGATCCAGGCACCGCGTAGCTCTCTCTTTGGAGGAGTTTGTGCTTCTGTTAGAGAATATAGGGAAAGAACTAAAATGAAAAGTAAAAGTTTATGCATATCAATCATAGTTAAAGCATCGTAATGTAATACTTAAATATATAAAGTAATTGCTTAATAACTCTAGTCCGGATCAATAGAAATGAACACAATACTTTGAGCATTGCTTAACTTTATGGCTTCGCATATGCCCGTAAAAAAACTTTCTATTGAGTTGTTCCTGCAACAAGCTTCACACATTCCTGTCATTGATGTGCGAAGCCCCTCAGAATTTTTGCTGGCACATATACCGGGCGCATTCAGTATTCCTTTGTTTAGTGATGAAGAACGTAAAATTGTCGGCACTGCATATAAACAGCAAAGCCGGGAGCATGCCATTAAATACGGAGTGCAATTTTTTGGTCCCAAAATGAAAGGGATCATTGAAGAAGCGGAACAGATATTTAAGATTTTAAAAATAAAAAATAGTGAGGTGAGATCGGTGGCACTACATTGCTGGCGCGGTGGAATGCGAAGTAGTGCAGTTGCCTGGTTACTGGACCTGTACGGTTTTAATGTTTGTTTGTTGGAAGGTGGTTATAAAGCATACCGCAACTGGGTTTTGCAGCAGTTTGAAAAAGATTATGATTTAAGGATCATTGGGGGATATACAGGAAGTGGAAAAACCCCGGTTATTCATCAATTAAAATTTCTGGGTCAACAAACCATAGACCTTGAAGCAATCGCAAACCATAAAGGTTCTGCATTTGGGGCTTTAGGACAACCGGCACAACCCCGATCAGAAATGTTTGAAAATCTGCTTGCAAAGGAATTGAGTTTATTCTCAGATGAGGAGAAAAGTATCTGGATAGAGGATGAAAGCCAGCGGATAGGTGTATTAAATATCCCTTTGATGTTTTGGAAGACCATGCGCACCAAACCCGTGTATTTTATCAATATTCCATTTGAAGAACGCCTTATCTATATCACACAAGAATACGGTTGCTATGAAAAAGAAAAAATAGCTGAAGCGATAGTACGAATTGAAAAAAGGTTAGGCCCGTTGGAAACAAAGATGGCTCTCGCTTTCCTGGAAGAAGATAATTTGGATGAATGTTTCAGAATTCTTCTTACCTATTATGATAAATATTATACCCGGGCTCTTTATAACAGGGAAAATATCGAAGAATTATTAAATAAAATACCTTGTTTATCCGTTGATGCTATATCCAATACTGAAAAGATCCTTTCATGCGAAACAGTTCCTTCATAATCATATTACTAAGCCTCTTTGCAAACAAATCTATAGCGCAGGATATTACCGGTTTATGGAAAGGGAATCTGTATAACGATACTACCCAGCAATTTTATCGTTATGAACTTGCGATCAGTGAAGAAAAAGGAAAGCTAAGTGGCTATTCTCATACATGGTTCATTATAGAGGATAAGAAATACTACGGGGTTAAGAAAGTGAAAATCAAAAAACAGGATGGTAAAATAATCGTAGAGGATGATGAATTGATTGCAAATAATTACCCGGTTACACCGGCGAAGAATGTACGGCAACTAAATATTCTAAGCCTGGAAATAAAAGACAGCTTAATGATCTTATCAGGTCCTTTTAGCACCAATCGTACAAAAGATTACCACTCTTTAACAGGAAGCATTAATATTAAAAGGAACAATGATTTCTGGCAATCAGCACTCGTGCCTCATTTACAGGAATTAAGTCTGGCAAAGAATTTATCTTTTGTAAGAGAGGAAGAAGTGGTTATTGCAAAAGCTGTAAAAGATAAAATTGCAAGCGCATCAGGAGAAGAAGCAATGGCTGTAGTTGTTGTAAATAAAAAAGAATTGAAGACGGAGAAACTTATCATTAATAAAAAGGAGAAAGAAAATAAAACTCCTGTTATTGTAAACAAAAAAATTATACCGCTCACTGAGGCTCAACCTGAAGTTAAGGTGGTGAGTGCATCATCTCCGGTTAAAGAAACCAATGTAAAAAAGGAGGAAGTTGCAAAAAGAAAAACGGTAAGTGATTCGGAAGTTATCATTAAAAAACCGGAGGAACCGCTGATAGCAAAAGTTCAACCATTAAAAATACCAATACCACAGGCAGATAATTCTGTGGCTAAAAATATAAACAGCAGGAATACAGTATTGCAGCAAACCGTTTACTTCAAATCCGACAGTCTGCAGTTAACGCTTTATGATAATGGTGAAGTTGATGGAGATACTGTTAGTGTGCTGATGAACGGGAATATAATATTTGCCAAAGAAAGATTAAGTACCAACGCTGTTCGTAAAACCATTGCAATAGATCCATTAATGGATAGTGTTCAACTTATCATGTATGCGGAGAACCTGGGTACCATTGCACCCAACACCGGATTGCTGGTAGTAAAAGATGGCAAAGATGTCTATGAGATCCGTTTTAGTGGAGATTTAAGTAGAAATGCAGCCATCGTTTTCAGAAGAAAAAAATAAAATTGTCCAATAAAAGTGTCCCACGTCTATAGGTGTGGGACATCTATGTTAATTTCTATCTATTTTTCCTTAGCATTTAAAATGAGTTCAGTGTAGATCTGAGTAGAAATGCATCCATTTTTTTCAAACGAAAAAATAAAAGTGTCCCACGTCTATAGGTGTGGGACATCTATGTTAAATTCCCTGCCTATTTTTGCTTAAAATTTAAAATGAGTTCAGATACAAAACCTCCTGTTTCTCCTGTTTCTGATAATGAATCTGAAAACATCCGTCTCACTCAATTTTCAAAGGGTGCCGGCTGTGGTTGTAAAATAGCTCCCCAGGTATTAGATCAGATATTGCATAGCAAACTCAATTATATTAATGATAAAAACCTGGTGGTTGGTAACCATAGTAAAGATGATGCTGCAGTATATGATATTGGCAACGGTATGGGAATGATTTCTACAACCGATTTTTTTACACCCATTGTGGATGATGCATTTGATTTTGGAAGAATTGCAGCCGCCAATGCCATCAGTGATGTTTATGCCATGGGAGGTAAACCGTTAATGGCAGTGGTCATACTTGGGTGGCCTGTTGAAAAAATACCAATATCATTGGCTCAGCAGGTATTGGAAGGGGCAAGAACAATTTGCAAAGAGGCGGGTATTCCTTTGGCAGGCGGACATAGCATTGATATATCAGAACCTATTTTCGGACTTGCAGTAAGTGGACTTGTGGAACTTAAAAATTTAAAACAAAATAATACAGCAAAAGAAAATGATGTACTGTTTTTAACCAAAGCAATTGGTACAGGTATTTTATCTACAGCACAAAAAAGGGGGTTATTGAAAGAGGAACATATTTTACCCTTTATCAGCCAGATGTGCTTATTAAACTCTTTCGGTGAAGAGCTTGCATCCATTAAGGATGTATCGGCAATGACAGATATAACAGGTTTTGGAGTATTGGGTCACTTAATAGAAATGGCGGAAGGGTCAGGCCTTTCAGCGGAATTGTATTATTCTAAAATACAGGTTATAGAGGGTGCAAGGGAATACCTGGCACAAAGAATAGTTCCTGATGCAACATACCGAAACTGGAACAGCTACAGTACAAAAACAGGGTTTGAAAAAGGTGTAAATGTAATGGAGGCTTTCAATTTACTACCCGATCCTCAAACCAATGGAGGATTATTGTTTAGTGTAAAAGAAAGTGCAGCAGGAGAAATTAAGGAGTTATTAATTAAAAACGGCCTTCAAATGTTTTCTGAACCGGTGGGGCGTTTTATCGCAAAAGAGGATAAAATAGTCCTGGTAAAAAATTAGGTGAATATTTCTGCAACCATACATCTTACACTTCCTCCACCCGTTTTTTCAATCGTTCTTACATCAGCCACAAGTGGCCGGATGTATTTTTTCAATTCCATTAACTGATCAGGCTGTAAAGAAGTTTCCGCTGTTTTACTCATAAGTAGCAGTGGCACACCACTCCTGCTGTTCAATTGTAACATATTACCGGCAAAATTATTTACCTGGTCCTGGCTGATCAGGATCAATTGATGACCGGTGCGTTCCAGGCTACTCGTCATTTCATATCTTTCATTTTCATTACTGATCGCTTCGGCGCAGAGTACTGCAAAATTGTCACCGATACACATCAACACATTCGTATGATAGATTGCATTCTTATGGCTATCAACAGCGGAAAAAATACAAGTAGTATAATTTATAAGAGCAGCATATTCATCAACTAATTTTTTATGAGTACGTTCTGACAGGCAGGCATAGATAATTTTATGCTGATGATCGCATACCATACTTCCTGTTCCTTCCAGAAACATTGAATGAATTTCATGCTTACTCATGTCGTGGATTACTTTTATCCCCAAATCATTCTTTAGTCTATCAATAATGTCTTTTCTTTTTTCTGTTCTACGGTTAGGTGCAAACATTGGAAAAATGCAGATCATATCTTTTGTGCAGGAGAACCAGTTATTGGGGAAGATAGCATCCGGCTTTATTACATCTGTACTATCTTCAATAACAATAACATCAATATCATTAGCTTTTAATAATTCAACCAATCCATCAAACTCTTTCAATGCCTGCTCTTGTAATTGAGTTTGTGTTGAAAGTAAAACCTGGAAATGATTATTTACGGCTGTTTGATCATTAAAACCAAAGGCCACTGGCCGGATCATTAGAACAGTTGAAGTGCATTGCATGTGACGAATACTATTAAACCTGGGCATCGATCAACAGGGAAAGTGCATGGTCTTTTTCAGTTACTTTATTACCGGCTGAATCTGTGCTCAGCCAGATATCTACTTTATTGTATGTGTTCGTCCAGGTAGGATGGTGATCCATTTTTTCGGCTTCTGCCGCAACCCTTGTCATAAAAGAAAATGCCTGGGTAAAATCATCAAATACAAATTCGCGATGTAATTTATTGTTCAGTTCTGTCCACATAATTTTTTTATTTAAAGGATAAGATGTTGTTTGTTTTTAATTTTTTCATTCGTCATTTCTATAACAAGTTGAACGCCTGGAATGGTTTTAATTCCCTGCATCATAGATTGTAATTCTTCATTGCAAACCTCATCTCCTTTCATCAGCCATAAAAAATCCAGGTGTTTAAATTCAGGCAACAAATATTCACCATCAAACTGGTTGTTGTATAAATAATGGGTCATGCAGGTTGCAGGAACCTCAAACTGATAAATAGAAAAAAAATAATTGCGGCTTTTTTTCTTCAGCTGAATCTCCAGACTGTTATTAATGGTGAATTTGTAACCAAGGTGGCGGTTAATTTGCCAGGTAAACTGGTAGCCTTTTAAAGGAGCTACGATCCCCATAAGCCTTGAACATTCAAAGAATTCTTCTGCTAGCGTTTCATTATCTATTTTTAATCTCATCTTCTGTGATTAAAAATAATTATTTAAAATACAATATCAAACATAAGTTCTTCTTTCCCTCTAAGTACTTTTACTTTGGTGGTTTCGCCCTTATTAAATTTATTAAGTGCACCCATATAAGTCTGAACATCAGAAAATTTATGTTCTCCTAACTGTAAGATCACATCACCCCTTTTTATACCGGCTTTTTGTGCAGCCCTTCCATCAGTTACTCCATCAACAAAAACACCATTGCCACTGAAAGTATAATCCGGCATGATGCCCATACTTACCTTAAAACTGCTTTTGCCCATGCTTGCAGCTTCTCTTGTTTTTGTAAATGACAACTTACCTTTTGTGTCAGAAAGTTCAATGATATTATAGATATACCTTATCACCTGCGCCTCACCGGCATAGTTTATTTTATCAGCATCATCAGAAGGTTTATGATAATCCTGGTGTGTACCTGTGAAAAAGAAAAGAACGGGAATATCTTTCCTGTAAAAGGAAGTATGATCACTAGGCCCGCTGCCACTGCTGTCAAGTTTTATTTTTAAATATGGATCATTAGAAGTAACCAGGCTATTCCATAGAGGTGAAGTACCATAGCCACCAACTGATAAACCCCGGGTGGAATCATTCAGCCTTCCTATCATATCCATATTGATCATGTAATTGATATTGGTCACCTGGGATGGAATGTTTTCAACAAAAAATTTTGAACCATATAATCCCAACTCTTCACCGGAAAAAGCAATGAACAGGTAATTGTTATTTTTAAGTTGCGATTTACTCAGCATACTTGCGAGTTCCAGAAGGGCTGCAGTACCACTCGCATTATCATCAGCACCATTGTGAATCTTTTTTTCATTTCCGCTGTATAATGAGTTTCTGTCTTCTCCATAACCAAGGTGGTCGTAATGTGCGCCCAATATAATTGTAGAAGATGCATGGTTATTTATGAAACCGATCACATTATTACCCGTTCTTTTTTTATCTGAAATATTTACCGTTACAACTATATTGCCTTTTCCTAAATTCGCCATTTGAGGATCTGCACTGTTTTTATCATTAATATAAATAACAGGGATCTTCAGAAATGGAGTTTTGTCTTTTTCATCAAACTTAAGGTTATCGGGTACAACGGAAGAATTGTCTTTGATTATTAATGCCGTTTTACCTTTTTTCTCAGCTGAAATAGCGCGTTCTACTATTGCAGCTTTCAGATCAAAATGAGGATTGGTTTTATTTTCTTCCAGCAAGCTTGCTATCTTAAAAGTATCAGCCAGTAAAATATCATCTTTTACTAAATACACCTTACCATTTCCTGAATAGGCCAAAGGAAAATAATTGGTATGTAACTGCACCGGTTTATTATTAATTAAAAGTTGATTATCGGCAGTCAGAGACCTTCCATCATTCACTTCAAAAGATTGTAAATAATTACCGGAACCTATCTTTTGTAAACCCGCTTTTTCGAATTGCCTGCTGATATATGTATGAGCCAGTTTTTCTCCGGGGCTTCCCGTTCTTCTTCCTTCTAATTTATCATCTGAAAGAAATTCAATATGATCCCTCAGCACCTTTTCCAATTTCTTTGTATCCGTAATCTTTTGCTGACCCGATACAAACTGTGAGGTTAACAAAATTAGCAAGAATAAATATTTCATATATGTGTTTGAACCGGCAAAGTTAAACTGAACAGTTGTCAGGCTTGTCTGATAGAAGTAAATATATTTTTGCTATATAGGTTGATTTAATAAAACATACCCTTCTTTCTAATATCGTAAATGCATACCATTACATAGTTTTAAGTTTGCAGGTTGGTATTACAACAGTATAGTGATAAACAATTTAAATATAGCATTGGTTGGTAATCCCAACAGCGGCAAAAGTTCCATTTTTAATGTTCTTACTGGTCTTAATCAGAAAGTTGGAAATTTTCCCGGAGTAACTGTAGATAAAAAAACGGGAAATACCCGTATCACTGAAACAATTACAGCAAAAATAATTGATCTCCCCGGCACTTATAGCCTGTATCCAAAAAGAGCAGATGAATGGGTCTCTTACAAAGTATTGATGAACCAGGATATTTTAAAACCTGATATGATCATCCTTGTTGCAGATGCAAGTAATTTAAAAAGAAACCTTCTTTTCTGTTCACAGATCATTGATCTCAAAATACCCGTGGTTATTGCACTAACCATGACGGACCTTGCAAAAAAAAATGGTACTCAAATAGATATACCCGGACTGGAAAGAGAATTAGGTGTTTCTATTATTGCCGTAAACCCCAGGAAAAATAAAGGTATCCCGTCTTTAAAAAAAGCTATTCATTTACTTTCCGAAAATCTTGATAAAACACCCCCTCGGGATTTTATTGAACCTTCTCTCTCCCTTGAAAATGCAGTGAGATCTGTAAAGGAGATCATACCGGGATTAAGCAGCTATGCTTCCGTTCATTACCTGATCAATCATGAAAATTTTAAATTGAATGATGGATTACAGGAAGTAATAGAAAAGATCGAATCAGATAATAATTTTAATCCCACCCGAACACAGGCAGAGGAAATAATGGAGCGTTATCACCGTATAAAATATATTATGCAGCAAACTGTAGTGGAAGCCGATCCGCTGCAGCGTTCCTTATTTAATGAAAAATTGGATAATATATTATTACATCGCACATGGGGTTACCTGATACTGATCGTTGTTTTATTTCTTTTATTTCAAAGTGTATTCTGGGTTGCACAGTATCCGATGGATGCAATTGAATGGAGCTTCGGACAGTTATCAGGATGGCTTTCAAAAGTATTGCCCGAAACTCTCATTAGCGACCTGCTCATAAACGGAATCCTTGCTGGCCTGAGTGGTATTTTTTTATTTGTACCCCAGATCATGATTTTATTTGGACTTATCACCTTACTGGAAGATTCCGGTTATATGGCCAGGATAAGCTTTCTAACGGATAAGCTTATGCGCAAAGCCGGACTTAATGGAAAAAGTGTTATGCCGATGATAAGCGCATATGCATGTGCAGTGCCTGCTATAATGAGTGCCCGAAGTATTGAAAATAAAAAAGAAAGGCTGCTAACTATAATGATCACACCCCTGATGAGTTGCAGTGCCCGTCTTCCGGTTTATACAATCCTTATAGCATTGGTGATCCCATCCAGGTTGTATTTAGGTTTTTTGAGTTTACAGGGCCTGGTAATGATGGGTTTATATTTATTGGGAACTGTGATGGCCCTTGTTGTGGCCTGGGTTATGAAGTGGTTTATCAAATCAACAGAACGAAGTTATTTTATCCTGGAACTCCCGGTTTACAGGAGCCCGCGTTGGAAGAATATTTTATTTACAATGGTTGAGAAAGCTAAAATATTTGTTCTGGAGGCGGGTAAGGTTATCATGGTAATCAGTATTTTATTATGGGGATTAAGCACTTATGGCCCTAAGAAAAAAATGGCTGCTGTAACTTCTAAATACCATGCCTTATTAATCTCCGATCCTGCTAATAAAATGGAAATTGAAAAACAAAGAAAAACAGAATACCTGCAATCATCATACGCGGGTATATTAGGTAAATCAATTGAACCGGTAATTCGTCCACTCGGATACGACTGGAAAATAGGTATTGCACTGATCACATCATTCGCAGCCCGCGAAGTTTTTGTAGGAACGATGGCAACATTATACAGTGTAGGTGAAGATGCTGCAGATAATAGCAGTACACTCAGACAAAAAATGAATGCGGCTGTAAGGGAAGATGGCAAAAAAGTCTATGACCTGGCAACAGGTTTATCATTACTTGTTTTCTATGTACTCGCTATGCAATGTATGAGTACGGTTGCCATAGTTAAAAGGGAAACACGAAGTTGGAAATGGGCCATCATACAAGTTGTTTATATGACAGCCCTTGCTTATTTAATGAGCCTGCTGGTTTATCAACTCTTAAAGTAATTGGCAATAGAACAGCAGGTATAATGAATCTATGATCTAAACCCTAAACCCAAGTCTAGATACTAGATACTTGATACTAGATACTTGATACTTGATCCTACCACTCCACTGCATACTTAATATTATTAAATACCTGTGGATAGATCTTCCGGTACAATTCATTTAAAATTTCTTCTTTGCGTGGCGTATCATAATAACCATTGTTATTGATCATGTTCCAGTCGTATTGAGTAAGGGCTCTGCTATCACCGCTGTAATTTGCTGATTCCTGTTCCCAGCGATAATCGTCCCGGTAATTATTATAGCTTATATTTTTACCACTAATTACATCTTTAATAGAAACTTCCATATCTGCTCTGGCAGTAAAACTCGTTTTAGTAATATTCACTGCCGCATACACGGTCTCATATTTGATCCTTCCTGCAGTATCTCTGCCTACTTCAATTTGTTTGCTTACATTTCTGCGATAAGTGGTACGCATAGGCTGTGGTATATCCATATTGCGTAGACGCAGATCTATTACCCAATCCGGTTTTACATTGTCGCGCCTGGCTTGCCAGTCAGTATAAAACCTGGCTGCATACCGGTTGTTATTATTAGAAAGTTCCCTTACCAGTGTTTGCTGAAAATATTCATTACTGTAATTGTACCCGGTATTTCCCCATCCGCTATTAAAAAAATAAGAATTATCCTGAACAGGATTTACAATAACATCTACAATTGCATTTTCATAAGCCTCATTCATCTTTGATGTGGTATTTTTATAACCGGGCACATACTTTTCTGTTTTTTTAAAGGCAGCATAGGCTCTTTTTGCATTATCTCTTCCTTCATTTGATAAATGACTGATTCCTGTTTGATAATATTCTTCTGCAGCTGCTTGTTTTGTTTCCAGTAACTGCGTGCTGAAACTTTGTGGATTTACCAGGCGGAATGCCCTGTCAGATTTAATAACCAGGTCATAGGCATCCTGGAGATCATTGTATTCTTTTATGATCTTATCCCAGCGGTTTATATCACGGGAGGTGCTGTATGATTTTATCTTAGAAAGATGGGTTTGTTGAATATTGGAATATAAAACGGGAACCGCTTCCAATGCCTTTTCATCAGAAGCATTTTTATTTAATTTTTTTATAGCATCCTGTAATGCTTTGTCAGCATCATTTCTTTCCAGGTAATTTTTAGTTGTACTGCAGGAACCCATTATAAATAACAGGCAACAGGCATAAAGTAAATTTTTCATCATATACCTTTTAATACATCAGACGTCAAAGGAAATACCATGTTTAATTAAAAGCTTTAACAATGAGTAAGTTATAATATTATTAACATGAGCATATGTCTATTTGAGTATACACCGTTCATCAAGCAATTTTACCTTTCATAAATTTCGTATTAATATTTTATTGTATTAAAATTTCTTAAAAACCAGTCTGGTATTGAATTTCCTATTTAAAGACATAACCTTCGAAGCAAGCTACCTTAAAATAAATGGTATTATGTGTTGCATAGTACTAAAATGATTATATATTTGTGATGTCATAGATCCGAATCAAAAATTGAATCATTCCGGAAATATTCAATTCAGAAACCAAGGTTTATGAAATAACAAACTTTAAATAAAAAGACATGAATATTGATAACACAGCGAGCCAGATGCGGAAAGGAGTTTTGGAGTTCTGTATTTTATCTGTCATTAAGCAAGGGGAAGCTTACCCGTCTGATATTATTGACAAAATGAAAGCAGCAAATCTGAACATTTTTGAAGGCACACTTTATCCACTTCTTACCCGGCTCAAAAATGCAGAATTGCTAACTTATCGTTGGGTGGAAAGTAACAGCGGACCTCCACGTAAATATTTTCTTCTCACAGAAAAAGGAGCAGAGTTTTATAAAGAACTGGAAAGTACCTGGAATGAACTTGCAAATGCGGTTCAATCACTAACATCAGAATAATAAAACAACTTCAACAATCAGATAAAGTAAGAAAAACTTTTTTGATACACAGAAACATTTTTAAAGTCCGGATCAATAAAATGAGAAGGCAGTTTAAAAATAAAAACAAATAAAATGAAACAAGTTATAAATATCAACTTCCAGGGACGGGTAGTTCCAATAGAAGTAACTGCTTTTGATAAATTGAAAGATTATACCGAAAGCTTAAGCAGGCACTTTGCTGCAGAAGAAGGAAAAGAGGAGATCATCAATGATATTGAGAACCGTATCGGAGAATTATTTCAGCAAAGACTAAAGGAAGGTGCTACTTGTATTACAGATGATGATGTTAATGCAGTTATAAGAAGTATGGGCCGCCCGGAAGAATTCGATGCAGAGCAAAATACTTCTGCAGCTGAAGGAAGCACTTATACCTCCGGAACAGGTGCCGGTACAAATGAAACCTTTATTTCAGGCCTTAAAACAAAACGTTTGTACAGGGATGAAAATGACAAAGTCATTGGTGGTGTGTGCAGCGGACTTGCCAATTATTTTGGTATCGATGTAGTTGTAGTAAGAATAATATTTGTTGTAGCGGCTATAACTTTTGGTTTCGGTATCATACCCTACCTTATTTTATGGTTAGTAGTTCCAAGTTCTGCTTCAACACAGATCGGCAGTGCAAGAAAAAAATTATACCGGGATAATGATGATAAAATAGTTGGTGGTGTAAGCAGTGGTATTGCAAATTATTTCGGCATAAATCCATGGATAATCCGGGTTTTATTCATTCTCCCTTTTTTAGGTTTTGTATCAGGCTGGGGACATTGGGGCGGCCTTGATTTTCCTGATTTTTTAAGAATGGGATTTAGTCCGGGTGCATTGATCATCTATATCATTTTGTGGCTTGTAATTCCTGAAGCTTCCACTACAGCGGAAAGGCTTGAAATGAAAGGGGAAAAAGTAGATATGAATTCCATAAAAAATTCTGTTATGGAAGAAATGAAGGGTGTGCAGGAAAGAGCACAGAAATTGGGTAAAGAAGCAAAAGTAATAGCACAGGAAAGAGGAAAGGCTTTTGGTTCAGATGTAAGCTCTGTTACAAAAAGAGGCAGCAGGTCATTAGGCGATATAATTGTTTTTTTGATAAAGATCTTTGCATACTTCATAATTGGTTGTATCGCTTTCGCTTTTGTAATTGCATTATTCGCTTTTGGAATTGCAGCAATAGGATTGTTTCCTATGAAAGATTTTGTTTTGAATGATGGCTGGCAGAATGTTTTCGCATGGGGCACTTTACTGTTTTTTATAGCAGCACCAATCATTGGTATAATAACCTGGATAATCAGGAGGCTTGCTAAAATAAAATCTAACCGCAGAATGATGCGATATTCTTTCCTTAGTTTATGGTTAGTAGGGCTGGTTTGTTTTATCGGTCTTATTACTTCTGTAGGCAGAGATTTTAAATCTACGAATTCATTGAATGAAGAAGAAGTGGTATTGGTAAATCCGGGTATCAATAAACTGGAGGTTACAACAAATTCACCGGAAAGAAAGTTTTACCGCAACCGCTCTTTTAGGTTTCAGCCATTTTATGATATTGAAGAAGATACCGCCACTGTTCAGAATATATCAGTGCATATTGTAAAATCGCCAACCGATAGTTTCAGGGTAACGATGCTGAAAATGGTAAACGGTCGCAGTCGTCGTGCTGCTGATACCCTGGCAGGAATGATAAATTTTAATGTTCGTCAGCAGAATTCACTTCTTGTAATGGACAAAGGGATTGCAATTACACGCCAGGATAAATTCCGCAATCAGCGCATCATACTTACGATCTATGTTCCTATTGGAAAGCAGATCAGGATCGATAAAAGCGTAGGCTGGTCAAACGACATAACATTCGGGCCCTGGGATGATAATTTCGATATAGATTTTGATAATGTTGAGCATGGCTGGGATGTAGGGGTTAATTATATTATGAAAGAAGCAGGACTATTTACTGTAGATGGTGACGAACCTGCCGATAACTGGAAATCAAGAAACAATAAAACCAAAGTTGAAATTAATGAGAGAGGATTAAGAATCACCACTGACGGATCAGAAGATAATTACAGGTACGAAGATTCATCTCCGCCTGTGAAAATTGATACGATCAAATTAAAACAACAATTACAGCAGGAGCGTATCAAAGATTCATTACAAAAAGTAAAAGAAAAGATAGAGAGCGAATTGAAGAAGATCGGAAATAGGGAAAGCGCAGGAGAACCCACGGCACTTATGAATAGTTTCCCTGCATTCAATCCTTTGGTAATAATGAATTGAAAAAGTTTCAATAGTTGAAGTTGAAGTTGAAGCAAAAAAGATCCTGCCCGCAAGGGCGGGATTCTTTTTTATTATTATCTATGTGCCCTTTGTGATTGATCTTACTTTGTGAACTTTGTGGTAAATAAAAATTTGTGGTATAAATAAAGCAATTAATAAAAGATAACTTTTCACCTCTGTGCCCTTTGTGATTGATCTTACTTTGTGAACTTTGTGGTAGAAATAAAAACTTAGTAGAATAAATAAAGCACCCTAATGAAAGATAACTTTTCAAATCAAAGTGATAAATATGCTTTATTCAGGCCTGGTTATCCGCCTTCATTATTTGAATCCATTGCCGGGTTGATTCCGGAAAAAAAACTTGCCTGGGATTGTGGTACCGGCAATGGCCAGTCTGCACAACACCTTGCAGCATTTTTTGAAAATGTATACGCAACCGATATCAGCCAAAAACAAATCGATCAGGCCCCTAAAATAAATAATATTATATATGCAATTGAGCCGGCAGAAAAAACTGCACTTGCTTCTAATTCAGTAGATCTTATAACGGTATCACAGGCATTGCATTGGTTTGATTTTTCCTTATTCTATGATGAGGTTAAAAGGGTGGGAAAAAAAGATAGTAAGATCGTCACCTGGAGTTATGGACTTTTTAGCATCGATTTAACTCTGGATAAACTGATAGCTCATTATCACTTTACAACCCTGGAAACCTATTGGGATAAAGAACGGCAATATGTAAACGACGCGTATAAAAATTTGCCATTCCCTTTCAGGCGGATACCATTTCCTGTTTTTGCTATTGAACTGATGTGGAATATAGAAATGGAAAGCGGATTTCTGAATACCTGGAGTGCTACCCAAAAATTTATTCAGATCAACAAGTTTAACCCCGTCACGAATCTGATGGAATCGATAAAAACAGAATGGGGAGATAATAATGAAATGCGTAAGGTTACCTTCCCTTTGTATATCCTTGCAGGAGCTGTTCACTGATTTACTGCTGCAATTCTATTACTTTTGACATCTAAAATTAAAAAATGAAGAATACACCTTTTGCAGGTAAACACAATGAACTCGGGGCTAAAATGGCGGCATTTGCAGGCTATAATATGCCCATATCCTATACCGGTATCAATGAGGAACATGCAGCAGTAAGAAAAAATGCAGGGGTTTTTGATGTGAGCCATATGGGAGAATTTATTTTGAAAGGCCCACAAGCCCTGGATCTCATACAGCGCATTACCACCAACGATGCTTCAAAATTAACGGCAGGTAAAGCTCAGTATAGTTGTATGCCAAATGAAAATGGTGGAATTATTGATGACCTGCTGGTGTATTGTATTGAAGAGAATAAAGTTTATATGCTGGTAGTTAATGGAAGCAATATAGAGAAAGATTGGAATTGGGTACAACAACACAATACTTCTAATGCGGAGTTGCATAATGTTTCTGATAAAACATGCCTGCTTGCCATCCAGGGGCCTAATGCAACAAAGATTGTACAAACGCTTACTGATATTGATATTCTTAATCTTAAATACTACACTTTTACAAAAGGCAAATTCGCTGGCATAGATAATGTTCTGGTTAGCGCTACGGGCTACACAGGTGCCGGGGGTGTGGAAATTTATTTTGAAGATGAAAATGATGCCCCTTCAATAATATGGGATGCAATTTTTAAAGCGGGAGAAGCCCAGGGAATCAAACCTGTAGGTCTGGGTGCAAGAGATACTCTGAGGCTGGAAATGGGATTTTGCCTTTATGGAAATGATATAGATGACACTACTTCACCGATTGAGGCCGGACTGGGATGGATAACAAAATTTACCAAACCCTTCACCTCAAGTGCAATTTTTGAAAAGCAAAAAATAAATGGCGTTACCAAAAAACTTGTTGGTTTTGAAATGGTTGAAAAAGGAATAGCCCGGAATGGATATGAAATAAAAGATTTTGCGGGAAGTACTATTGGCAGGGTTACCTCCGGCACACAGTCTCCATCTTTAGGTAAAGCCATAGGCATGGGTTACGTGGATAATAATTATTCGGCTATAGATGCAGAGATCTTTATTAAAGTTCGTTCTACATTATTAAAAGCTAAAATCGTAAAATTTCCTTTTGTATAACAACAAATAAAAATGGAAAAAGGAAAATAGTTCTATGAAAAAAAAGATCCCGTTATTATATACCTGTTTATCTCCTGCCTTACTTCAGTTATATGATGTAAGCAGCAGTATTGTAGTGATCATTGATGTATTGCGTGCTACTTCTACCATTGCCACTGCCTTAAAAAACGGGGCAAAAAGTATCATTCCTGTTGATAGTGTTGCAGAATGCATCCGGATTGGAAAACAAATAGAAGCTATTACAGCCGGAGAAAGAGACGGCCAGATCGCAGAAGGACTTCAATATGGAAATTCTCCTTTTGAATACCCTGTGGAATTCATTAAAGACAAAACACTGGTACTTACTACTACCAATGGTACACGCCTTTTGCATATGGCACTGGAAAAAGGGGCGAAAGAAATAATCACGGGCTCATTTGCAAATCACGATGCAGTATGTACTCACCTTATAAAAAAACAATTGCCGGTAATTCTTACCTGTGCGGCCTGGAAAGACCGCGTTAACATTGAAGACACCCTTTTTGCAGGTGCTGTCATCCACGCTATAAAAGAACATTTTATTATAAATTGTGATGCTTCGAAAATTGCTGAAACACTTTACATTGATGCCCAGTCTGATCTTTTTGGATATATGAAAGAAAAAAATGCATCTCATTACCAGCGGTTAAGCGGCTATGGGTTAGATGCAGATATAAAGCATTGCCTGGAGTTCAATACAGCAAATATCCTCCCCATTTATAAAGAAGGCAATCTCATGGCAAGTCCTAACTAAAATCTTTCACTTAATGTAACCACTCGCCAATTTTCCTTTACTTTTGCAAATTGCACTTTTCCGACCCGTCATTGCCTCACTATGTGGCTTTTATGGCACTGCAAAAGATAATTTTAAAATTTTCCATTGGCATTACCTCATATAATAAAGCATATTTACAATAATGGTACGGATGAAGTGATCCGCCGTGGGAAAAAAATTCATTCCCTGGGTTTTGTTGAATTGGTGGAACATGATGAGCTGATGGGTAATATCGTTTACCGGGTAAAAGATGATAGTTATAGTACATTTTACAAAGTATATATCGAGAAATACGCCGATGCAAAACTGATATCCCTTCGCTGCGGGTGCCCTTATAACCTTGGTGAGATTTGCCGCCACGAAGCTGCAGCTCTGTTCCGCCTGCAGGATATGGTGGATAAGAATATGCTTGGCAGCACTACAATTCAGTACAATCAGCAACACACCGTTGCTAAAATGAAACACATTGATCTGAAAATGATCAAAATGCTGTCATCCCCTTCCATTTATGAAGAAGCTGAGAACATCCTTCGTACTGCCAGGGCAACGATCTTAAAAGCTGCGGATGAAAGGATAGAAGCTGAACTGAATTACAACGGCCAGGCCTTTCCGTTAGTTATTCAAAAAAATGAGGAAAGAAATTTTGATACATCCTGTAATTGCGGTGAGTCAATGCATCCTTTGTGTGAGCATAAAACGCTTTTGTTTCTTCAATTGCTGAATGCATATGGCCCTTTTTATTTTGATAGCATCCGAAACTGGGACAAAGAGAAAAATAAATTATTGCAGATTTATGGTTACAGTCTTTCTGATGATCTCGCAGGAAAATTTGAATTTACTTATAAAGATGGCAAGCCTTTTTTAAAAGTAACGGATACTTCTATTAAAAGAGTGGCAGCTCCTTCTCCAGATTATAAACCCGCTGCACCTTTTGTAAAAGTTCAACCCGCACTTACTGAAACTGTTGTTGAAGAAAAACCCGAAAAAAAACTCGGGCTTGTTTTAAATTTTAATACAAAAAATTATCCGGGGTTTACAATAGAAGCTATCCAGGGTGATGCGGATGAAGAGAATACATCATACACAAGTAAAGCAGAAGCACTTGACCTATCTAAATTTGTAAACACAGATATTTTTAATGAAGAAGATAAACAGATATTTCAGCAGGTAAGAAAACTCCAGGATAGTGAAGTGAATAAATACCTGAATCGCAATTCTCCTTTCAGCGGTATTTGGGAAAACATTATTCATAACGACGGAGAAGACCTGCCGGACGAAACGAAATCACTTATCACTGAATACCTGCATCCAAAACTTAAAAAAATATTTGAAGAGCAATCTCATAACAATTTTATTTACCAGTTACCGGCTGGCAAAGCTTTTAAAACTGCCAATCTAAAAGAAATTGAACTCAGCAGTGACCTGATTTCCCCCATTTTCAAAGTGCTTGCTAAAAACGAGCAGTTCGAGATTTCCTGCATGTTAAAGCTGAATGGTGAACTTGTTTCCTTTTCACAAAATGAATGCAAAAGCAGCCTTGTTTTTTTGTTCGATGATATTATGTATCTGTGGAATAAACCGGAAGATGTTCTGCAGGCAGAAAAATTCAGTAAGCAGGGAAATATACAATTGAGTAAAGCCAACTGGGCCGAAAAAATGCAGAAGGTAATTCTTCCTCTTACAAAGGAATATGATGTTGAGTTTGATAAAAGCATAGTAAAGGAAGTTAAAAGTGGTAACCCCGACGTAAAATTGCAATTGATCGAAAAGGGCGATTATCTTGTTTTTCAACCAATTTTTTCCTACAATGGCTTTGATACAAAAGGTTCGGGAAAGGGAACGATAACGATTCCTGATGGAGATAAAATCCTGGTTATCCATAGAAACAACGATGCTGAGGAAACTTTTATAAATAAACTGCTTGGCCTTCATTCTATGTTTACCCGTCAGCCGGAAACAAACAGCCTGGTTTTAAAAGGGTCAGACGTACTCAAAAACAACTGGTTTTTTCTTTTTGTAGATGCCATGAAGGACATGAAAGTGTCAGTATATGGATTTGAGGCCTTAAAGAATTTCAGGTTTAATACTGCCCGGCCGAATACACATATTCATGTAAGCAGTGGCCTGGACTGGTTTGATGCTAAAGTAGAAATTGAATTTGGAGAACAGCGTGTAGGCATTGCCGATATAAAAAGGGCATTAACCAGCAAACAATCTTTTGTGCAATTGGGTGATGGAACCTTAGGGATACTTCCTGATGAATGGCTTAAGCGGTATGCTTTGCTTTTTAAAGTGGGTGATGGAAAAAGCGACAGGCTGCGCTTATCCAAATATCATATGAGTGTGATTGATGAGCTGTATGAAAACCGTGATGAAACAGAAATGAGTTTTGCACTGGACGAAAAGTTTGAACGCTTACGTGAATTTAAAAATATTCCTGAGATCCCTGCCCCTGTTGATCTTCAGCCTATACTTCGCCCCTACCAGGTAGCCGGTTATCAATGGCTTAGTTACCTGAATGATGTAGGCTGGGGAGGAATACTTGCAGATGATATGGGCCTGGGTAAAACTGTACAGGCTTTAAGTATGCTGGAATATTATAAAAGCCTGGATGGAAATCTGAAAGCTATTGTTGTTTGTCCTACTACACTTATATACAACTGGCAAAATGAAGTTAAAAAATTTACTCCCAGTCTTACTTACATGATACACCATGGCAATGCAAGAACACGTAGCACCGAAGAACTTATAAAAAGCAATATCATAATAACAACATATGGCACATTGCGCAGCGATATACAGATGCTGCTGAAAGTTGATTTTGATTATGTTATACTGGATGAAAGCCAGGCGATAAAAAATCCTTCTTCAAAAGTTACCAAGGCCGCATCATTGCTTAACGCAAAAAATCGTTTGTGCATGAGCGGTACTCCTCTTCAGAATAATACATTTGATATTTTCGCCCAGATGAACTTCCTTAATCCCGGACTGTTGGGAACAATGGAGTTTTTCAGGAATGAGTTTGCCACACCCATTGATAAATTCGGCGAACAGGAACAGAAGGATCATCTTCGTAAATTATTATATCCCTTTATTCTGCGCAGAACCAAAGAACAGGTGGCAAAAGATCTCCCGGATAAAACCGAAACAATCCTCTTCTGTGAAATGGATAAAGAACAGCGTAAGATCTATGATGCGTACAGGAACAGTTACCGGGATAAGATATTGGGTACTATTGATCAGCAGGGCATAGATAAATCTCAATTAACGATCTTGCAGGGTTTGATGAAATTGCGCCAGATCTGTGATAGCCCGGCCATTCTTAACGAAGAAGATAAATATCCAAATCATTCGATCAAACTGGAGGAACTGGCGAGGGAAATAGAGGAAAATATAGGGGAACATAAAGCGCTGATCTTTTCTCAGTTCCTGGGTATGCTTAGCCTGATAAAAGATAAACTGAAAGAGCAAAATATACCTTTTGAATATTTTGATGGCAGTACATCCGCTACCGACAGGGAAAAAGCAATACAGAGTTTTCAGAACAATGATGAGGTAAGGGTTTTTCTTATCTCTTTAAAAGCCGGTGGAGTGGGACTAAACTTAACGGCAGCCGATTATGTATACATTGTTGATCCCTGGTGGAATCCTGCCGTTGAGCAACAGGCTATTGACAGAACACACAGGATAGGCCAAACGAAAAACATTTTCGCTTACCGTATGATCTGTATTGATACAATAGAAGATAAAATTTTGCAGCTACAGGAGAAGAAGAAATCCCTTGCAAAAGACCTGATTGCTGATGATGCAGGTTTTGTAAAAGCGCTTACCAAATCCGACGTTGAATACCTGTTTAGTTGATTATGTTCAACTTTTTTCCTGGGTTTCATAGTATTTTTTCCTGGAAGTAAATAAGGACTATTATTATTTTGTTGAAATGTTAAAATAAATTAACTTCAGTCTCAATTTTTGCCTTATTGTAATTGTATGACACTTTTTTTATAATTAGAAAAAGTTCATGTATTATATTAAGTGCCTAAAATTTATTCCAAAACACCAACTCCAATCCCTATCGTACTAAGCCTTATTAAGGTATCGGACAATTACTGTACGGAGGGATCTGTGCCAAAATATTTAAATAATCTACAATGATTAAATGTTACCCGTCATTTTTTAAGGTAAATTTTTTTATCCCTTTCCTGGGATTGTTGTTTTCATTATCAACAGTAAAAGCTCAAACTGATATTACTATCGGCACGGGTACAACCGGTAATGGAACAACCACATATCCGTGCCCGTTGCAGGATTTTTATGAAGGCAGCCGGATGCAATATTTATACCGGGCTTCTGAGCTTACCGCGGCAGGTATGGGTCCGGGAAATATCAATTCAATAAAATTCAATGTTGTATCTCTTGGTTCAGCAGGTGTAATTGATCAACATACAATAAAAATAGGGAGTACAGCAACCACTTCCCTAACAGCCACAACCTGGGAAGCCGTTAGTGCAACCGTGTATGGCCCGGTTAACTATCAGCCGGTTGCAGGAATTAATACATTTACTTTTACTTCACCTTATTTCTGGAATGGAACAGATAATATTGTTATAGAAATTTGTGGCGGAGATCCAGCAAATACTACCGGCACTTTTTTTACAAATAATCCCGTTGTTCCCTGGACTACGGGTTTATCATTTAATGGCTCCCATACTTACGTAGCCGATAATCTGGGCAATTTATGCGGAACAGCAACAACTACGAACACAGGTTTACAAACTACCCGCCCCAATATCATATATAACTGGACCCCTGCGTCTCCATGTACCGGCACTCCAAATGCAGGCACAGCTGTTGCTAATCCATCTTCAGCATGTTTGGGTACTCCATTCACTGTTTCACTTTCCGGAGTAACTGTGGCTAGTGGCTTAACTTACCAATGGCAGTCCTCACCGGATAATGTAACTTTTACCAATATTCCCGGAGCAAATTCACAATCTTTTACAACCACTCAGTCAGTTACTACTTTTTATCGGGCCATTGTTGTTTGTACAAACGGGGGAGGATCTGCCACTTCAACAAGTGTACAGGTAACTACTCCTGCAGCCGTATCAGGAACTTTTACAATAAATTCTGCCCAGCCAACTGGAGGTACAAATTTCCAGACATTCAATGCAGCTTATGATTATATAAAATGTGGTATCAACGGGCCGGTAATATTTAATGTGGATGCTGCAAGCGGCCCTTACAATGAGCAATTAATAATGATACCGGTGCCCGGCGCTTCTGCTACCAATACAGTTACTTTTAACGGTAACGGGCGCACGCTTTCATTTCTTTCTTCCCTATCAGGTGAAAGAGCGGTTATAAAACTGAATGGTGCAGATCATATCAGATTTGATAACCTGGTTATAAATGCTACCGGAACCACAGCAACCCAATATGGTTTTGGCGTACAATTAATAAATGATGCGGATTCCAATACGGTTAACAATTGCACCATAAATATCAATACAAGTTCTACATCCACCAATTATGCGGGAATAGTGGTAAGCGCTTCGCATACATCAGCGATTGGAACAGGCAACACAATCTGTGATGGCAATACATTTAGCAATAATAATATAACCGGAGGCTATTATGGTATCACTGTGGTTGGAAGCAATACAGTTGCAAACCAGAATAACCAGATCAGGGGTAACAATATCAGTGAATTTTATTTTTACGGAGTGTACATATCCGGCACCTTTAATACATTAGTGGATTCAAACAGTGTAAGCCGGCCGGCCAGAACGGTGGTCTCTACATTTAATGGTGTTTATTTTACAGGTTTAAATATTAGCGGTAATGTAACCCGAAACAGAATAACCAATCCTTTCGGTGGTGCACCTACTAATAATTCGGTTACACAAGGGATATTTTTTACCGGAGTTGATGCCCTCTCCGGGTTAAATAACCAGGTAACCAATAACTTATTGTATAATTTTACAGGCGCCGGTGAGGTGAATGCATTAAATAATACCAGCTCTGATAATGTACTTTATTATCACAACACCATTGCCCTTGATGGAGCCGGGGGCACAGCTATTTCCCGCGGCTTTTATCAAACCACTCTGGCAGGAGGTATAGAATTCATCAATAACATAGTGGTGGTAACCAGGGGAGGAACCGGTGCAAAATATGCGATCTATTATAATACCACAACCTCTGATATCGTTTCTGACAGGAACGACTTCTTTTTAAACGCTTCTTCAGTAAATGCTTTTACTGGATTTTTTACCACTGCCCGTCTTACTTTGGCAGACTGGCAAGCTGCCTCAGGTGATGATGCCAATTCAGTTGCAACAAACCCTTTATTCGAGGATATTGCTTCGGGTAATTACAGGCCAACCAATGCTTCCATTGACAACAGAGGCACACCACAGGGAGTACTGATTGATATAACAGGAGCACCCAGGAGCACAACTACTCCTGATATCGGAGCTTATGAATTTACACCGGGCGCATGCACAGTTCCACCAACTGGTGGTAATGCAACGGTAAGCGCCACCCCTGTATGTGTAAACGTAACCGTTAGCCTGGGCCTTACTGCAAATTCTACCGGTACCGGACAAACGTACCAATGGCAAACTTCCACAGATATTGGAGGCCCGTATACTTCTATAGGAAACATCCTTACTAACCCGGATACAACTATTACTTCATCGGTAACTTTATATTATCGTGTAGCCGTAACCTGTAGTGGTACTACGGTTTTTTCTACCCCGGTGCTATTAACGGTAAATCCTGCTCTTCCAGCAGGTACTTACACGATCAATGCAGGAGCTGCGCCTACACCTACAAATTTTATAAGCTTTAATGAAGCAAAAACAGCTATGGCATGCGGCATTGCCGGCCCTGTGGTATTTAATGTTGCCCCGGCAAGTGGCCCTTACAATGAGCAACTGATCCTGGATTCTATACCCGGCACATCTGCAACCAATACTATTATATTTAATGGTAATGGAAATACGATTGCCTTCAGTTCCGCCAATACTAATGAAAGGGCTGTAATAAAATTAAGGGGAGCCGATTTTATAACTATTGATAGTCTCACTATTGATGCTACCGGAGCAGGTCTTTATGGGTTTGGTGTTCAGCTAATCAATAATGCTGACAGTAATACTATAAACAGGTGCAACATATTAGCCAATTCAACTTCTCTTACAACCAATTATGCAGGTATAGTGGTAAGCGCTTCTGCAACATCAGCCACGGGCATAGGAAATACATTATGTGATGGAAATGTTTTCAGCAACAATACTATTACGGGTGGATATTACAGCATTACACTTGTAGGTTCCCTAACTTCTGCAGTGAGAGATAATAAAGTGATCAATAATACTATCAGGGATTTTTATTTTTATGGAATTTATCTCAGTGGCAACTTTAATACATTGGTTGAAGCGAACAATATCAGTCGTCCCGCCCGGGCTATAGTTTCCACTTTTTATGGGATATATGCTACATCCCTGAACGTAAGTGTGGATATTTCCAAGAACAGGATTCACAATCCTTTTGGAGGAACTTTAGCAAGTACTAATATATTTTATGGTATATATTTTACAGGTGTAGATGCATTAACAGGCCTTGAAAATATTGTTTCAAATAATCTCATATATAACGTAAACGGGGAAGGAACTACTTATGGTTTGTATAATACAAGTTCCGATAATGTTTGGTATTACTACAACACTGTTTCTTTAGATAATGTGGGCAATTCTTCTTCAAACCTTACCTATGCTTTTTACCAAACCCTACTTGCCGATGGAATAGATCTTAAGAATAACATCTTTACCGTTTCACGCGGCGGCGGCGCAAATAAATATGGTTTGTATTTTGCTACTTCCACTTCTACAATTACTTCTAATTTCAATAATATTTATATAACCGGGGCCAATTCATTTGTTGGATTTAAAGGCACAAACCAAATCAGCCTTGCCCAATGGCAGGCTGCTACCGGGCAGGATGCAAATTCACTTTCTACCAATCCTTTTTACACAAGTATAGCAACCGGTAACTTAAGGCCCCGTTCTCCTATACTAGACAATAAAGGCACACCTATCTCTGGTATAACAACTGATATTTTAAATACTGTAAGAAGCGCCACACCGGATATGGGAGCCTACGAATTTACAGTGCCTCCATGTATTAATCCTCCGGTTGCGGGCACAGCAACTGCAGACCCATCTTCAGGTTTATGCCTGGGTGATCAAATCAATCTTGCCTTGCCAGGCGTTCCATTAGGTTCCGGCCAAACGTATCAATGGCAGTTTTCAACTACAGCAGGTGGCCCGTATACCAACCTCGGTGGTTTACTTCCTATTCCGGATACAACCATTTTTGCCACTACAACTTTATACTACCGGGTGGCGGTTACCTGCGGTGGAAATACTACCTTCTCCGCACCTGTGCTCGTAACTATTAACCCGGCATTTCTGGCGGGAACTTATACCATTAATAAAACATTGCCTCCATCTGCAACAAATTTCACTTCATTTACTTCGGCTGTTTCAGCATTGGATTGTGGTATAACCGGCCCTGTGTTTTTTGATGTTGCGCCAGATACTTATACGGAACAGGTAAGGATGCATGGCATAGCGGGCACTTCCCCAACTGTAAGGGTTACTTTCAGAAGCGCTAATGCAAATCCTGCTTCTGTTATTCTAACTTTTAATGCTACCGTTGCTACCAGTAACTATGTGTTAAAGCTGGATAGTGCAAGTTATATTACCTATAAAAATATGACCATTACTGCCATCAATACAACCAATGGCCGGGTAATTGAAATTGCCAATACAGCCTCTTTTGATAGTATCGTAAACTGTAACATTATTGCGCCGGTCGCAACTACCACAGTCAATACAACTGCAGGTATTTTCGCGGATCTTTTAAAGGGTTCCGGCAATGTTATTAAAGGAAACACAATTACAAACGGATCAAGCGGAATTTATTTCGAAGGAAATACTGCAACCAGCCTTACCTATGATAATGTTATTGACAGCAATACAGTTAATGGTTCGTTTTTTTATAATATTTATATAGGCTTTAACGGAAGGGCAAGGGTAACAAAAAATATCGTAAATATTACTACACCCAGGTCTGCAACTTCTTATGGTATTTACAGCAATAACAGTGATTCGGCCTACCTGTACAAAGGCAATGAAGTAAATATAAATACCACCACTACTACGGTATATGGCATGTATTTTACCGGTTCATCTTCTCTGGATTCCTCAAGAGGTATTGTGGCAAATAATAAAATACTGGCCGCTACCGGCAATACGGGAACTATTTATGGAATGTACCATACAGCCAGTGATTTTTCTAATAATGTAAACAATGTGATCAGTGTAAATACCAGTGGAACTCTTTCCTATGGAATTTATTATACAGGTGGCGGCGGCTCCAGGTTTCATAACAATACGGTAATAAATAATGCTTCAGCAACAACGGCTACGAATGTGGCAGCCTATTTCGCCCAGTTTTCCGGAACAAATCCGGCGGTAAACATTCGCAATAATATTTTCTCTCATCTCGGAGGGGGAAGAGCCATGTATATAACCAATCCTAATTTTATTTACAGTAATTACAATACCTTTTTTACAACAGGCACCACACTCATACAATGGAATACTAATCTTTATGCTTCATTGAAGCAATGGCAGGATACTGCTTATTGGGATATTCATTCTATTGCATACAGGCCTTCTATTATCAGTCCTGCAGATCCACGTCCAAACATCGCAGATCCGGATGTATGGGCAATTCATGGCCGTGGTGAACAGATTGCCGGTAATGATTATGATTTCAATGATAACCCAAGGCCTACCACTTTTACAGCGGGTGTTCCAGATATGGGGGCTTATGAATTTTTACCAACTTCATTGCCTACACTTTTAACTCCCATCCCAGCCACACCGGCGCCGGGTATCACCCAAACATTTATGTATGGAACAGATACTGTTGCTAAAGTCACTTATGATGCCACGGCTCCGGTACCGGCATCCATTACACTTCGCAGGTATTCAGGTGTTTTGCCTGTCGGCTTAAGTGCCGGCCAGCAAGCCATGTATTTTTATACTGATATTGATGTGCCTGCACAGGGTGCATACAAGTACACGATGCAGCAATATTATATTGATCCATGGAGAGGCTTTATTCCTACTGAACCTAATATCAAAATGGGAAGAACAATCCCGGCAGGTACATGGGTAATGAGCCCATCAAGCACCTCAGATAATTCTGCAAATATCATAAGGGATACAGGACTTGTTTATATTGATAAATTCACAGGTCTTGCAGGCCCTCCCACGATCCAGCCAAATATTTATGCTACCGTATTGGATACATCAAACAGGGGAAGGCGTTTCTGGGTTCCTTATGGCCACCATTACAGCTTTAGCACCAATAGCCAGGATATGTGGCTTTACCTGAGTGCGCAGGATTCTGCTGTAGTAACGGTAAAGGTTAACGGCACCAGCTATTCACGCACTTATGTTGTTCCCGCAAATACGGTAAGGGTAAGCGATATAATCCCGAAATATGGTTTAATAGATGCCCGCATAACAGATGAAGGTTTATTTGAAAGAGGTATCAGCATTACCAGTGATGTTCCCATAGTTGCCTATGCGCATATATATGACGGTGCAACTTCCGGCGCTTCCCTTTTATTGCCGGTTGGTGTATATGGATATGAATATATATCTCTCAATTCAAAACAATATTATCCAACAGGTGGCGCGGGATCTTATTCCTGGTTCAGTGTAATATCTGACAGAGACAGTACATTGATCGAAGTTACCCCATCTGTTACTACCCGCAGAGGAAAACCAGCGGGAGTACCATTCACTGTGCTTTTGATGAGAGGCGAAGTATATAATATAATGGGAACAATAGATGGAACCGGTGCGGGATCTGATCTTTCGGGTAGCAGAATAAGGTCTGTTGCCAATGCTAACGGTAACTGTTATCCGATAGCTGTATTTTCAGGAAGCAGCCGTACTGCGATCTGTAATACCACCAATGGCGATAATTTAATCCAACAGGTTTTCCCGTCACAGGCATGGGGAAAGAAATACCTGACTTTTTCAACCGCAAATTCAACATCTAATACTTTATACAATTCAAATATTTTCAGGGTGTTGGTAAAAGATCCTGCTACAGTTGTAAGAAGAAATGGAACTATATTAACAGGATTGGTTACCCCTGGGAATTATTATGAATTCAATACTACTTCCGGTAATGGAACAAACGGCGCTGTGTACGTAGAATCAGACAAGCCGGTAATGGTTGCCCAGTATATGGTATCAACAGGCGCATTTAGTTGCCCGGGTGTAACAGCTACCGGTAACGGTGACCCGGAGATGATCTATATCAGCCCGATTGAACAGGGTATTAAAAAAGCAGTTTTTTATAATACCAATGAAAGTGCAATTACTTCTAATTATGTAAATATTGTATTGCCTACAACAGGCTTAACAAGTTTACGTATAGATGGAGGATCAGTATTTACAGATGTATTCCCACATCCATTCCTTACAGGTTATACATCAGTAAGGCACAATTTAGGAGGTGCGGCAGGTCAGCATATTGTTACAAGCGATTCTGCATTTACTGCAATTACTTATGGTTTAGGAAGTGTGGAAAGCTATGGTTACAATGCAGGCACACTCGTTAAAAATCTGAATGCATTACCCAATATTGTAAATACCTTAGGAAATGGCAGCGCTGCAGAATATACCTGCGTAAAAACACCGTTCCGGTTTAATATTCTTATAACCGCAAAACCTCAAATATTAACCTGGAAATTCAGCGTCATCCCTACGCTTACTCCAAATGCAGATGTAGTGCAGAATAACCCGGTACCGGTTGATTCGGTAACAAACAATGGCCGGATATTTTACAGGTATACTGTATTAACTGACTATAAGTTTTCAGCTCCCGGAATCTTTTACATACCAATTCTGATAAAAGATTCATTAACTATTGAAGGTTGTAATAGTATCCTGGAAATTATATTGCCTGTTACTGTATTAACTGCCCCTGTAGCAAACTTCACTACAAATTTCAGCAGTTGCCTGGGCACGGCTTTGCAGTTCAACGGTACAGGCACAACAGCCAATGGAATTCCCATAAATATGTGGAACTGGAATTTTGGAGACAATACTACCGGTACCGGACAAACGACAACACATACTTACAATGCACCAGGTACGTATAATGTAAATCTCAGCATCATTGCGCCGGACGGATGCTTTGGTGATACAACCAAGCTGGTTACCGTTACTGCCAATCCGGCAGTAGCAGTATTATCGGATTCGCTTGTTGTGTGTGGAAATATTCCTGCAACATTTACCGTTGCAAACCCTAATCCTACCAGCACTTACAGATGGTACACGGTTCCTTCAGGCGGAAGCCCGGTATTTACGGGGCCAAGCTTTACCATACCGAATGCTACAGGCACGGTAGTTTATTATGTGGAAGAAACCAATTCGGCGGGATGTATAAGTGCAAGAAAGCGGGTAACAGCCACCGTTTTGCCGGATCTGGCAATACCTGTAGTTACTGTAGATTCAATAGGAACCGACCGGATTGTATTCCGCTGGACGGCAATTCCCAATGCATTTACTTATGAAGTATCTACTGATAATGGAAATACATGGATGTCCCCATCGTCGGGCCCAACCGGATTAACACACACTGTTACCGGCTTACTCCCATTGCAAACGGTTACATTGCTCGTAAGGGCAAAAGGAAGCGTGAGTTGCCAGGTGTCTGTATCCATAGCGGTATCTGGTAAAACATTACCAGATCAGATCTATATACCTAATGCGTTCTCACCAAACGGGGATGGTATCAATGATATTTTATTGGTGTATGGCTATACTATTCAAAAAATGCGGATGATCATATTTAATCAGTGGGGAGAAAAGATATTTGAATCAACCAGCCAGACAAACGGATGGAATGGTATGCACAAAGGTAAAACACAACCATCTGGTGTGTATATGTATGTATGCCAGATTACATTAAGAGATGGGGCAACTGTATTGAAAAAAGGTTCTATCAATTTGGTAAGATAATGATGAGTAACCGTACGATAATTATTAAAACGTTGTTTGCTGTAATAGCTTTTTTAGGCGGTTTGCAGTTAATCTATGCACAGAATATATCAAACCGTGGTAAAGATTTTTGGGTGGGTTATGGTCATCATCAATATATGGAGCCAACTATTACGGCCCCGACTAATAACTCCCAAAATATGGTTCTTTATTTTAGTGCGGAACAGGCAGCTACGGTTACAGTTACCATAAAAGGCATAACCGTAACTACTGTACAAACCTATAATGTGCCTGCAAATTCCGTAGTTGTTTCGTTAGTTATGCCTAAAACAGGCACGAATGATGTTAGACTATTTGATTTACCACCAACCTTTTGTCCATCGCCACCAAGCCCAAGTGCATGCTATGGTGGAGAGAGAATTTTTAGTAGAAGTATTCATATTGAAAGTACTGTTCCTATTGTTGCTTATGCTCATATCTATAGTTCTGTTTCTTCCGGAGCCACTATGTTACTCCCCACCGAAAGTTGGGGGTATGCATATACTTCTATGAATAGCCAACAAACACAAGCTTCAGGTGCTGCATTCTCCTGGTTTTATGTGGTGGCGAAAGAAAACAATACAAGGATTAGTATTACACCGACAGCAATTTCAAGAAATGGCAGACCTGCAGGTGTAACTTTTGATACTACATTAAATAAAGGAGATATTTATCAGCATGTCGCAACTTCTGATCCCCAGGGAAATGGTCCTCAATTTACTGGATCAACAATCAAATCAATTGCAAACGCTTCCGGTGAATGTTTTCCAATTGCTGTTTTTTCCGGGAGCAGTCGTACAATGGGCGAGGCTGCAGTTTGTGGTAGTAGTGGGCGTGATAATGATATGCAGCAATGTTTTCCTCAACAAGCCTGGGGAAAAAAATATTTGACAGCGCCTTTTTCCAGTTCTAATGGGTCTACTTTGCTACCTACTTCTTTTCAAACAAGTGTTTATAAAGTAGCAGTTAAGGATCCCACAACAGTGGTTAAATTAAACGGTACGGTACTAAGTCCTGCAACTTTAATCAATGGCAGTTATTACCAGTTTTCAAATAATACAGCAAATGTTTTAGAATCCGACAAGCCGGTAATGGTGGGGCAATTTATTTCAGGTGGAAGTGCCTGCAATCCCGGTTCATCGGGGGATCCTGAGATGGTTTTTTTGAGCCCTGTAGAACAATCAATAAAACGGGTTAGCTTTTACCGTAATAATCAAACTGCTATATTCTCAAATTATGTTACAGTCGTTATTCCCACTTCAGGGGTAACTTCTTTGCGAATTGATGGATC
Source organism: Ferruginibacter sp. (assembly GCA_037720515.1). Classification (GTDB taxonomy): domain Bacteria; phylum Bacteroidota; class Bacteroidia; order Chitinophagales; family Chitinophagaceae; genus Ferruginibacter. Next base: position 229,976 of record JBBJMM010000002.1, read on the forward strand.
AGCTGTATTTAACCACACTTATCCACATCCGAATGCTCCCGGTTATACGGTTGTTGTAAAAGGATGGTCCGCTGCTCAGGCTCAATCATCTATGCTGAGTGATTCCGGATTTACTGCAATCACATATGGCTTAGGATCTGCTGAAAGTTATGCCTACAATGCTGGAACTTTTTTAAATAACTTAAACGCTATAGGTTCAATCTTTAATACAAACGATACCACCGGTACAACCACTTCGCATCCTTTTACCTGTACCAATACACCGGTTCAGCTTTCGGTACTGATCGCTTACCAGCCTACTAAATTGGTATGGCAACTGAGTCAGGTAGGGCCTGTTCTTTCCCCGAATGCAGATGTTATAAACAATGCCCCGGTATCAACGGGCACGGTTATAATTGGTGGTATTACTTACTATAAATATACATTGCCGGGTAATTATAATTTCAGCGCTTCCGGCACATACACGATACCGATACTTGCCACCCACCCGAGTATAGAAAATTGTAATAATACAGAAGCTTTGAGTTATTCAGTGCTTGTAAACGCTAAGCCTGCAGTTGATTTTTCTTATACCCATTCAGGCTGTATTTTAGATCCTGTTCAATTTAACGGGCCTTCTGCCACCGGCAATGGATATGCTTTAAACCAGTGGCTATGGACATTCCCCGGCCCTGTTTCAGCCAATACCCAAAACCCCGCACATACATTTACCACAACCGGAAACCAGAGTGTAAAGCTGCAGGTGGTAACCGCTCAGGGTTGTGTTTCAGATACCATTAAAACAGTTCCCATATTTCCAAAACCGGTAACTACAATCAGTGCATCTGCTCCTTCAGTTTGTGAAGGAGGAGCTATAACGTTTACAGGTACAACTATTTTTGGAGGCAGCGGGCCGGTAAACAATTTTTACTGGAATTTTGGAAATGGAACGGCCAATACTGCAGGCCCTCATACGGTAACGTATAATACTTACGGTACTTATACGGTAAAACATACCGCCGGTGTAAGCAATGCATGTATAAGTGATACCGCGCAAACGGTGGTAACTGTTTATGCAAAACCTACTACATCTTTTTCCTATCCCGCAGGCTGCCTGCCTGCCAGTGGTACAGTTCAGTTTACCAGCAATGCAACCACACCCGATGGCCAGGCAATCAGCGCCTATTTATGGAATTTCGGCGATCCGGCAAGCGGGCCTTTAAATACTTCCACTCTAGCTAACCCTACACATACCTATCCGGGGTTTGGAACTTATACGATCACGTTCAGCGTAACTACCGCTAACGGTTGTACGAAAGATACATCAGTGGTTGCCACCTTCAACCTGTCGCCCACTTTTTCTTATCCGCCGTTAGCGCCGGTATGTGAAAGTGTTACGGGCACTGTTTCTGTTGCTTCGGCTTCCGTTACCAACGGTGTTCCCGGTACCGGAACTTATAGCGGACCAGCCACTACACCTGCAGGATTATTTACACCATCTGCAGCCGGTGCAGGTACGCACACTATCTGGTATGTATATGCAGCCACATCGGGGTGCACGGATTCTGTTTCACAAACGATAACAGTATATCCGAAGCCCGCACCCAATTTTAGCATACCCACGGCTTCCTGCCTGCCAGTTGGAGGTAATGTTCAGTTTAATTATACTGGCTCTTTATCACCCGGACAAACTTATGCCTGGAATTTTGGTGATCCTGCAAGCGGGCCATTAAACACATCCACCCTACAGAATCCAACACATAATTATACTACCGGAACATACTCTATCAGTTTAACGGTAACAACTACCCAGGGCTGTGTGGAGGATACTTTTATTACCAGAACCTTTGCGGTACGTCCGGCCCTGGCTTATCCTGCATTGGTGCCTGTTTGCCAGAGCATTACCGGTACGGTATCAGTAGCAACTGCAACGGTTACAAACAGTGTGGGCGGATCTGGAATATATAGCGGTCCGGGTACGAATGCGGCAGGAAACTTCACCCCTTCCATAGCAGGTGCAGGAACCCATACTATCTGGTATATATTTACTGCAACCGGTAATTGTGTTGATTCTATTTCGCAGACTATTACTGTATATCCAAAACCCACAGCCAGCTTTACGTATCCTACTGCATGCCTTCCCTCATCGGGCCTTGCTCAGTTTACATACAACGGCACGGTGGCTGGTTCTTTTCTCTGGAATTTCGGAGATCCGGGCAGTGGTGGTTTAAATACTTCAACCTTACAAAACCCAACTCATAATTACATTACGGCGGGAACTTATACAATAACACTAACGGTAACGGATGGTAACACCTGCACAGATGATACTTCTATAACAACAACTTTCAATTTAAAACCCGCGCTAAATTATCCGCCATTGGCTCCGGTTTGTGAAAGTGCACCCGGTACGATATCTGTTGCAACAGCAACTGTAACAAATGGTGTTTCAGGCACAGGAGTTTACAGCGGCCCAGGTACAAATGCTGCAGGTATTTTTAATCCGGCGGTTGCAGGTGGAGGAACGCATACGATATGGTATATATTTACCGCCACAGGAAATTGCATGGATTCCATATCTTCTACAATAACTGTAGGATCAAAACCCAATGCAAGCTTTACGTCTTCTCCCGCAGGTTGTTTACCTGTAACAGGCCTGGTCCAGTTTACGTACAATGGCTCTGTAACCGGCGGTGAAACTTATTTGTGGAATTTTAATGATCCCAATGCCAATGCAGGAAATCCAAATACTTCAACTTTACCAAACCCAACACATAATTATACAAATACAGGAACATACAATGTGCTTCTTACCGTTACAGGATCAAATGGCTGTACGGATGACACAACTATAACCAGCACATTCAGCGTTACACCGGCTCTTGCATATCCAGCCCTATCGCCTGTTTGTGAAGGAGCCAGCAATGTATCTGTTGCAACAGCAACGGTTACTAATGGTGTTGCCGGAACAGGGGTGTACAGCGGGCCGGGAACCAATGCTGCCGGTATTTTTAATCCTGCTGTTGCTGGTGCGGGCACACATTCGATCGTATACACCTTTACTTCAACGGGAGGTTGCACAGCTACTATATCCACTACCATTCTGGTAAATCCTAAGCCCAATGCAAGCTTTACGATTTCTCCGGCAGGTTGTTTACCTGCCACAGGGCAGGTACAGTTCACCTACAATGGTTCTGTAACGGCGGGGCAAACGTATGCCTGGAATTTTGGTGACCCTGCAAGCGGTCCGTTAAATACATCCACCTTACAAAATCCAACACATAATTATACCAATACAGGAACGTACAATGTGCAGTTAACCGTTACCGGTAGCAACACCTGTACGGATGATACGATCATAACAAGAATATTCAGTGTTACACCGGCTCTTGCATATCCGCCACTATCACCTGTTTGTGAAGGAGCCAGCAATGTATCTGTTGCAACAGCAACGGTTACAAATGGAGTAACCGGCACGGGAGTGTATAGTGGACCCGGCACGGATGCAGCGGGCAATTTTAATCCGTTAGCAGCAGGCCCCGGCACACATACCATCGTGTACACATTTACTTCATCAGGAGGATGTACGGCTACCATATCAAATATCATTATGGTAAACCCTAAGCCGAATGCAAGCTTTACGATTTCTCCATCTGGTTGTTTACCAACAACCGGGCAGGTGCAGTTCACCTACAATGGTTCAATAACAGCGGGGCAAACGTATTTGTGGAATTTCAATGATCCCAATGCCAATGCGGGTAATCCCAATACATCTACATCACAAAACCCCACACATAATTATACCAATACAGGAACCTACAATGTGCAGTTAACCGTTACCGGTAGCAACACCTGTACCGACGATACCACAATAACAGCTGTGTTTAGTGTAACACCTCAGCTTGTCTTTGGACCATTGTCTGCTCCGGTTTGCGAAAATGTAGCTACCGTATCTGTGGCAACGGCCTCCGTTACAAACGGGGTTACAGGAACGGGTGTGTACAGCGGGCCTGGTACAAATGCGGCAGGGATATTTACTTCTTCCATAGCAGGGCCCGGTTTGCATACGATCACTTATACATTCACTTCAACAGGTGGTTGCACGGCCACCGCACAAAGGCAGATAATGGTTAATCCAAAACCATCTTCGGTTATTGTTGCGCCCACAGATATCTGTTTAAACCAGGCTGTTCTTTTATCCAGCAATTCAACCATTGCTACTGGAAATATAACAACATGGAACTGGACTTTCGGAGATGGTAACACCGGATCATACACTAATGGCAATCCGTTTATTCATCCTTACACCACTTTTGGAAATTACACTGTTCAGCTGGTAACCGTAAGCGATAGTGGCTGCACCAGCACACCTGCTCAAAAAGTAATTTCAATACATGCTATGCCGGTTACAAATTTTAACCTTCCGGCTTCCGTATGTTTACCGGGTGGTATTGCCACATTTAAAAACACAACCACCGTTGCTGATAATTCATCTTTATCATACCAGTGGGATTTTGGAGACCTTACACCAGGCTCCTCCGCAACAGATGCATCGCATGTTTATGCGGCCAATGCATCCTATAATGTAAGGCTTACGGCCACAACTTCTTTTGGCTGTACAAATGATAAGGTAAAAACATTCAGTGCATTCTTTGATAAACCCGTGGCTAACTTTAGTGCTACACCTGATAAATTATGCCAGGGTGTATCTACAGTATTCAATGATTTAAGCTCTGCGCCCAATAGTTCTATCCTCAGCCGCTTGTGGATATTTGGTGATGGTACAACATCCTCAGATGTGAATCCAGTTAAAACATACAGGGATTCCGGTACATACAACGTGAAGCTTGTTGTAAAAAGTCAGGAAGGATGTATTTCAGATACATTTTCTTATCTGGTTACTGTGTACCAGCAGCCTGTTATTGATGCAGGCCCATCCTTTGTGGTTCCTCAGGGAACGATGCTGCAATTTAAAGCGGTTTCTAATTCTACCTTGTTTACTTACATGTGGTCGCCGGCTATTGGCCTTTCGGACAACACTGTTTTAAACCCGATGTTGCAGGCAAACAACGATGCAACTTATATACTAACGGCAACGGGTAATGGCAATTGTACAGCAACCGATCAGTTAACCGTAAAGATTTTAAAGCCGGTAAAAATACCCAATGCTTTTTCACCTAATGGTGATGGATCCAATGATACCTGGCAGCTGGATAATTTAAAAGATTATCCCGGCGCTACCGTACAGGTATTTAACAGGTATGGCCAGTTGGTTTACAACACCGTTTCTTATACCAGTCCATGGGATGGTACCATGAAAGGGAAACCATTGCCGGTGGCAACTTATTATTATATCATAGATCTTAAAAATGGTTTCAAGCCGTTGAACGGATCGATTACCCTTATCAGGTAGAAAATATTATTTTAAAAGAAAGTTTTATATAATGAAAAAACATCTAAAAATTATTTTTCTGTTTATTCTTGCGACAAATCTGAATAGTGAAGCAACGGCGCAAACAGATCCGCATTTTACCCAATATTATGTTTATCCATCCTGGCTCAATCCCGCATTAACAGGAGCATTTGATGGAAACTACAGGATTGCAGGCATATACCGCAACCAGTGGGGAAATATCAGCAGTCCGTATAATACACAAGGGCTTTCCGCAGAATTTACCACCAACAGCAATATGAATTATGGCATAAGCATTTTGAATCAAACAGCAGGTGACGGTGGGTACAGGTATACAACTGCCTATGCAAATATTGCCTTTACAGGGGTACGGTTTGGTGCGGCAGAACAGCATCGGGTAGTGTTGGCATTACAGGCGGGATATATTCAAAGAAGGTTTGATCCAACCAAATTAAATTTTGGCGATCAGTGGAATCCGGTAACAGGCTTTAATCCATCTAATGTAAGTGCAGATGTTTTCAATACAAAATCAGCATCTTCTTTTGACGCAGGTGCGGGCGCTTTGTATTTTGATGCAACACCGGGTAAGAAAGCAAATTTTTATGCCGGCTTTAGTGTTGCGCATCTTACCAAACCCACTGACCGTTTCAGCGGGGATAAAAATGAAACGTTACCCATGCGCCATACAATACATGCAGGTTTGCGGCTGAAGCTTTCAGAAATGTTATCATTAACGCCTAATGTATTGTACCTGAAACAGGGCACTGCCGAGGAGAAAATGATCGGGGCATATGCCCAGGTTAAAGCAGGTGCAGAAACCGATTTTCTTTTAGGCGCTAATTACCGTTTTAACGATGCTATGACGCCCTTTGTGGGCTTTACTCATAAAAAATATGTGTTGGGTGTAAGCTATGATATCAATACATCTGACCTCGGAAAGATCGTAAAGGGATCAAATAGTTTTGAGATCTCTCTTTCTTTCACCGGAAAAAAATCAGTTAAAACACCGGAGATAGATTTTATTTGTCCAAGATTATAAACGATACTTTTTAAAGACTGCAAACTCTGATATGAAAAAATTATTATTCTCTTTTATTATTTTATCCTTTGGCTATGCAGCAAGTGCACAATCAAAGGAATATTTGCTGGCAGCAGAAAAATATTTTGACAAAGCAGATTATTTTTCAGCGGCTCAGTATTATGAAAAATACCTTGGTGCCGGTAAAGCAAAAAACACAGCAGCATTCAATCCGTATGCCGTATCTGCAACATCAACAAAATTCACAGGAAACAGTAATGTAAATAAAGAAACCATATTTTTTAAACTCGCGGAGAGTTACAGGTTATTAAATTTTCATGAAAAGGCCGAACCCAATTACCGCCAGGTGCTGGAAACCGGCAATACAAAATATCCGCTGGCAAGATATCATCATGCTACCACTTTAAGAGCGCTTGCAAAGTATGATGAAGCGGAAGCTGCTTTTAATACTTTTATAAATGAATACAGCACAGAGGATGTATACCGTGAAAATGCTATAAGAGAAATTGCAAACCTTGGTTTTATAAAATCCCAGTTAGTAAAAAAAGATCTTCCATTGTATACTGTAAATAAAGCGCCTGCAGGATTAAATTCAACAGGGGGTAATTATGCACCTGCGTGGATGAATGCAACCACGTTGTTGTTTACTTCAACAAGGCCTGAGGGAAAAGATAAAGCAGGGAATTATATAAACAGGGTGTATGAAACTGACTACAGCACGGGCACACCGGGCAATGTAGTACTGTCATCCTTACCACAGCCTGCAGATGTAGAGCAGGGCGTGGTAACTGTTACACCGGATGGAAGTACAATGTTTCTTTCAAGATGGGTTATTGGAAAAGGTACCAAAACCGCTTCTTTATACTCAAGTAAAAGATCAGGCAACAAATGGAGTGCACCGGTTTCATCAACCTTGAATGCGGAAGGATCAAATACCCAACAACCTTTTATAATGCCCGATGGTAAATCAATTTTGTTTTCAAGCGACAGGCCCGGTGGGCTCGGCGGTTTTGATCTTTGGTATGCAGAACTGGATAACAATAATAATCCGGGCGCTGCGGTTAATATGGGAAGTACAATCAATACAAAATATGATGAGCAGGCGCCTTCCTTTCATGCAGCTTCCAACACACTTGTGTTTTCAACAAATGGAAGAACAGGAATGGGTGGGTATGATTTTTTTTACAGCAAGGGAAGCATAAACAATTTTTCAGCTCCGCAGAATTTTGGATATCCTGTAAATTCAATAAAAGATGATATTTATTTCAGCAGCCGCGGAACAGAACGCAATGTGCTGGAAGATGTATTACTAAGTTCCGACCGGGATGCAGCCTGCTGCCTCGAAATGTTCTCATTAAATAAAAAGAAACCGCTGAAAACAGTGGAGGGAACTGTGGTAGCGTGCGAAACAAAAATTCCATTGGAAGGCGTAAGCATAAGTTTTGTTGATCCTGCCACCAACAAGGTAATAATTGAAAAAACAACGGATGCTTCCGGCAGGTATACTTTTACTTTAGAAGAATACCAGCTTCTAAAAGCTACGGCTACCCTTACCCGTTACTTTACAAACAGTATGGAGTTTAATTCACCGGAAGATGTGGATGCGGAAGTTTTAATGAATATGCCTCTCTGCCTGAAGCTGATCCCGGAAGTAGCGATAACGGTGGAAAATGTGTATTATGATTTTAATAAAGCAACATTGAAAGAGGAGTCTTTCCCTGCTTTGGATAAACTCGTAACACTGCTGAATGACAACCCAACTATGCAGATAGAGTTGAGCGCGCATACAGATAGTAAAGGAACAGATGAATATAATTTAAAGTTATCTGATGCAAGAGCAACTTCGGTGGTGGATTATTTAATAAGCAAAGGAATACCGACAAGCCGTTTAATTGCAAAAGGCTATGGAGAAGCGATGCCAGTTGCTGAAAATGAAAATTCGGATGGCACTGATAATCCAGAAGCCAGGCAGAAAAACCGCAGAACAGAATTTAAAGTGCTTAAGAATTAAGCTGAGAATTGCGAAACCTTATGAAAAAGATATTATTATATATTTTCTTACATATCTGTGCATTACAAATAAGTGCGCAACAAAAACCGCATTATACCCAGTATATTTTAAACCAGTATGTAATTAACCCGGCCCTTACGGGTATTGAAAATTATGTGGATATAAAGATGAGCCACCGCCATCAATGGGTGGGGCTACAGGATGCCCCTATTACAACTTATCTCACCATGCATGGGCCAATCGGTAAATCTGATTATAATACAACTGCTACTTCACAAAGTGTACCGGGAGAAAATCCCAGAGGTAAAAATTACTGGCAGGAATATGTGCCTTCCAAACCTCACCATGGGATTGGGTTGCAGGTAATCAATGATCGTACAGGTCCCTTTAACCAGTTTTCTGCATACGGAACTTATGCTTATCATATTGGAATAGGGCCTGGTACAAATCTATCAGCAGGTATTGGCGCAGGTATCAATAATGTTTCTCTTAATGCAGATAAGCTGCAATTCTATTCCGCCATAGATCCTGCCGTTTTCGGGAAAGGTTATCTGAATACAATTAATTTTGATATGAACGCGGGGCTGTACCTGTATTCAGCTGATTATTTTGTTGGCATTGCCGCCCAGCAGATAGTTCCTTCAAAAATTGATTATTCAAACAATGTTATTAAAAAAACGGAAGGGAAATTTGTACCGCATTTGTTTGGTACCGCAGGTTATCGCTTTTTGGTGGGGGAAGATTTTAATTTTTTGCCTTCTGTAATGGTTAAGTATATAGATCCCCTTCCTGTGCAGGTAGAAGTAAATGCAAAACTCATGTATCTCGACAGGTTTTGGGGTGGAGTAAGCTACCGGCACCAGGATGGTATTGCTGCGATGGTGGGCTTAAATATATCTGATGTATTAAATGTTGGATATGCATATGATTATACCACATCCAAACTTAATAATTATACCAAAGGCACTCATGAAGTTATTCTGGGCTTTACCATAGGAAATAAATATGGCGACAGTTGCCCCAGAAATGTATGGTAAAAAATTATATTTATCTATTGTTAATTTTAATTTAAAAAATTGATGTTTTAACAGAATTAGTTTTTTATATTTACTCTCCCTCCCGAACCCTTTTAAAAACGCTAACAAATTTTATTAATCATTGTGTAAAAAATTTTTTAATTTTTTAGCGCTGATTTTTTTTAATTATTTATTAATCTATTTGTATGAAGAAGATCTTTACGTCCGTTATTTTATCTCTTTGTTTTCTTTTAATAACAATCGGTGCTTATGCGCAGCCACCCAACAATGATTGTACTGGCGCCATTGCTATTACCACAGAACCTTATGGAACAGTATGTGCAACCAATATTGCTGCCAACACTACAGGCGCTACTCAAAGTACAGCACCTCCAAGCTGTGCACCTACAAGCAGTAATGATGATATATTTTATTCATTTACTGCAACCAATACTACTCAGATTCTTCGATTTTCTGGTATGGTTGCCACTTCCGGAACGGCAACTACGTTAGGTTATGCCATTAGTACCGGAGCATGTGGTACTCTTACGGAAATTTCTTGTAACCTCGGTTTCGGAACTTCAGGTTCCGGAACGGTTTCTATTGGCGGACTTACAGTTGGCACATCTTATATATTAACATTATTTACAGGCGGGGCAAGTAATTCAGCTACTTTTAACTTTTGTCTTCAGGACAATGCACCTCCTCCCCCCAATGATGATTGCGCAGGCGCTATTTCTCTTACTCAGAATGCAACCTGTATGAATACAGCCGGCACCACATTAGGAGCAACACAATCAATGGCTGCAGCGCCATGTAGTGGTAACCCTGATGATGATGTATGGTTTTCTTTTGTTGCAACAACTACGGATGCAAGTATTGCTTTATCCAGTGTGGTTGCAATCAATGGAACAAGTACAGATACTTATTACCAGGTTTTATCCGGATCATGTGGTTCTCTTACAAGCTTAGTTTGTACGGATCCACTTACAGGAAATGTAGGGGGATTAACCGCTGGTGAAACATATTATATACGGGTTTACACTTTTGGTGCAACCAATACCATTTCATTTAATATTTGTGTATTTGATATTGCAGCGGCTCCCACCGGATGCCCCACTCTTACAGCCCCGGCAGCAAATGCTACTGTAAATAATATGCCTTTAATAACATTTAATAGTATAACCAATGCAACTTCATACGATATTTTTCTGGATCAGAATAACCCGCCTACCACGTTATTCGCTACAGTAACCAATGCTACCTCTTTCCAGGTTACAACACCACTTGCACCGGGAACTTATTTCTTTTATGTACGGGCAAGTAATAGTCTGGGTACTTCACCAACCGTTTGTACACCCCGGTCATTTACCGTAGTTGCACCACCAGCGAATAGTGATTGTGGTTCAGCTACACCTATTACACCAGAAGCTAATAATACAACATGTACCGCGGCAATAGCAGCCAATACAACTGGGTCGTTTCCAAGCCCGACTGCAGAAACAAATTGTGTAACTACCAGTGACAACGATAATATTTTTTACACATTTACGGCAACAGGTACCTCTCAGGTATTGATATTTAGTAATATGGTAGCAACACAGGGTACGGCAACTACGCTTGGATATCGTGTGTACAGCGGTGCCTGCGGAAGTTTAACCGAATTGATTTCGTGCAGCACAGGATTTGGTTCTGCAGGTGCGGGCCAAACCAATATTGCAGGCTTAACTATAGGAACATCTTATACTTTACAACTCTTTACCGGGAGTACGAGTAATTTCGCCACATTTAATTTTTGTTTGCAAGACCCCTTAGTTCCACCGGCTAATGATGATTGTGGGGGTGCAATTAATATCACTACCCAACCAGCAGGTCCAACATGTGCTACAAATATTGCTGCCACTACAACGGGAGCTACCACAAGTTCGGTAACGGAAACGAGTTGTAGCTCCACAAGTGACAATGATGATATCTTTTATACTTTCACTGCCACGGGTACTACACAAATATTAAGGTTCAGCGGTATGGTTGCTACTTTCGGTACTGCAACCACTTTAGGTTATCGTGTATATAGCGGTACTTGTGCAGGACTTACCCAATTAGCTTCTTGTGATATTGCTTTTGGAAGTGCAGGTGCAGGTCAAACAATCATAAGTGGATTAACGGTAGGAACGGTTTATACCCTGCAATTATTTACAGGTGGTACAGGTAATACTGCAAACTTTAATTTCTGTTTGCAGGATAATGCAGCTCCGCCACCAAATGATGATTGTGGAACGGCTATAGCAGTGACTACCCAGGCTTTCAGTACCACATGTACTGCGTCTACAGCAGCTTCTACAACAGGTGCCAATTCCAGCAACATAACAGAAACCAGTTGTGTTACTTCTACTATAGATAATGATGATATATTCTACACGTTTACAGCTACGGCAACTACTCAGGTATTAAGATTCAGTGGACTTACTGCTACATTCGGTACAACTACTACGCTGGGATATCATATTTTCACGGGAACCTGTGGTTCACTTACTCAGTTGACTTCTTGCAGCAACAGTTTTGGTTCTGCAGGGGCGGGTTCTACTAATATCACCGGCCTTACAGTTGGAACAAGCTACACATTGCGTTTATTTACCGGCAGTTCAGATAATAGCGGAACGTTTAATTTCTGTATACAGGATGCACTGCTTCCGCCAGCCAATGACGAATGTGCCGGAGCCATTGCAATGCCTGTTACCCCTTCTGGAACTGCGTGTAATTTTACAGCGGTTAATACGGGCGGTGCAACACAATCAACAGTTACCGGCCAGGCAAATGCCTGTACCTCTACAGGAATTGATGATGATGTGTTTTATACTTTCACGAGTACCATTGCAGGTACATATACATTTAGTTATAACAGTCTGGTAGCCATTACTGGTACTGCTTCAACTGTAGGTATGAATGTATATACGGGAACATGTGGTAGTTTAACTGAAGTTACCAGTGCATGTAGTTCAGGTTTTGGATCAGCCGGCTCCGGTTCAAGAACCGTAGCACTGGCTGCAGGTGTTAATTATACGTTGCGTTTATCGGTGGGTAGCAATCCTAACTCAGGAACTTTTAATTTTTGTATAACTGCACCTTCACCTCCGCCTGTAAATGATGAGTGTGCAAGCGCAATATCAATAACAACACAACCATTCAGCCCGACTTGTGCAACTACAACGGCTGCCAATACCACAGGTGCCACTCAATCACTTATTACTGAAACAGCTTGTGTTACAACAAATGATAATGATGATATTTTTTACAGCTTCACAGCAACATCAACCAGCCAGATATTAAGGTTTAGCAATATGGTTGCAACTTCAGGTACAGCAACTGCATTAGGTTACCAGATCTTTAGTGCTTGTACAGCAGCTTCTCAGTTACCAAGCTGTAATGCTTCATTCGGTTCTGGTGGATCAGGTACTACCATTATTAATGGTTTAACAATTGGTACGTTATATAATATCAGGTTGTTTACCGGAGGTACTGCAAATTCTGCTACTTTTGATTTTTGTATCCAGGATAACATTGCACCTCCTCCAAATGATGAATGTGCCGGGGCTATTACTATAACTACCCAGCCTTTCACAAATACTACCTGCGCATCTTCTACTTCAGCAAGTACTTCAGGAGCTACGCCAAGTGCAATTACAGAAACCAGCTGTGTAACTACCAGTGACAATGATGATATCTTTTATAGTTTTACTGCTACCAGTACTACACAGGTATTAAGGTTCAGTAACATGGTTGCAACGGTGAATACCGCAACTACTCTAGGTTACCAGATTTTCACAGGGGCTTGCCCGGGTACACAATTAACATCATGCAGTGCAGGGTTTGGCTCAGGAGGCTCCGGTAATACAATTATCACCGGCCTTACTGTAGGAACTACTTACACCTTGCGTTTATTTACAGGTGGATCGGATAATTCTGCAACCTTTAATTTTTGTATACAGGATCCTTCCCCTCCACCGGCAAATGATAATTGTGCAGGAGCTATTGCCATTACCACGCAGCCTTTTAGCGCTCCTTGCAGCAGTACAACTTCTGCTAATACGAGTGGAGCTACAGCAAGTGCGGTAACAGAAACAACCTGTACAACATCGAATGATGATGATGATATTTTTTATTCATTCACAGCTACTGGAACATCACAAGTTTTAAGGTTCAGCAATATGGTTGCCACGACAGGAATTGCTACTACCCTTGGATTCCATGTGTTTACTGCATGTGGATCAGGTACAAGCCTGGCTTCCTGTAGCGTTTCCTTTGGTTCAGCAGGATCGGGTAATTTCACAATTACAGGGTTAACCATAGGTACTAATTATTTCCTTCAGTTATTTACAGGTACAACAGGTGGTACTGCCACATTTGATTTTTGTGTACAGGATCTTGCACCGGTACCGCCTAATGATGAATGTGCTACAGCTATTGCCATTACTACACAGGCGAGTGGTGCTAACTGTGCAACACCAACCACTGCAAATACAAACGGAGCTACTCAATCAACGATCACTGAAACATCGTGCGTAACTTCCAATGATAATGATGACATATTCTATAGCTTTACCGCAACGAATGCTACACAAACACTAAATTTCAGTAACCTGGTTGCAGGTACAGGAACAACAACACAGATAGGATATCAGGTATTTCCTTCTTGCGGTGGAGTACAATTGACATCGTGCAGTACAGGATTTGGTACAGCCGGTTCCGGCACAACCGCTATTACCGGATTAACGGTGGGAACCAATTATATTATCCGTTTATTTACTGGAGGTACAGCCAACAGTGGAACATTTAATTTCTGTATACAAGATCCGATACCGCCACCACCAAATGACAATTGCCCGGGTGCCATCAGTTTAAATGGTAGTGCTGTTATTAATGGAACAACCGTTAGTGCAACTCAATCCATGCCGCCGGAGCCATGCAATGGCTTTACACCAACGGCTGCTCTGGATGTTTTCTTTTCCTTTACAGCTACCCAAAACGGTACAGCAACTATCCTGGTGGATGGAGATCCTGGATTTGATGCGGTAGTTAGGGCATATTCCGGAACATGTGCTTCATTGACTTTAATAGATTGTGCAGATGCTACGTTTTCGGGTGATCTGGAAACCCTTGTTTTACCAGGTCTGGTTCAGGGACAAACTTACTTTATCAAGGTTAACGCGTTCGGCGGAACAACTACCGGAACATTTACCATACAGGCCGTAGGTGCTGCTCTGCCTATTACGGTTGAATACGTTAAGGGTAACAAGAAGAACACAGGTAATCTGATTGAATGGAAAGTAAACTGTAATAATTCACCAACTGCTACAATGGTGTTAGAACGCAGTTCTGATGGAAGGAATTTTGAAAGCATTACAACAATAACGGCTACGGCTGTACGCTGTCTGCAACCATTCAGCTTTGTGGATGCCTCACCTAGATCAGGTACTAACTATTATCGCCTCAGGTCAACGGATGCTGATGGCAAAACAACCTACAGCACTATCATTGCTATCTTAAACAGCAATACCGGTCTGGAGATTGTAAACCTCATGCCTAATCCTGCTAAAGGCGCAGCAGTTCTTAACATATCGAGCGCTACAGCCACTTCAATGGATATTATAGTGAGAGATCCGACCGGCAGATTGGTTCAAAGGAAAACAGTTATGCTGGTTGCAGGAAGCAACACTATACCAATGAACTTTACAGGCCTTACACCAGGTATGTATTATATAACCGGAACTTCTACCAGTGAGAAGAGAACGGTTAAGTTTATTAAAGAGTAGAAATAATTATTAATAGTAAATGCCTCCCGTTCTAATGGGAGGCATTTTTATTTTACAAGTTTTTAAAATGAAAAATTCCCTTGCGCCTTGAAGCATAAGGGAATTGTTGCTAAGCAGTGATCAGCTTACGAGGCAATAAAGTTTTTTAACCTGTGAAATTCCCGGTTAGAACTTGAAAAAAACAAACTGTAAAAAGCCTGTGATAAAACTTTTAATACACTGTTTAGTGGCGAGACTGGGGTTTCATTCTTTTTCATATTATTGGATTTAAAACGAGAATTCAAACATACAACCTGTTAAAACTTTTAACAAGAGGGGATTTGCGGAATTACCAGACCAGTAAATTCCACAAATTTTAAGTTCATTATACAAGATCAGGCCTCCAGTTTCTGCTTTTCCTTACCTTTTTATAATATCTGATCGGATAAATTTCCGGGTGTTGGATGAATTTTTTTATCAGGATTTTTATTGATTTAGAAATAATATTTCTCTTTAATATTCTTTTATTTGTCTTCATATAAGATATTATAAAAATTAAACGTGTGTTTAGTTCAAATATTGCAGTATAAACCCTTCAGGCCTGGAGGAGTTTTAGAAACTTTTTAAATTCCACTAAGTTCACAGAGGTAATTCAGCACGAAGTTCCACAGAAGTGAAAAGTTGATTCTTCGTTTTTTTGAACAAGTTGGTGTTTATAGTGGTTAAGTTCAAAACAATGTTCATGAGAAATTAATAGAAAGGAAGGGCTAATAGGTTGATTCTTTGTGTACTATAAAAAATCACAAAGAACTTATTTCAAAATTTAAAATAAATTCTGCAATCCACGAACAATGTTAAATCGTATTTGTTAAATTAACTTAATCAACATATTAAACATTTTTTTATGAAAAAGAACATTCTGTCGTATGCAATGATCGCATCAGTATCAGTATTGATGTTAGTTTCTTGCGGAGACAGTAAAACAGAAACTACTACTACAGATGCAATGGCAACTGACACCATGAGTAAAATGAACGATGACTCAAAAATGAGTGATAACACTGCTATGGCTACTGAAGAGCAAGGTGTTATGGTAGGTGGAGCTAAAATGGTAGCCTCCAAAAACATAGTTGAGAATGCAGCAGGATCTGCTGATCATACTACTTTGGTAGCGGCAGTTAAAGCGGCAGACCTGGCAACTACTTTAAGCGGAACAGGTCCCTTTACAGTATTCGCTCCAACCAATGAGGCATTTAATAAAGTACCTAAAGCTACTTTGGATCAGCTAATGACTCCGGAAAAGAAAGCAGATCTTACCAAGATCCTTACTTATCATGTAGTACCAGGAGCTATAATGGCTGCAGATCTTAAAGATGGCCAGAAGCTTACAACAGTACAGGGTAAAACTTTGTTGGTGAAAATGAAAGACGGAAAAGTAATGATCAATGGTGCAACTGTAACTATTCCTGATGTGGTTTCCAGCAACGGGGTTACACACGTAATTGATGGTGTGGTAATGCCATAAATCTGAGCTTTGTTTTGATTTATAATTATTCGAATTAAAAAGCTGCCCCAAAAGGCAGCTTTTTTTAGTTAGATATAATAGTTTTTTTAATAGCCAAAGAAAGCAACTCCCCCTTCTTTTAATAATCTATAACCTGTTCTTCCATTTTTGGCAAAGTTCTCCATTCATATTGCTGATCTCTCAATTGAGGTTCAAAACCGGCATCTTTTATAGAATCCTGGATGGTAACACTTGTAAAACGATGGGGTGCTCCTGCAGCACTTACCACATTTTCCTCTATCATGATACTCCCAAAATCATTGGCTCCTGCCCGGAGACACATTTGTGCAACAGGTTTACCAACCGTTAACCAGCTTGCCTGGATATTTTTAATATTGGGCAACATGATCCGGCTCAAGGCGATCATCCTTATATATTCTTCAGGTGTTGTTAAATTATGTACTCCACGGATACGCGCCAATAAGGTATCCGCATCCTGGAATGTCCAGGGTATAAAGGCCAGAAATCCTTTTGCCTGTTCTGGTTTACGGCTTTGAACCTCGCGCAGTTTAGCAAGATGTTCAAAGCGCTCCTGCAAAGTTTCAACATGTCCGAACATCATTGTTGCAGAGGTGGTAATATCAAGCATATGTGCCTCATGCATTATATCCAGCCATTCCTGAGCACCGCATTTTCCTTTACTGATCAGGCGTCTTACTCTATCCGTTAGTATCTCTGCTCCTGCACCGGGCAGGCTGTCCATACCGGCCTCTCTTAATGCCATCAATATTTCCCTGTGAGTGCTTTTTTCCAGTTTGGTTATGTGTGCTATTTCAGGCGGCCCCAGCGTATGCAGTTTAATGCCGGGATAAAGCGTTTTTATTTCTTTAAACAGTTTCACATAAAAAGAAAGTCCAAGATCCGGGTGATGACCACCCTGAAGCAATAACTGGTCTCCCCCGAACTTTATGGTTTCTTCAATTTTTCTTTTATACGTTTCAATATCTGTTATGTAGGCTTCTGCATGCCCCGGTATCCTGTAAAAGTTACAAAACTTGCAATTGGCGATACATACATTCGTTGTATTTACATTGCGATCTATTTGCCAGGTAACTTTTCCATGCGGCACTTGCTTTTTTCTCAGCTCATCTGCTACAAACATCAATTCAGGCAATGCAGCGTTTTCAAATAAAAAAACACCTTCGTCTACAGAGAGGAATTCAAAAGCAAGTGCTTTCTTATATAATAGATCAGGGTTCATCATTTATAATAATAACAAAATTAACTCCATTAGGTTGTATATTAGAATTCTACTGAATGAGAAATATTAAATGCTTCATAATATTCATCTTTTTACCTGCCTGCATATACGCCCAGGAACTATTGCCCACACCACAGGCTAAATTAATAACTAAATTTCCTTTCCGGGTTTTCAGTGGCGGAGTAATGGTTGTAAAAGCCACTTTTGAGAACCAGAAAGATACTTTCAATTTTATATTGGATACTGGTAGTGGTGGAATTTCGCTTGATTCATCTACCTGCAGTGATTACAAGATTGCCATGAAAGAGACTGATACCACAATCACGGGGATCGGTGGGATCAGGAAAGTATCTTTTGTATTTAATAAAAAATTACACTTTCCCGGGCTTACACTGGATCATCTTAATTTTCATGTAAACAATTACGAAGTGCTTTCAAGTGTTTATGGTGAAAAGGTGGATGGGATAATCGGGTACAGTTTTTTTAGCAGGTATATCATACAGATCGATTTTGACAGCTTACTGATAAAAGTATTTTCGCCTGGAAAGATCATATATCCTAAAAACGGTACTACGCTTCACCCGGTATTCACATCACTTCCTATCTTATATATGCACATAAAAGACAGGCGGAAAATGGACTTTAATTTTTACTTTGATACAGGCGCAGGGCTTTGTTTTTTAATGAGTGAGCAGTTCGCGAAAGACAGTAATATTCTTATTTCAAAAAGAAGGCCTCTTGTTACCCAGGCAGAAGGCATGTTGGGTCGTCTTGAAATGCGCCTTACTGTTATAAAAGAAGTAAAGGTGGGCCCTTACCGATTTTTTAAAGTGCCTACTTATCTCTATCAGGATAATTACAATGTAACATCGTATCCGTTCTCCGGTGGATTGGTGGGAAATGAATTGTTACGAAGATTCAATATGATATTTAATTATCCTCAGCGCGAAATACATCTTTCCCCTAATTCGCATTTTGATGAACCTTTTGACTATGCCTATACTGGCCTTGGAATATATTTTATAGATGATATAATAAAAATTGTTGACGTTATCAGAAATTCACCGGGAGATAAAGCCGGTTTTAAAGTGGATGATGAGATCATCGGGGTAGGAAATAATATTTCTAATAATATTCAGCAGTATAAAAACTTATTGCAAAGGCCCAATATGCGAATACGCATTATAATAAGAAGAGAGGATAAATTGAAAGAACTCATTTTAAATACCAAAAGTATTTTATAATCATTGCCCGCATTTTTATATATACAGGAACATATTTCTTTTTCATCATTTATCACTCCTTAACTTTGCGGCATGATCGAATTTGAAAAGTTTTCATTGGCAAATGGCCTTAGGGTGCTGGTTCATGAAGATAAAAGCACTCCTATGGTGGTGGTGAATGTATTATATGATGTAGGAGCAAAGGATGAGGATCCTGAAAAAACGGGTTTTGCCCATCTTTTTGAACACCTGATGTTTGGCGGAAGCAAGCACATCCCTGTTTACGATGAACCCTTACAGGTGGCTGGCGGGGAAAACAACGCATATACCACCAATGATCTTACCAATTACTATTGCCAGCTTCCGGCAGAAAATATGGAAACTGCATTCTGGCTGGAAAGTGACAGGATGATCAGTCTTGCATTTGGAAAGAAAAGTCTGGAAGTACAGCGTAAGGTTGTAAGTGAAGAATTCAAAGAACATTATATCAATAAACCCTATGGGGATGTGTGGCATAAATTGCGGGAACTTTGTTATACAACCCATCCTTATAAATGGATGACCATTGGTAAAGAACTGAAACATGTGGAAGATGTAAAACTCTCCGATGTAAAGAATTTTTTTTCCAAACATTATAATCCTTCGAATGCGATACTTGTAGTGGCAGGAAATGTTACACATGAGTATGTGAGGCAAATGGCAGAAAAATGGTTTGGCCCCATTCCCGGAGGTGATAAATACATCCGCAATATTCCTGCAGAACCATTACAGGAAGAAGCAAGGAAATTAGAAGTGAAAACAAATGTTCCGCTGGATGCATTGTATAAAGTGTGGCATATCTATCCCCGCACAGATAACAGGTATTATACAGCCGATCTTATAACAGATATATTGAGTGGTGGCGGATCTTCACGCCTATACCAGGCCCTGGTAAAGGAAAAACAGTTATTCAGTAATATAGAATGTTATCACATGGGAAGTATGGATGCAGGAATAATTACCATTGAAGGAAAACTGGTGAAAGGTGTGGATATCAAAGTTGCAGAAGCTGCAGTAAATGAAGAACTGGTACGGCTGCAGGAAACAGGCATCACAAAAGAAGAACTTCAGAAAGTAAAAAACAAAACGGAGAGTGCTATGGCCTTTGAAGATATGAGTATCATGAACAGGGCCGCAAGCCTTGCCATATATGAACTGATGGGCGATGCAAACCTTATCAATACAGAACTTTCCCGTTATCATGCGGTAACTACCGATGATATTTTAAAGGAAAGCAGGATAATTTTCAGGGAAAGTAATTGCAGCACTCTTTATTACCTCTCCAACAATTAAGATGAACAGAAAAATAGCCCCGCCTATTAAAGATGCCATTGACTACAGGCTGCATCTGAAACCTTATGAACATTATACTCTTGACAATGGGGTGCCTGTTTACGAAATAAATGCAGGTGCACAGGATGTACTTCAGATTGAAATTGTTTTTTATGCCGGTACTTTTTATGAACAACGGAAAGGGATAGCCGCAGCTGCAAATTTTATGCTCAAGAACGGTACAAAAAAACGTTCCGCCTTTCAACTAAACGAAGATTTTGAATATTATGGCGCTTATTGCACAAGAGCCTGTTACAGTGAAACCGCTGTGGTGTCTTTACATACATTAACACGGCACGTGGAAAAGTTATTGCCGGTTATCCAGGATATGCTTACCGAAGCAACTTTTCCTGAAGAAGAACTGGATATCTATAAACAAAATACAAAGCAATGGTTAAATGTTAACCTCAGGAAATGTGAATTTGTAGCCGGAAGATTAATAGATCATTATTTATATGGGGATCATCCTTATGGAAATTATACAGAAATTGAAGATATAGACCGGTTAACAACAGAAGAGCTGAAAGCATTTTACCGGCAATATTATCTTAATGGCACCTGCGCGATCTTTGTTGCCGGAAACTTACCTTCCGGATTGAAAAACATGCTTAACGATTTTTTTGGCAGGCTTACTGTTTCAAAACCTTCCTTTTCAATTCCAGATAAAAAAGCCAGTCCTTCAGTAGAAACTAAGTTCAGGATACAGAACGATCCCGAAGCGGTGCAGGGCGCTATACGCCTGGCCACAAATTTCCCAAACCGCCATCATCCTGATTTTAAAAAAGTGATCATACTGAATAATGTGTTTGGTGGTTTTTTTGGATCTCGGCTCATGAGCAATATCCGGGAAGAAAAAGGCTATACTTACGGGATATACAGCTATCTGCAGAATCACATTCAGCAAAGCGCCTGGGTGATAAGTACGGAGGCAGGGAAAGATGTATGTGAAGCCACAATAAAAGAAGTGCATAAAGAAATGGAAAGGCTGAGGGAGAAGAAGATCGGAAAGACAGAACTGTTGCTGGTGCGCAATTATATGATAGGCCAGATACTGGGTGACCTGGATGGCCCGTTTCATATTATGGCAAAGTGGAAGAATATTATTTTAAACAACCTGGATGATAAATATTTTTACGAATCTGTAGAAGAAATAAAAACTATCGGCGCAAAGGAATTAAAAGAAATGGCCAACAAATACCTGCATCCCGAAAATTTTTATGAATTAATAGTTTATTAGGAATGAACAAAAACCTTACACAATAAAGTATTATTATTGATCATGGATTTTTAAACTTTCTATGGTCAATTGTCCATTGTCTATTAATCTCAATTAAAAATATCTTCCCATGAACTTTCTTATACGCCTTCTTATTACAGCTGCTGTTGCTTATGGATTATCAACGGTTCTTTCCGGAGTACATATTGATGGTTTTACTACAGCACTGATCTTTGCTTTGGTTCTTGCTGTATTGAATGCCATAGTTAAGCCAATATTGCTTCTGTTAACTTTACCTATTACTATTATAACATTAGGATTGTGGTTATTTGTGATCAATGCGATCATTATACTGATTGCGGATAAATTTATTAAAGGCATCCAGGTGGATGGTATTTTATGGGCCCTTATTTTTAGCTTATTGCTTTCTGTACTGTCCTCTATACTCAACGCCTTGTTTGATAAAAAGTAAATGCCTGTAATGTGATTTAATTGATAAGCATATTATAACGTTTTGCCTGCACTTTAATAATTCTTTCTACTTCAGTTTCTAATGTTGCAGTGGTACCTTTAACTGAACGCGCCCTTTCAACCGCTACATATTTTTCTCTTTTGCTATTGACTTCACTTATATCATTTTGCAATTTTATTCTTTTACTGCTTTTTTCTTTCACTGCTGATTTAAGGGCTGTACGGCTTTTGTTTTGATATTCTGCGGGTAACGTTTTCATGTCAACTTTATCCAGTATCAGGCTATCGCTGAGGTGAGCATCCACAAGGTCCCAGGTTGTATTTTTATATAAATTACTTTTTCCTTTTACTGCAACACGTTTTGCTGCAACTTCTGTACTTAAAGAATAATTGCTTTTATCCATTGATTCCTGGTCGGCAAATTTGCTGGCCCCTGCCGCTCCGTAATAAACATAAGTGCCATTTAACTGCTCATTTAAAACAAATAACGTACTGTCATATGGAGTAGGAATATCTTCTTCTTTTTCATTCTGGTTGATATTTGTATAGCTTCCATTGCCACATTCGCCCGCGAGATTCCAGTGTTCCCTTATGCCCTGCTGGCGGTCTCCGCAATAGATCGTATTTACAATTACACCTTTCTTTTTTGCTTCTTCACAAGCTTTGGTATAAATTATATTTCCCTGTAAAAAATCCTCATTGCCGGCAATAAAGATCACTTTATAATTCAATGATGATGTGTCCCATTTTAATTCTGATAAAGAGGTTTGGATCACCTGTCCGCAATATTCATCCCCTCCATCGGTCTTTAAAGAAAATAAATTCTTTGATAAAAGGTCGAGGTCTGAAGTGAAGCCATCTATCTGTTTTACAAATCCTTTTTTAGGATCATTCGTTGTGCGGCCATATTCATATAATGCTATTTCTATTTGCGGCATAACATTATTGCAGGTTGCTTTTCCCATTACGCTAACCATATTCCATAACTGCGCCTTTGCCTGTTCTATTAATCCATCCATGCTGCCACTTACATCTAGTAAAATGCCAACCTGTATTTTTGGAGTTGATGTGGAATTTTGTATAGCCCTGGGTTTATAAATTGTCCCGCTGTTGTTCGGTTTTAAGAAAGCAAGACTAGTAAGGGCAGCTAATAATAATATAATTGCAGCGGGAATAATTTTATAAAGTTTCATAACAGTTGTTTTTTTCAAGATGCAATTTGTTTTAATAATGCACAAGCGTTAGCATATTTCTGATTTCATTTTGTATTTTCTTTAACATCCAATGCTTTCAGTGATCACTTAATAGAGGTTTGCAGTAACATTTTGTATAAATAATATTCATGGTATCCATAGTATCCATTTATCACCGATCAGTTTGTAACTTGCCCATCCAAACGAAAAAGATGTATTACGATAAAAAAGAACTTACTGATGATATGCTGATCAGCCTGTACAAGCGGTTGTTATTGCCACGGATGATAGAAGAAAAAATGCTGGTGTTATTAAGGCAGGGAAAAATATCAAAATGGTTTAGTGGTATCGGGCAGGAAGCCATATCCGTGGGGGCTACCATGGCATTGGATCCTGATGAGTGGATCATGCCATTGCATCGCAACCTGGGTGTTTTCACTACACGGAACATGCCATTACATAAGCTTTTTATGCAATGGCAGGGTAATAAAGATGGATATAGTAAAGGAAGGGAACGTAGTTTTCATTTTGGTTCAAGGGCTCATCACATATGCGGAATGATATCACACCTCGGGCCACAACTTGCCATAGCAGATGGGGTTGCACTGGCATATAAATTAAACAATGAAAAAAAAGTTTCCCTGACTTTCACCGGGGAAGGAGGAACCAGTGAAGGTGATTTTCATGAAGCATTGAATACAGCTGCTGTTTGGGAGCTGCCTGTTATTTTTATCATTGAAAACAATGGTTATGGGCTAAGCACACCTTCCAGTGAACAATACAAATGCCGTAACCTGGTGGATAAGGCAGCCGGTTATGGGATAGAAGGTGTGCAGATAGATGGCAATAATATTCTTACGGTGTATGATACCATCAAAGGTGTAAGAGATTATTGCATTCAAAATCAAAAACCTTATCTGATTGAATGTATGACGTTCAGGATGCGGGGTCATGAAGAGGCAAGCGGGGTAAAGTATGTGCCTAAAAATCTTTTTGAAGAATGGGAACAAAAGGATCCGATAAAAAATTATGAAGAATGGCTCATCGAAAAAAATATTGTAACGAAAGAAGGTATTCTTAACACTCGCCAACAAACAAAAGAATATATAGATTCCGAATTGCAGGAAGCTTATAATGCCGATCCAATACAGCCAGATATTGATGAAGAAATGGATGATGTTTATGCAACCGCTGCTACAATAAAGCAAACAACTATTATTGACAATGCGGAAACAGGTTTTGTGCTTGAAGGAAAAGAAATTAAGTTCATTAATGCAATTTCAGATGCGTTAGAACTATCTATGGACCTGCAACCCAATATTGTATTAATGGGACAGGACATCGCTGAATATGGGGGAGCTTTTAAAGTCACTGAAGGGTTTGTTGAAAAATTTGGAAAGGAAAGAGTGCGTAATACACCATTATGCGAAAGTGCAATTGTGGGCGCTGCCCTGGGTATGAGCCTGGAAGGGTATAAGACCGTAATGGAAATGCAGTTCGCGGATTTTGTAACAGTAGGCTTTAACCAGATCATAAATAATCTTGCAAAGATCCACTACCGGTGGGGGCAAAATGCAGATGTTGTTATCAGGATGCCAACAGGTGGTGGTGTAGGAGCCGGCCCGTTTCATAGCCAGAGTAATGAAGCCTGGTTTGTACATACACCAGGTTTAAAAGTGGTATATCCCTCTTCACCCGCAGACGCAAAAGGACTTCTTATTGCAGCTATTAATGATCCAAACCCGGTTTTATTTTTTGAGCACAAAGCATTATACCGGAGTATAACCGGTGTTGTACCCGATGAATATTATGAGATTAGGATAGGCGTAGCCAGGAAAGTAAAAGAGGGAGAAGATATTTCTGTAATTACATACGGTGCCGGTGTTCACTGGGCCTTGGAATATTCTCAGAAACATCCTGAGGTTTCCCTGGATATTCTTGATCTGAGAACTTTACTTCCTTTAGATTATGATGCAGTAAGAAAAGCCGTTGGTAAAACAGGCAAAGTGCTTATACTACATGAAGATACTCTTACCGGTGGAGTGGGCGCTGAAATAGCAGCCTGGATCGCCGAACATTGCTATACGATGCTGGATGCACCGGTAATGCGTTGCGCAGGTTTAGATACACCCATTCCTTTTAACCTGGAACTTGAAAAAAACTTTATGGCTTACAGCAGGCTTGATGAGTATGTTGAAAAACTGATGAATTATTAGTTTTCATAAAGATCAGTTCATATCCAGCACTCCATACCGGGTGCGTCTTTTAAATAATTTTGTAAGATCAGAAACAATAAGAAATTTCGAATCCGAAATACGTGAAGTTGAAACCGGTACTGATACATAATCTTCATCTCTGTGACTATATATTGACTGCCTGGTAAGATTTCCTCTGGCGTCTATAGTTGCTGCTGCAAAAACAGCCTTTTTGAAAGACCTTACATCATCCGGTGCTTTTTCCAGATCCCTTTTTATATTATCCTCATCGTCGTTGTACAATATAACAAGCTTATCATTGTAGATCATCGGAAAATATCCCATGAAAATCGTTGAATTTATCATCTTCTGATTTTTAGGAATACGGGTAAAAGTAGCCTTGCCATCTTTATCAATATTTGTATTAACAATATCACCATAATAATAATGATAAGAAGTAGACGAGGATGTTTTAGACATTGTTGTAACAATCTCCAGTTTATAATATTCACTTATCAGATCTACACTTCCATTACTGCGTGAATGTCTTATCCGGAAATTAGAATAGAGGCCCGGATCTTTTTCATTATCACTTCCGTAATTATCTTTATCTACCAATGTAAGGATCTCTTTAGGAAATTCAACCATCTTAGGACTTTTTACATTCATAGAAGTGCCATCAAAATTTGCATAAAATGCTCCATTGATATTTCCATTATGTTTTCTTTTATAAAGTCCGGCTACAGTGATTGTGCCGTTTTTGTTATAAATTAATTTTGTTCCTTGAATAAACTGATTATTCAGATCAAATTTTAATTCTTTTTCTTTAGTTGTTCCATCAGCATACACCATCATTGTATAAGAATAAGAAGGTACTTTAGATCCATCTTCCCTTACACTTTCCCTGTTCACTTCTTTTTCATAATGTTTTATAGCAATAAATACTTTTCCATCATTTGTAACATCAACATCATAAATATCCAAGTAACGTTGCTCAATTGGTAACTCAGCCTGCCTGCTCCAAAGTTTTTTTAAGCTGGTATTAAAAACTCCTATGTAAAATTTTTCAGTTTCTTTTCTACGTACCGGGCCCTCAACAAGTAAAAGCACCTTGGTTGAATCTGAAGACAATTTATAAGTAGGCGTTGCCTGGTCATTTATATTATCTGATTCAAAACTGCCCAATGTTGTTTTCGATTCGATATCAAGAGTTTTTTCATTCACTTTTAATGCATAAAATGAGGTCGTTTTAGTGGCTTTATCATATGCTGTATAGGTAAAGAAAATATTGCTGCCATATTTTTTCTTTTTGTTGTGATAACATTTTATAATTTATGCATGGCCCAGGAAACGGTTTATTTTACAAAAGATTCTTCCGGCAGGGCATCTGATAAGAAAAAAGATCTCAAGAAAAACATATTATTAAAATTGCTCCGCTTGGATTTCTTTCCGGTTCTATTCCTGTTTATTATGAAAGAGAAATAAATAATTTTTTAGCCCTGCAGGTCAGCGCAGGTATTACTACACGTAATTACATGCGGGAGTGGGCAAACAACCTTGAATTTAATAAAAACGAAAACAATATTACTGTTTGGAATGGCACAACGAAGAAGTATGAAAATTATAATTCTCAAAACGAATTTACTAACAGGAAATCGGCACTTGGCTATTCGTTCTCTATACAACCCCGCATATATTTTGAAAGCGAAGGGCTGGGTGGATCTTTTATTGGAATTTCTGTTGACAAAGCACGATATAACTTTTCATCAAAAAGGATTAAAACAGGGAATAATTCAGGTGATGAAATATTCACTGATGAATATTTTTCTGAATTTGAAAGCATATCAGATCTGGCAGCCAATTTTGGTACACAAACACTTTATGACAGAATTTCCATAGAATATGCCGGAGGAATAGCTATAAGAAAAATAACAGGAAGGAGATATGCGTATACAAATGATAACGGAGGAAACTATATTGAAGGATACAGTGATATTAAGAGAACATCACCAGCCTTTACATTCTCATTAAAAGTCGGTTACCATTTTTAATGGTAACTAGATTTAATTCTCTTCAGGTTTTTTAAAATCAGGCAGCTGCATTATTTTTTTGAATTGGTAGGAGGCATTTAAAATATATTGATTAAAAACAATTTCATTGCTGGATTGTACGAATTCAAAAGAAGGCCTGTACCATACCATAAAGCTATCCAGTGCATTACCTGTTAACCCGGTAATTCTTTTTACAAAGATTTTATTGAACCGGTAGTTTACATATCCTTCCTTTTCCTGTGTTTCCAATCGCTGCTGAAATGCCCGTAACTGCCGGTTTCTCCGGAAACGGAAAATATTTATCAGTTCATTCAGGTCGGCTCCGGCTACACCTCCGGGAGACATGCTGCTCTTTATCCCGGGTTTTTTATATTCAAAAACGTCAGCATAGGTTTGCCGGTTCTCCAGAGAATCCTGTTTATAAACTTTAGAAAAAACTTTTACTTCTTTAAGTAAACTATATTTTGATTGAACCTGTATTTTAAGAGAGATATCAAATTGTTCCGGCGTTCTGATTGTTGCAACAGCAAATTTCTGTGTGGGTTTATTATTGTAAATGAAACTGATGGAATCGGCTTTGTTAACAGGCAATGTATATTTCCCCATTGAATCTGTAATTGCAAAAATACCACCGGTGCTAAGCACTCTTACATTCTCCACAAAATTATATTTGCTGATGTCGTATACAGTGCCACTAACGGTAAGCTGTGCCTGCAATGGATCTAATGAACAAAAAAGTAAAATGGTAAAATAAAACCTCAAGTAAATTTTTTTACAAGGTAATATTAAGAAAGTATTTACCGGCGTACCTTTCAGCCATATGTTTTAACGATGATTTTGCTTTTCAATTACTGCTTGGATAGCTTCTGGATAAGTGCTATGTTCCATCGCCTTTATCTTTTCTGCGAGGGATCCTGGAGTATCCCCGGGGTCTACAACGCATTTTTTTTGTAATATTATCTCACCGTTATCATAATGTTCATCTACATAATGAATGGTAATTCCGCTTTCTTTTTCTTTATTGGATATTACTGCCTCATGCACAAAATTTCCATACATTCCTTTGCCACCAAACTTTGGCAACAGGGAAGGATGTATATTGATTATCTTCCCCGGGAACCTGTTTATAAGTGTTACAGGCAACTTCCATAGATACCCGGCAAGAATAAGATAGTCGATCCTGTGCTTTTTCAATTGAGAAAGTATTTCATTTCCTTCCCTGTCAGACCTGCTGACCAAAATTCCAGGTATGTTCATTTTATCTGCAACATTTACTACACCCGCATTTTCGTTGTTGTAAACGATCAGCCCAACCTTAGCAATTTTAGATAATGAAAAATAGTTAATTATGTTTCCGGCATTTGTGCCCGCACCTGAAGCAAAGATGGCAAGCTGTTTTATTTTGTTTTCTCTTTTAATTATACCAATACGGGAAAGTATCTTTTTTTCATATTTCCAGAAAAATGAAAACTGTCCAAAGCAAAATCCAAAGAAAAGAATGAATAACTGGTAACCTATCAGTAAAACGCCAATTTTTAGTAACCACCACACAGCAGAAAATTTTTCTGTGTCCAGCCAGCCTGTAATACTTTTGCTTACCCAGGCAGTAAAAGAACCAGTAATCGCAAATGTTACCATAATCCAGAAAAAACGCCAGCCATTTACCCCCCAATGTTCCTGTAATTTTTTAAGCATGTGCAAATGTGAGCAAAACAATGCGAATTAACATTTGAAATATTATCCTTAATCTTATATAAATAATAGTCTTACAATTTTATGACAGATTATAGATTAAAAGTGGCCTAAAACCCTGAAACCCACGTCAGTTGTAGTAAAAAAAAAGTTTTAATTGTTGATAATATGTCAACATCCTGTCTTATTTTTGCATCCAATTCAGGAATTTTCCACACTAGCCCCGAAATGTATGAGTCGAGTTAGAATAATCTTTAACAATGCCTTTGCAAGTATTCTGTTTCTTTTAATTATATTTTTCAGTTTTTCTGCCTCAGCCCAGGAAGGAGAAGCACTATTTAAAGCTAATTGCGCCAATTGCCATAAACCCGATGTTGATTATACCGGCCCAGCACTGAAAGGATGGAGTTCCAGAGTTCCTGCCGGAGACTGGATATATGAGTGGATACATAATCCAGGGTCAAAGATTGGGTCTGAGCCTTATGCGACTGCATTGCAGGCCAAATGGAAAACAGTAATGACTGCCTTTCCACAACTTGACAATAAACAGATTGATGCCATACTTTCTTATGTGGATTCGTACAATCCACCTGCGGCTCCCACTGCTAAAGAAGGAGGAGTAGCACCGGTAAAAGATAATTCTCTTTTATTTGGGATACTTACCCTGGTTTTAGCTTTGGTTGCATTTATTCTATTGCAGGTAAACAGTAACCTGAAAAAACTTACTGATGAAAAAGACGGTATACTAAGAGGAGAACCAGTTCCTTTCTACCGCAATAAAACATACCTGATGGTTGGGATCCTATTGCTTGCAGGTTTAGGTGGTTATTTTACCGTTGAAGCAATGGTGGGATTGGGTAGAAATAAAAATTATCAGCCGGTACAGCCAATATATTATTCACATAAAATACATGCAGGTACTAATCAGATCAGCTGTCTTTATTGTCATGGTGGCGCACAGGATAGTAAGCATGCCAGTATCCCATCTGTAAATGTTTGTATGAATTGCCATATAGCTATTAAAGAATACAAAGGAGAGGATATTGTAAGGGAAGATGGAACATCAGTTAATGGTACTGCAGAAATTCAGAAACTATATAAGTATGCAGGATGGAATGCAGAAAAACAGGAATACAATCCTGATAACAATGGAGATGGAATGCCTGATGGGTCAAAACCAATACAATGGGTAAAGATTCATAACCTCCCAGACCATGTTTATTTTAATCACAGCCAGCATATCAAAGTAGGTCAGCAGAAGTGTCAGACGTGTCATGGCAACATCCAGGAAATGCCTGAGGTTTACCAGTTTGCTGATCTGAGTATGGGATGGTGTATCAATTGTCACCGGGAATCCAAAGTTAATTTTACGGGTGGAACTAATGGTGAGGGAAATAAGTTTTATAGTATTTATGAAAAATTTCATAACGATATAAAGAGTAATAAAATGGATAGTGTTACAGTAGAACATATCGGAGGAACAGAATGTCAGAAGTGTCACTATTAATAAGAGGGTTCAATATTTAATTGCAATATTTTTTTAAGAAATATAAAAAGTAAAAAGGATTCCTGGTTGTTAATTACACATTATGCGCGGTGAGAATTTTCAAAAGAAAGTAGACTTGAAAATATCAGCACATTAGCAGATTAGCATTTTATCACATAGTTATTATGAGTCAAAACAAATACTGGCAAAATTTTGGGCAATTAAATCAAACAGATGCATTTAATGAGTCAACTCAAAAGGAGTTCAAAGAAGAACTGCTTCCTATGGCTGATTTTGATGATAAAGGTTTGCTTGATGCCAAAACGCCCAGAAGAGATTTTTTAAAATACCTTGGTTTCAGTACTGCCGCTGCAGCGCTTGCTGCAAGTTGTCAGACCGCTGTGAATAAAGCAGTGCCATATTTGCAAAAACCTGATACAGTTATCCCGGGTGTTTCTAATGCATATGCTTCTACTTATGTAAATGGAGGAGACGCAATAAGTGTTGTAGTAAAACAAAGAGATGGAAGACCCATTAAGATAGAAGGAAACGAATTATCTTCTCTTACAAAAGGCGGAACTAACGCATTGGTACAGGCTTCCGTTCTTGACCTGTATGATACTTCGCGCTTGCGCCATCCATTTCAAAGAAATGGTGCAACGTTTAAAGAGGTTAGCACTTTTGAAGCTTTTGATAAACTGATTGGTGAAGATATGACACGCATCAGCGGCCAACCCGTTGTATTGCTCACCTCAACAATCAATTCGCCCACAACTATGTTGATCATTGCCAGGTTCCTGGCAAAATATCCCGGCAGCCGCCATGTTCAATATGATGCTATCAGCCATAGTGGAATGTTACTGGCAAATGAATCTTCATTCGGAAAAAAGGCGTTACCGTCTTACCGTTTTGATAAAGCAAAAACAATCGTTAGCCTGGGCGCCGATTTTCTGGGTACATGGCTTAGTCCGGTTGAATTCAGTACTCAATATGCAGTTAACAGAAGGATCAAGCCGGGCACACCCGCATTAAGCCGTCATATTCATTTTGAAAGTATGATGAGCCTTACAGGAAGTAATGCAGATGATCGTTATATGCACAAACCTTCTGAAACCGGAGTGGTTGCATTAGCCCTGCTTGCCAAATTAGGTGGCGGAGTTACAGCGCCTGCATTTTCAGATCCCCGTTTGAATAATGGAATTGAGAAAGCAGCCGCAGCATTGCTTGCCACAAAAGGTGCATCACTGGTAGTATGTGGAAGTAATGATGTAAATATCCAGCTTATCGTAAATGCTATAAATAATGCGATCGGTGCAAATGGTTCTACTATCGATTTTTCCTCAACTTCGAATATCCGTAAGGGTATAGATAGTGAAATGGTTCAGCTTGCCACCGATCTGAATTCCGGAGCGGTAGGTGCATTGCTTGTGTATGATTGTAACCCGGTGTATACTTACCCGGATGGGGCAAAGTTTGCAGAGAATCTCAAAAAAGTGCCTGTTAGTATTTCATTCAATACTACAATGGATGAAACCACTGAATTGTGTAAATATATTTTGCCTTCTCATCACTGGCTGGAAAGCTGGGGAGATGCTGAACCAAAAAGTGGTTATATCAGTCTTATTCAGCCTTTGATAAATCCATTATTTAAAACCCGCCCTTTTCAAACTTCACTGTTAAGATGGTCGGATTATACCAATACAAATGACAATGAAAATATGCAGCCTTCTACTGCTGCATCAAATGATACTTTAAGAAAAACCACATTGGCTCCTGTAACAATACAGGACAATAAAGCCGCTTCTCATTTGTCGAAAGATGAGTATGAGAATTTTTACAAAAATTACTGGTCCGGTAAAATGGGTGATGCGGATGGCTGGAACAAAGCATTGCAGGAAGGAGTTATCGAACTTGCATCTGCAAAAAATCCTGACACAAATGCTTTATCATCCTCCATTGCAGATACTGTTTCTACAATTGTAAATACTGCAATATTACCTGCAAACAGTGGCACTTTCAATAATACCGGTCTTACAGATGCAGCTTCCAGGGTAAGTACATCCAATACAAAAGATGCTGAAGTTATTTTCTATCAAAAAATATCAATAGGTAATGGCAGCCAGGCAAACAATCCCTGGTTACAGGAATTACCAGATCCTATATCTAAAGTTACCTGGGATAATTATATAATGATGTCACCTGATATGGCTAAGTCACTGTTAGGGATAGACGTAATGAACCCGGATAGCAAAAAAGATGCTGATGATTATGAAGTGCATCCGGAAAAACCCGTTGTAAAAGTTACTGTTAATAACAGGTCAATTGAATTACCTGTTTTAATTATACCCGGGATACACCCTTCCACTGTTGCTATTGCATTAGGGTATGGCCGCCGGAGTTCAAACAATGACCTTAGCCTGGAGCGTATCGGAAGAGCTGCTTCTGGCACGGGGCGCAATGCTTACCCCTTGCTGACTTTTAAGAATAATTCATTCGTTTATCATACTACTTGTACTGTTGCAAAAACAGGAACAAAATACCCGCTTGCCCAAACACAAGTACATGGCTTTACTGAAAGCAGGCCTATTATACACGAAACAAGCCTGGCAAAATATGCATCCAACCCGCTTGAAGTTTTAAAAGGCCCGAGAAAAGAAAGAGCATTGATAATGCCACATGGTATGGATCCGAAGGATTATGATAAAGATGCCACCATGTATCCGCATTTTGATAAGCCAGGTATAAAGTGGGGAATGAGCATTGATATGAATACGTGTACCGGTTGCAGTGCCTGCGTGGTAGCTTGTATTGCTGAAAATAATATTAGTGTGGTAGGAAAGATACAGGTGCAACGCTATCATGATATGCACTGGCTGCGCATAGACCGTTATTTTACGGGAGATCTTAAAAACCCGGATGTTGTATTTCAGCCTATGTTATGCCAGCATTGTGATAATGCTCCTTGCGAGAACGTTTGCCCGGTATCAGCTACCAATCATAGCAGTGAAGGAATGAACCAAATGGCTTATAACAGGTGTATAGGTACAAGATATTGTGCTAATAACTGCCCGTATAAAGTAAGAAGATTCAATTGGCTGGATTTTAATGGTGCCGACAGTTTCCCGGATAACCAGCATTCATTAATAGGATCGGATCTTAATGAAGTTACCACCCAGATGAATGATGATCTTACGCGGATGGTTTTAAATCCTGATGTTACAGTCCGTTCAAGAGGTGTAATGGAGAAATGCAGTTTCTGTGTTCAGCGTTTGCAGGAAGTTAAACTGGAAGCTAAGAAGCAGGAAGATCCATCACTGGTTAGAAATATTCAAACAGCCTGTTCACAGGCCTGCCCTACCCGTGCGATCAGTTTTGGAAATTACAATGATAAAGAAAGTGATGTTTACAAAATAAGAAACGAGGAACAGGTTAACCGGAATTTTTATGTGCTGGAACAATTGCATGTATTGCCTAACGTTAGTTACCTGGCCAAGATCAGGAATACTGACAGGCATGTAGGGGTTATTGAGGAACATCATATCAATGAAGGGAAGAAGGAAGAGAAGGCTCATTAGTTTAAAGCAATTGTGAAGGGCTAATGACCAGGTGTGGGAGATGAAGTTTTGTCAACGTTTGATATTGTTAGTACTTAAGAATAAATCAAAATAAATGCCTTGCCTCCCTTTCATTAAGACAGGGAATGAAGACGAGACAATTAAAATAAGATATGTCATTACTGAAATACGAATCGCAGCAAAGGGAACCGCTGGTTGATGGTAATAAGGATTATCACCAGGTAACCGAAGACATCATCCGGCCCATAGAGATGAAGCCAAGCCGGCTTTGGTACATTGGGTTTTTCATCAGTGTGGCCTTACTTTTATTTGGTGTATACAGTGTTTACAGAGAGGTTACCTATGGTATAGGGCAGTGGAACCTGAATAAAACCATCGGATGGGGTTGGGATATTACCAACTTCGTATGGTGGGTAGGTATTGGTCATGCGGGTACACTTATTTCAGCCATTCTTTTATTATTCCGCCAAGGTTGGAGAACAGGAGTGAACAGGGCTGCAGAAGCGATGACCATCTTTGCGGTAATGTGTGCGGGGCAATTCCCGATCTGGCACATGGGCCGCGTATGGCTTGCCTTTTTTATAATGCCTTATCCTAATTCACGCGGCCCGGTTTGGGTAAATTTTAATTCGCCGTTATTATGGGATGTATTTGCGATCTCTACTTATTTTACAGTATCCCTTTTATTCTGGTATTCAGGCCTGATACCTGATATGGCTACAGTAAGAGACAGGGCTAAAACAAAATTGCGTAAATTATTATATGGGATTGCAGCATTTGGCTGGACGGGAAGTACGAAGCACTGGCAAAGGCATGAATCCTTATCTCTGGTGTTAGCAGGCCTGGCAACACCGCTTGTACTATCCGTTCATACTATTGTATCATTTGACTTTGCAACTTCTATAGTGCCCGGCTGGCATACTACTATCTTTCCTCCTTACTTTGTTGCGGGTGCGATCTTTTCGGGATTTGCCATGGTACAATCTCTTTTGATAGTTGTTAGAAAAGTAATGGGCCTGCAGGATTATATTACTATTGGCCATATTGAAGCCATGAACAAAGTGATCGTACTAACGGGAAGCATTGTGGGCTGTGCTTATTTAACAGAATTGTTCATTGCATGGTATGGGCAAAATCCTTACGAATGGTATGCCTTCAGTGAGAACAGGGCTAACTTGTTTTCTCCATATGGATGGAGCTACTGGCTGATGATGTTCTGTAATGTTGTATCTCCGCAATTATTCTGGAGCCGTAAACTCAGAAGAAATATAATGGTTACATTCTTTATGAGTGTAATAGTAAATATCGGGATGTGGTATGAGCGTTTTGTGATCATCGTAACTTCTATTTACAGGGATTATCTTCCTTCTAGCTGGAGTACTTATTACAGCCCCAGCATATGGGAGATCGGATTTTACCTGGGTACATTCGGATTGTTCTTCACCTGTTTCTTCTTATTTGCAAAGTACTTCCCGGTTATTGCGGTAGCAGAGATAAAGGCTATTTTAAAAACGAGTGGTGAAAATTACAAAGTGAAAATGACAGATATAGAAAAAGCAGATGCCGAAAAATTTTATATTGAAAAAGTGGAGCATGCACATTAGGGTTTAAAAAATTAAAATTCAGAATTTAAAATAAACAAGAATGGCTGGAGGAATTAAAAAATTTGTGGTTGGTGCATTTGATGATGAAGCGGTTTTGTTTCCGGCAGTTAAAAATGTACGCAAGGCCGGATATAAGATCCACGATGTATATACACCATTTCCTGTTCATGGACTGGATCATGCAATGGGCATAAGGGAAACAAGTCTGCATACAGCGGGGTTCATTTATGCAATCACAGGAACGGCTACTGCACTGGGTTTTATGACATGGATTTTTACCAGGGACTGGCCACTGAATATTGGTGGTAAACCCAACTTTGCCTTGCCTGCCTGGATACCTATAACATTTGAACTTACCGTATTATTCTCTGCTGTAGGGATGGTTCTTACATTTTGTTATTTGTGCCAGCTCTCGCCGTTTATAAAAAAACATCATTTCCATCACAGGGCTACTGATGACCTTTTTGTTATGGCAATTGAATGTACAGATAAGACCAATGATGCAGAAGTGCAGGGATTTTTACAGAATGCAGGTGCAAAAGAAGTATCAGTGCAGGTAGCAGAAACCGGCTGGTGGATAGGAAGATACGACAGGGAACAAAAATTATATAAGGACGAAAAAGGATATTAATATTCAGCGTATACAGGAATGTATCACTGAGCAAAAATTAGAAGTACAGGATGAAAAAAATTAATAGTACCACTTTTATTTTCACTGCTATCATTATTGCATTAAGCAGTTGTGGCAGCAAGAAGGATCCTGCAAGAACATATATGCCTGATATGGCATACAGCAGAACCATCGAAACGTATTCACTGCCTGATACTACAATATTTACAACGGATGCGTCAAAGAGAGGTTCTAATATTATTTATTTTAATAGCATGCCTGTTCGGGGAACTATGAAAAGAGGGGAATTATATCCTTATGCAATTGCTAACGACAGCATTGGATATAAAATGAGTGCAACGGTAAATAGCCCCTTAACGGATTCATTGGATGTGGCTGGCCTTGCTGAAGCCGGAAGATTGTATAATATAAATTGTGCTATCTGCCATGGTGAAAAAGGAGCCGGAAACGGACCGCTTGCTCTTGATAAGATAGGGGGTGTGGCCAATATTGCATCAGGTGAAAAAGCAACTTTGAGTGATGGAACCATGTTTCATGTTATCACTTATGGTAAAGGTGTAATG
The DNA here is from genome assembly GCA_037720515.1 of Ferruginibacter sp. Classification (GTDB taxonomy): domain Bacteria; phylum Bacteroidota; class Bacteroidia; order Chitinophagales; family Chitinophagaceae; genus Ferruginibacter. The sequence continues at coordinate 267,259 of JBBJMM010000002.1, forward strand.
GGAAGTTATGCTTCTCAATTAAGCGCCAAGCAAAGATGGGAAGTGATTAAGTATATAAGAACTTTACAAAATCCAAAAGCCGGGAGTGGCTCAGACAGTACGGCTGCAAAGAAAGCAGGAGACAGTTCAGCAGTTGTTAAAAAGTGAGTAAGTAAAAAGTTTAATTGATCGAAATAAAAACAATATTTTTTAGATGAATCATCATTTTGAATTACCGGGCAGTTATAAAAAGTGGACACTTGGCTTAATTGTGGTCGGTATCCTGGCATTGTTGTATGGCCTGATCATGTTTCATCCTTTTACAGCTCCGGCACACGGAGCACATGGCGAAGCGCATGGGTCAGTGAACAGCACAAGGTTTTGGGCGGTATTGTTACAAAACAGCGTTTACTGGTTACTGGTAGTAAACGCGTCTATGTTCTTTCTATGTGTTACAACCATGGCTATGGGTGGATGGCAGATAGCATTCCGCCGGGTTACAGAAGCGATTTCAAGCGCAGTACCAATATTGGGAATAATTACTTTTATTATTTTACTGGCCATAATAATGGGCAACCGCACAGATATTTATCACTGGCTGGATAAAGAAGCAGTTGCCAATGACCATATATTGAATGGAAAAAAAGGTTTTCTTAATCCTGCCTTTTTCCTTATCGTTTCAGCAGTTTCAATTGGGTTGTGGTGGTTGCTTGGAAGAAAAATGCGGATGCTTAGCCTGGAAAGCGATAAAGCGCCGATGGATTATAATAAAGCAAAAAAATGGATATGGGACAATACCGTATGGGCTTCATTATTTACTGTGGTGTTCGGCCTAACAGTAGCCTCAACTATTCCATGGCTTTGGATCATGAGTATTGATCCGCATTGGTACAGTACCATGTTCAGCTGGTATACATTTGCCAGTACCTTTGTTTCAGGTATTTCTTTAATGACATTATTTGTTATTTACTTAAAGAACAGGGGGCAGCTGGAGTATGTAACTGAAGAACATTTACATGACCTGGGTAAATTCATGTTTGCATTTTCTGTTTTCTGGACTTACCTGTGGTTCTCTCAATACATGCTTATCTGGTACAGCAATCAACCGGAGGAAACAAAGTATTTTATTGAAAGGATTGGAACAGCAGAAAAGGCAGGTCCGTACAGGGGAATATTTTTCTTTAACCTGATCGTTAATTTTCTTTGTCCTTTACTGATACTGATGAAAAAAGGTACCAAGCGTAACTGGACAGTTATAACATTCATGGCTGTGCTGATCATATTCGGACATTGGATAGATCTGTACCAGATGGTAATGCCGGGCACTTTGCATGAGCACGCAGAATTAATGCCTTTTGAATTTGGAATTGCTTGTTTATTTATCGGCTTGATTATGTGGGGAGCGGGAAGATATCTTTCCAGTCATTCTTTACTGGCAAAAAATCACCCTTTCCTTAAAGAAAGTATGATACATCATACATAATAAATTAAATAGTTTGTATACCTATAGTTAAATACAAAACTTCGGTTACTCAATAGAGACTGGAAGTAAAAATTAAAACAATGCAAGAGTTTTTTGTAGTATTAATAGTCATAATGATTTTCGTGGTTATATTCCAGATCGCGAAAGCAAGTGAATATGTGAGCGTTTTAAAGGGAGAGGAAAAATCCCGGAAACAGAACAATAAGATCAATGGGTTTATGATGATCGCGTTTTTGATCTTCGGACTTATCGGGGCGTGGTGGTGCAATGAATTGTATTATGGTAAAACATTGTTCCCGCAGGGTTCAGCATCGGTGGAGGGTGAGAAAATTGATACAATGCTTTTCATAACTATTGCCATTACAGGTGTTGTATTTGTTATCACCCAGATTTTATTATTCTGGTTTGCATTTAAATACCAGGAAAAAGATGGTAAGAAAGCTTATTTTTTTCCGCACAATACAAAACTTGAACTTATCTGGACAACGGTTCCGGCAATATTTTTAACCGTACTGGTTGTTTTTGGATTAAAACACTGGTTTAAAATAACAGGGGATCCTCCCAAAGGCCATATGTTGGTAGAGATCACGGGGCACCAGTTTGGTTGGGATATGCGCTACCCGGGGTCAGATGGGATCTTTGGTAAAAAAAGTTATAAACTTTATAATAATCCATCAGGCAATACCCTGGGAGTGGATTTTACAGATCCGGAAAGCAGGGATGATATTCGTATTCCAACAGAAATGCATTTACCTGTAGGTAAACCGGTTAAACTTGTGATACATGCACAGGATGTTATACATGATGTAGGACTATCTCATTTCAGAATGAAGATGGATGCTGTACCAGGTATACCAACTACTATGTGGTTCACACCAAAATATACCACGGAAGAAATGAAAGTAAGAACAGGAAACCCGAATTTTGTATATGAAATTAGCTGTGATCAGATGTGTGGAGCAGGTCATTTTTCCATGAGAGGAATTATCATAGTTGAATCGGAAACAGATTATAAAAAATGGCTGGCTACTCAAAAACCGGAGTACATCACTTTAATGGAATCCAATGCACCTAAAACAAAAAGTGCCATTACCGATTCTACTAAAACCACAGCCAAACTGAATGTAACAGCCCCTTAATAATTAAAGGAATAAAAATATTATGAGCAGTGTAGTGAATTTAACGGAAACAGAAATGCATGCAGTGCATGATGCCCATCATGAAGCACATCATCATCACGAAACATTCATAACCAAATATGTCTTCAGTCAGGACCATAAAACCATTGCAAAGCAATTTCTGGTAACAGGAATTATATGGGCGATAATCGGCAGTTTATTTTCGGTGATATTCCGTTTACAATTAGGTTATCCTGATCAGACATTTCCATTTCTTGAAGATATTTTAGGCCGCTGGGCTGTGGGTGGAAAATTACATCCCGAATTTTATTATGCCCTGGTTACTATGCACGGAACCATTCTTGTATTCTTTGTATTAACAGCAGGATTAAGCGGAACATTTGCAAATTTTTTAATTCCTCTTCAGATCGGTGCACGCGATATGGCTTCGCCCATGCTGAATATGTTAAGTTACTGGTTCTTTTTCCTGGCTTCGGTTATAATGATGTCATCTCTTTTTGTACAGACCGGGCCTGCAAGCGGTGGGTGGACAATTTATCCTCCCTTAAGTGCCCTGGGTGATGCATCAATGGGAAGTAAAATAGGAATGGATCTCTGGCTGGTAAGTATGGCCATGTTCATCGTTTCATCCTTACTGGGTGGATTGAATTATATAACTACCATTCTTAACATGCGAACAAAAGGAATGAGCATGACAAGGTTACCATTAACAATCTGGTCATTATTTTTTACAGCAGTGTTGGGTGTTCTTTCTTTTCCTGTATTGTTATCAGGAGCTATATTATTATTATTTGACCGTAACCTGGGAACAAGTTTTTTCCTGAGTGATATTGTTGTTGCCGGCAAAATCCTTCCAAATGAAGGTGGAAGTGCTATTTTGTTTCAGCATCTTTTCTGGTTCCTGGGCCATCCGGAAGTTTACATTATTATATTACCGGCAATGGGTATGTCGTCTGAGATCTTGTCCGTTAACAGCAGGAAACCCATCTTTGGATACATGGCAATGGTTGGTTCATTATTCGCGATTACGATCCTTGCCTTTCTTGTATGGGCGCACCATATGTTTGTAACCGGGCTCAATCCATTCCTCGGTGCAATATTCGTATTGCTTACTTTATTGATAGCGGTGCCTTCGGCTATAAAAGTTTTTAACTGGCTAACTACATTGTGGCGGGGCAATATCCGGTTTACTCCCGGGATGCTTTTTGCCATAGGGTTTGTAAGTATGTTTATATCCGGGGGATTGACGGGTATCTTCCTGGGTAATTCAGCTCTTGATATTCACTTGCATGATACCTATTTTATTGTTGCGCATTTTCATATAGTAATGGGCGTGGCAGGTATTTTCGGAATGTTTGCAGGAATATATCACTGGTATCCAAAAATGTTTGGCACATATATGAATAATACGCTCGCTTACATACATTTTTGGGTTACGATCGTAGGAGCGTATCTTATTTTCTGGCCTATGCATTACCAGGGTCTTGCAGGTATGCCTCGCCGTTATTATGATTTTTCCAACTGGGAATCCTTTAATAAGTTTGGTGGCCTCAATGAATTTATAAGCCTGGTAGCTATGATTGTATTTGCTGTTCAGCTACTTTTTGTATTCAACTTTTTTTACAGTATCTGGAAAGGAAGAAAAGTAACTACATTAAATCCATGGGAAGCAAATACATTGGAGTGGACAACCCCTATCCGTCCCGGACATGGCAACTGGGTGGGTGAGATACCGGAAGTACATCGCTGGCCTTATGATTATGCTAAAGATGGTAAGGATTTCATTCCACAGGATGTGCCGGTAGGAGAAGAAGAAAGTAAACATTAGAAGTAAAAAGGGAAAAGTGAGATAGTGAGGTTGCAGGGAAAGGTTATTTAGAAAATTAATAAGTTCATTTATATACTCTTTGATCCGGAGGCCGGTTATTAGAGTCAGAGCATGCAGGAGAACAAAACCATATCCAACTCAACATCGTTTGCGTTGGCAAGCAAAGTGAAGGATTATTTTCAGTTAATGAAATTTACTTTGAGTTTTATGGTGGTGTTCAGTACCGTAGTAAGTTACCTGCTTGCACCTAATGTTCAGTTTAACTTACTACAAGTTCTTTTACTTTTTATTGCAGGAATGCTGATCACAGGCTCGGCAAATACAATAAACCAGGCATTAGAAAAAGATACAGATGCATTGATGAAAAGAACTGCCGGTCGCCCGGTGGCAAGTGGTAGAATGGCAGAATCTGAAGCTTACACTTTTGCAGCGATAGCTGGTATTACCGGTATTGGAATGCTTTGGTATTATTTCAATTTTCAAAGTGCAATGATCGGCCTGCTAAGTTTGTTTTTATACGGGTTTGTATATACACCTTTAAAAAAAGTAAACTCCATTGCAGTGCTGGTAGGTGCTTTGCCGGGTGCGTTGCCTTGCCTCATTGGCTGGGTAGCGGCAACAAATGAACTGAGTGCAGGAGGTTGGGTACTTTTTGGAATCCAGTTTTTATGGCAGTTTCCTCATTTTTGGGCAATTGCCTGGGTTGCGCATGAAGATTACAGCCGGGCAGGATTTAAATTGTTACCGAGTGACAAAGGGCCAACGAAGTTTACTGCATTGCAATCGGTTATGTACAGTGTAATGATGATACCAATTGGGTTGTTGCCCTATTATTTTGGGATAAGCGGGATCGTTAGTTTATGGATCGTTATGGCGTGTAATCTTGCAATGGTTTATTTAAGCATTATGCTTTATTTAAATATGGATGTAAGGAGTGCGCGCAAGGTGATGTTTGGTTCTTATTTTTATCTCATGATCGTGTTCCTTAGTTTATATGCAGATAAAGTAAGAGTATAATTAGTTTAATACAATAATAATTTTTTAGATATAATTGAAGAATGAGTGCAGTAGCAATGACAGTAAGAAATAAAATACATCCCCATAAGTTTACATTATGGGTAGGGATAGGCAGTATTTTAATGATGTTTGCAGGACTTACCAGTGCATACATTGTGAAGAGGAACCAGGCAAACTGGATGAGCTTTGATCTTCCCTTGGCATTCTGGTATAGCACGGCTGTGATCATCGTTAGCAGTATAACTATAAGAGCAGCATTATCTGCTTTCAAAGATCGTCAGATGAGCCGGTACAGAAGCCTTACAGTAGCAACTGTTATACTGGGGATGATATTTTTAATTTTGCAGGTGTGGGGCTTCAAACAATTATGGACAATTGGATTGACCCTTCAGTCAAATGTATCCATATCATTTCTGTATGTTATTGTAGGCCTTCATGCAATACATGTTATTGGAGGAATAATAGTACTGATCGTATTATCATTAAAAGCATTCAGCAGTAAGTTTAGAAATTATAGCGCTATGCCTGTAGAACTGGTAAATACTTACTGGCATTTCGTGGGAATATTATGGATCTATTTATTAATTTTTTTATTAATGATACGTTAGAAGAAATTCAAAAGTTGATATATACCATCAACATTAGATTTTAGCTTTTAACTTTTAACTTTTTTAAAGTTTATGTCAACAACAGCAATACCTGCAGGAACAAAATGGTGGAATGGGGGAAGAAGCCCTTTTAATTCCAGTTATGGTAAGGTAATGATGTGGTATTTTTTAATGAGTGATGCATTTACATTTGGTGCATTCCTTATCAGTTATGGTACAATACGGTTCAGTGTAAACAACTGGGCGGATCCTAACCACGTTTTTAATTCTTTTCCTTTTGCTGGCCATGCAAACCTGCCGCTGGCTTTTGTAAGTTTAATGACCTTTATCCTGATCTTTAGTTCCGTTACAATGGTACTGGCCGTGCACGAAGGACATAAGATGAACAGGAAAGGTGTTGAGAAATATATGATACTTACCATACTGGGAGGATTAGCATTTTTAGGTTGCCAGGCGTGGGAGTGGACGCACTTACTTACAGGTGAGCATGTTGCTTTGTTATCTGATGGAACATTGGGAGCAATTCCAACCACTACTATAAGAAATCCCTGGGGCCCCGAACTTGCTAATTCAGAAATGATCGCAGCCTTGCAAAAAACCCCGCACGACCAATTAATAAAAATAGCAGCAACACTCAACCATGGCGCAGCCGGGGCAGCACATAGTTCTTCCGCATTATCAGATAGCCAGTTGATCCAGCAAATATCAACATCAGGATTACATGCTACCCAGTCTGGTCCAATCGCTTTTGGAGGATACTTTTTTGGTATAACAGGCTTTCACGGCTTTCACGTTTTCAGTGGAGTGGTTATTAATATAGTGATGTATATTAAAACCAAGCTGGGCCATTTTGATCAGAGAGGACATTATGAAATGATCGAAAAGGCAGGCCTCTACTGGCACTTTGTAGACCTGGTATGGGTATTTGTATTCTTATGTTTTTACCTGATATAATTAATCTGTAGATATTTAAAGAGAATTGATTTATGAGTCAACATACAATTTCACCGGAAATAAATTTAACTCCCAAGCACGACGAAGGGACAAAACGCATATGGAAAACCTTTTGGCTTTTATCCGGTATTACCATCGCTGAGCTGATCATTGGCCTTGCTATATATAATATTCATAAAGGAACAGATCCCAATCATACACTTGTCTTATTTTTTAAAGGCCTTGTATGCATTCTAACTCTTGCGAAAGCATATTATATTGTTTCCATTTTTATGCATCTTGGTCATGAGATACGCAATTTCATTATGACGATCATTGTGCCTCTTTCTTTATTTATCTGGTTCATAATTGCATTTTTATGGGATGGCAATGCCTGGAAAAATCTGAAAAATACTGATGCTGGAAGTAAGCCTGATACTCATCAAACCATACCTGCACAAAAAAAGGGTGCAAAAGATTAAAGGCGGAATAAACTGAACTTACATTATAACCATCGTTCCGTTTCTAAAGGTTCGGTGGTTTTTTCTTAATTACCTTTGAGGCACGAATTACTAATGACTAAAAAAGCATTTCTCTCTCTTGTACTTGCCATAATGCTGCCACTGGGCGGGTATTGGATCATGAAATATTTAAGTAAAGATGCTGTACATATGCCACCTCATTATTTTTATGACAGTGTGGTAATAAAAAACCAAAAGGGAAAGTCAACACCAGATACACTATGGCATTCAGTAAAAAATATGTCCTTTACTAACCAGCTGGGTAAAAAAGTTTCTTTGGATGATGCGCGGGGAAAAATATTGGTAATAAATTATTTTTTTACCCGTTGCCCGGTTGTTTGTCCTACACTTACAACAGCAATGAAAAGATTACAGGCTTCCTTTAAAAAGAATGCTGAAATTGTACAGTTCATATCAATCAGTGTGGATCCTGAACATGATAGTGTAGCCAACCTGAGAAAATATGCCGATCGTTTTAATGTTAATCATGATAGCTGGTGGATGGTGACCGGGGATAAAAAAGAAATTTATGATTTTGCTATTAAAGAAATGAAAGCCAATATTGCCGATCCCAAAATTGATACTGCTTTTATTCATACAGAAGATTTCTTCCTGCTCGATAGCAACAGGGTGATCCGTGGATGGTACAGTGGTTATGATTCTGTAAAGCAATCACAGCTGGCACGCGACATTCCTACCTTGATGCTCGAGAAAGACAGGAAAAGTCCCTCTATATTGCGCGGGTTCATACCTTACCTTCCGGTAATATTTATCGGTATAGCTATGGTCATCTTTCTGGTAACTTTTTTAAGCAGGAATAAAAAAATATAATGCTACAACCTGTTTTAATAAAAAATGATTCAAGGGCACGCTGGATAATTTTCAGTGTCTCCCTAATTGTTTTAATAGTAGTAGTGATATTAAGCAAGGTAGAGGTAAAGATCAGCGAGTCTTTTGATGTACATATTTTTGCCCTTGCAAATGCAATTATAAATTCAACAGTAGCAATATTATTGATTGCAGCCCTGGTAGCAATAAAGCAGGATAAATACACGCTTCACAGAAATATAATGCTTGCGGCCATAATCCTGTCCTTACTATTTCTGTTGAGTTATATAGCCCATCATTTACTTGCGGGGGAAACCCGGTTTGGTAACATCGACAAAAATGATATTATAAGCGAGGAAGAAAAAACAGCAGCTGGCAATACCAGGTATGTATATTATTTTTTATTACTTACTCATATTCCATTAGCCGCTTTGATATTGCCATTGATATTGTTTACTGCTTACCGCGCACTAACGGGAGAGTATGACCGCCATAAAAAACTGGCGCGAATTACGTGGCCCATCTGGCTGTATGTGGCAATAAGTGGTGTGTTGGTCTACCTGCTTATCAGCCCTTATTACTAAGCAATAACAGGTTCTACAGAGATGCGCGATTTGCTCAGGTGAGTAATGATGATCATTATTTTATCACCTTTTTTTAGTGTGGCAGAAAAAGATTGCATTTTTTCACTTTTCAAAAGCGGGATCTTAGCACGGATCTTTTCCGCGAAAATATTTAAGTAAATACCGTGCGGAGTGATATTGTAAACTTCTGCCTCCAGGGATTGTTTGTTTTTAAAGGATTTTACTGCAGTATGAAATTCCGGAATGTAAACATTCGATAATAATGAAGCACTGATCTTTTCTTTTTTTTCCCTGTTTTCCAATGAAAATAAAACAGGTTCATTTAATTCACTTTCTGTGGGCAATATCTGCCAGGGAGAAAAAGGCACAGGAAAGAAAAGATAGCTTTCAATTTCTTTAACGAAATACTTATCGTCCACGATCTTGAGGTAGCCGGTAAATTTATTAGTGGTATTGGATTTATTGATAAGAACATCCAGTGCATTGTTATACAAAAACTTTATGTTGCTTGCTATCATCCTGTCTCCACGCTCCGATATTCCTACCTTACATTCTACTACATCACCCATCATGAAGTGATGTGTTTTTTTAATAATATTTTCCGCTTTTAATTTCTTCTGTACTTTTTCTTCAATGCTTCCATGTACCGTTTTCTTTTTGCCATTTTGTTCATATTCAATAATTGCATATTTTTTTTCATGATTGATAAATGCAATTTTGCCTTTTACTGTTGAGTTTGCCATAATAATTTACCTTTCACAAAGAAAATTCGAGGGAGGGATCCCAGAAATGTTTTTCAAAATTTACCACCGTTTCATTTTTAACTGATACACCTTCTTTTTTTAATAATTCTTCCATCCGGGTGGGAGTTGAAAAATGCATTCTCCCGGTAAGCATTCCGTTCCTGTTCACTACTCGTTGTGCCGGTACTTCAGGGTGTACCGAATGTGCTCCGTTCATTGCCCATCCTACCATTCTTGCAGATAACTTTGTACCCAGGTATACAGCAATGGCGCCATAAGTTGAAACTCTGCCTTTGGGTATCTGCCTCACTATATCGTACACATCATTAAAAAAATGCCTTGTATCACCGGGAAGAGTTTCTTTTGAGACCAACCTTTTTTTTACTGCCATGGATATTTAAAAAAATTAATTGTAATAATTACTTATGTTTCATTCATGCGCGCATTCTTTGCCAGTAAAAGTTTGCTGCGTTTTGGTTCAGGTACATTTTTGTAATTAAAAGGACAATGCAAACATCCGTTACCGCAGCAATAACCCCTTTCCAGGTGGTATTTTTCTGAGAGTACTATAAAGCCATCGGGGTTATAATAAAAATCATCCCCTTCCTCTATCTTCTCTTTCATTTTTTAAAATTTCATTTAATTGTTCATCATCCTCAGGAAAAATCAAAGGTAAAGTGAATGCCAGGTAATGTATTTTATTACTTTGAGCAATATCAAGATTTTCATAATGTGTCTTAATTTTTAATTCCGGTGAGGATGGAGATGCATTTACATTATCATTTTCTTCAATTATTTTCAATCCATACAATTCTATTACAAGTTTAGTGAAACTGAAAAGTTCTGGTGAATCTGTTTTAAGATATAGGGGAGAAGCCGGAGCCAGAACCTGTTGATACAATCTTAAAAACCGGGGGTGTGTAAGCCTTTTTTTTGCTTTTGAAGTGCGTAACTGCGGATCGGGAAACGTGATCCATATTCCTGCAACTTCTCCGCGGTTAAAATATTCAGCCAGTTTTTCTATCTGGGTTCTTAAGAAACGGGCATTGTCGATGTTTTCTTCCAGTGCTTTTTTTGCACCTAGGAACATTCGGTTCCCTTTGATATCGATTCCAATAAAATTTTTACCAGGATGCAGGCGGGATAATCCAAGAGTATACTCTCCCCTGCCACAGGCAAGTTCCAGGATAATAGGATTATTATTTTTAAAAATAAGATGCCATTTTCCTTTTATATCAGGAGGATTCTCTAATACATTTGGAAATGTTTTAAGTTGGGCAAACCGCAAAAGCTTTTTTTGAGCCATATTTTGATAGTCCCTCAAAGGTAAGTGGGAAGAAATTGTTTAAATTGCTGTAAGATAAAAGTTTAGCAAACAAAAACTGTTCTATAGTGTTTTGTAAATATCTGATCTTAAAAACCTGATTGTATGTCAAGCGAAGAGGAAATAAACAGTTTTATTAAAGATTTTAATCTCCGTCAGTCTGATGGGGTGATAGGGTTTGCTGCCAGGATCATTTTCCACCTGAATGGATATACCAAAGAACGGTACACTGAAGTTCAGGTTTTGAAAGGAAACGACCTCAATGCCATTTACCTGATCAATCCTGATCTGCCCTTTGAAGACCTTCCTGATACCTTTCTCCTTTCTGCATCTTCCTTTGAATATATTCCGAACGACAGGCTGGAAATTTATTCTAAAGAGAATATGGATAATTATGTAGAAATTTTCCCTGTTGTAGTGTAGGTATTTTTCTCAATTAAAGATTTGGATGACTTGAGGGCATTTCAACAGAATAATATTCCCATTTAGCCGTTAAAGTGATACCTCTGAAACCATTTCTTTATGAAACAACCTCCCATTCAATCATCTTTCATAAAACTTTCTATTCATTGTATAGGGCTGCTGAAACAGTATTTTTCTAATATTTTTATTACAGTAGACGCATTGCACGACTGGCAGAAAAAGCATAAGATCTATTGATAAAGTTCAGGCAATAAAACTTTTTTGATAATAGAAATAGAAGTGTCGATACTTAATCACTATTGTACGGCTAAAATGCTGTTCATTCGGCCTCATAAAAAATCCGTTAAGAAAATTGAAGCGGAAGGCGTTAA
>JBBJMM010000040.1:0-5695 GCA_037720515.1 Ferruginibacter sp.
GCTCTGGTATTGTGTTTTAAAGAAGAGTATAATTTTTACCGGACAGTAGTAATTTGGATTTTGAATCGGAATGATTTTAGTCCCTCTCCTTTGGAGAGGGGTTGGGGCGAGGTTGATTTCGTTTACTTTTTAGTATGTTCACACTTCGTACTTCGACAAGCTCAGCATGACAGCAAAGCGAATGGCTCATAATGAAGGCATTTTTTCAGATTGAAAATTAAACTAGTATCAGGGTTTGTAATTCTCATCAATAACCTGTGAGCCTGCCGGTATAATTAATTTATCACTTACGTCCGGCTTCATTTTCTTAACTACTTCCCTATCTCCTTTTGAATCAAAAAATGTCCATGTTTTTCCATTGTCTAATGACTCGCCTACGAGGTAGGATACGGATCTTACCATTTTACCCTGAATATATATATCCAGTTTTTGCATGATAACCGTTTGCCAATCGTGCCCGGAATTTATCAATTGCATCGGTTTTCCTAATTCAAAGAATTTAATACTGCTATCCGGCAATTCCGTCATAAATTCTGAAACTATTTTCACGAACTTCTCTTTGCCTCCAATCATTTCCACTACAGCGGGGTGAGTATATTTTACATATTCTTCCCAGTTCCTGGAAATAAAAGTTGCAGACATTTCCTTTGTTGCTGCTTCTATGTTTTTCTTAATAGCAGTGGTATCCTGTGAAAAAGAATTACCAAATAATGTAACGCTTAAGAGAAAAAGTAAAAGGGATTTTTTCATATATTTTTTAGTCTATAAAAATATTAATACTGATTAGGTGGCAATAAAAAAGGTTTCAAAAGAAACCCATTCCATTTTTAAATTCTTTTATTAACTGCTATACAACTTCCTCTGCACCTTCAACAAGCACGGTAGTTTTATTGTTCAGCACTTCTACAAAACCGCTTTGAATACTATAATGTGATGTTGCTGTTTTATCATTTAAGATCTTAAGTTTGCCGGCTTTTAAAGCACTTACGAGAGGCGCGTGTTTATCCAGCACTTCAAAAAGTCCACTAATACCGGGCAACTGTACCCCATACACTTCGCCGCTGAAAATTTTTCTTTCTGGAGTTAGAATTTCAAGAATCATAGAAAATAGTATAAAGTATTTAGTATTTAGACAGGAAGAGTCTATTAACTATTTAGTGAATTATAAAAGACAAGGATCATTTTATATATCTGTATTGTTTCGTCATTCAATTTATCAAGTTCCTCTTTTGAAATAAAATTAAATCTGAATGCGAGCTCCATTTGTGTTTGTAATTCATTGCAGGAACCCATAGAAATCACCAAAAAATATTTAAACTGCTTATTGGTTGCCCTTCCTGCACCCTCAGAGATATTGCTTGGGATTGAAACGCAGCATCTTCGAATTTGAGAAACCAACCCATATTTTTCTTCCCTGGGAAAGTCAGCTGTAATTTTATAGATCGATTCCGCTAAGTCAATTGACCTTTGCCAAATTCTTAGCTCTCTAAAATTATGCATTCCCATACAAACGCATTTTATTTCAATAACCAGTTTTATCTCAATACTAAATACTGAATACTAAATACTGAATACTAAATACTAAATACTGAATACTCAATACTGAATACTAAATACTAAATACTCTCCGTTACACCTGCGCGGCAGCCATCAGTTTCTTACCTTTTTCAATCGCATCTTCTAAAGTTCCGACAAGGTTAAAAGCCGCTTCCGGGTATTCATCCACTTCTCCATCCATAATAGAATTGAAGCCGCGGATGGTATCTTCTATAGGAACCAATACACCTTTTAAACCGGTGAACTGCTCTGCAACAAAGAAAGGCTGACTAAGGAAACGTTGTACTTTCCTGGCACGTGATACTACCAGTTTATCTTCATCACTTAATTCATCCAGACCAAGGATCGCAATGATATCCTGTAATTCTTTATAACGCTGTAATATTAATTTTACCCTGTTGGCCGTATTATAATGCAGGTCGCCAACGATTAATGGAGTTAAGATACGGCTGGTACTGTCGAGAGGATCCACTGCCGGATAAATTCCAAGATCTGCGATCTTACGACTCAATACAGTTGTAGCATCCAGGTGGGCAAAAGTTGTGGCCGGGGCTGGATCAGTAAGATCATCCGCCGGAACATATACTGCCTGAACAGATGTAATGGAACCATTTTTTGTAGAAGTTATACGTTCCTGCATTACTCCCATTTCAGTGGCAAGTGTAGGTTGATACCCAACCGCACTGGGCATCCGGCCTAATAATGCAGATACTTCAGAACCGGCTTGTGTAAAACGAAATATATTATCTACGAAAAATAAAATGTCTTTACCCTGGCCTTCGCCTTCACCATCACGGAAATATTCTGCGATCGTTAATCCACTCAAAGCTACACGGGCCCTGGCTCCAGGTGGTTCATTCATTTGTCCGAAAACAAATGTTGCTTTCGATTCTTTAAGGTCTTCGAGGTTCACCGAACTAAGATCCCAGCCACCTTCTTCCATGCTATGTTTGAACTTATCTCCATAATTCATAATACCTGCTTCGATCATTTCACGCATCAAGTCATTTCCTTCCCTGGTTCTTTCTCCCACACCGGCAAATACAGAAAGTCCACTATATGCTTTAGCGATATTATTTATCAACTCCTGTATCAATACGGTTTTACCAACACCCGCACCACCAAATAAACCAATCTTACCACCTTTTGCATAAGGTTCAATCAGATCAATTACTTTAATACCGGTATATAAAATTTCATTTGCAGTACTCAGATCTTCAAATAAAGGCGGCTTGGCATGAATAGGACGACCGTTCTCTTTGCTCACCTGGGGCAAACCATCAATGGCATCGCCGGTAACATTAAATAGGCGGCCTTTTATATCTTCTCCAACAGGCATTGCTATTTGTTTGCCGGTATTGCGCACTTCCGTTCCTCTCACCAATCCTTCTGTTCCATCCATGGCTATCGTTCTAACACTGTCTTCCCCAAGATGTTGCTGAACTTCCAGCACCAGCTTATCGCCATTATCCCTTGTTAATTCCAATGCATTTAATATATCAGGAAGCTTGGTACCACTATCAAATTGCACGTCTATAACGGCTCCTATTATTGATTTAATTCTACCGGTTTGGGCCATAAAAAAGATTTAATTAATACTTATTAATTTCGAGCCGCAAAGGTAAGGGTTGACGTTTGGATAGAAAAATCCTGCATAAGGTATTTTACGAAGCGTTATGTTTGCCCGCAGGCCATAAAAACAGGCTTTTAAAAAATGGACTGCATTTTGCAACAACTGCTTAAAATGAATAAAAAAATGTTTCAATTATCCTCTCCTTATAAAATTATTTTACAATTTATTTTCCTCGTTTTAATTATAGTATTCACTTTTTCATGTGGTTCTTCTTCAAAATTTAAAAAAGATAAAACGGCTTTTGAATCCTCTAAAGTTATAATGAGTTTTAAATCCGTGGCTGATATGAACGATTCGTATTTTGTTATTAAAGAAAATAATTTTATAGAGTTTTATAAGATATTATACGATAGTGTAAAAAACACAAGGTATCCCGGAAAGTATACTCAAAACGGAGATACGCTTTTATTAAATTTTTATAACGCCAAAGGATATGCGCTATTGGGGTATAAGGCACTGGTAGATAAAAATAAAAAAGAGATCGTTTTTTTCGACAATTACCCGGGATTTAAAAAGAGGTTGTTGATTAATTGAATCACTTCTGTGGTATAGGTAACCTTTTTCTTTTAAAACAAAATACAAGAAAACTTTAAATAGAAAATTTCTTTTATGAAAGGTTTTATTTCATTCCACTTTTGTCTTGATACAAATCGACGCAGGAGATTCAGCGATAAATTTAATTAACAGAATAAGCTAAAAGTGGAGCAAAAAATCAAGGCTGCATAAAAAATTCCTAAAAATGGAAACTGCAGGCTAAAGAAAAACAAGTTCCATCTTCATATAAATACCAAGCTAAGTGCGACTTACAAGCTAACAATAAAACCAGGCTATAGTAACATTTGTTTTTCTTCTTAACGCCTTCCGTTTCCATTTTCTTAACGGATTTTTTATGAGGCCGTATGAACAGCATTTTAACCGGAAGAAAATGAATGAAATAGGATCTTAGAACATGGATTATAGGCCATTGACCATGGACTCTGATTTCAGATTTCACATCTCACCTTTTACTTTTCACCTTTCACAACTTTCCTGTTTGCTACATACACTCCTGTTAGAATGATCGCAAGGCACAGCACCTGGATCCAGCCTATATATTCTCCATAGAGTATTCCCCAGAAATTTGCAACCACCGGGATGCCATAAGTAACCATAGAGGAAAAAACCGCTCCTGCTCTTTTTATCAGAATATAAAAAAGGATGGAGGCAATTGCGGTACCAAATATGCCCAGGATGAACGAATAACCTGTAGAGGCAAGTATGCCGGGATCGGTAAGATCAAGTTGAAAGAACCCGGTAAAATACAAAACGATCAGGGCAGGAATTGAATTTAATGTTAAGGCAGCAGATACAGCTTTTACAGAAGGAACATTTTTTAGATGACGCTGTACCATATTTACATTTATACCATATAAGAGTGTAGCAATAACAATGTATATCACATACACCAGGTTATTTTTTTCTGAAAAATGCGGCTGGTTTACAAACAAAAGCACACTACCGGAAAATGCAATGATTATCCCCAGCACTTTAGCTGCAGAAGTTTTACTTCCAAAGAACATAGCTCCTATAATGATAACAAAGATGGGAGTAAGGGAATTCAATGTTCCGGCAAGTGCACTGTCTATTTCTTCTTCGGCAATACAGAATAAAAAAGCCGGTAACAGGCTTCCCATTACCCCTGACATAAAAACAATAAACATTTTATTGCGCGGGATCTCCCGGAAGGCTTTATATGCCATAGGTAACAATACAATACCGGAAGAAATTATGCGTAACGAGGCTACCTGGAATGCCGTAAGATGTACCAAACCTTCTTTGATAAGAATAAAACTGCTGCCCCAAATAATAGCAAGCACAGAGAAAAGAAGCCAGTTGATGAGTTTACTATTCACTATTTTACTTTATATCTTTGAAAAGCGGGGTTGTAAAAACCAGGCAAAGTTGCAGAATAAAAAAATATATAAATTTTTATTATGGGAATGATAAAAGAATTCCGGGATTTTGCCATCAAAGGAAACCTGGTAGATATAGCCGTAGCCTTTGTGTTAGGAGGTGCTTTTGGCAAAGTAATAACTTCATTTACCGAGGGGATCATTTCTCCGTTGATAGGATTGATTACTGGTAATGATCTTTCAAAAAATATGTATGAGATAAGGCCCGCGGTTATAGACGGTGCCGGAAAAGTAGTTACGGCAGCCATAGCTATCAAATGGGGCGATTTTGTTACCGCAGTCATTAACTTTTTTTTGGTTGCTTTCACTTTGTTCCTGATCGTTAAAACCATGAACACGCTTAAGAAAAAAGAGGAAGCAATTATACTTCCTCCATCCGCATCAGAATTGTTGTTGGCGGAGATAAGGGATGAATTAAGAAAAAAGAATTAATACCACACCCCAACCCCTCTCAAAAAAAAATGGTGTTACCTCACCCCAACCTCTCTCCAAAGGAGCGGGACTAAAATCTTTGCGATTTAAAAAAAATGCTGTCATCCTGAGTTTATCGAAG
>JBBJMM010000023.1:0-53754 GCA_037720515.1 Ferruginibacter sp.
GCTTCGTCCTTCGATAAACTCAGGATGACAACAACGTTTTGTTTTTATTGAGATCGTGCTTCGTCCTTCGATAAACTCAGGATGACAACAACGTTTTGTTTTTATTGAGATCAGGCTTCGTCCTTCGATAAACTCAGGATGACAGCATTATAACCGGGCCACAAAATTTTGAATTTTGAAATTTGAATTTTGAATTCCTTATTTCCCTCTCCCCCATCCAAACCAGTCATTGCCATTTGCATACAACATCAATGCAAGCAGGAATACCATACCGGCGATTTGGGCATATTCCAAAAATTTATCACTTGGCTTACGCCCGGTTACCATTTCTATCAAAGTAAATAATACATGCCCGCCATCCAATGCCGGAATAGGTAACAGGTTCATAAAGGCCAGAACGATGGAGAAAAAAGCAGTGATCGTCCAGAAGTGCTCCCAATCCCAGCCTGAGCCTGAGAAAACGGAACCCATCGCTTTAAAACCACCCACTCCTTTATAAGCTCCCGTTTCAGGAGAAAGGATCTTTTTAAACTGGTCAAGGTAAAATTGTAATTCAGTTCCCGCGCGGCGCACACCCGCAGGTATCGCTTCAAAGAAACCGTATTTTTTGATTGTATATTTATAAATACCCAGACTATCATATTGTTCATTGGTACTGGGCCTGTGAAAACCAATTTTTCCATCATCCATTAATGTTGTAGTTAAAGTTTGCAATGAGTCTTTACGTTTAACGGTAAGGTTTACACGCTCTCCTTTCTTCCTGTTTGCCATGGCAGTTTCAAACTCATCATAGAAAGTTGTATTAGTACTGTCAATTTTAACTATAAGATCCCCGTTACGCAAACCAGCCTTAAAAGCATTGCTGGTGTCTGTTACGTTAACAACTACTACGGGTACACGCGGACTAATCATCGGCCCGTCAGTTGTTTTCTTCTTTTCAATGAGTTTACCAATCAGGTTAACCGGCATAGGAAGTATCATTGTTTTTCCTTCTCTTTCCACCGTTACATCCTTGTTAACGATCAGGATCTTTCTAAGCACATCAAAATATTGTTCAACCGGCTTACCATCAACAGCCAGTATCTTATCCCCGTTTTTAAAACCGAGTTCTTTAAAAATGGAATCATTGTATGTTATCCCGTATTTTAAAGAAGAGGCCGGTACTTTCTTTTCGCCCCACACCATAAGTATACCTGCATAAATAATAAAAGCAAGCAAAATATTTACCGTAACCCCACCGATCATAATTATAAGTCTTTGCCAGGCTGGTTTACTGCGGAATTCCCACGGTTGCGGCGGCAATTTTAATTGTTCCTTATCCATACTCTCATCAACCATCCCGGATATCTTAACATAGCCACCTAATGGCAGCCAGCCTATGCCGTATTCTGTTTCACCCACTTTCTTTTTGAAAAGAGAAAACCAGGGATCAAAAAATAAATAGAATTTTTCCACCCGGCACTTGAACCACTTAGCAGTTATATAATGACCGAATTCATGCAACACCACCAATATAGAAAGTGATAAAAGTAATTGAGCCACTTTTAATCCCACACTAGGCCAGTTGATTGATAATAATATTATATCCATTTATAAAAAAGCCCGGGGGCATTTTGTTTTTTAATAAAGAAACAAACAGTTATTTTCTTTTACTGAATGATTTTATATTTTTAATAATGAAGCCGCAAAGTTACGTGCCTCCCCATCGCTATCAAAATAATCCTGCAGTGAAGGTTTTTCAATAAAATCAATCTTTTCCATCGTTTTTTCAACTACAGCGGTTATATCCAGGAAGCCGATCCGGTTCTTTAAAAAAGCCCATACCGCAATTTCATTTGCAGCATTCAATACACAGGGAACATTGCCGCCTTTTTGTAAAGCTTCAGTGGCCAGGCCAAGGTTACGGAATGTTTTTATATCCGGTTCTTCAAAACTTAATGAAGGATATTTTTTTAAATTAAGACGGGGAAAATCATTTTTGATCCTGGAAGGAAAGCCCAGTGCATACTGTATGGGGAGTTTCATATCCGGCAAACCCATCTGTGCTTTGATACTGCCATCCTCAAACTGTACCATACTGTGCACAATACTTTGCTGATGTATCACTACTTCCACCTGGTGTGGCTGTAGGTTGAACAACCATTTTGCCTCGATCATTTCCAGTCCCTTATTCATTAAAGTAGCAGAATCGATCGTTATCTTAGCCCCCATGTTCCAGTTCGGATGCTGCAGGGCATGATCCCTTTTTACGTTTACCAGGAAGTTAGGTTTCTTGCCGAGGAAAGGGCCACCGCTTGCAGTAAGTATTATTTTTTCTATCGGGTTTCTTGATTCACCTACCAGGCATTGAAAGATGGCAGAATGTTCACTATCCACCGGAATGATAGGCGCTTTATTTTCAAGAGCGGTTTGCATTACAATGTCTCCTGCAACAACCAGTGTTTCTTTATTGGCAAGAGCGATCATTTTACCCCGGGAAACAGCTTTCAATGTAGGCTTTAAGCCAGCAAATCCAACTATTGCAGCGATCATTATATCATAAGTATCAAAATCCGCTGCTTCTTCCAATGCATCTTCCCCGCAAAAAACTTTGATGTTATGGGAGGTTAGGGCAGCTTTTACTTTTTCATATTTTTTATCATCACCAATCACTACCACATCAGGCAAAAATTCAAGTGCCTGCCTGATAAGCAGATCATCATTGGTTTGTGCAGTAAGAATTTCAACCTGGAAAAGATCACTGTGTGTGCGGATAACGTCTAATGCCTGTGTACCAATTGAACCAGTAGAACCAAAAATAGCAATGCGTTTTTTTGCATTCGCTTCACTCATATCAATAATTTAAAAATATAATTAGAGCGGGCAATTTAGCGTATTAAATTTAAACAGGACGAAGGTATTAGAAGGAAGGAAGATGACGGACTAATGACCATCAACCAAGGGTCATTGACCATGGACCATCAAGTAGCAACTTTTTCTTCATACGCTTTTAAGCCATCAGCTATAACACGGTCATTGCCCAATCGGGCTACTTTATTTTGTCCGCCCAGTTTACCAATGCTTTTCATATAATCCACAAAACCATTTTTTCTTACGGGAGTGATTTTTAAAGACTCCAGGATATTGCCCGTTATCAGGTCATCATAATACATGTTTTTCCGGCGCAGGTTTTCATTTAGTTTTCCGGCGAAAAAAGAAAGGTCAGGCGGTGTATGTTCAAATTCAATGAACCATTCATGGTAACTTTTCCCTCCCACCCCGTCAATCATAGGTGCTACGGTAAACTCTCTTATCTGCACATTATTTTCTTCAGTTGCTTTCAGAATTGCTGATTCCACTTCTTCTACTATCACATGCTCTCCAAAGGCAGAAATAAAATGTTTTGTTCTACCACTTACAACAATACGGTAAGGATCCACTGATAAGAATTTAACTGTATCTCCCAGGTTATAGGCCCACAACCCTGCATTGCTGCTAATGATCATGGCATAATTCTCTCCCACCTTTACATCTTTCAGTGTTAACCGGGTGGTTACAGGATTGTTTATTTCTGCCACCGGAACAAATTCATAAAAAATACCACTGTTTGTATTTAGCAGCATGCCCGGCTCTTTTTGTGAATCCTGGAAAGCAAAAAAACCTTCACTGGCCGGAAACAATTCAATACAATCTACTTTGCGTCCAATGCTCTCCGTTAGTTTGGCCTTGTAGGGTTCAAAATTCACCCCACCCTGAACCATAACATTAAAATTCGGAAACAATTCTCCTACCTTTTTACCTGAGCGTTCAATAAGCTTATCAAAATACATCTGCATCCAGGGAGGTATGCCACTGATCAGGGTCATATTCTCATTGATCGTTTCATCTACAATCTTATCGAGTTTCTTTTCCCAGTCTTCAATACAATTTGTTTCAAATCCCGGGAGCTGGTTGGCCCTTAAATATTTAGGAACATGATGGTTTACAATACCACTCAACCTGCCGGTTGGGATATCCCCTATCCTTTCCAGTTCCGGGGAACCACTCAAAAAGATCATTTTTCCATCTGCAAATTTTGAGTTGCCCGTTTCCGCCATGTAGCATAATAAAGCATTACGCGCCGTATTGATGTGATTGGGTATAGAATCTTTTGTAATGGGTATATATTTAACCCCGCTGGTAGTGCCGCTTGTCTTTGCAAAATAAATAGGCCGCCCCTTCCATAAAACATTGTGCTTGCCTTCTTTAATTTTTTCTATATACGGTTTGCATTGTTCATAATCACGAATAGGCACACGGCTCACAAAATCTGCATGATTTTTAATTTCACTGAAAGAATGGTCTGTACCAAAATCAGTTTTCAAAGCAGCTTTTATCAGTTGTGTCAGTAATTGTTCCTGATCCGCTACCGCTGTTGACATACCTTTTTTTACCTGCCTGTATATATAGTTGGCAAAGGGTTTTGCCAGGAGAGATTTTATTTTCATGTTGACTATCTTAACACAATAACCACCGTAAAGTAAACAAGTCGTGTTATTTAATTTTACTATATTCAGTTACAATTACACTGCCATTCTTTATCAAGGTCTATAACAGTAATGATATAAATTTTATTATGATGTGATGCTACTACAACCATCACTTTTTGGCCATCGCTTGTGATCCCCTCCAGTGGATATAATGGATCTCTTTTTGATGATTTTGATGATCTTATTTTATCGTAACGCACTTTCCCTTTTTGAATAATTTCTTTCACTTCATATTCATCAATGTTCCTGCACAACATCCGGCATTGGGCATGTTTTGAATATACAATGTTGCTGATCGACCTGTCAAAAGGATCTTCTCCATATTTGTTATCATTTGTAATGGATCCATTATTCTGAGTTTTATTAAAATAGAATAACAAAACCAATACTGCCAGCAATACAATGATCCAGATGTATTTTTTTGACATACTGTAAGGTAGGGATTAGATGAATTCAAAAATTATTTACCTCACCCCAACCCCTCTCCAAAAGAGAGGGGCTAATACAGCTTTTGTTTTAAATCGTTATTTTTGCCGCGCAATGAACAAAACCGTAGCATTACATACATTAGGCTGCAAGCTGAATTATAGTGAAACGACAGCCATCGGCCGTCTATTGGAGAATGATGGTTTTGTGAAAAAAGATTTTAATGAAGTGGCGGATGTATATGTTATCAATACGTGCTCGGTAACAGATAATGCAGATAAGGAATGCCGCCAGTTGGTTAGAAGGATTCAACGCATTGCGCCGGAAGCTATGGTAGTGATAACTGGTTGTTATGCTCAATTAAAACCAGAGGAGATCGCCAGCATTCCCGGAGTGGATCTTGTATTGGGAGCTGCTGAAAAATTTAATATAGGTGCCCACTTAAAAGATATTACAAAAAATGATGTTGCTAAGATCTGCAGTTGTGATATTGAAAATGTAAATGCATTTATCCCGTCTTATTCTGTAAATGAACGCACACGCACCTTTTTAAAAATACAGGATGGTTGTGATTACAATTGCAGCTTTTGTACTATCCCGCTTGCACGCGGAAAAAGCCGGAGCGACAATATAGAAAACGTAGTTAGCAACATCAGGGAAATAAGCGCAGCTGGTTGCAAGGAAATTGTTTTAACCGGTATCAACCTGGGCGACTATGGAAAAGGAACTATTGGTGGAAAAACACATAGGGAAGATTTCTTCTCACTTATAAAAAAACTGGATTCCATAAATGATATCACCCGCTTCCGCATATCCTCTATTGAACCCAACCTTTTAAGCAACGAGATCATAGAGTTTGTAAGCAACAGCCGGAGCTTTATGCCCCATTTTCATATTCCCTTACAAAGTGGAAGCAATAAAACACTGGCAGCTATGCGACGCCGTTATAAAAGAGAATTGTATAAGGAAAAGGTGGGGCTAATAAAACTTTTAATGCCGCATTGCTGTATAGGGGCGGATGTTATAGTAGGTTTTCCCGGTGAGACAGAAGAAGATTTTAAAGATACAGTTGACTTTATATCAGGAATGGATGTATCCTACCTGCATGTTTTTACTTATTCTGAAAGAGCTAATACTCATGCAATTTCCATAAAACCTGTAGTGCCTGTTTCTGTGAGAAACGAAAGGAATAAGATACTACGTAACCTTAGTTATGCAAAAATGCAGGCGTTTACTACTAATCATATTGGAGAAATCCGGAAAGTATTATTTGAATCAGTTAACAAGAATAATATGATGGAAGGGTACACCGATAACTACATCAGGATCACTGCACCTTATAAAAAAGAATGGGAAAACGAAATTGTGGATTGGGTTATATGAGGTAACAGATCATTTCAACCTCTTTCTGAATCCATTATTTGCATCTTCATTCACATTTGACAATACTACTGACTGGTATAATTAAACACTTTTTTCAAATTCAATACCAGAGCTAATATAAAAAATTTCTTGCGGAGTAAGATCATATATTGGATTTGGTTTTCTTTTTAAATATGTTCTCGCTTAGTCCTTCGCTAAACTCAGAATTGAAAGCATTTTTTGTAAAGTTGTCCCACACCTATAGGTGTGGGACAACTAATTGAAAACGAAGACTCTATCAATATCTTATACATCTTCTTTAAAACACGGTACAAAGCCCTTTAAAAATTGAATTCTTGCGAAATGTTATCATTTATTGGATTTTGTTTTCTTTTTATTATGTTCATGCTTCGTCCTTCGATAAACTCAGGATGACATCATTTTTTTATTATGTTCATGCTTCGTCCTTTGACGGACTAAGGATGACAGTAAGGCGGGTAGGAAATTTCTTGCGGAGTGAGATCATTTATTGTATTTCGTTTTCTTTTATTATGTTCCCGATTCGTCCTTCGATAAACTCAGGATGACAACATTTTTCACTTTTCAGCTAATTTGTCTTTTATCAGAGCACATTCCATTCCCGCCCGGATAAAATTTCTCTAAAAACTTTTTTGTTGTTGGGATGTTGAAGGGCGGCTAATTGTCGTTCATGATGAAGATCTGTAGCAAGGTAAGAAGCAAGATCATTTTTGATAAGATAAAGTGCTGCCTTTTCAACTTCTTTACCATAATATCCGGTAATTGACAGCAGGTTTACCTGGAGAAGAAACCCCAGTTCCTTTAAATGATGGAAGAATTTATAATTATGATGAAAGTAGGAATATCTTTCAGGATGGGCCAGGAGAGGTGTATAGCCTTCAGTGATAATATCGAAACTCATTTTCTCAATGAATAGTGGTTGGGAAGAGTAAGAAAATTCTGTAAGTATAAGGCGATCCCGGATCGTTAATAACAACACCTTATTATTCAACATCTCAAAAAAATATTGATCCAGCATGTATTCAGCCGCAGCTGTTAATTCAAAATTCAATCCTTCTTTTTCAATTGCTTCCTGTAATAACTTTTTTGCTCCAAAGATCGTGTCAGCATTGTTTTTATACATATCCCCACTAACGTGAGGAGTTGCAACTGATCTATTGATTCCCAGTTTTATCAAACCTTTGATAAGTTCAATTGATGTTTCCACATCAGGTGAACCATCATCAATACCCGGAAGTATATGGGAATGTATATCTGTTGTAATAGGGAAATATTCCTCTCTATCCTGAAACCTGTCTTTCTTTTTAAAAAATCCAAACATCTTTTTCTATACTGTTCTATTCCTATATCTTAATTGTGTGAAAGTATATATTTACTATTTCACCATTCACATTTTACCTTTCCCCTTTCACCTTTCACTTTTCACTTCAAATATTGATGCAATTTGCTCAAAGGTTTCAGAATAGAAACAAGGAAAGGAAATGGAATATCATTTTTTTTCATAGCAAGAAAATCCCTCCTGTTTGCACGCAATCTTTTAAATAAATTTTTATTGCTTTGTCCTCCCCTTCTCATGGTAACGATCAACTTTGGAATATAAAAGGCAGATAAGCGATATTTGTATAAATACCTGGCCATGAATTCATAATCAGCCGCTGTGTAATAATGATTCTCATAGCCGCCATATTTTTCAATACATGTTCTTTTTAAATAGAAAGTAGGATGAGCCGGCATCCAGCCTGATAAAAAACGTTTCCTGTTGTAAGCCTTATCCTTCCATGTTCTGTATAGTTTTTTTGTATCATCGGCTTCCACATACTGTAGGTCTCCAAATATTGAATCTACTTTTTGTTCCGCAAATACTTTTACTATAATACTAATTACATCATTTGATGCCAGCAGATCGTCACTGTTTAAGAGACCTATAATATCACCTTTCGCCAGTTCTATTCCTTTATTGATAGCATCATACATTCCAATGTCTTTTTCGGATAACCAATGAGAAAGATGTTTTTCATATTTTTTAATAATTTCAACTGTTCCATCTGAAGACTTGCCATCAATGATGATGTGTTCAATATTATTATAATCCTGACCAATAACTGAGTTTATACATTCTTCCAGGTATTTATCAGAATTTAATGTTACCGTTATGATGGAAACTTTCACTTAAAGATCTGTGTGAACTTTATTTTAAAATTAATTTCTTTAGGATTGGGATCCCTTAGATTCGTTTTCTTTTTATTATGCTCTCGCTTCGTCCTTCGATAGACTCAGGATGACAGTAATGCGCTACTCACGCATTGGTGCGTGTCACACGCACCAAATCATCACTAAAGAAAATTTATTTAGTACTAAGATCATTTTTGGATTTGGTTTTCTTTTTATTATGTTCTCGCTTCGTCCTTCGATAGACTCAGGATGACAACAAAAAAACACTTCGTCCTTCGATAAACTCAGGATGACAGCAATGCCTGGCTCACCTCACCCCCTCCCCTTCTCCAAAAGAGAGGGGAGTAAGATGATTTGGAACATTCAACATTCAAAATTCAAAATTCAAAATATAATTACCACCCCGCCTTGTTCGTTTTCTTTTTATTGTGTTCCTGCTTCGTCCTTCGACAAGCTCAGGATGACAGCAAAGAAACGCTTCGTCCTTCGATAGACTCAGGATGACAACAAAAAAACGCTTCGTCCTTCGATAGACTCCGGATGACAGCAATGCACTACTTTTTAATTAAAATATTTTGCATTGCCAGCATATCCATATCTGTTCTTAAAAAACAAGCAAGTGCTTCTTCCGGGGTATTTACAATCGGCTCGTTCTCATTAAAAGATGTATTTAAAAGCAATGGTACACCGGTTTTCACACGGAATGCTTCTATCAAAGCATAATATTCCGGGGAGATATTTTTATCTACTGTATGAAGCCTTGCTGTGCCGTCCACATGCGTAACCGCAGGAATAACTGACCGCTTTTCTTTTTTTACTGGATACACTTTTTCCATAAAAGGAACATCCATATCTGTATCAAAATATTCTTTGGCAAATTCTTTTAGAACTGATGGAGCAAAAGGGCGAAAACTTTCTCTGCGCTTTATTTTATTGTTAATGATATACCTGGCATTTTTATTACGTGGGTCCGCTAAAATAGACCTGCCACCCAATGCGCGAGGCCCGAATTCTGCCTTTCCGTTAAACCAGCCTACTACTCCCCCGTTAATAATACAATCAGTAATTGTATCATTTATTTCAAATTCAGATAATTGCGTATATGCAATCCCTTTAGTATCTAAAAAAATACATATCTCTTCATTGGAAAAACTGCCACCGGTATAAGGAGATACCATATGCTGGCGGGGTTCCTTAAATATTTGATGTTGCACAAACAATGCGGCTCCTAAAGCTATACCCGCATCATGGCCTGCAGGTGGAATGTAAATATTCTTAAAGCCAGTATGGGTTGTTATCTTGCCCATTGCCACACTGTTTTGTGCAACTCCCCCGGCTATGCAAATATTTATATCTTTTGTTTCATTAAAAAGTGTATTCAGAATATGAAATAAAATAAGCTCTGTCATTTTCTGAACAGATGCTGCAAGGTCTTTATGATACTGGCTTAAAGGTTCATCTGTTTTCCGGGGCTCTCCGAATTTTTTAATCATCATATCGCCGTACAACGGAACAACCATAGGGATGTTACCCGGATAAGAAACTACCCCGCCAAAACCTTTGCGGAAATAAACAAGGTTTAGCGAAAACATTCCACCAGGTCTTAACTTAACAACATCATGCATCTGGTCAACATACCGGGGTTCGCCATAAGGCGCCAACCCCATCACTTTATATTCATCTCCATAATTTGTAAAACCAAGAAGTTGAGTAAAAGCTGTATAAAAAAAACCTAGTGAATGTGGAAAGTTTATGGAAGCAATTATTCTAATTTCATTCTCTTCCCCTTTACCGATCATAGTTGTTGTAAAATCTCCTGATCCATCTATTGATATGCACGCCGCACTTTCGAAGGGTGAAGCAAAAAAAGCGGAGGCAATATGGCTTTTGTGATGCTCAATATTTTTTATTTTGTCTACAAAATATTTTTCAGGCTTACCCGAAAGAGAAGAAAGTTCTTTTTCAATTGAGTCATTTTGCCTGTTATTTGCCAATCGCTTCTTAAAATCTTTTACATTTTTTAACGGATGCCTTGCCAGGTAATAAGCTTTTTGTAAAATTTTTGCCGACGGATCACGACCAATTGCAAAGTAATCAACATCTTTAATTGATACTCCGACTTCCTTCAAACAAAATTCTATTGACCTCACCGGAAATCCTGCCCAGTGCTTGATACGTGTGAAACGCTCTTCCTCAATGGCAGCAATCAATTTACCGTCAACAAAAATAGCTGCTGAGGCATCGGCATGGTAAGCATTAATCCCTATTATTATCATGGATATTATTTAACTTAAAAGAATTGACATCCTTAAAAGTTTTAATACTGCGTTCAAAGAAAAAGATCATTATAAAAATTGCTATGTAGGCTACAACATTAAACCAGGTATGGTGATCCAGGCCTAAAGGCATACTCCATTGTTTATTCAATGCTACCAACAACAGTGTGATACGACTGACATTTATAATCCATATCAAAATAATTCCTGCTAAGATCCAAAGAATCTTTTTACTAAATCCTGCAAAGGAGGCCGTTACATAAGCGATCCAGAAACTCATCACCCCATATCCTACACAATCCATCGCAATTTTTACACCCCTCCCATTAACTATTCTCACAATAAAATCCGGAGCTCTGTATGTATCAATAGAAAAAAAGGAAAGTAACAAGCGGGTTCCTTCAATTAAACTGTTTTTGATCCAACTCACATAATCCAGGTATTGAGAAATAAACTTACTGTAATAGCCCTCCGGTGCTGTTAGTCCGATTACTGCAAGTGTTCCAAAATAGCATAATAAAAAAACCACCAGGAATTTTATAATAAAACGTATAAACTGTTTATCCTTTAAAAAAAACATATCATTTCATTCCATTCCATTATTTCTCCAGGACAGGGAGAGTAAACAAATTTGCATATTGATCTTTCAGAATGTCAAAGTCGATCGCCTTTTTTGAATAGTCGCAGGCAGAATGGCTCCATTCACTATATTCTTCCTGTACCATATCAGCAAAAAAAGCAATTGAATCTGCAATTGAATTAATATTCAGATTAACATTTATTCCTGCCTTTTTTTCTTTCAATTGTTGCCAGGGAGTAGTGTGGCTTATTATCACCGGCTTCCCGGACGACAAAGCTTCAAAAATTGCATGGCCAAAACTTTCACTTTTACTCGGAAGTATGAAAACATGGCCTTTATTCAAAACTTCTTCTATCCCCGAGGGTGGAACTTCTCCATGAAATATAACAGAAATATTTACCGGCATCTCTTTCATCTTAGCAAGGCATTTTTGCCAGTATTCCATATCTTTTATGGGGCCACAAATATGATACTCAACAATTGCAGGAATATTTAGCAATGCATCCAATACCAAAAGATGATTCTTCATTGGGCTGATAACTGCTATACTTACTAATTTTAATACACCTTTTTTTTTAGCAGAACTGCCGAAAGAAAAAATCCTGGGGAAGTTACCGGCCACCATTGTATTTATCTCATCACCGAAATTTTTCTCTATGAATATTTTTTCTTCATTATCAGTTGCATGGAAAGTTGCTTTCTTGTGCAGGTCAAAGAATTTCCAAAGTGACAGGAAAAGTTTTTTCTTTCCTCTTTTTTGAGAAAGTGCTCCGGGATGCAGCATCCCTCTTGGCGATATCAACTTGTATTTGGCCTTACAAAATAATAGAGGAACAATAGTGAAATGCCAGGAGAACATCCCATTGATATAGATGATATCAGGCTTAAGCTTTTCAGTGATCTTTACCAGTGTATCACTTCGTTTATTTTGTTCAGCGTACCACACTTTTGTGTTTGCATTGTAAACGACCCATTTTCCAGTCTCCAGCTTTTCGATAGGTGTATCATTAAGGTCTGTATTGCCGCATACAATGAAATATTCAATACCGGTGGAAAATTGATTTACCATATTGGCAATCGATTGCACAGGACCGCCCGCTTTATATGCAGGATGAAACCAGGGTATAGTGATAAGAACGGTCTTCAAATTTTTGTATCAGTATCGGTTAATGACAACCTGCGTATCAGCCAGGGAAAAAAGAAAACAGATAAAAGATAAAATGTAAGCAAGCTTGCAAAAAGTCGTCCTAATAAATAAGTACTATCCATTTCAAATGCAATGAACTCCATAAACAGGGCGCCAACTACTGCGTAGTTAAATATAAAATTGTTGGATGAATGCCGTACAAAATAAAAATAACTGAACCCATAGATCAATCCTAAAATCAGCAAGGGAATAAACATCCCTATGTATCCAAAATCAATATAGCCGTCAGCAAAATATCCAAGGCTCACTGAAGTACCGCTGCGGGAACCGGCATAACCTATGCCTGTATATTTGGTAGTTTTAACCGATGCATCATAAGAAGGTTTAGCCGGATTTAATATGCGCGGAGTCAGCACAAATTCAAGGGTCTCTCCCCAGTTTTTTCCATACTGGTAAGGTATGTCTGCGGGAACTTTGTCCATTGCCTTTGCCAGGTGGTAGGTATATTGTAATCTTTCTAAAAAATCTTTTGTTGAAGACCCCCGGTAAGATTCCTCTTCTTTGTTATATAATTCAACAAGCTTATTGAGTGCATCATTTTTAGAAACATCAACAACCTGGGTGTTGGTTCCCTGGTTTAAAAAGGACCTGTATTCACCTTTAATGCTCGTCCAGAAAGTGCCTGCAAAAAAAACAACAATTAAAAACAGAATTGCAAAAATAATATGCCTCAGGTACATTCTTGTGAGGAAAGTGAGGTAAATAAATCCTAAGAAAAATATCACGGTTTTAAAATCTGAAAAATAACTGAAGAACCCCATAATAAATTCGATCCCAATTATGATACAGAATTCCCTGATCATTATTTTTTTCAGTACTACCTGGAATCCAAAAAGTAAAAAGAAGAACCACTTAATATTAACCAGGCTAAAACTTACCTGCGCCAATCCCCCCAGTTGAAGTGCAACCAGGTTCAAAGCATTAGCGATAAAGAATATTATAATATAAAAAGTAAGTGTTTTTTTGATTGATAATTTATTTGCATAAAATCTTAATCTCTCCAGGGAAAGGGTTGGTATCTTATTGTTATAATATATAACCGGGGCGAATAAAAACAATGTTCCAATAAAAGAAACCATGATGGCTACATTGGAGTGTGGGGAACGAAAATTGATATCCTCACCCAGGTAGTTGCTTAACCATATTCCTGCAGCTATTTGCATAAAATGATATAAGAAGATCAGGGTAAAAACGGAGGGTTTAAATGGTTGCTGGAGGTTATATAGAACAACTGCAAAACAGATAGCGCCAAAGAAAAGATAGACCCCGTTATTCAGGAATAATTGTGCAAATAATAATAATATAAGAAACCCTTTGGCACTGTCATCGAAATAAATATTTTTAAACATCAGTAAACAAAATAGTTTTTTCAATCGCTGCACAGGCGCTCTGGTAACTCCAATCCTTAATTATATCAAAAGAAGCCATACCCATATCTTTTAAAGCATGCCGGTTTTTCACAACCAGCCGCATTTTATTCTCCAGGTCATTTATGTTACCTGATTTAAAAATATAACCGTTTTTGCCTTCCGAAATTAGATCAACACTTGCGCCACAGGCATCACTGGCTATAACTACTTTGCTACAAGCCATTGCCTCATTCAATACCAAACCCCAAGTTTCTGAAAGGGAAGGAAGCACAAAAACATCGCAGACCCGGTACAGTACAGGCATTACACTTTGGTTCTGGAATGGAATAAAATGAATTTTTGAATGTACAGCATACTTACCTGCAAGTCTTTTTTCATCCTCTCCATTTCCGGCTATCAGCAGGTGGGCGCCTGGATGCTCAATTTTTATAAAAGCATCGATCAATAATTGTACATTTTTGTTCCCGTCTATTTTACCGGCGTATAAAAACAAAATATCGTTCAATTTTACACCCAGCTTTTCGCGCCATTGCCTTGCTTTTTCCTCAAAAAAGATTTCCTTTTCTGCATATCTATGGTTATCTATTGCATGCGGAACAAATACCAGTTGATCTTTTTTTAATCCATGTTGCAGGAAATAATTACGGTTATGTGTACCGGTATAGAATGCTACATCAACATGACGATAGACCCATTTTAAAAAAAGATTTCGTAATTTATTTTTAAAAAAAGATATTTTTTTCAATGAATTTGAATCGCCGCGGAAAAAAATTAAATTTTTTTTATTGAAATATCTCAGGGCCTTTAAGTGACTTTTAAATGACCAGCCATAAATTAAAATTGCATCTGGTTTCCATAATTCAATGTCCCGGATTAGAGCAGGGTTATTTATTCCATTAAAATGATGAGAACCTTTATCTTTTGCCGTATTTAATACAAAGCTGTAATCATACCCCTCCAGTAAAGGGATATCCCATTCTATATTTTTACTGAACCCGGGATCATATTTATTCTGTAAGACCGTTTCACCCCATGTATAGAAAACCTTTACCTGTATAATGCCTCTTTGCGCAAGTAATTTAAATAAGGGAGCATTATATTGAATAGGATGAGTTGTTATTATTGCCAGCCGCTTTTTCATTCGGGTTATTGCAAAGAAGATTTCATTTTATTGTAAGGTTATCATTGATAAAAAAACTTTTGAATTATATAACCAATGCTTTATCCAATAACCTGGCAAGTTCACCGGTTACATTATATGCAGAATATTCATTAAACATTTTCTTATCTACTTGTTCTCTTTCAAAGATTTTTACAAAATTCCGGAATAGCAAAAACGATTTTAAAAATTTTTCTTCAACATAGGAAGCACCCTGTACACTGTGAAACCCTAGTACCAAACCAGCTTTAGAGTTCTCTATAACTTTTATAGCTGTACTATCAACATGCAACACAGCATACAAAGGCTTGCCGGAAAGTACAGCCTGGTAAGTCTTACTGGGCGTATAATGTGCTTCAGTACTACCCAGAATAAATATCGCATCTGCTATTGAATAATGCATCAACACATCCAGATAAGGAATGCGTTTGGGATATTCATAAATAACAGTTTCCCACAGATTGTATTTTTCCGCCAGCGGTTTAATATTGTATCCATTATTATCATTCGGAGATTTGCCGGTACCGATAAAATGAAATTCTACATCAGTAAAAGCATCTTTGTTATTTGAAATGGCAGAGAATATTGCTTCAAGTATACTATATGCATTCGGTAACATTGCACCTGCATAAACCAACTGCATTTTATTTTTATTTTTTTGAAAAATATAGGGTGAGACCAGCATTGAATTGATCATATCATGGTCTTTCACCTCGCCACCATAGGGCATTGCACCATGTATAGCTGATTTATTCAAATGAGGATTTCGGAAAAGGGCATCTTTAAAATATCCGGGAGCAACTCCGGTAATAAGCGAAGCTTTTTTTATTGCTACAGGTTCTAAACATTCAGCTATCCTGGAGCTGAACCAATGCCTTGAAAATTTTTTTTCTGATCCTGGAAAAGTATGCACCCAGGGATCTATATAATCAATTCCATAGCGTATACCCGTTGATGAATGTAACCACCTGCCGAGTAAGGCTGTATAAAAAGAAGGTATAGGGATATAGAGAAAATCGATACTTTCTTTTTTAATCAGATGTTTTGCTTTCTTATACAATGAATAAAATGCCCGGAGCCCTATATCTCCTACCAATCTAGGTCTTGTGATCTTCCAGGCACTTGCCTTTTCTACTTGTAGATCAGGAGACAACAATTTAACAAGAGCATGATCCGGCACTTCTTCATAATATTTTTCATCCACTGTGAGAATAACAGGCTTCCATCCAAATGCGGGAAGGTGTTGTGCAAACAAACGGCTCCTGTGAACAGCAGCCAGGTTAGAAGGTGGAAAATGAGGAGCAATGATTAATATTTTTTTCAAACTAATGAATGTATGATATCCATAAAAATCTCTTCCTCATTTTCCCAATTCATTTTTTGTTTGGATAACAAGAGCGAATTTTTTTTACACCTAGTTAGAAAATTTCTATCATCATAACATCTCTTTATTTGGTCAGCCAGGCTTCGGGGATCATCATATTTATATAACAGGCCAATGCCAGGATGATTTTCTAAAAACCGGCGCTGGGCCGGCGTATCAGAACTTAGTACACAATTCCCGGCTAGTAAATAAGTAAAGAGTTTATTGGAAAGGCATATCTCTTTGTTAACACAGTTGGGGATCTCGCCAGCAAGACCTATATCATAATTTGAAGCAAATGTAAAAATTGCGTCTGGTGAAATGGGCTCCTTAAATATAATTTGCTGTGGATCATCTGCCATTAAATACAATTTCTTTTTGTATTCAATTGATTGATTGTTGCCCATTATGGTAAGATCAATATTATATCCCGGCAAATAATTCAAGGCAGTTATAAAAATTTCTAATCCCCTGTTTATTCCGACATTCTGGGAAAACCACAACAACCGGACTTTTTGATTGTGCCCTGGATTAGCTTGTTGCAGGTGCTTCAGGCTAAATACATTATTTATTGTTACAACATTTTTTTGAGGATATAATTTTTTATACGCTTCAGATATCAGCGGACTTGCCGTTGTGATCACGTTTACTTTTGGCAATAATTTATTTTCAACTGCCACTATATTTTCTGATTGCGCTGCATAATACTTCTGCTCTCCCCGGTGAAAATCTTCTGCATCAAACACAACAGGTACATTGTATTTACCCCCAGCCCTAATAGCCGCAGGTAAGGCTCCCAGGTAATGGGCAATGTACAAGTCTGCTTTATAATTCTTTGCCACTAACCAAAAAGAAAGTGCCGACCTGGCCATAGTTATTTTTTTCAGAAAAGGATAGGGAAATATCTTAACCAATAATCCCGCAATTTTATAGGTAGCCCTTGATATAAAATAAGTAACATTTTTATTGTAAGGATTACCTCCAACCTGTAGGAAATCCTTTTTATTTAATTCGCCACTCCTGAATTTATCTTCATCTATTTTATATGACCAGGATGCACTGTAAGTGTATAAATACTTAACACCATACCCTTTTTCAATTAATGCCTGGTATTCTTTAAGCGCTCTTGGATTAGCAGCAGGTTGCCCGGTTGTAATGATCACAATTTTTTTTCTGTTGCTTTCAACTATGCCAAGGTATTTTTTTCCTATTACATCTGAATCAAAACGCAACCTTGCTTTTTGCCTGCATTGCTGCCTGTTTATTAAAGGAATATTTTCCACAGCTTCCACCATTTCATTAAAGGTGTTTACTTTAAAACCCGTAATTCCTTCATCTATAACTTCATTAACTGAACCTTTCTTAAACCCAATCACCGGGGTGCCGCATGCTATGGCTTCTAACATAACTATGCCAAAAGGTTCATTCCATTCAATAGGAAAAAGGAGTGCTTTAGCTTTACCCAGGTATTCATTTTTCTGTTCATCATTGAGCTGTCCAACATATTGAATATGGATTCCATCAACATGTGGTTTAATTTCATTTTCAAAATAATCCTTCTCTTCCTGTAATGATGATATATTTCCGGCAATGATCAGTTTGTGATTTGATTCTTTTGCAATACGGATTGCAATATGGCATCCTTTCACTCTTTCAAGCCTGCCCAGGAATATCAATGGCGCATCCTGTAGTATTGTTTCCTGTAACTGGTACCTGGAAAAATCAACAGCATTATGAACAGTATCCCAGTTACCAGACACATGTAATCTTGATAACAGGTCTGCACTGCAAGCGGTGAATACTAAATTTTTTGCATGCAGCTTATTGATGAATTGAATATTTCTTTTACTTATCTCCCTCTGGTAACTCATTATTTTTTTAACGGGATGGGTAAAGACTGGGATGAGGTAAGCGAGCCTTCCAAAATTGTGTATCAGATCAAAATCATGGCGATGCTTCCATAAAAAATTCCACGCAACAGGTATTGCAGACAATGCATCCGTTTTTTTAGGAGGGAACCCAACTTTTCCGAATGAATGCATCTTACAACCTGCAACAAAAGAACCTGCAGTTACAAATAAATGTACTTCATGACCTGCCTTATTGTATTCTTTCGCCAGCAGTTCCACCATTCTTTCTATACCACCATACCCTTGAACAGGTATAGAAATCCCAGGATCCATAATGATCAGGATCTTCACTTACAACAATCCGGGTTGATCATACATAACATCTAATTATTTATCGTCAGGTTACCTGGGCCGATTAAGGATGGAACATTCTCTTTTATTATTTTTTCATAAAGAACCTCATATTCTTCAGCCACTTTTGTAAATAATTTTACCCCGGGTATATTTTTTCTTGCTGTTACTATTTTTTCCGGTTCATCAATAAGCATCTGTAATTTCAAAGTAAGGTCGGTGCTGTTGTTGAATGAAAACAACCAGCCATTACCGTTATGTGTTACCTGCTCTTTATTTGCATAAATGTCTGACGCCAGCACTGGCACGCCTGCTGCAAATGCTTCCTGGATTACAATGGGCGCCATTTCTGATAAGGAAGGCAGACATAATATATCGTATTGTGAAATGTACGTAACCACTTCCGCAGGTTTCACAGAACCTTTCCAGAACAAGTTTTTTAAAATGGCAGATTTTTGCAAACAACTTTCAAAATATTCCTGATCTCCCGCGCTCCCAAATATATCAAGCGAAATAATATTTTGAGGTAAAAGAATTAATGCATCAATTAATAAATGAAGGCCTTTCAAAGGACTGATTCTTCCGATGAACACTATTTTCAAAATACCTGATGTGTTATCAACCGGATCTATTTGCGGTATCATGCCCGGTAGACCTTGTGCGATCAAGGAAACTTTTCCCATTTCGATCCCATTTAATTCCAACACATTTTTGTACCATTTTGCCAGCACAACAACCCGGTCAGAATTTGCAGCAATATCAAAAATGCCTTTTTTTAGCTTTCTAATAATAAAAGGAAATCCCAATGCTGTTCCGATTGAAGTTTGCCAGTTGGTAGTATCATAATTAAGTTTATTTGCAACCATGGCAACTGCCGGAATTCCTTTAACCGAGTAAACACATTTTGTACATTTTCCTATTTTGATTATTCCATTACAATGTGTTTCATCTTTATACATTAAATGGCTTGTCCAGCACGTATATCCTGGAAGATGAAATGTAGTAACTGTTTTATACCCGGCCTCCTTTGCCGCTATTAAATGAAATAAACTTATCCCGGTTCCAAAAGAGAGCGAATGAAAGTTGACCACAGAAGGATTCTCTGTTCTTAATATTGAGAGAAAATTTTCTATTCCAACCGGTACTTTTTTTCCCATTTGAAATTCCCTGTCATTAACAGAGGGCTCAGCATATTTAATAACCCTTATCCCCTCAAATTCATATTCTTCATTAATTGATCTTCCAAAATTGGGAATGAGTACAATACTTTTTATATCCCTGTTTAAAAGTTCTTTTGCAAGTGATAATGTATATATTTCGGTGCCGGCTACCTGTTCTGGCAAAAAATAATTCAGACAATGAATGACTTTCAATACTTGTTTCCTATCTTTTTAAATAAAAGCCGGAGCGCCCATGCTGGTTTCACCTTTATAGTAGCCAGGCGAGAGAGGTTTAAATAAAATATTTTTTCAAGATTTCTTAAAATTCTACTATTTTTCCGAGTACTCATTGGTGAGTAGTGAAGAATAATATCTTTTGTGTACATATAGTTATTAAAAATATTATCATAGTTGGTAAGATTCTTTGTAAACACCTGTCCGGGGTGGATCCGCCACCAGAAAAGGTCTCTTGGGAAAGCCACCACTGCAAACTTCGAAGCAATTTTTAAAGTCAGGTGGTTATCGGAAGGCATACCATATTCTTCATAACCTCCTACCATTTCAAATGCATCCCGTTTAATGATCAATCCAGACGGGCCTGCAAAAAGTAATCCTCCTTCAAAAAAATGTTGCTGAAATGCTTCTTCCTTTTCTATTTTATAAGGCAATGGCTTTTTACAAGGGCCATGTGTAAGGCAAAATCCCAGGGCTGCCTCCGGGAAATGTAACATACCCTGTAACATATCATGTAAAGTATTCGGATATATTATATCATCTGAATCTACATACTTTAAAAAAGTTCCTTTTGCCAATGAAGCTGCCTTGTTCCTGTTTGCAAATTGCCCCAGGTTTTTTTCATTTATAAAAAACTGTATCCTGTCGTCATTCTTTTTGAATTCATTAATGATCCCTACCGAATTGTCGGTAGAACAATCGTCGACTATTATCAGTTCAAAATTTTTATATTCAGAGGCAAGTACACTATTAATAGCATCCGAAATAAATGCCTCCCGGTTATAGTTTGTGATCAAAACACTTATTAAAATATCACTTTGCATTAATGAATTGCCTTGCGGATTGATTTTGTAACAAAATTGGGGATCCGTGGGTGATCCAGCCTGCTGCCGTAAACTTTAAAAGGTTTCTTTTTATTATTAGTAACAGATACGGTGTTATACACTTCTTCAAATCGTATCGTATTAAGTAACGGGTCAAACAACCTGTTCGCTTTTATTTTGCAATTTTCAGAAATTATTTTTAACCGATCCGGGTTTGCCCGTAAAAAATCTATACAGTTCACATATTCGCTCACCGCATCCGGCTCAAAGTGATAGCCTGTTTCACCAGGGATTACCAGCCGGTGTAAAAATTCATCCCATTGAGTTACCAGTGGAATTACTCCAGCTTTCATTGATTCAATTAAAGAAACAGGTAATCCTTCTTCAAGCGAGGGAAGTAAAAAAATATCCTGGTTACTTAAAAGTGTATGTATTTCTTCATTTGACCGGGCCCCTAAAAATTTTACTCGACTTCTTATAGCTTCCGGCCATATTTTTTCAAATTCTGATCCGGTCATTCCTGCCCCAACAATGGTGAATAAAAAATCAACAGGCTTGCCAGATAATTTATCTGCAATCTTAATAAGAGTATCAAATCGTTTATTAGGATCTGTAAGATCCCGAACAAAATAAATAATTCTCGTCGTTTTACTACTGGCTCTGCTGACAGGCAGACCAGGAACAGGAAAATAATATTGTGAAATATCATTGATCCTGTGAGGCATTATATTTTTTAGTGTAGCTGCAATTTTATCACTGATACCAATATACGCATCTACAACAGAACTATGCTTCAAAGCAAGCTCATAATAATACTGGTAATTACCATGCACAATATGTACCACCGGGTTCTGTAAACCCAGGTTACTTACCATTCCCAGCTCCAGCCAGTCATGTGCCACAACAATTGCTTTTTCATCCGGCAGCAATTTTGATAGTTTTCTGCAAGTGTAATAAAAATTATTGTTTGAACTATAATTAAAAAGTTGTTGCGATACACATCCCTCAATAGATTCCATCGTATAATCACTGATCTTATCCCGGTTTATTGCATGTATTATATGATTCTCTATTGTCGGATCCTTTGAATACTTTATAAGGTTTTTGATGACAGCCAAAACACCACCTCCTCTTCCATTATGAAAATGATAAAGCTGTAATTTTTTCATTCGGAAATCACACTTTTATAAAAGTCAATATAAGAGTTTGCAAGTTTTGCCTCCTTATATTCCATCCAATTTTGCCGGGCATTTGTTCTTATTTCATATAGCAGCTCATTATTTTGTATTAACTCTTTTAATGCCTGGTAAATTGAAACCGCTGATTCAGGATCGATCAGCATCCCGTTTTTTTTATGAGTGATCATGTCTTCCATCCCGGTATTTATGCTGCCGATAACCGCTTTCCCAGCAGCCATAGCTTCTGCGCAGGTATAAGAAAAGCTTTCAAACAAACTTGGAAGTAATGCTATCTCACTCTTTGCAATTGCGGCAGGCATCTCATCATATGCCATTCCATCAAGAAAGTGTACGCGATCCCCTGTTTTTTTTAATTTTCTATTCATCCAGTCTTTCATAGATTGGCCATCGGGCCCAGTACCATCATCACCTATCACTAAAAATTTGTAATCAGGAAATTCAACAAGAATTTTTCTCATGGCTATACTTGCATTTACCATTCCCTTAAGCACATTTAGCCTTCCAAAGAAAACGATCGTTTTATGTTCCGGGATCCTGCTCACCGGGATCTCTAAAAATGCTGCCGGTGTTAAAAACGGATTTGCAATCACTTTGATCTTATCAGGATCCATTTTCCAGTTTTTAACTGCCCATTTTTTCATGATCCCTGAGGGTGCAGATATCGCATCTGCTAAAAGACAAAACTGGTAATCTTTGTCGTTACCTATTTTGTATTTACTCCAGTAACCTGTATCCCATTTTCCTCTTTTTAATGCTCCTGCTACATATCGAAGTTTCGCTATAAAAGGAACATATCTTTTTTTTAGATTTTCTACAAGCCAGTTTGGTGCGTGTAAACGAACAACCAATGGTATCTCAGGAAAATTTCTTTTTACTTGAATTGCATTGCCATGAATTTCGGCAGATTCCATGATGTCAAATGCACATATTGCATTCTCCGATTGAAATACCGGGAACACTTTTTCAGCGAAATCATGGGGCCCAGAACAATGTATCCAATGTATTTTGATCCCATTTTCCGATACTTCACATTGCCTGTGATTGCTTCCTGCAAAAACATGCACATCCCCTCCATTCTTTACAAGCACAGTTGATACCTGAAAAGTATAGGTACCAATCCCTCCTTTACCGGTGTCTGGAGGATATTCATATGTGATAAAAGCTATGCGCAAAGATTAGCTCTTTGAAATTTTATAACTAATCAAACATTTAATTATAAACCTGGTTGACTCTAAAAAAGAAAAACCTTGTATGAGAAACCTGTTAAAAATATATTTAATAAATAAAGGCCTGTATTCTGTGAGTGTCCGAAGATTAAATAACCAATATTTTTCTACCAATTTCCTTCCCTGGGATTTATAAAAGGTATTTTCGAATAACTTAAGCAATTTTTTTTTCCATCTAAATTTATCCTGGATTGTAAACAGATTATTTCTTCCAATTTCATTAAAAAAATAATAATGTACCAGCAATTCCTGATCAGTAAAGTGGGTGCCAAATATTTTTTTAATTACTTCATGCCTTATTAAATTAGAGTTATTTAGTAAAGTGTTCCTTTTCATTTTTATAGTCTGATTGTCGTGCAAACGATAATAAACCAGCACTTCATTGAGATTAGCACCTTTTGTGAAACTTAGTAAATCCACCCATAATTTATAATCTTCGCAGGGTTCGTATTTAGTTTCGTAATTGAGGTTGTTCTTTTCTAAAACTTCTTTTCTAATCATTACTGAAGGATGTGCAAATGGAGAATCTACCAATAAGTGTAATTTTATATCCTCATTGTGTAAAGGATAAGTCCATATTTGGCCTTCATTAGATTCTTCAATTGTTCGAAGTTGTGTACCTACAATTCCGTATTCCGGGTTATCTTCTAAAAAATCTACTTGCCTGGCAAAACGGGTTAAAAAACTGATATCATCACTATCCATCCTGGCAATATATTTTCCTTTTGCAGCGCTAATACCTCTTCTCAGGCTCTCTGTATATCCGGTATTGTGTTCCTTTCTGAAAATGATAATCCTTTTATCCTTGTATGCACGGATAATATCTAAAGTGCCATCAGTAGAGTTGTCATCGTAAATTAATAATTCAAAATTCAGATAGGTCTGTTGAAGTATACTTTCAATAGATTTATTAATATAAGAGCTACTGTTGTAAACAGGCATTATTACAGAAACAAGCGGTAATTTATTTGTCAAAGCTGAGGAAGGAAAGAGCGGTTAATAGCGACCGTTATTTCATTGGTATTGTAAAAGAAAAAATTATTATTCTTTAATATTTTGTATATATTATTTCTTCCCTTAAATTCATCATGAATTTCCAACGCGAGGCATTTTACTTTTTTTAAGAAAGAAGCTGCATAATTTTCATCCTCAAATAATTGCTGTTCTGCTCCTTCTATATCAATTTTCAAAATATCAACCAGGCCTTTACAACCTTCAATCATTTCAAGTAAAGAACAGGATCTTATATCTTTTTTATCCTTACCAGATTGAATTAAGCGAACTGACCATTCTTTTTTATCCCGGAATTCACGATCAACTGATAACCATCCATTGCTATTCCAAATACCCGCTTCAACTATTTTGTATTTTTTTAATGAAACGGAATCAAAATTTTGCCTGATAAGGTCTGCGTTTTTCTTAAAGGGTTCAACGGCAATTACATTTACTTCAGGATAAAACATAAAAAAATAAATACTAGCCAACCCAATATTACTGCCACAATCAATTATAAGTTCAGGTGGCTTTGTATAAAACTGATCATAAATATTTACAACTGCCTTATATTCTTCATGAATAAATACCTGGCTAAAAACAAGTTCATCACTACTGTAAGGGCGCAAATAAATATAATAAGCAGGCTTAAATTGCAAATATTTTTTTATATATTTTTTGCTGTCAATTGTTACTACATCCCCATTGAAAATTGATAAAGCAGCATGAATATTTTCGATTCTCTTTTGCTTTTTAATATTCCGGCTTTTAACTACAGAGGTATTAATAATCTTTAACTCCAGCTTATGTATCAAATAGATAAATGCAGAATATAAGCCAACCTCTTTTGATAAGAATAAAAATTCTCTCATTTTAAATTATTAGCATATGTGGAATTTTGTGCAAACTTTACTTGGAAATAAAGTTGAGGCGGTAAACGAAGATTTTTAAAAGCAGCATGAACAA
Organism: Ferruginibacter sp.; assembly: GCA_037720515.1. GTDB lineage: Bacteria > Bacteroidota > Bacteroidia > Chitinophagales > Chitinophagaceae > Ferruginibacter. Next base: position 25,266 of record JBBJMM010000023.1, read on the forward strand.
AATTATTGACTTTATAGCCTCTTTGATAACATCGCTCATTTTTAATCGTAATTTTTTTTTTCTGCCCTGAAGGATTAAAATTACTTTCAAGTATTCTTATTAGTTTATTAAATATGTGATACTCTTCCAGATATTTTTTTTTCTGTCCTTCTATCACAGACAGGAGTTGATCATATGGATCTTCTTCAATAAGTTTTTCAATTTTCTTAAATGCTATTGTATAATCTTGAGGGTCAATGTATAAAAAGGATTTGTTATCAAAATATTTACCAATATCAGGGCAGCCATAATAAATCGGCATTGTATGGGCCAGATAACAATCTGCTATTTTCTCTGTAAAATAGCCCGGGATAATCGAATTCTCAATTGCAACAGAATACTTATAAGGAGCCAATCCATCATATTTATCAGCAATGGGGTTAAATCCTTTTCCAAAAACATCAAGTTTATCTTTGAAATGACCTATTAGTTTATTTACAAAAGCAAACCTGAGTTTATGGCCTGGTAGCCACGTTTGGTCTGAGGATATCACAGAGAGAATCTTAGTTTTTGGGATAAAGTTTTCATTGTAAATCTGATCATAACTTTTTTTAATCAACCAGGTATTTAATTCATGTGTAGGTATTACTGACCTGTGTTTGATATCTGTACGGCATGTGATAATGGAAGCAAATTGATTAAGAAAATATTTATTAAAAAACCTTTCTTCGTGAGCCTCATCTGAAAGGTAAATGATATTCGAAGGGTCACAATTTGTCGTTTCTTCTACCCCTTTAATTCCACCCCAAATTATCCAATAATCGCATTCGATAACTGTAGTATCAAATATAAATTGATAGCCAGTCAGTTTCGATGAAATCCTTTCTGAAAAATTGATGTGGTCCCACGGAGTTGAAACTTTGATCTTAATCATTAATAGTGCGAGGTATTATTTTTTTAAACTAGCCATTTCTTACAGCGTATGAATCTATATACAAACCCCTATCTCTTAAAATGGAAAATGAAAACCCGCTCTCAACAAATTTTTGCTCTATACCTTTTAAGGATCTCCATGCATCATGTGTTTCAAGATAAACGGCACACTTTGCAGGCAACTTGTCAATACAAGCGGGAAAAAAATCCAGTTCTCCTCCTTCGATATCAACTTTAATTACTAAGCTTTCATTCGCTTTTATCACATTAAGAAATTCGTATAAATCAATTGTTTCAACACTAACTTCATTTGTGGAACTCTTTATGCTATATAGTTTTGCCATATTACTACCCCAAAGCTCCAAAGAAATCTTACCTTTTATTGTGGAAAGAGCCTTATTAAATGTGGTGACTTTTTGTATATTATTATTAATAATTCCACTTAACAAACTTTTATAATTTTCCGGGTGAGGTTCAATGCAAATTTTTTTACACTCCGGATATTTCTCCGCAATTAAAAAAGAAAAATATCCCTGGTATGCGCCACAATCAATTGAATGATCAGGTAAAAAACCGATAAGACCTAAATTATATATTTTATACTTGATAAATTCTTCGCAAATAGCCATTTGAAAATAATCATTCAAATGGAAATTTAGCTTAACATTTCCAAAATGAGGCAGTTGAATTTCTACTATTTCCTGTTTTTTGAAAGGAGGAATAATTATCCTAAATGGAGATGTATGCGCGATTTCTATGGCTTTCCTGAAATAAAATAAATCTATAAAACGATTATTTTTAAAATACTTTAAAGCAAAGCCTATTGACTTAAAAAAAATTGAAAAAGCATTTATGGAACGAAAAAACAAACTACTAAATCTATTATGGCTGGGCATTCGATAATTAATTGGCTTTTACTAATTTTTTATTCTTTTTATGATACGCTCCACTATAGTTTTTTTTATAATATTTTTTAGCTTTATCAGATTAGTGTTTTTATTAAAATTAAAAATTGTCTGCTTGATTGTTTCTACGCCATTCATATCAATCCAGGAGAGTTTAATTTTTCCATAATTTTTATTTAAATATTTCCTGTCTTCATATTGTACTCCATAAAAAAGATTACAACCCAAAAGGCCTATAAAAAAATAACCATTTTTAAATAGTATTTCTTCCAACCCCTTCTTATGATCATCGTCTTTATATTCGATTACAAAAATATTTGGTTTGAATTTTTCCAGATCGAGCCCTTGCAATGCCTCAATTTCATATCCCTCGATATCAAGAGAAATGAAATCTATTTTTGTAACCTGTAATTCCTTAAAAACAGAATTTAAAGTACGCATTTGAACTTTTTGTTCTACGAATCCATCAAAATATTCTCTGTAGTTTTTTACCCACCTCTCTTCCTGTGATTTATCCAATGTGGACAAGCTTCCAATCCTATTGGCATAAAAAATTACTTCGTCCATATTTTTTTCCCCCACTGCACAATGTACAATTTGTGAACCAGGCCTGTTTTTCTTCAATGCCCCAATAAAATCATTGTGAGCTTCAAGACAAATTCCATTCCACCCCTTTTTTTCAAAAAAATAGCTATTACTAAATTCAATACCATCCAGACAACCAATTTCAACAAAAAAGCCTTTTTTCTTGTTTTTAAAAATTTTATTTAAAATAAAATCTTCCCCATGTTGGCTATAATATTTATTCACTGAGGTTTTTAAACATTAATAATTATCAATGTGTACAATTTAACTTTCATTCGTGCGGGTTGTAATCCATTTAACCGGTAAGGTTACCAATCCTTTAAAACTATTTTCAAATCTTCTTCTTTTAATTGTGCCCATTTCTAATACTTCAAGGTTTACAGGGATCCCATTCACAGGATGAAATATTTTTAAGCCATGCATCCCTGCAAAAACAGTGATTATGTATTCACCCTCTATAAACAAGTTTTCCGGAAAATTTAAGACAGACGTGTATATCCCTTTTTTAAAGTATGAACCTGTATCATTTTCTTCATCAAAAAAAGTTTTACATATTGATAATGATTGACAATCTGAAATATCAATAAATAATCTGAAACCATTAATATCAGTCTTTAATTCATAAGTGATTAAAATTGAAAAGGGTAAATTATTTTGAATTTCTGAAAGAATAACTTCATTTTGCCGGATTTCAATTGTTTTCCACAATATAAATTCATCCACGTTTTTATCTATACTTTTCTCTAAAACTGATTGGTTTTTAACTCTACTGGATTGGAAATATATCTTCATTCCTTCAGCTGAATCTGTAAATGCTATCACCTTCCCATTATCAATTACCAAAGCTTTATTACACAGGGCTTTTATTGCAGCCATATTATGGCTTACAAATAATACAGTTCGTCCTTCTTTGGTACTTACATCTTTCATTTTCCCCAAAGCCTTTTTCTGAAACTCGGCATCTCCCACGGCCAATACTTCATCTACAATTAAGATTTCGGGCTCCAGATGGGCAGCAACGCCAAAGGCCAACCGAACATACATTCCGGAAGAGTAGCGTTTCACGGGTGTATCAATGTAACGTTCCACCCCGGCAAAATCCACGATCTCGTCAAATTTCCTTTTTATTTCGTGACGGGTCATGCCTAAAATGGCACCGTTTAAAAAAATATTTTCCCTGCCACTTAATTCCGGATGAAAACCTGTGCCAACCTCAAGCAAACTGGCAACCCTTCCTTTTATTTTTACACTGCCGGTTGTTGGTGAAGTGGTACGGCTAAGAATTTTTAACAGCGTACTTTTCCCAGCTCCGTTTCTTCCAATGATACCCAACACCTCTCCATGATTCACTTCAAAATTGATGTCTTTTAAAGCCCACACATAATTACTTTCGCCTTTGATTGTACGATCATTATTGTCGCCGATCTTTAAATAGGGATCTTCCCTGCCACGCATACGGTGCCAGGCCCTGTTTACATCGTGGGCCATGGAACCTGTACCCACATTGCCAAGCCTGTATTGTTTTGATAAATTTTCTACTTTAATTACGACACTCATTTGAACAGGCTTTTGAATTTATCTTGCTCAATAACTCAATTTTTGCCACTTACAAAAGGCTTATACCGTATCCATAAAAGTTTTTTCCACTTTACTGAATACAAGCAACCCAACAAAAAGCAATATTATTATCACTATCCCGCTGTACAACAGACTGCTTATATCTACTGTACCGGTTCCAAACAAAGCATATCGAAAGGCTTCCACAATTGGGGTAAGTGGATTGTATGCGATCCAGGCTGCATAACTCTTCCCTTTTAAAAAAGATAAGGGATAAGCTATCGGTGTGGCATACATGAGAAGCTGAACCGCAAAACCTATAAGCACTGAGAAATCTCGGTATTTTGTTGTAAGCGATGAAATAATTATTCCCAGTCCCAAACCCAGGCCAGCCATCATAATAACCAAAACAGGAATAAGCAGCCAGCTTGTTCCAAAATGAAAACTATTGTTCTTGATTCCAACCCAAACCATAACGGCAAGGAGTAAACTAAACTGTATTCCAAACTTTATAACATTGCTAAGAACCGTGCTCAATGGTATTACGAGGCGTGGAAAATAAACTTTTCCGAATATTCCCGCATTGGCTACAAATGTATTTGAAGTGGCTGTGAGGCAGGCGCTGAAATAATTCCAGATATTAATTCCACTCATATAAAATAAAACGGGCTCTATGCCATCGGTAGGTATATTGGCAATTTTACTAAAGATCAATAAAAAAACAAGGGTAGTAAAAACGGGCTGTATAAAATGCCAGAGAGGGCCTAATATGGTTTGCTTGTATTGCGCGGCAAAATCTCGTTTTACAAAAAGCCACAACAAATCCCGGTATTGCCATACCTCTTTTAACTTAAAGTCCAGCAGGCTGCTCCCAGGCCTTATGATCCTGTCCCACTGCTCATCCGGTATGTTACCAGTTGTTTCTTTAATCATGCCATTGATACAATGCTTTCTGCTTGTACGGTTGTACTCCCAAACAAGATCGTTTCTAACTTTCGCCTGTAAGGTTGATAGCCAAAATTAAGCAGTAGTTTTTCACGGTCGGGGATAAACGCTGATTTGTTTCCGGCTATTTGCAAGATCGCTGCTGTTATTTCCTCCCGGTTCAGCGGATCTACCAGCAACCCCAGTTCACCATTGCATAAGGCATCCGCAGAACCATCACGGTTTCCGGCAATTACAGGCAATCCATAATACATTGCTTCAATAAAAACAAGCCCAAAACCTTCTTCGCGACTGGGCATTACAAAAATGTCAGCCGCTGCATACCAGGCCGGCAGATCTTTTTCATCAATGAACCCAGTTATAAAAACATTTTCTTGCAATCCTGTTTCGGTTATTAGCTCATCCAGGTATTTTTTTTCTTCCAGATCGTACTTACCTCCGATCACATAGCGGATAAGTGGATAATTTTTTTTGAGCGCAGTTAGCGTATGTATCACGGTATCATATCCTTTATATCTTTCCTTTGCTGCAAGCCGGGCCAGGGTAAAAAGGATAAGTTCATTTTCTCCAAAACCATACTTTTCTCTGAGGTCAAGAATTTCTTTCGTTGTAGCCGGGGCGGGTAAAAAAGGATCCAGGCAATTATTTAATACTTCCAGTTTTTGCTTCTCAATTGAATGCATTTGTATGATCCTTTCTAAAGTAAACCTGCTTACACAGATTATTTTATCACAACATGCAAACATTTTACGTTTTCGTATAGAAATATTCCCAATCTCAATTCCATGTGCAAAAATATAAACCCGGGTATGAGGTGAAATTTTTTTAATCATCCAGCCAATGATAAGTAAATTGATGTGGCTCAGGATCACTATTTCACAGTCTATGCTTTTTTGAATGGCAGATCTTATAAAAGTAAACCGGTTCGCACTAAAGCCCCTGAAGAGTTCAGAGGGAAAATATATATTTTCTTTAGCGTCATCTTTACTGTCATGCAAACTGAAAATAGTTATATCCCTTTTATTTTCCAGCCCGTTTTCAAACAATGCTTTGCCGGCTATCCTGCATACCTTTTCTATTCCGCCTGTTGCAGAGAATGTTTTTAAAGTTAGAAATAAAGTGTTTGAGATATTTTAATTGCCGGGTAATGAAATCACAATCTTACAGCGCGATTGTTTAGTTACAAATGGGCAACAGCAAAGGTTACTTCATTTTTTATGTACTTCTGATAATTGTATTCAAAATCAGCATAAGTATTTTCAAGTCCTTGTTCCAGTTCAATTGCGGCAGTCCAACCCAGGTTTTTGATCTTCTCCACATCAAGCAATTTCCGTAAAGTACCATCGGGCTTATTTTCATCAAATAATATAGTGCCGGAGTAGCAGGTGATCTTTTTTAAAAGCAGAGCCAGTTCCCGGATACTTAGATCTGTGCCTGTGCCAATGTTAATTATTCCAGGAGAGTTGTAACGCTGCATTAAAAAATAACAGGCCTTTGCTGCATCATCTACGTGCATAAATTCTCTTCGTGGTTTGCCACTACCCCATACCGTTACTGTATCCTTTTTATTGATCTTTGCTTCATGAAATTTTCTTAAAAGAGCCGGCAGTACATGTGCGTTCTGCAAATTATAACGGTCACCCGGACCATACAGGTTAGTGGGCATAACACTTATAAAATTACTGTCGTATTGCCTGTTATACGACTGGCACATTCCAATACCCGCGATCTTTGCCGTTGCATAAGGAGCATTGGTAGCTTCCAGTTCACCTGTGAGTAAATATTCTTCTTTAATTGGCTGCTGTGCATTTTTCGGATAGATACAACTGCTCCCCAGGAATAAAAATTTTTCAACATCATATAAATGCGCCGCATGAATAACATTGTTCTGAATAGAAATATTATCATAAATAAAATCCGCAGGATAGGTTTGGTTTGCCATGATCCCTCCTACTTTAGCTGCCGCCAGGAATACATATTCCGGCCTTTCTTCCTGGAAAAAATCATAGACTGTCGCCTGGTCACGAAGATCCAATTTATCGGAAGTGCGCGTAATTATATTTGTATGGCCTTTACCAGTTAAAATTCTGATCAGGGAACTACCCACCAAACCGGTATGACCGGCAACATATATTTTATCAGTGAGTTTCATTCGTGAGACGTTAACCCTCTCAAGTTAAAAAGATAAAGTCAAAAAAAGTGCGCTTAAAATAAACTTAATGTGAAGTTGTTTTACCCAACTTTTATTTAATAATTCTTATATATATTTCACCAACTGTCCGTATTAGTTAGTCTTTTTCTTTACAACACATCATCAAAAGATTTCGTTTTCCTTTTATTATGATCTTGCTTCGTCCTTCGATAAACTCAGGATGACAGCAGCGTTTTCTTTTATTATGTTTTCCGCTTCGTCCTTCGATAAACTCAGGATGACAGCATTTTTTAGGATGATGCATTAGTCCCTCTCCTTTGGAGAGGGGTTGGGGTGAGGTGGATTTCGTTTCTTTTTATTATGCTCCCGCTTCGTCCTTCGATAAACTCAGGATGACAGCAGCGTTTTCTTTTATTATGTTTTCCGCTTCGTCCTTCGATAAACTCAGGATGACAGCATTTTTTAGGATGATGCATTAGTCCCTCTCCTTTGGAGAGGGGTTGGGGTGAGGTGGATTTCGTTTCTTTTTATTATGCTCCCGCTTCGTCCTTCGATAAACTCAGGATGACAGCAGCGTTTTCTTTTATTATGTTTTCCGCTTCGTCCTTCGATAAACTCAGGATGACAGCATTTTTTAGGATGATGCATTAGTCCCTCTCCTTTGGAGAGGGGTTGGGGTGAGGTGGATTTCGTTTTATTTTTATTATGTTTCTTGCTTCGTCCTTCGATAAACTCAGGATGACAGCAAAAACACGCTTCGTCCTTCGATAAACTCAGGATGACAGCAAAGAGACGCTTGGTCCTTCGATAAACTCAGGATGACAGCAAAGAGACGGAATCCACCTCCAAATTATTTTTATCAAAATATGCAGTAAGATACATGCCCAGGCTGTCGATCTTTACTTTGGCCCTGCTGCCTGAAACTTCCATTATGATCCCTTTGTAATTCATAAGTACTCCCTGTTTTACAACTACCGCGGTATTAACATCCAGGTTTACTGCAGACACAAAAACTTCTTCAAATTCATTTAAAAATCTTCGTATACTATCTATTTCTGATTCTTTTACTTTAGCCGGCTTTCCCAGCCAGTGCACATAATTAATAATACCATCAATTTTTTTGATATCCCATTTCATACCCTCGCTTACATTTATGAATACATATCCTTTGAATAAGGGTTCATACACCACTTTTTTTCTGTCGCTCCATTGACGAAGCACTTTATTCAATGGGCAATAATTTTCTATCCCTTTTTGAACAAGGGTTGTCGCAACTTTTTTTTCCCAGCGTGGCCGGGTATAAACAACATACCATGTTTTATTTTCCTGCATATTACACAAAGCTTCGCTAGTCCTCAGTTACAAATATTTTTGAACTGAAGACGCATACCAAATTAGCAAATAACAAAAACGCTAGGCGTTCTTTTTATTAAAAATTCTTTTTAACCGCTTGTTTAATCCCCACAAATTTTTGAAACCCGGGTTGCCTTCCTCTGCATAATAACCCGATGATTCTCCACCATATCCATAACCATATCCATACCCGTAACCATACCCATAACCGTAACCGTTACCATAGCCCCCAAATCCATAATTAAATAATGATACTCCCCTGGGTTTTATCCCGTTAAATACCACGCACATATTATTGAATTTCTTTTCCCGGTGCAGGTTTTCTATAAGCTTTAAAAAAACGGAAGGGCTATGCGAATGCCTGATAACAAACATGGATGTTTCTGCATACCGGGTTAGTAGCTGTGCATCGGTTACCGGGCCAATAGGTGCTGAATCCATAATAATATAATCAAACTGCTTTTTTAATTCTTCCATTAAAGTGCTGAAGGCCGGTAAGGCGATCAGTTCTGTTGGATTGGGCGGAATAGGCCCGGCTGAAATTAAAAAAAGATTACTGTAAGCCGTAGGTTTAATGATCTCCTCTATTGTTGCTTTTCCCACCAAATAATTGCTGATCCCAGGTGTACGTGATACATTGAATTGCTTGCTTAGTTTAGGTTTTCGTAAATCCATTTCCATCAATGCAACTCTCTTTCCGTTAAGAGTAATGCTGAGGGCAAGGTTGGTGGCAATAAAGCTTTTTCCTTCACCAGATACACTGGAAGTTACCAACAAGGTTTTATTAATTTCATTCAGCCCCATAAAACTGAGATTCGTACGCAGGGTTCGGAATTGTTCTGCTATTACTGTGCGTGCCCCTTCGGTGATGGCTATATTATTTTTCTGCGGCGCCTGGATGATCTCTGCAATAACAGGAACTTTTGTTTTTGTTTCAATCTCGCTACGGAATAATATTTTGTTGTTGAAATTTTCCTGCACTTGTACATACAATAAAAAAGCCAGCAGCCCTATAAGAAAACCCAGGAGGTAATAGTTTTTTGGCACCGGACGGATAGGGCCATAAGAGGAACCATTTTCCAAAACCCGCAGATCTGCAGTAGTAGAGGCAGATGATAGTGCGGTCTCTTCTCTTTTCTGCAACAGGTAAATGTAAATATTATTTTTGATCTCCCGCTGACGGCTAATTTCCAGCAAACCTCTTTCCTTCTGCGGCACCTGGCGGAGCATGCTGTTGTTTAAACCTATACTTTTATTGATATTGTTTTTTTCAGCCAGGTAATTTCTACGGATGTTAGAAATATTTTCACCGATATCTTTTTTTAAACGCTCCACTTTATCTTCTCCCAATAACACGATCTCACTTTTGTTTCCTGTTACGGCTTTCGCTTTATCCAGTTCAAATTCTGAAGTATACAATTGTTGTAATAAGGAAGAAAGGATATTGTCATTCACCAGCTGCAACGATGGCACAGTACCGGTTCTGTCTTTTTTAGTATTAACATAACCCTGGATTTCTCCCAATACATCCAACTGCAGGTCTAATATGCTTTTTCTTTTGTCAAGCTCCCGTACCGTACCAAAATACATGGAAGCCTGCCCATCCAGGTCTGTAACTGCTTCGCGGGATTTATAACTTTGTATATTCCTTTCAACAGTATCCAGTTGACCGATAACGGTATTTAACCTGTCTTCAATAAATTTTAATGTATTGCGGGCGATCAGGTTCTTATCTTCAATCCCTTCATAATTATACACTTCAAAAAGTTTGTTCAATACATCCACTCCTTTTTCCGGTACGGGTGTTTCTATTTTTAGATCAAGAACGGTAGATGCAAATGAAATGGGGGCGGCGCGCAGGCTTCCTATTATCTGGCCGGCTGCTGCCTGTACAGAATTAAAAACAACAAAATAATTTTTGCCGGAAAGATTGCGGCTATACAATGGATTTATTTTTATAATGTATAATGTATTCCCGATCCTTACAGAAGAATCAAACGAAACATTTGTGCCTGCAATTTCTACAACATTTTTATTCCAGTTTATTGAAAGAGGATATTTACCACCCGCTTGAATAGCTTGCTTATCGTGCGCAATAAATACAAGTGGCGCCTGATCTTTATATAATTCCTCCGTTTGTATATTTCCTTCATTGAAAACAGTAGCATACAAATTAAGGGAACGAACTACTTCCTCCATCAGTGGTGTAGACTTCAATACGATGATCTCATTTTCAACTATCTTTTTTTCGCTGAAGATATTTAATGCATCCAATACCTTACTGTCTCCCCCACCTTTCTGAGGATCTTTGATGAGTACTTTTGCGGTTGCAACATAAATTTTTGTCTGGGATCGCAGGTAAATAAATGCTACAGATAAGGCTATGGCGGAAAGCAATATAAATACCGGCCAGTAAGGCAGGTAACGTTGTACGATCTGTACCAGGATATTGGCCTGTGGTTTATCCTGGAAAAATTGATCTTCATTCATAGTGCTTCATTATACTAACGGAAAACCCTGTCAAGGATAATGATCAATAATGTGGTTCCGGAAGCTATAAGAGAAAAGTTTGTCTGTAGTTTTCTATTCCTTTCTTCTTTATCGGTTTTTTCTGTATTGGATAATACGTACACAATATCATTTGGCTGCAGGTAATACCAGGGAGAATTAAAAATAGAATGGTCCTCCAGGTTAACATACTTTATTTTTTTTTCATTATCCGTTTCCCTGATGATCATGATCTTTTCTCTCCGCGCATTTTCTTTTACATCCCCGCTTAAAACAATTGCCTCCAGCACAGACAATTGTTCATCTTCCATATTTATCACCTGGGGCTTATTCACTTCGCCCATCATTGTTATACGGTGATTAAGATAAGTTACATTTACAATAGGCTCTTTTAAATAAGGTAGCAGGTCAGTATGTAATTTCGCTGCAAATTCCCTCCTTGTTAACCCTTCCGCTTTTACATTTCCAAAACGGTATAAACGAATAGTACCATCCAGTTGTACCCGGTAGCCCGGAACTGTTCCTTTTTCTGTAACGATCAAACCTGCACTATTAAATTTTATATTTTCTTCCGGACTAAGGCTGGAGATCGTGATACCCAGGTTGTCTCCTGCCCTGATCTTTGATTCAAAATTGTTGCTGATAAACCCGTTAATAGTAGTATCGTTCTGGATAGTTTTAAAATAGCCGGGTTGCTTTGTAGTGGTACAGGAAATCATTCCGGCCAGTAAACAAACAAGAATATAAAAACGTAAGGAATGTGGGGAAAGCAACTTGATAAACAGGCCGTGGGAAAGTATCATGATTGTTTATGAATGTTATTCAATCGGCCCTTTAAAAACAGCCCTCATTGAAAACAAAAATCGTAAAAATTGTTGAATAATGATACGTGTTCTATTATATTACTTATTAGTTATAAGTTCTATATCATGAAGAGAAAATAGTAACGTTAAACGGTACGACCTTTGGCGATGTGTGGGTAGTTAAAATCGTTAATCTGTAACCGAAACTAATTTCTAAGGAAAGTTCATTGTGTATTTTATTGCGGGGTGTTATCTGACGATTACAACTGAAGCCGTTAAGCAGACAAAAATCTTAAATATTCGTCGCCCCGCCATATTGTCAAGCAGCTAGTTAAATACTGCTATTCGTCATTCGTAATGTCAAACAATTTAAAAATTCCTTAGATTTATCAACATAAAATAAAACTGTGTCTGTGTTTTTTTTAATACCAAATATCTTTGTTACTTGAATCGGTGTTTTTAAATAGACAATAATATTGTGATTTTCCAATCCCTTGAGAAGTGCTATTTTAACTGGATTTCGGTCTTGCGGCATTTTTTTTGATAGCTCAAATTTTTCAATGTTGTCAAATTGAATTAATGCGTCTCCTGCAAGCCCATTATGAATTTCTAAGGAATTTTTATTAATAATTATGGGTCTAGCTTTCATAGCTTGTATGTGAGCATACAATTGAATACAAGTGTAAAAACTTAGTCCTGTTATTACCCAGGCTATTGTCTTATTCCATAAACTCAAAAGAAAATGTACACTTGTGGTTTCGATTAAAAATATGGATAAAATAGTCCACAAAATTATTACAATTCCATTTTCTTTATAACAAGTAAATTTTGTTTCATAGTCTATAGTCTTGTCTTTGCCACCAATAAAGGCATAATAAAAAACCGAAATTTCAGATGAAACAATATTCCCAAACTTTTCGTTTCCTGTAAATTGAAACAATACGGTTCTGCAATGCATTAAAAAGTCAAGTTTGTTATAATTATTTGTTTCTTTAGCTTTTTTGCTTGCAGTGTAAAATTTATGACCAATAAAAAAAATGACGATTGCTTCAATTATTGGGGAAATCCAAGTCTTAATTATTTGTAAAGCAATATTTGAATGAGTATTTAATATAAAACCTGCAACTAAAAGCCCTGCTATAAAAATTCTTGAAACTGTCAATTTAGATATATTACTTTTTCTAATTGCAAGAAAATATATTAGAGGTGCTACAATAAGAATGTCTATAAGTATTGCGGTTGATAATAACTCATTATTAGTCTTGAATTTTGTTGTTAAAGTAATAAAGAAACAACCCAAGAAAATAAGAATTGGTATTCCTAATGCAATTGTCCAATTTGGTTTATTTGTTGTCGATATTGTCATTACGAAAACGTTTTATAATGGCAGCAGAAAGTGAGATTTACTATAGAGAGCCGGAATTATTTACGGGAGGCTTTCTTTTTGCATCGTATCCTTTTTTAGCTGCGATACCCACTGCAGCCGCTATCAATAAACTAAGCCCGCCGTCAATGGGACAAGCAGGATCAAGCGGGTCGCAACCTGGGCCAGGTTGAGCAAGGCTATTAAAAGGAATAACAAAACTCATTACAGCTATAAGAACAAATATTTTCAAATGCTTAACCATAGGTTGATACAAAAATAATGAATCCCTTTTTTAATAAACAATTTTATAAGTCTCCTGTTTCCCGGCTGGATCAGTTATCGTAACCAGGTAATTGCCCCTTGTAAGTATTGCAAGAGATAAAGCATATATACCGCTTCTTCCCGGGTGTTGTATAGGATAACTTTGTACCCTTTTACCAGAAGAATTGAAAATATTGACCAGGTACCTGCCTTTTAACTGTTTGGATAAATTAATGTTTATGATCTTATCAGCAGTAACAGGATTCGGATATACCGATATCAATACTGCAGGATCTTTATATTCTACAAAAGCAACTTCACTGTACCTGGTTTCATACAAGGTTGACAAGCTTCTGATGCGGTAATAATTTTTGCCCGGTAAGGGATCTTTATCAATATACATATAACCATTTGTACCGGAATTTGCAGCCAGTTGATTTGCGAGAACAATAAAATTGATATTGTTGGCTGACCTTTCAATTACATAGTTGGAAATATTCGTTTCATTTGATACTGACCAGGTAACTTTTACTTCATGCCCGTTTTTTACTGCGGCTATATTTGTATAAGTAATGGGAACTGGTTTTTGAAACACCACCAGTAACCTGTCTGCCGAAGCGGAAAGCGGGTTTGAGGTAACAGCAAAAGAAATGACCGTACTATCGGTAAGGCTGAGGGGCGTTTTTTGATTTGTAAATTTATCCAGGAGAAATGCCTCTAAGCCGTATAGGGTAATATTTTTTGGAAAGAATTTTAATGTATAGGTTAGCTGGGCGAGGTTATTGAAATTATAAAAGATAGTATCTGAACCAGACAATTGTTTTCTTGCCTCAATAGCAAGCCTTTTTCCTTTTGTAGCTATCCCGAAATTTTCACCCAGGTTGGTACGTTTCAGTGCATCATCCTTATCCACTCCATTTGAATAAGCGTCATCAAATAAAACCATATTGCCGTCTGCTATATTTCCGTTTGCAGAAAAAAGACTGGTGGTAAAAGACGATACAATACCACCAGGTTTGTAAACCATTTTATTGGTATTTACTTTATTGGTTTCTGAAAAGGCAACAGATCCTGCGGAATCGGAACTATTGAATACAAAAAAAGCTTGTCCCGATTGAATGGTGTTTACAGGAGTTCCAGGATAATTAACGGTACCACCCGGTGAAGGTATCCAGGTGGGTGCGGCAATGGTCTGGTAACCCCCTAAGCCATAAGCCCCGTTCAATAAAGGATCCCACACATAAAATTTATCGTCGACATTGGTTTTACTAAGTGTGGTAAAATCGATGGCAGAGGCATAAGGATTACCAATAGATTCAAATTTGCCGGCAAGCACTGTTGAGGAAGGAGGGGCAAACGCACCTGGTGCAAAAATTTTACCTCTTAAGCGTAAAGTTGTTTCATTGGAAAGAGGCTGGGATACCTGTATACTCCTGTCGCCCCTTACAAAAAGCATGTAGCCCCTGGGGTTAGTAACCAATGTATCTGTTTTAGTAATGATACCATCAAATGTATCCAATACAGGATTGTAAAATTTAATGGTAGGACCGAGTGGTGTTTCAATATCAAAACCATTTCCCGCAATATTGCTCGTAATTATGGTGCCATAGCCGGGTTTAAGATTATCTTTTGCCACCAGGCTGCCTTCCTGCCAGGCTGCTCTAACAAATTGTTCGGCAACAACAGGTGTGGCAAGAAACTGCCAGGCTTTGTTGTGAGCCGGAATATAACGTTCAACGCTAAACCTGCCTGCCGCTCCATAACTAATAGCATCAGCAGTGGATATAGCGGCAACATTGGCTGTGTTGGAAATGGTAGATAATAATGCAAACGTATCCGCAATAAATAATTTCCCGCCGGAGATAAGGGAAAGCTCTTTTACTAATTTAAGTGCACTGCTTGTTGTTACTATATTGGAATTACTGATAGCGATATTATTAAACGTGTGCCCGGGTGAAGGTGCACTGTAAGATTGTGCATCAGTTATTCCACTGAATAAAACGGTGCCATTGTTATGAGCAAACAATGTCCCACTGGTTACAAAATCCCCTCTAATTTTTAAAGTATCAGCAGGTGCTGTTTTAGTTCCGGAACCACTTAAAAACAAATGATGATAAACCAGTCCACCAAAATTTGTAATTGGTTGATCACTTGTTCTTATATACTCTACCGTACTTCCCGAATTAAGATTAATAAACTCAATATTAGAATGTATGGAAGAGTTGTCAAAAAAAGTAGCCGTGAATCCATTAAAACCTTTATTGTTTCCACAATTAAATGCTCCATCAATTACAGTTACCGTTTGACTGCCTATTGGTCCTGTTATAGTGTTATCGTTTATTGTAAAGGAACCACCA
Organism: Ferruginibacter sp.; assembly: GCA_037720515.1. Lineage (GTDB taxonomy): Bacteria > Bacteroidota > Bacteroidia > Chitinophagales > Chitinophagaceae > Ferruginibacter. The sequence goes on from JBBJMM010000023.1 coordinate 40,970, forward strand.
TCCTTTACTATAAAAGTTCCAAAGGGATTAAGAGTTATATTACCATTTGAATTTCTTACATCTCCTCCCGTAACTTCTATATTCTGGTAACTTCTTGAACGGATAGTTTGATTACTGGATCCAAAAAATTCTACTATCCCTCCGGTCAAAGTATAATTTCCTGTCATACCAGGTTGGGTAGAGTTTAAACCTAATATAAGTCGACCATTGTCCATTATAAAATCAACTCCATTAATATTTCTGTTTGTAAAATTTACGATATTAGTTCCAGTGATTTTTACAGTACCAGTTGCATTTATTGCGTTTGCAGGAGTTTTAGTACCGCTTCCTGAAAAAGTGATATTTGAATAAGCAGGAGTTGATGATATTGATTGAGCAATATTTGCATTGTATTCAATTGTACTTCCAGAATTTAGAGTAAGAACTGTTGTAGAATTAATTGTGGGAGCTAATGGCGCAGCAGCTGAGGAAGCAAAAAGCCCTTCTTTATTAGCTGTTTTCAATGTTCCATTAACTATTATGCTAGGACTAGTTCCAACAGTATTTCTTATTTGAAGATCAGTAACATCAAGAGTTCCATTTATTAATAATGTACCTGAAAGTTTATTAATTATTTGATCCTCGGGAGAGCTGGTAATTTTTACGTTTGCCCCAATCGGCACAGTTGCGCCATTGGTAAGTTGCAAGCCATTATTAATGATAGTTATAATTATTGAACCATCTAAAACTGATGTTGCATTAGGAAAAATTATTGCTCCTCCGGTTTGAGTAACGCTACCAGTTCCTCTGATACCACCCCGAATAGTTTTTGTACTTGAATTACCGAAAGGAAAAGTAGCATTTACTTCAAAAATACAATTGAAATTATTAGATCCGGAGGCTGCCCCGTATGGAAAAGCCGGAGTGGCTGATACAAGAAAAACAGGAAGATCTGTGATAGAATTAGTTCTGAAATAATCTTGTCCGGGTGCACTACCTAAAGTTGTTGTAGTAACCAGCCATTCAAAAATGGCATTATTTTCATACAAAAATTTAGAACCGATTTCAAGATAATTATTCCCAAGATCAGTTCCACTTCCTGTTGTTATAGCCTTTACTTTACCCCCTGCTTTTACAATTGCACTTCCTGCTCCGCTTATTGAAGAAGGATTTGAACCTCCAAAATCTAATGCTAAAATTCCACCGCTTTCTATAATTAAATCATCCCCGGATCCATCTGCAATCGTGTAAGTAGAACTTGTTGTTATTTTTAAAGTTCCACCATTTTGTATCGTTGTTGCTTTCATTGAAATTCCGGTCGTGTTTAAAACTATTTCATGACCGGTTCGTATTGTAATACCTGTTGCCGAACTTGTGGGGGAAACTGAAGCAGGTACCCATGTGGAGCCACCGTCAGAGGAACTTTCCCAACTCGAAGGTGTGTTCCAATTTCCCAAGACTGTATTACTTCTGAATAGATCAGTGGAGCCAAGATCATCTATCATCACATCATCAATATCTACATTACCTGTAGTTTTTGTTATATAAATAAATTGTACATACCTCGAAGAAGCTAATAATGTATGATTTTGATTTAGACAAGTAGAGCCTGAAATAGTTGTAAATACAGCTACATCTGTCCAAGTAATTCCATCGACGGATTCCTGAACTTTATATAATCCAGTAGTATTTAAACCTTTCAAATTATATGTTAACTGGCCAGGAGAACTATTAAAAAAAACTTTATAAAACTTACCCGAAGCTTGTAGTGATCCTCCATCACTGCCAGAACAAGCAAATGTTGTTGTTCTTTGAGTACCGTTATCTGTCCATCCTATAGGAGCTGCACCCCATGCAGTTCTGGAAAGTGGCAAATTAGCTTGCCCAAAAATGCAGCACGGAATTAATAAAATAATTAAGCCAACGTACAAATTCTTCATTTCAGGTATTTATATTCATAAAATTATTCCCGGGGAACAGTATGTAGGAAAGGCACGCGAATTTACTTAAAATCTAAGCAAATTCAATGAATGTAAGCGTTAAATAATGATCATATTATTAACACCGGTATACTCATATGATACAGATCATATAAATAAAAAAGGCGCCCGAAAGCGCCTCTCCCGTTCCATGTGTAAGGAAGGAGTACAAAGACAAAAAACTTATTTTAGAATAACCTGTTGCATGGTTTTCTTATTTTCTGCAGAAAGGATCATCACCTGGTAAGCACCAGCTGGTAAATGACCCATACGATAGGTACGTACATCGTTATGACTGTCAACTTCTGTAGTAGTGTTCCAGATAGACTGGCCCAGTTTGTTGACCATAAATATTTTATAGGTGCCTTTCGGCTGATGTGTAAAATGAACATGCACTTCTTTATTCTCTACGGGATTAGGATACACCAATACCGGTGTGGTTTCTACCAGCACCGCTACTTTTACAATAGCACTGTAATGAATTTTACCCGTCAGGCTTTTTGCCATGATACGGTAATACGTCCCTTCATCAAGGGCATTCCAGTCGATCTGGTCATACATTGCTCTTTCACCATCATTGGTTGTGGTGGTAATAACTTCTACAGTAGTAAACGTTTTACCATCTGTACTTCTCTCCAATTCATACTGACGGGTACCGATCTCGTGATCCACTATCCAGTTTACAGTAACAGTTTTGTCGCGGTTGCGGATAGCTGTTACACTATTGATCGTTATGGGATACGCTGTATACTGATCAAGTGGTGAAATTATATTTCCGGCAAAGGAAGCTGGCGTGTATAAAACAGCGGTTATCAATATAATAGCATAAGCATGCTTAAGTAAATTACTTTTCATTTTTTCTTGTTTGTGGTTATAAGTTTTATTACTGATCCTTTGGGGAGGAAAATAATAGTATACCGGGATCGTGGGGGATCTTAGGTACAGGTAATAAATTTTTTAGTTAAGTGTAACAGGTAAGGTGTAACACAGAGGAATTCCTAAGAATTGGGATCAGTAAGTTTGCGTGGAAATTCTAAAAGATAGTGGATGTGGTAAGGGTCAGTAGGTAATAGAAGACAAATATATAAAAATATCTGATACCAGGAAATTTTTATTTTCTTCATTGATAAACATAAAAAATGCAACTATAATCCGGAAATTCCGAAATGATAGTTGCAGGTTATTATAAAACCGGGAATGATTTAGAAAGTGCCTTTACCGTATTCCGGTGCTGAAGGCGCTTTGCGAAGGCTGTCAAACAATCCTCTTATGTTAGAAGGAACATGTTCGTTCACTTTGTCTTTAATTCCATCAACCATTTTCTTTTTTGCTTCAGGGGTCATTTTTTTATACTTATAATAAGCAAATGCCGCGATACCTGCCAGCAACAATCCGTTCTTGTTCATGTTTATGTTATTTAAATGATTAAACTTTGATCTACTTTAAACAATAAAATATCATACCAAATTTATAAAACTGCCAACCTCTTATCACTATAAAAAAGAATCTCATAATAATTTAAGAATCCCATCGTTTTATATATAGCGGCTTTACCTCGCCGTTGCTTACCTTTTTTAAAACAGTAAGTACTTACTTACCCAAAATGATAGTCCCGGCAGCGGGACTATTTTTTTACTCTTCCCTGCCCTTTCAATTATAATAACATATCCCTGCTTGTACTTTCTATTAATGGATGCATCTTTGCTGATAACAGTCAGAATATCTTTCATCACCCTTAAAAAAAACATATGAAAAAATATCTATTCTTCCTAACTACTGTGTTCTTCTTATTAACCGCACAAGCAAGTTTCTCTCAGAAATATAAAACGGCGGCGGATACTATTTCACTTAATAAAGAGTACATGCAACTTAGTGCTGATATTGCAGACCTGACGGAAAAACTCACCATTGCGCAGAATAAAATGCCCAAATACCAGGAGAAAGCCGGGGACGCAGTTTCGGATGCTCAGAAAGCAGCAATTAAAAGCAGTGAGCAATCCGCGAAGGCCATTGATGGAGATGTAGGCGATGCTAAAAGAGCAAACCGTAAAGCGAAGAAGGCACTCAGAGATGCAAGAGATGTGGAAAATGCCAATGACAATGTAAAGGACCAGGAAAAAAAGATTGCAAAGCTCAACGATCAGATCAGTAAGAAACAAGAGAAATTACAAAAACTGGAGGTTATGCGGATGGTGATACGGAGTAAGGGAGTTATGTAAGGAATTTTGAAACTTAACCGCGGAGACGCAGAGGATCTGATAAGATTTCACCGCGAAGGCAGTAAGGCAGGAAGTAAGGGTGTGTAAATTAAACTGTGTCAAAGATTTTTTTAGCTAGCAGAAGAGGCGGTGTTGGCTCAGTTACAAAGAGCAAGGCGCCGCCTCTTCCTGCGGCAAATTATATAATAAGTTTCAATCTTTGTTCTCCAAAAATTATACTTAGCTGCGATACCGTTATACCCCAATTCTGTAAAGGCATTGTCCATTTTTTCTCAATGTTTTTAGTTGCCAGGTATATGAGTTTTAATAATGCCATATCAGATGTAAAGGCTCCTTTGGTTTTTGTGACTTTACGAATCTGGCGATGGTAACCCTCTATGGTGTTCGTCGTGTACACCACTTTTCTTATCTCAGCGGGATATTTAAAATACGTGGTGAGCTTGTCCCAGTTGCGTTGCCAGGAAGATATTACTACGGGATATTTTTTATTCCATTTTTCTTCCAGCTTTTCGAAGTTTAGTTGTGCAAGGTCTTTGCTGACTGCCTGGTATACAGGCTTTAAGTCTTTCATAAATTCTTTCTGATCCTTACTGGCCACATATTTCATGGAGTTGCGTATCTGATGTACAATGCAGCTTTGTATGTCAGTTTTTGGAAACACAGTAGCTATTGCCTCTGCAAATCCTTTCAGATTATCAATAGAGGCAATTAGCATATCCTCTACGCCGCGGTTTTGCAAATCCGTTAATACACTAAGCCAAAAGTTAGCACCTTCACTCTCGCTTATATACATACCTAGTACTTCCTTGCGGCCTTCAGTGGTAATGCCTAAAATATTGTATACACAACGAGTTGTTACACGCCCATCTTCCCGTACTTTATAATGCATCGCATCCAGCCACACCATGCAATAGAGACTATCAAGTGGACGTGCCTGCCATTCCTTTACCAGGGGTATAACCTTATCTGTAATCGAGGATAAGGTAGCAGCCGAGATATCGGTGTCATACATATCTTTTATGTGCGTCGAGATATCTCTGAAGCTCATACCCAGGCCATACATCCCAATGATTTTTGACTCAAGACTTGTTGCCAGAATGGTTTCTCTTTTCTTGACAATGTCTGGCGAAAAATCACTGTTACGATCCCGTGGCGTGTCTAGCTCAATTGTTCCACTAGCCGTCTTTAATTGTTTGGTAGTGTAACCGTTTTTTCGGTTCTGGTGTTCATCTTCTTCATTATCGAGATGATCATTTAGTTCAGCCTGAAGGGCAGCTTCTAAAAACTCCTTCAGTAAAGGAGCAAAGGCCCCGCCCTTGCTAAATAAATCCTTGCCTGAGCGAAACTGCTCTAAGGTCTTCTTTTTGAGTGCTTCGTAATCGAAGGCTTCTTTTTTCTTTTGCATAAAAAAACTGTGTTTTAAAGTTCAGAATATTTTGAACTTTGACACAGTTTATTTTACAGTCTCGGAAGTAACGCAAAGAATAATAACAAATTTTGCCTCTGCATCTCCGCATCTATGCGGTTAAAAATTAAAATGTATTCTAAAACATTTATTGTAACATCACTCTTATAGTTGTTACTTTATTTACTTCAATAATCTTAACAAAATATAATCCTTTACTCATTCCTTGCGTGGCAATTGGAATATGAGATTGAGAAGAAGATGTTTTATATATCACTTTTCCTTCTAAATTTATCAATTCAATATTTGCATTTTGGCTCCCGCTTTTACTGATATAAATATTGATAACATCATTAGCTGGATTAGGTGCTACCTGAGCTGTATAAAAAGAATTAAACGCCACTTTCCTGATTTCTGAATATTCATAACTACCATCCAAATCCACCATTTTAAAGCGGTAAGAATTAATTCCTTGCATCGGTGCATTATCGAATGTTGTGTAATATTTGCGATTGGAACTATTTCCAGCAGCATTAATAGACCCTATATTATTCCACGTTGAACCGTTAGAAGATCTTTCAATAACAAAATGGCTACTGTTGATTTCCTGTTCAGTTGTCCATAAAATCTTCGCAGTATTATTATCCATTTTTTGAACATAAAATGAACGCAACTTTATTGGCAATGTAATGTTATCAGTTCTTGTATACCAAATAGGAGAAGTAATTATTCTGCTGCTACCGTTAGAGATGTCGATGTAATAATAACCCGTCTCTCCATTAGTTAGATTAACATCAGAGAAGCTTAAGGTATTTCCAATAGCTGAATCAATTTTTATGGGAGTTATGCCACTGCCCGGAATTCCAAACATAACACGAATGACAGCCGTAGCCGTTGAAGTTGTTGCATCAGTAAGAACAACGGAAATATTAGGAGCAAATCTATCAAAAAATGAGGATCCCATTATCCTGGTATTGATTGTAAAATCAACCTTGCTATCACAATCATGAGTAGAATAAAAACTCATATTTCTCATTGCGGATATAATTGCAGTTTTAGTTAATGCGGGCGCTACTATCGCTGTTCTGGAATAAGTTGTTTTACCAAATGTTGTATTGTGATTATCATGATCAATACTCGGTCCTAACTTATACCCCTTTGATAATAAGGTTTGATAATAATACAAATAAGAAAGAGGAAATGCAGGATTTGAATAAGTAGTATTAGTAGAGAACGCTGGTCCGCTCTCTATTGCTGTTGAAACTATAGCAGCATCAGCAACGGCATCGTAGGGAAGATTGGCAATATTATTAAAGTCAGTTAAATTAGGATGAGCAAGAGAAGCAAAAGTGTTAGTTCCTAAGTTGTCATTTACTGTTTTAAATAATCCCGTAGTCCCTGTATAAGTATTTTTAGGAACAAATACATCATAATTACTTGTAGCTCCCCAAGGCCCTGCACCAGTTTCCCAACCCCATAAATTATCCATACCATCTCCATAAATTAATACGTGTCCACCACCACTAATTACACCCCATTCCATACCGTATAAAGCTAAAAAAGATGGGTTTGCTGAAGTAAATGTATTGGCTTCAGCAGTACCGGAATGGTAGTTTACTAAAAGATTTCCGGGATTGTTGGGTGATGAAAAATGGTTGTGTTCTGATATACCTAAGTAATCCATACACAGTGCTGTTTTTGCATATGCATAATCCTGGGTAGGCGTAAATCCGGGATTATCCTGGTTTCCATCTGAATAATCAGAGTGGGCGTGTAAAGTACCAAAATAATAATTGTTTACTAGTGAATTTGCTGTTAGAACACTACCACTTAAAGCAGCAGATGTTGTATACTTTATACCACCAGAGCAGTTATTGTTGGATGCAAAAACAAAGAAGAAGTAGGTGGTGTTAGTTGTTAGCCCGGTTGAAAGAAAACTTGTATTGCTTCTGTTTTCAATTATAATTCCTCCACCAAAGTTATCGCCGGCAGCATAATTCACATTGTCGGTCGGAGTTGCGGAAAGTGTAGATGTTGTGCTTCTTACAATAAGATAATTGTCCGCATCAACTACCCCCGTGAAAGTTCCGGATACAGTAGTATTTGAAGCTGTCAGGTTTAAATTTGTTGGTTGTGCAGATGGTGCTACACATGGTGGCAGTGGTGCAGTAGTTTGAGTGCCGGTTAAAGGTGCAGTAACATTATATGCTGGACCATTAACGCAGTTTTGAGAATTTAAACTGAAAATGAAAAAGTAGTATGCAGTGTTAGGTGTTAATTCAGTTGTATTAAATGAAGTGTTTGAATTTCTACTAACTACGATACCATTCCCTAAAATATCTCCGGCAGTATACACTTGACCGTCTAGTGGGGTAGCGGATAGAATAGAGGAAGAACTTCTTACAACAAGGTATTCATTTGCTGTTGTAGCGGTAAATGTTCCCTGGATTGAATTGGTTGTTGTGGTTCCAAATACCAAATTGCCGGGTTGTGATGAAGGTGCAACACAATTTGGTAAACCAGCAACTGTAGTAGCAGAACCATTTAATACGTTGGTAGTATAATATAAAGGGCCTCCTGTACAAATGCTATTCACAGGATATACAAAGAAATAATAAGTGGTAAGTGCATTTAAACCGGTTGCATTAAAGGTAGTCGCACTTCCGTTTGCAATTACAGTTCCATCGCCAATGTTATCACCGTTTGCATACAACTGACCATTTACAGGAGCTCCCGTAAGTGAGCTATTTGTACTCATAACAATTATATATCCGTCACTCGTTGGATTGGAAGCAGAAAAACTTCCCTGGATAGATACATCGGTTATAGTTCCGAATGTTAATGAAGTAGCAGAAGCTGTTGGGCTTACGCATGGTGTTGTAGCGACAGCCGTTACTGTAAGATTATCAATACTGATTTTCGGCCTCGACCCCGTTGTGCCTCCTGTTCCATTGTGATAATAAAAGCGGAGCCTGGCGTTCGGATTATTATTAAAGGTAGACGGCAGAGCAATATTTGTCTTAGAACCGGTTGTGGGTGCGTTGTTTGTAAAGTCCAATACACTTGCAAATATTAGTTCCGTAAAAGCAACTCCATCTATGCTTGTATAAACTCTTAATGAACCATTTCTATCTCCTGTTGAATTGTTCACTGAAGCCCAGTCAAAGCTGAGAGTTCCAGCGTTGACTCCTGTGAAGTCCATATAAAAATCCAGGGCTGCAGACGTTGTATTATTGGTTGCCCCTGTTGATAGCAACACTATAGATTCAGTCGGTACAATTTGAGTTGTTCCCTTTTGAACGCCACCGGAAGTACCTGTAGTAAAAGATTGTGTAGAAGCAGTGAGTGTTGTTCCGTTCGGTATACCACCACTACCTGTGGCACTAAGACCATCGAAGTGATTTGCACCCATACCCGTAATAAAAAAATTACTCCAATTAGCTATGTCGGCAAATGTTTCTGTAAAAGTTAAACCAGGTTGTGATGCTAATACAACAGGTAAAGGTGTATTTGTAAATGCTTGCTGAACTCCATAACTAGTTCCACTTGCAGATATTGCAAATGCTTTATAGTAATATCTTGTATTAGGAATAAGATTGGAGATAGTTGCACTAAAATTCCCTGCATTAAGATTATTGGCAGTAACAACTGTACCTGTTCCGTTCAGGAAACCACTATTGGTGCTATATTCAAAACCATAAGATGTAACGGTGGCACATCCGTCTGTCGCAACGCTACCGCTAACCACTGCTGTTGTCGCTGTTATAGAAGAGCTTCCGCCAGTTGTAACGGTATTAAGAGTATTAACACCAGATCCTGTTGCAGATATTGAATAACTTCCAACACCCCCACCGCTTATATCTATATTTCCATTATAAGATTGAACAGCTGTTGGAGTGAATTTTACATAAATAGTTTTTCCGGTAAAACTGCTTCCTGCATATGAGAAGCTTAAAGTATTTGTGTAAGTACCGCCGGATGTTTCAGAATAAGTAAAACCTGATAAGGCCCCTACAGTTACGTTGCTTCCATCAAGATCACTGCCGTCTAAGACGAATGAATTGGGTCCAACAGGGGTATTGATACAAACTGCACCGAAATCAGCTAATGGGGACGTGGTAACTATTACAGGAGTTCCTGCTGCTGCTCTTGTTACAGTTACCGTATAAGTTTTAGTGGTTATTCCATCTTCTGCTGTTACAACTGTTGTAATTGTATTGGTTCCTACGTTTAATGAAATAGAACCGGAGGGTGATCCACTTGTTACGGCTATACCATTAACTGTTATCGTTGCAGAAGCCTGAGAAGAAGTAGGCGTCACCGTTAGTGAAGAAACGCTATTTGCTACAGAAGCGGTATAACTGGTTGTATTTGAAGTAAAGGTTGGCGATAATAAACCTGAACTCAACGTTAGATTAGATAAATCTGCATTATTTGAGACTGAAGATGTCAAATTTCCACCTACTGCTAATCCGTATATTCCAGGAGCCGAGGAAAAGAAGCCCCAGCCGCCAGTTGCAGTTTGTCCACTTGCGTAATACCTGATAGTTACCGTTGCAGTTGCAGGTACATTCTGCAAAGCAGCCACACCACTTAAATTTATTTGTGACAATGTTAGGGAAGGAGATGTAACGGGATTTCCTATTAATGTGAAATTTGTTCCATCAAGACTATAAGCGAATTGAGAAGTTACACCTGCACCCGCATAATACGTAGCTGTTCCTGCAAACCTTGCATCAAGGGAAGATAAGGATAAAAGATATCCGGTATTGGAGGAAAGAGTAAACTGGAAATAATCAGTGTTAGCTGTAGAAATTCCATTGTTTTGAAATCCGACGGTTCGAAATGAATTAGCACCCGCACTGGCAGCTGCGCCGGCGCCCCTCGTTAACAGATTGGGAGCGTCCAGATTCACATTATAAACTTCAGCGGTTGAGGAAGCTACTGCATTTTCTCCGGTAAAATCCCATGCTGCAATTTGGGCGTTACCGGTCAATACAATCATTCCCATGAAAAAAGACAATAAAAATTTAGGGGTAAAATGGTGCATTATATAAGGGGTAGGTTAGATAAATTGTAGTGTTAAAACTACGGAAATTAAGGGGGTTTTTCTTCCCGTAAAACTAAATTATTCATTATAAAGGGATTTGTCCATAATCATTATTAATTCAATATATAATTTACTTGATAGTGAATAATTGGTGTAGGAGATGATTCTCTTGAAGCTTTAGAGGAGTTAAGGTTTCACCGCTAAGGTAAGAAGGCAGGAAGTAACGCAAAGAATAAAAACTAAGCGTTCCTAGGCGTCATCGCGCCATTGCGGTTAAGATTCTACCGCGGAGGCAGGTAGACGCGGATGTAAAATAAAAGGAAGAATGAAAAATAATTTAAGTGCAACTCTGCGCTTCAGCATCTCAGCGGTTAAACTTTTAATTTTATAATTTAAGTTTGTCGTAATGAACAGCCGCAATTCAATAAACTTATATTTTAAACCGAGTAGTCTAATAATATTTTCTATAATTCTATCCGGATTATTTTGGTACCTGGCCAATGAATTGAATGGTAATTACTGGTATTTACTTTGGCTTGCTCCCCTACCGGTTTTGCTCATATCTTTTACCGTAAAAGGAAAAATTTCTTTTGTAATCGCTTACATTGCATACGCAATCGGAAGACTTAGTTGGTTCAGCTATCTCCAGGAAACTTCTTCCTTATCATTTGCAATCATACTTACTTTATTTCTTCCATTAATCTTTTCATTGGTGTTGCTTGCTGCAAGAAGAATTACACTTACCAGTAAATCCTGGCTAAGTGTTTTTGCCTTCCCTGTTCTTTTTACTGCATCCGAGTTTATCATGCTAAACGTATCACCGGAAGGTTCGTCCTCAAGTTTAGCCTATACACAAATGAATTTTCCAGCAATCATACAGGTAGCCAGTGTTACGGGAATATTAGGTATTACATTCATCATTACACTTATTCCTTCTGCTATAGCAGTTGGCTGGTATTTTCGTTTTCAAAAAAATAAATTTGTACCTCTTACAATTGTTTCTGCTCCCCTGGTTTTTATTGTTTTGATCTTTGGGATTTTCAGGATCAATAATAAAGCGGAAATAAATTCATTCAAAGCCGGACTTGTAATTTTAGAAGAACAATATCACGATGCATCTAAACTTCCGGATTTTGAAAAGTCGCTTCTATCAACTAGATATTATGCAGCAGCAATCAGTAAACTTGCCGACTCCGGAGCGCAGTTGATAGTGGCCCCTGAGAGAGCAATTAATATTAATACCGCAATAAATACAGATGCCATTTCTGTTTTAAGTAATGTAGCCCGGCAAAAAGGAGTGCATATAATAATGGGCTATACTAACCTTAAAAGTGAAACGGAGCGTAATGCAGCACTGGTAATAAATTCTAATGGTGATGTTATTGTTGATTATAATAAAGTGCATCTTATTGACGGATTAGAATACCGCTTCACGCCGGGAAATAAAATTGGTTTGTTTACATTTAATGAAATGCAGGCTGGAGTGGCTATTTGTAAAGATCTTGATTACCCTGACTATATAAATAAGTATGGCAAAAGCAGAATAAAATTTATGGTTGTTCCGGCCTGGGATTTTGTAATAAATGACTGGCTTCATTCACGAATGACAATTTTAAGAGGAGTTGAAAATGGTTTTTCAATGATAAGAACAGCAAGACAGGGAAGATTAACTATAAGTGATTGTTATGGAAGAGTAACTCATGAAACAAATGGTTCAAAAGGGCAACAATCTTTTTTATCTGGAAAAGTTTCCATTGAAAATAAAAACACCCTTTACTCACGATTCGGAAACTGGTTTGGAATTGCGGATGTAACAGCAGCTATTTTTTTTATTTTCCTAATAATAATCAAAATAAATAAACCTAAAGGACTTAGCGGTTAAATTTCACCGCGAAGTCAGAAAGGAAGGAAGTAACGCAAAGAAAAATAAACTTAGCGTTCCCTTGCGTCTCCGCGTCATTGCGGTTAAGATTTCACCAACTCTGCGCCTCTGCATCTCCGCGGTAAAAATCCGTTCCTCTTTGGTTAAATAAAAAACCCTGCAATTTCTTACAGGGTTTCTGTGGGAGCACAACCTGTCCCGTTTATTCGGGTGTAAATTCTGTTCATGTTGACCCATGTTCTGGGATGTTGACCCACCTGCGGTCAGATAA
>JBBJMM010000024.1:0-50278 GCA_037720515.1 Ferruginibacter sp.
CTTCGTCCTTCGATAAACTCAGGATGACAGCATTTTTCGTTTTCTTTTTATTATGTTTAATGCTTCGTCCTTCGATAAATTCAGGATGACAGCATTTTTTTGTTTTCTTTTTATTATGTTTAATGCTTCGTCCTTCGATAAACTCAGGATGACAGCATTTTTCGTTTTATTTTTATTATGATCTCGCTTCGTCCTTCGATAAACTCAGGATGACAGCATTTTTCGTTTTCTTTTTATTATGGTTAATGCTTCGTCCTTCGAAAAACTCAGGATGACAGTAAACGAACTTGCTTAGGATGACAGCATTTTTTAAAACAGAATATTTTTCATTCTACTTTTGACGTGATTCAAATTTTTCCGCAGCTCCTACACCGCGTGCGGCCAACCAGCCTGTCGTCCAGGCGCTTTGAAAATTATATCCTCCTGTTATCCCATCAATATCCAGGATTTCACCCGCAAAAAATAAACCCTTGACTATTTTACTTTGCATTGTATCTACGTCAACTTCCTGTAGCCTGATACCACCTGCTGTAACAAATTCCTCTTTAAATGTGGTCTTGCCTTTTATTTCAAACTCCTGTGTACATAATATTCTGATCAGCTTATTCTGTTCTTTTGCCGGCAGATCTGCCCACCTCATATTTTGGTTTATTCCGCATTGCTGTAAAAAATATTCCCACAACCTTGCAGGCAATGAAAAAGGATTCCTGTTGATTATTTTCTGAGGAGCTGATTCAAATCTTACCTCTTGTATTTTTTCCCTTACTGTAATCTCATTGTAGGATGGTATCCAGTTTATAAAAATGGAAAAATGATAATTTTTGATTGCCAGTTCTTTAGCACCCCACGCTGAAAGTTTTAAAACCGCCGGGCCGCTTAAACCCCAGTGAGTGATAAGCAATGCACCACTTTCCTTAAAATCCGTCCCTGCAATTTTAATACTTACCTGCTCTACTGTAATACCCATTAATGAGGTGATCGGATTTTGTGGCATATTAAAAGTGAACAAAGAAGGTGCAGGAGTTTCAATAGTATGGCCTGTATCCGTTAACCAGCTAAACTGCCCGGCTTTGGAAAAGCCCCCACAGGCAATGCATATAAAATCCGTATTTAATATCTTATTACCCGGTAAATGTAAAGCCCAGTTATTGTTTTCTTTCACTATAGAAATAACCTGGGTATTCATAATAATCTCAACATTATATTTTTGTGCTTCCAGCAATAAACAATCAATGATAGTCTGTGAATTATCAGACACCGGAAACATCCTTCCATCTTGTTCTGTTTTCAAAACAACATTTCTTGTTTCAAACCAATCTATGGTATCGCTGATAAAGAAATGATGAAAAGCTTTTTTTAGGAATTTGTCTCCGCGGGGATATTTTCTGATCATTTCTGCAATGCTACTGCAGGCATGAGTTACGTTGCATCTTCCTCCGCCACTTACTTTAACTTTGCTTAGTAATTTTGTAGTTTTTTCTATCAACGTCACCTGCATATCAGGATAAAATCTTGCAGCATTTACAGCGCAAAAGAAACCGGCTGCCCCTCCTCCAATAACAATCAATTTTTTTTGAGACATGGTTAACCCTTTATTAACTCTCCAGAGTTCAAAGTCAATTATACATACATTGGCCTTGTCCGATTGACCATTGATCATGGTCCATGGTTCATGGTGTTCAATCACTTTTCACTTTTCATATCTCACATTTCACTTTTTACTTTTCACTTTTCACATTTCACATTTCACTTTTCACCTCTAATAGCTCCAGCTCAAATTTTTATTAGCCTTTTCGCCTGCCTCTATTTCTGTAAATGAAGAAAGAATATCGGCATCGCCCCTTTGAATACAAATATCATGTTCAAAATGTGCGGACACTTTATTGTCTTTGGTACGTATAGTCCAGCCGTCCTCATCATTATAAATATCTTTTACACCCAGGTTGATCATGGGTTCAATAGCCAGTACCATTCCTTCTTTTAACTTAGGCCCTGTTCCCTTTTTACCATAATTGGGAACCTGTGGTGCTTCATGCAGGTTTTTACCAAGGCCATGACCCACCAGTTCCCGTACAACTCCGTATCCATGTTTTCTTTCAGTGTGTTCCTGGATAGCATTGGCAATATCCCCTACCCTGTTTCCATGCCGCGCTTTTTGAATACCCAGGTATAAAGATTCTTTTGTAACTCTGAGGAGATTTTTTATTTCACCTGATACTTCTCCTAACGCATACGTATATGCGCTATCGCCGTGAAAATTATTTTTGAAGATCCCAATATCAACTGAAACCACATCACCGTCTTTAAGCGGATCATTATTGGGGAATCCATGCACAACCGCATCGTTCACTGAAATACAGGTTGCATATGGAAACCCGTTAAAATTTAAAAAAGTAGGTACGCCATTATTATCCCGGATGAATTCTTCCGCTAATTTATTTATCTGCATTGTAGTAATGCCGGGCTTCAACACCTTAACCACTTCTGCATGAGTTTTACTAACCAAAAGGCAGCTTTCCCTCATAATTTGAATTTCTGCCCTGGTTTTGTATTGTATCATCCTTTTAAAATTAAAACAAACCCCAACGGGTTTCGTCAGGGTTATATTATTTTATTAAGTATTTATTTTTATCAGATCCCTCCCACAGTGGCTGCCTGCCTACCTTGTATGCGCCCTCCCGTCATTAACCCATCATACTGGCGCATTAGTAACTGTGTTTCTATCTGTTGTAAAGTATCCAATATCACACCTACCATGATCAGCAATGATGTACCTCCATAGAATGTGGCAAAATTCTGTTGCATACCGAAAGTCAATTGAAAAATACCAGGAAGTATACCTACTAAAGCCAGCAGTACAGCACCCGGCAAAGTTATCCTGTCCATTATAGTTCCGATATAATCTGCAGTAGGCTGGCCGGGTTTCACACCGGGAATGAAACCATTGTTGCGTTTCAACTCATCAGCCATTTGTTTTGGATTAAATATTAAAGCGGTATATAAAAACGTAAATGCGATTACACAAATAGAATATACGATCATGTACACAACACTTGTATGATCTGTAAAATACCTGGCCCAGCCTTCTGATTTAAATCCTGAAAAAATAGTAGGAAGAAACAAAATAGCCTGTGCAAAAATGATCGGCATTACACCAGCTGCATTCACTTTTAATGGAAGAAAGTTACGTGCCCCTCCCAGTTGCCTGTTACCAACTATTTGTTTTGCATAATTCACAGGCACTTTTCTTGTTCCCTGCACCAGTAAAATAATACCCATGATAACTCCAACAAGAAACAATATCTCAACAAGCATGATGAGTAGTCCACCTGCTCCGTTACCTGCTATTCTTGCAGACCACTCTTGTGTAAATGCATGTGGAAGCCGCGCAAGGATACCTATCATTATAATTAAAGAAGTTCCATTTCCTAATCCTTTATCTGTGATCTTTTCACCCAGCCACATTACAAATAAAGTACCTACTGTTAATAATATTACGGTAGACACTACAAATATGGAACTGTATGCAGGTATAAGTGCTTCGGCATTTCCCGGGCTTTTAAGGTAACCTATATAAGCAGCAGCCTGAAAAGCTGTAACAATTACTGTTAGATAACGAGTCCACTGGTTGATCTTTTTTCTTCCGCTCTCTCCTTCCTTTTGAACCTTCGCCATTTGCGGAACAAGGATGGTCATCAGCTGCATAAAGATTGACGCAGATATATATGGCATGATGCCTAATGCAAAAATAGAGGCTTTGGAAAATGCCCCGCCAACAAATGCATCCAGTAAACCCAGCATTCCTCCCTGGGTACTGGATTCAAGATTTGCCAGTTTATTAGGATCTATGCCTGGTAATACTATGAATGATCCAAGGCGATAAATGAAAAGCAATAATAAAGTAAAAACTATTTTATTACGCAGTTCATCAATGCTCCATATATTTTTAAGTGTTTTAACGAACTTCTTCACAGAGTTAAATCGATTTAAATGTTTGCGCTAAAGGTGTTGCATTGAATGCGCCTGTAAGCCGGCAAATATATATTTATTTATTTTAGGATCTCTACACTTCCGCCTGCCGCTTCTATAGCAGCGACTGCTTTTGCACTTGCTGCATTTACCTTAAATACGAATTTACCTTTCAGTTCACCGTTGCCTAATATCTTTATTCCATCAGTCTGACTGATCAGTCCATTGATATATAAATTCTGAGCATTGAATTCAGTAATGCCATATTTTTCTGCATACATATCCAGCTGGCCTAAGTTTATCACTTTGTATTCAACACGGTTGATATTTGTAAAACCACGCTTTGGAATACGGCGTTGAATCGGCATCTGGCCACCTTCATGTGCTTTTTTACTTTTATAACCTGCGCGGCTTTGTCCGCCCTTATTACCTTTAGTAGAAGTACCACCTTTACCACTTGCCTCACCACGCCCGATCCTTATTCCTTTGTGAGTTGCGCCTTTCGCAGGCTTTAATGTATGTAAATTCATTTTGCTTTTATTTTGTACTTACGCCCCGAAAGCTTCCGGAGCTCGCTTTTAAAAAATTATTTTGAATTTTAAATTAGAAATTTTGAATTAAAAAATTTAAAATTTCTAATTATGATTTCTACACTTCTTCAACTTTTATCAGATGATTCACTTTTGTAACCATACCCAGTATCTGCGGTGTGGCTTCAACTTCTACAGAATTATTCATTTTCTTTAAACCCAAGGCGATCATGGTGCGCTTTTGGCGTTCTGACCTGTCGATCACGCTTTTGATTTGGGTTACTTTAATTTTATTTGCCATCTTTTCAATTTTAAGGCACTTTTTCTAAGTATTCAGTACTTAGTACTCAGTACTTAGATTATCCGTTAAATACTTTTTTTAAAGAAATATTTCTTGTTTTAGATATAGCAATGGGTTCGCGCAATGTTGCCAGGGCCTTAATAGTAGCTTTAACTACATTATGTGGATTTGCAGAACCCAGGTTTTTTGCCAAAACATCCGTGATACCAGCACTTTCCAGAACCGCACGCATGCTTCCTCCTGCAATTACTCCTGTTCCATGGGCAGCAGGCTTTATTAAAACCTTTGCAGCACCTTCTTTGCTCAACTGATCGTGTGGGATAGTGCCATGCATAATCGGAACTTTAATTAAATTCTTTTTAGCATCTTCTATACCTTTTGTAATTGCTTCCTGAACTTCTTTAGCTTTTCCCAAACCATGACCTACCACACCAGCTTCGTTCCCAACAACTACCAATGCAGAAAAACTGAAAGCACGACCGCCTTTTGTAGTTTTAACCACACGGTTAATGGCTACCACTTTTTCTTTCAACTCAAGATCGCCGGCTTTGATATTATTATTCAATTGTACTTTAGACATGTATATCTTATTAGAAATGTAAATTAAAAATCCAGTCCACCTTCTCTTGCACCTTCCGCTACTGCTCTTACGCGACCATGATAAATATAACCGCTTCTGTCGAACACAACTTTCTTTACTCCCAGTTCAGATGCTTTTTTGGCAAGAGCTTCACCCACCATTTTGCTCTTATCAATCTTTGGAGCTTTCTGTGCAGTAATATCTTTCTGCCTGGATGATGCAGCTGCCAAAGTAGTACCTGTTGTATCATCAATCAACTGAGCATAGATGTCGCTGTTGCTTCTGAAAACAGTAAGGCGTGGCAAGGATGCAGATCCGCTTATCTTTTTACGAATACGGTATCTTATCTTTTGTCTTGCACTTGTTTTATTGTTACTCATTTTATTTTATTTAATTCTCCGTTCAGATAGCTATCGGAAGCCGGAATTTAGTTATTTGTTGATTTGTTGAGTAGTTGAATTGTTGATCAGTACTTTCCTACCATTCAACTTATTAACTAATCAACCGATTACTTACCTGCAGATTTACCTGCTTTTCTTCTTAACACCTCACCTTCAAATTTCACACCTTTACCTTTGTAAGGTTCAGGTTTACGCAAGCTTCTGATCTTGGCACAAACCTGTCCCAGTAATTGTTTATCAATACTGGTTAGGGTGATCATTGGATTTTTACCTTTTTCCTGCGCTGTTTCAATCTTTAATTCTTTCGGGATCTCAAAAATGATATTGTGAGAATAGCCTAAGGAAAGGTCAAGAAGGTTTCCCTGGTTGGCAGCTTTATAACCCACACCCACTAATTCCAGTTTTTTCGTATACCCTTCTGTTACTCCTTTTACCATATTGCTTACCAATGAACGATACAACCCATGCATGGCACGGTGGCGTATCTGATCAGTAGGTCGCGCAAATTCTATCTGGTTGTCTTTAACTTCCGCTTTGATATCCCTGTCGATGGTTTGCTTTAATTCTCCTTTTGGTCCTTTTACTGTAACAATATTTTCGCTGTTAACCGTAATCGTTACTCCAGAAGGAACTTCAACAGGTTTTTTTCCTATACGACTCATTTAATTATTTTTTACTTGTTATTTAAATCCTGTGACCGGTCAGCTTAGTATAGTTTTCAGCTTAATGTATCAACAAGGTTATTAAAATATGCTGCAAAGTACTTCTCCGCCAACATTCTGTGCTTTTGCTTCTTTATCGGTCATTACACCTTTAGATGTTGAAACTATAGCTACACCCAAACCATTCTTCACGCGTTTAAAATCTTCAGGCTTTGAATAGGTACGCAAACCCGGACGGCTGATCCTCTCAAGGCTTTGAATAACCGGCAATTTTGTAGAAGGATCATACTTCAATGCGATCTTGATCACTCCTTGTTTGCTGTCATCTTCGAATTTGTATTTTAAAATGTAGCCTTTATCATACAATATTTCAGTTATACGCTTTTTCAGATTGCTTGCAGGTATCTCAACGATACGATGATTGGCCATCTGTGCATTGCGTATTCTTGTTAAATAATCTGCTATCGGATCAGTTACCATTGTTTTTTTGTTAGTTGATTTAAATAATTTTCAATGCGATATCCTTTTATTAGTACTTAGTATTTAGTACTTAGTATTTAGACTTGATCTTTTAAATTTTAAACACTCTATTAATTCTTTGCACTTCTCCAGTCTATATACTAAATACTATATACTGTATACTTTATACTATCCTTTACCAGCTGGCTTTTGTTACACCTGGTATCTTTCCTTGTAATGCCATGTCCCGGAACATTACCCTGCTCACTCCAAAATGACGCATATAACCTCTTGGCCTGCCTGTTAGCTGGCAACGGTTCTTTAAGCGTACCGGAGATGCATTCTTTGGCAACAGATCCAAAGCAGCATAATTTCCTTCGGCCTTTAAAGCAGCACGCTTTTCTGCAAACTTTGCAACGATCTTCTCGCGTTTAACCTGCCTGGCTATGATTGATTTTTTTGCCATGATTTAATTTTATGATTCAGATTTTTTAATGTTTTTAAAAGGCATACCCAATTCTTTCAGCAATTCAAACGCTTCTTCATTTGTACTGGCTGTTGTTACAAAAGTGATGTCAAGCCCTGTGATCTTATTTACTTTATCAATATCAATCTCAGGAAAAATGATCTGCTCAGTAACACCTAAGGTGTAATTTCCACGGCCGTCAAATGATTTATCATTTATCCCTTTAAAATCACGCACACGTGGCAGTGATACAGAAACCAACCTGTCAAGGAATTCATACATTTTAACTCCACGCAAAGTAACACGAGTACCTATCGGCATGTTCTTACGCAGTTTAAAATTAGAAATATCCTTTTTAGACATAGTAGCTACTGCTTTCTGCCCGGTGATATTTGATAATTCATCAATTGCCACATCTATCAGTTTCTTATCTGTAACGGCGCCGTTTACACCACGATTCAAACATATCTTAGTAAGTTTGGGTGCCTGCATTACAGTTTTATAACTGAATTTTTTCATTAAAGCAGGTATAACTTCTTTCTTATACTTATCTGCTAATCTTGGAATGCCTGTTGTTGTGCTCATATTAAATTACCTCCCCTGATTTTTTTGCTGTTCTTATTAATTTACCATTCTCACGTGTACGAGTAACCTTACTTGGTCCTTTTGATTTTGCATCCCATAACATTACATTGCTGATTGCAATAGGTGCTTCTGTTTTTAAAATTCCACCTTTGGTATTCTGTGCGGTGGGTTTAGTATGCTTGGTAATGATGTTAACACCTTCAACCAAAACACGTGCTTTTTCCATCAATACCTCCAGAACTTTGCGTGGTTTGGTAAGATCTTTATCCTCACCGGTGATCACTACAACCTGATCTCCTTTTTTGATGCTATACTTGGGTTTAAATCTTGTACTCATGTTATTAATTTGAAAATTTCTCAATTTGAAAATTTGAAAATGTTATTGTCTTAATAAGTCAATTGTGATTGAATATACACATTGAACTATTTTCACATTTTCTCCTTTTTTTTACAATACTTCCGGGGCCAGGGAAATGATCTTCATATACCCTTTATCTCTTAATTCACGGGCAACAGGCCCAAATATCCGAGTGCCTCTCGGCTCATCTGCATTGTTTAACAGTACTACGGCATTGTCATCAAAACGTATATATGAACCATCTTTACGACGCAGCTTATTAACGGTGCGAACAATAACTGCCTTGCTTACTGTACCTTTTTTTATTCCACCTGCAGGCATTGCATCTTTTACCGTTACAACAATTTTATCTCCTATGCGTGCATAATCCTGTCCACTGTTTCCCAATACACGGATACACAAAACTTCTTTTGCACCACTGTTGTCTGCTACATTTAACCTGCTTTCCTGCTGTATCATTTTATTTATTTTAGTATCTGTTTACTAAGTATATAGTACTTAGTATATAGTACTTAGATTTTTCTAATATTAATTTCTTTCTTGTCTTTATATTTAATAATATTTACTAAGTACTTTGTTTTTCTGTCATTATACTTAATACTATCTACTAAGTACTTTGTTTTTGTATCATTATACTTAATACTATCTACTAAGTACTTTGTTTTTGTTTCATTATACTTAATACTATCTACTAAGTACTTTGTTTTTGTTTCTTTATACTTAATACTTTATACTAAGTACTTTGTTTTTTTTGTCTTTATACTTAATACTTTATACTAAGTACTAAACACTTACTTCACTTTTTCCAACACCTCAACCAGTCTCCAGCGTTTTGTTTTACTTAAAGGACGGGATTCCATGATCTTCACAGTATCGCCTATGCTGCACTCATTTTTTTCATCATGTGCATGAAAGCTGGTAGTTTTTTTAAGGAACTTACCGTACAAAGGATGCTTAACTTTCCTTTCCACTTTAATTACGATGGTTTTATCCATCTTGTTACTTGATACTACACCCGTTTTGGTTTTCCTTAGATTTCTTTCTATGGTTGCGGGTGTTTCTGTAATTTCTTTTGACTCTGCCATCTGAATTTATTTACTGGAAGTAGCTCCAATTTGTGTTTTACTTAATTGTGTCTTTAAACGTGCTATATCTCTTCTTAATGCACGAATGCTTTGTGGATTTTCCAGAGGGGAAATTGCATGAGTGAAACTTAATTTTTTCATACGCAATTCATCTTCCTGGATCTTCGCTTTCAGGTCGGCCTCATTTAACCCGGTAAGGCTTTTTTGAAAATCAACTTTTTTTGACATTGTATTAATTTGAAATTTTGAAAATTTGAAAATTTGAAAATTCTTTAAAACTGAAGCCCCTTATTTTCACATTCAGCCATTTTCACATTTTCACATTTTTACGCCTCGTAATCGTGGCGCACAATAAATTTTGTTAGTATCGGCAATTTCTGTGCTGCCAGTGCAAATGCTTCTTTAGCTACCTGCTCTGTTACACCATCTGCTTCAAATAATATTCTTCCCGGTTGTACAATGGCTGCCCAACCTTCCGGGTTACCTTTACCTTTACCCATCCTTACCTCTGCAGGCTTGGCAGTAATTGGCTTATCAGGAAATATTCTTATCCAAACGTTACCTTCCCGTTTCATGTGGCGCGTCATTGCCTGGCGAGCACTTTCAATCTGGCGGTTAGTTAACCAAACACTATCCAACGCTTTCAATCCAAAAGTTCCAAATGCCAGGGTTGCACCACGCTTAGTGTCCCCTTTCATCCTTCCTTTCTGTGTTTTCCTGTGTTTGCTTCTTTTCGGTGATAACATTTTATTATAATTTTAAAATCCTAAAATTTGAAAATTTGAAAATTTTTTATACTCAATACTCATTCTCACATTGAGCCATTTTCACATTGAGCCATTTTCACATTGAGCCATTTTCACATTGAGCTATTTTCACATTGTGTCATTTTCACATTAATTACCTTCTTCCACCAGCATTACCACCACCCCTGCGGTCGCCGCCGCCACCACCACCTCTGCGGTCTCCACCACCACTCCTGTCTCCGCCACCCCTGCGGTCATCTCTTCCACCTCTGTCATCTCTTCTGTCAAAACCACCCTGAGGCCTTTCTGTTCCATCATTCTTACCACCGGCAATTACATTTGGATTAAGATCTCTTTTACCCAAAACTTCACCTTTACATATCCAAACTTTAATTCCGATCTTACCATAAACTGTTAAGGCAAATACGTTTGCATAATCAATATCCATACGTAATGTATGCAATGGTGTACGTCCCTGTTTGATCTCTTCGCTACGGGCTATCTCAGCACCGCCTAAACGGCCACCTACTTTTACTTTAATTCCTTCAGCACCCATGCGCAAAGCAGATGCAATAGACATTTTGATTGCACGCTTATAGTTGATACGGTTTTCAAGCTGGCGTGCAATAGTATCTGCCACTATATTAGCATCCAGTTCGGGCCTGCGTATCTCCAGTATATTTATCTGCACATCATCTTTACCACATAATTTTTTTAATTCTTCTTTGATCCGGTCTACCTCACCACCACCTTTACCGATAATAATTCCGGGCTTCGAAGTATGGATGGTTACAATAAGTTTATTTAAAGTACGCTCAATAACAATCTTTGCAATACCACCTTTATTGATACGGGCATTTAAATAGTTCCTGATCTTATTATCTTCTATAAGCTTGTTGGCATAATCCTTTTTACTTGCATACCAATTACTATCCCAGCCACGTATGATACCAAGCCTCAGACCAATCGGATTTGTTTTCTGACCCATATTCGGTTTTTAATTATTAGTTTTTTTAGATCCGGTGTTTGTTGTTTTTGTTTTTTTAGATGCTGTTTTTTTAGGTGCTGTTTTTATTGCAGCATCATTTTGATTTACAACATCCTCTTTTATTTCTACAGTAGATACCTGGTTATTCTTTTGATTTTTTACCAGTTTAACTTTTGTATCAGCCGCATCTACTATCACTGTTACATGGTTACTGCGTTTTCTAACCCTGTACCCACGGCCTTGTGGAGCCGGGCGCATACGTTTGATAACTCTTGCACCATCTACCATAATCGTTTTAACGATCAGGGCATTTTCATCTGCTCCCTCATTTTTAGCTTTCCAGTTACTGATAGCTGACAAAACCAGTTTTCTCAAAGGCACTGCCGGATGCTTTGGATTGTGCTCCAAAGTGGCCAATGCACTTTCTATCTTCATACCACGTATCAGGTCTGCGAGTAAACGCATCTTCCGTGGCGAGGTTGGATAATTATTTAATTTTGCTACTGCTTCCATTTTTTTTGTTTTAAGTTCTGAGTTTTAATTCTTAGTTACTTTTAACTGAGAACTTTTAACTGATAACTTTTTTTATGATATCTTCTTACTTGAGTGACCTCTGAAATTCCGTGTAGGTGCAAATTCTCCAAGCTTGTGTCCTACCATAAATTCTGTTACATACACCGGAATGAATTTATTCCCGTTATGCACTGCAAAAGTATGTCCTACAAAATCAGGGGAAATTGTACTCCTGCGGCTCCATGTTTTTATAACGCCTTTTTTACCTTTTCCCTCATTGATCGAAATGATCTTGCCTTCCAGGCTAGCTTCGATATAAGGACCTTTTTTTAATGAACGAGCCATTCTAATTTAATTTGCTAATGTGAAGATTTGCAAATTTGCAAATGCCTTCAACATGATTAAGAATTTTGTTTATTTGTTACAGCAAGCTGCAACCATTTTAACTTACCCTTTCGCTTATCAACATTTGCACATTTGCTGATTTGCATATTGGTTTTATTTATTCGGCAACTTCTTACCGTTCCTTCTTGTCAATATCATTTTATCAGATCCTTTTCCTCTTGTACGTGTGATCTGTCCTTTTGCATACTTACCTTTTCTGCTTCTTGGATGTCCGCCGGAGGCGCGCCCTTCACCACCACCCATCGGGTGATCTACCGGGTTCATGGCTACAGCTCTTGTGCGTGGGCGAATACCTTTCCACCTGTTTCTGCCCGCCTTACCCATACTCTCAAGATTATGATCACTGTTGCTTGTAACACCTACAGTAGCATAACAATTGATCAGTACTTTTCTTAACTCTCCGCTCGGCATTTTAAGCACTGCGTATTTACCTTCTTTATTACTTAATTGTGCAGAAGTACCGGCACTTCTTACCAATATACCACCCTGCCCTGGCTGCATTTCCACATTGTGAATATTAGTACCTAAAGGCATATTCTTCAACATCAGTGCATTTCCTAATTCCGGCACTGCATTATCACCACTAATAACGGTTTGGCCTACCTGTAAACCTTGTGGTGCCAGTATATAACGTTTTTCTCCATCTGCATAAGCGATCAAAGCAATGAAAGCTGTACGGTTTGGATCATACTCAATAGTTTTTACAACAGCCGGTATGTCTTTTTTATTCCTCTTAAAATCTACCATCCGGTACATGGTTTTATTTCCACCTCCCATGTAACGCATAGACCTTCTGCCCTGTGAATTCCGGCCGGCGGTATTCTTCTGCTTTTCAAGCAGACTTTTTTCCGGAATATTAGTAGTAACCTCTGCATACGCATTTCCAATTCTCCATCTGGTTCCTGCAGTTACCGGTTTGTATTTTCTAAGTGCCATTGTGCTTATTTTATTATTAAGTACTTTGAATTTGTACTTAGGTAAAATTTTAAACTAGTGTATGTATTTATACTTTGTAATAATTAACTACTCAGAACTTTTTTTTACGAAGCGCTGTAAAGATCAATCGTTTCCCCTTCCGCTACAGTTACCATTGCTTTTTTCTTAGCAGGCTTGCGGCCTACAATATATCCGGCTTTAGTATATTTTGATTTCAGCTTGGAAGGAATAACTGCTGTATTTACATCTTCCACCTGAACACCATAAAACAATTCAATAGCTTTTTTTATTTCAAGCTTATTGGCCTTCCTGTTTACAATAAAAGTATACCGGTTCATTTTCTCAGATTGCTTGTTAGCTTTCTCAGATAAAATCGGCTTTATTAATACATCAGATGGTTTCATATTATTTTAATTCTAAAATTTGAAAATTTGAAAATTTGAAAATGATTTTTCGATTTTTATGACCATTTTCTAATTTTCTAATTGAGCCATTTTCTTATTGGCCTATGCTTCAGCCTCTTCCTCTGTTTCTGTAAATAATTTTGCTGCGCTTTCTGTAAGCACAAGCACATTTGCATTTAATATATCATAAGTATTCAGATCACTAAGTAAGGTTCCGGTTATTCCGGAAACATTTCTCAGGCTTAAATACAGGTTATCATTGTATTCAGGAATTACAAACAACGCTTTTTTACGTCCCATGTCCATTCCTTTCAGCATGGTTGTAAAAGTTTTTGTTTTTGGAGCATCCAGGTTCACATCTTCCAGTACCACGATAGCATTTTCTTTTGCTTTGTATGCAAGGGCGCTCATCTTAGCAAGATCTTTTACTTTTCTGTTCAGTTTGATATCGTACTTATGAGGCTTTGGCCCAAAAATACTACCACCACCTTTATACAAAGGATTACGGAGATTTCCCTTACGTGCACCACCCGTACCTTTTTGCTTATGTAATTTCCTGGAAGATCCTTTTACTTCCATCCTTGTCTTTACCTTGTGAGTTCCCTGGCGTTGGGCGCCCTGGTACTGCTTTACAGCAAGATAGATGACATGATCATTTGGCTCAATTCCAAAAATTTCATCCGGCAATTCAATTGTACGACCGGTTTTTTCTCCCTGTATATTTATTATTTCCAGTTGCATATTACTTCTGTATTAAAACGATTGAACCATTGCGGCCCGGAACGGATCCGCTGATTAGAATATAATTTTTTTCGGCAAATATCTTTACTACTTTAAGACCTTTCATTTTCACCCTGTCTCCGCCCATCCGGCCTGCCATGCGCATACCTTTAAATACACGGCTTGCATCAGAAGAGTTACCTATTGAACCTGGTGCACGAGAACGGTCATGCTGGCCATGAGACTGTCCGCCAACACCATGAAAACCATGACGTTTAACAACACCCTGGAAACCTTTTCCTTTAGTGGTTCCCACAACAGCAACATCATCACCTTCGGCAAATATGTCAACGGTAATGGATTCACCAACGGTTTTATCTGATTCGCTATCGCGTATTTCCCTGATTATTTTTTTTGGAGCTGTATTAGCTTTCGCGAAGTGGCTTACTTCTGATTTGAGAGAGTGCTTTTCATTTTTGTTGCCAAATGCGATCTGGAGTGCATTGTAACCGTCTGTTTCTACAGTTTTCTTTTGTGTAACTACACATGGTCCTGCTTCAATGATCGTTACAGCGGTTTGTTTACCATCTGTTCCGAAGATACTGGTCATGCCAATCTTCTTTCCAATAATACTTTTCATTGTATCTGTTTAATGCTCAGCGGTCTCTCTATAATTTATCAGAGACATAAGCGTTTTTTCTATTTAAGAACTTGGCACGTGCCTTTCCCCGTGTTACCGGAGTGGTTCATCAGGCCTTTATTTCAACATCCACACCACTTGGTAAGTCAAGCTTACTTAATGCATCCACCGTACGGCTGCTGCTGGTGTAAATATCTAATAAGCGTTTATGTGTACACAATTGAAATTGCTCACGTGCTTTTTTATTAACGTGAGGAGAACGCAAAACAGTAAAGATCTTTTTGTGTGTAGGTAAAGGAATGGGTCCTGTAACTACTGCCCCTGTACTGCGTACAGTTTTAACAATTTTTTCAGCAGACTTATCTACTAAATTGTGATCGTAAGACTGTAATTTGATTCTTATTCGTTGTGACATATAATAAAGAACTTTAAAAACCGTTTTTTTAAATGGAGTGCAAAGGTAAGGGTTGGTATTTAAATAGCAAAAGAATATTAAAGAAAATTGAAAATATTCCTGCCTTTTCTAAGTTCGTCTTAATCGGAATGGTTTTTGAAATAACGCTTTAAATCAATTGTTTAATATGAAGTTCTACTTTTCAGCCATTCTGTTACTTGTGTCTTTCCTGGGAAACGCACAACGATTGCATGCAGATCTGTATGCCGGTCTTGCCAATTACGAAGGTGATATTAAAAGTAAACCCGGCCCCAGTGTAGGGTTAGGCTTATCCTATGATCTTACAAGCAAATTGATAGTAAGAGGAGCCGCTACATTTGCACGTTTACAGGGGAATGATAAGAATAGTGATGCAGGAAAAGGTTTACAGCTAAGAAATCTAAATTTTAAAACAAATATCCTTGAAGGCCAGCTTTTACTGGAATACAATTTGTTCGATCTGGAAGACCGTAGCATAACTCCCTATGTGTTCGGGGGTGGTGCGGTTTATTATTTTAATCCTTTTACCAATGATGCCGCTGGCAATAAGGTATTTCTTCAGCAGCTAACTACAGAAGGACAAGGTTTACCGCAATATCCTGACAGGAAACCTTATAAACTGGTACAGTTTGCAATACCCTTTGGAGGTGGATTTAAAATGGCATTAAGTGATAAGATACAGTTTGGGCTTGAATTAGGACTAAGAAAACTATTTACAGATTATATAGATGATGTTAGTACTTTTTATGCAGATTCTTCGATCTTATCTGCAGCCCGAGGACCTAAAGCAGTTGAACTTGCCTATCGCGGTGATGAAATTCCCGGTGGCCCTACTTATCCACTGGTTGGATCAGAACGTGGCAATCCTAAAGTTGACGACTGGTTTTATACGGGAGGCATACGGATCAGGTATCTGTTAGGCTCAGGAAACGGAAATGGAGGAGGACGAAAAAATAAAACAGGCTGCCCCACTAATATTTATTAACTATTATTCTTTGTCAATACTAGCACCACTGCTAACAGATTTCTTTACGTTGGCATTTCCCCTGTAAGCAATATTTGCGCCGCTGCTGGCTGAAGCATCTAAGGATACACTTGCAAAAACATCAGCACTTGCGCCACTACTGGAACTAATTACACTTGTCTCCGATAAAAGATCCATCGCTTTTATAGAAGCCCCGCTTGATGTTCTACCACTAAACTTTTTTGTTCTGCCATTCAAAATCAATTCCCCGCCACTGCTAGCGCTCGCATCAACTTCAGGTGCATCTATTTTTGCTGTAATTTTTGCTGCGCTGGAAGCTTTTAACTCAACCACACTTTCTGAATCAATGTTATCTACGTTAATAGAAGCGCCTGCAGACCCGCTTACTTTTTCTATAAAAGGGGTCGTTATATAGATCTTAAAATGAGCATCCCTGATATTATTATCTTTTGAGCGTATCCGAAGCACACCACCTTCCACATTTGTTTCAATCCTTTTTATGAGGTTATCATCTGCTTCAACTTTAACTTCCGTTCTGTCTCCCTTTGTTATCGTCACATCAAAATCTCCCCCTACTCTAACACCTTTGAAAGAACCTGTATTTCTTATTTCAGAAATGATATCCCCGCTTCCTGTTTTATAATTACATCCGGAAAATACCAATACTCCAAGAATGACGATTAATGCAATTAAGAATTTTCTCATGCAACAAAGATTTAATAATTTATTTATAAATGCAAACTTTTTACTTAGCATAACATTCTCATAAATTATAAAAGGCTAAATAATTTATCTTCGCCGCAATATGACAGAAAAGATTTTAATACTTGATTTTGGTTCTCAATACACACAACTGATAGCCCGTGCTGTGCGGGAATGCAATGTGTTCTGCGAGATCATTCCATTTCATAAAAAACCGGAATACGACCCTTTAATAAAAGGAATAATTTTATCAGGTTCGCCATTTTCTGTAAATGATCCCTCTGCTCCATTGATCGATTTTACCGAAAGATCCTTACAGCTTCCATTACTGGGTATTTGTTATGGTGCACAGTTAACAACAAAACTTTTTAATGGTATTGTTGAAAAAAGTGATAAAAGGGAATACGGACGCGCGCAATTCACTATTTCAAAACAGGATAAATTACTGGAAGGCTTGGCCGCTACTTCCCAGGTGTGGATGAGCCATAGTGATACGATAAAAAAACTGCCGGAGGGTTTTGAATTACTGGGTAAAACAGAGAGTATTCCGGTAGCAGCTTTTAAAAGTGAAGTAAAGGGAAATGTGATCTATGGATTGCAGTTTCATCCAGAAGTATATCATTCGACAGAAGGGAAAAAAATTCTTAAAAATTTTTTAATAAATGTTTGTGGATGCAAAGCTGAATGGACTCCCGCCCATTTTATTACTGATACTATTACCTCCCTGAAGAAACAATTAGGAAATGCAAAAGTAGTAATGGGACTAAGTGGCGGAGTTGACAGTACCGTAGCAGCTACATTGATACATAAAGCGATCGGTGAAAATTTGTACGGGATTTTTGTAGACAATGGTTTGTTAAGAAAAAATGAATTTGAAAGTGTATTACAAACCTACAGGCAACTTGGATTGAATGTAAAAGGAGTAGATGCAAGTGAGCATTTCTATACCCGTTTAGCCGGAAAAATTCTGCCTGAAGATAAACGAAAAGCAATAGGCAATTGTTTTATAGAAATATTTGATGAGCAGGCGCATGAGTTGGAGGGGATAGAATTTCTTGGCCAGGGAACTATCTACCCTGATGTTATTGAATCCGTTTCTGTTCATGGCCCTTCTGTAATGATTAAGTCGCACCACAATGTCGGCGGCCTGCCAGACACGATGAAATTAAAACTGGTAGAACCTTTGCGTTACTTATTCAAGGATGAGGTGAGAAAGATAGGATTGGAATTGGGTATTCCTGATGAAATGATATCGCGCCACCCATTTCCAGGCCCCGGGCTGGCTATAAGAATTTTGGGAGAAGTTACAATTGATAAGGTACGGTTATTGCAAGATGCTGACTTTATATATACGGAAAGCCTGAAGAGAAATAATTTATACAATGACGTGTGGCAAGCTGGAACGATATTGTTACCGGTAAAAAGTGTTGGTGTAATGGGAGATGAAAGAACGTATGAGTTTACAATTGCTTTAAGAGCAGTAACCTCGGTAGATGGAATGACAGCAGACTGGGCTCATTTACCCTATGAATTTCTTGCTGACGTATCTAACGAGATAATTAATAATGTTAAAGGCATCAACAGGGTGGTATATGATATAAGCAGTAAACCTCCTGCTACAATAGAATGGGAATAATACTAATGGATGAATATGAAAAAGATTTTTATTTTATCGCTGATCTCCTTCTTTTTAAATAAGCCTGCGCACGCACAGGACACTTTAAACGTTCCACTTAAAACTTATAATATAGGAATTTTTGCTCCGCTGTTTCTGGATTCTGTTTTTACAGCAGGCAATTACAAATACAATAAAAGTTTTCCAAAGTTTATTTTACCGGGACTGGAATTTGTTCAGGGTGCACAGATAGCATTGGATAGTATGCAAGTATACCAGAGTAATATTGATGCAAGTTTTTATGATACTAAGTCAACCTCTCAAAGCTTACCCTTCCTGATCAATGCAAAAAAACTGGACAGCCTTGATTTGATCATTGGCTCTGTCCGCGATTCTGACTATGTTCAACTTGCAAACTTTGCGTTGCAAAAAAACATTCCTTTTATATCAGCCACTTTTCCCAATGATGCTGGGATCACTGCCAATCCTTTTGTAGTTATTGTTAATTCAACACTCAAAGCACATTGTGAAGCGATCTACAGTTACATACTTCAAAACCATGGTGCTGATAAAATTTTTCTTGTGCGCAAACACGGTTCGCAGGAAGACAGGATCGCTTCTTATTTTAAATCCATAAATGAACCTGATGGTAAACCATTGCTGAATATCCAGACCATCAATATCAATGATAATTTTCTAATGCTGGAAAATAAGATCGATACTTCGAAGCAAACCGTAATTATCGGTGGCAGCCTGGATGAAAAATTTGCTTTAAAGATCGCCAGTGTTGCATATACTTATAACAGAACCTCCCCGGTTAAGTTAATTGGAATGCCTAACTGGGAAGGAATGGTAACCGGTAAGAAAGCTATATTCCAGGATTTTCCAATTTATTTTACCTCTCCCTATTACAATGTAAAATGGGATACTTACAGCAGGATGATGAAAGATGTTTACCTGAAAAAATATAAAGGCAATCCAAGTGATATGTCTTATAAAGGTTTTGAGATCGTTTATTTATTTACCAGGCTGCTGGCCAAACATCCAAATGATTTTATGAGCCAGTTAAATAACAATAACGGAAAAGTATTCAGTGAATATAATTTTAAACCCGTTTTTTTATCCAGGCAATCTGTTTCTCCCGATTATTTTGAGAACAAACATTTGTATTTTATCAGGGCCTTAAATGGCAGCATTTCTAAAGCATGGTAGGATTGGACTTGATACTGGATACTGGATACTTGATACTGGATAATGGATACTGGATTCTGGATACTTGATACTTGATACTGGATTCTGGATACTTGATACTGGATACTGGATACTGGATTCTGGATTCTGGATTCTGGATACTGGATACTTGATACTTGATACTGGATTCTGGATACTTGATTCTTAATACTTGATTCTTAATACTTGATTCTTGATTCTTGATTCTTGATACTATATACTATATACTATATACTATATACTATTTACTATATACTTTATACTGACTTTAAAATAAAAGCCGTTCCAAAATTGGAACGGCTTCATTATTATAATAATTCACTTTTTATTTCTGTACCATTATTCTGCTTGATGCTATTCTTTTTCCTGAAGCATCTCTTAATTCCAGAAGATAAATTCCTGAAGTAGCATTCAGCATATCTACATTCATTCTTTCGTATAACCTGGTTACAGGATATCTTTTCTGATATACCAGTGCACCTTTAGAATCATAGATAGTGATCATCTGTGCATTTGAAGTAGCAACTACACTGAAGTTCCTTACCTGGAATGTTCCGTTTGATGGATTAGGATAAATGAACAATACATTGGGTGCTGACTCTGAATAAGAGATAGCAACATTGTTTGAACTTGAAAAACATCCTGTAGTGTTATCTGTAACCTGTACAGTATAACTTCCAATTCCATCCACATCAACAGTTATTGTGGGTGTTGTTAAACCTGGTACTAAAACTCCATCTTTAAACCATCTGTAGGTATAAGATGCACCGGCAGGACTAACAGAAGCAGTAATGCTGGTTCTTACAGATGGATTTACACTTGTTGGACCACTCACTGAAATAGTTGCAACAGGCTTTTGGTTAACAGTAAATGTTGCTGAGTTGGAAGTTACAGATCCACATGGCGGACCAGAAACAATAACGCGATATACATTCCCATTGTTTGTATTCAGTCCGGCTACACTTAATGATGATGATGTTTCACCCGGAATATTTACAAACGTACCTCCGTTCACACTTACTTGCCATTGGTACGTGATAAATTGCGGAGAAGAAGATGTTGCTGTTACACTTAAAGTAGCAGGATCACCCACACAAGTTTTTGTATTTAATGGCTGACTTGTTATAGATACAGGAGAATTTACCGTTAATGTAGCAACACCGGATATCAATCCTGTTGTACATGTACCATTTAATACAACACGATATTGATTACCATTCAATGATGCTGCCGGTGTAAGATTTAAAGTTGCACTGGTTGCACCTGCAATATCCGTAAAGTTTGCTCCACCGTTTGTGCTTACCTGCCATTGATAGGTAGTAGCTGTGCCGGTTGCAGTTACAGAAAATGAAACATTGCTTGCAGGCAAACATACACTAGTACTTGCCGGCTGTGTAGATATTACAACTGGATTATTTACTGTTAATACAACACAATTGGAAGTAACCGGCCCACATGAACTTGTAACCACCACCTGGTAAGCTGTACCATTCATGGCAGGCGTAACGGCATTTACTGTGTAGCTTGATGAAGTAGCTCCGGATATATTTGAAAAAGGTAATGAACAACTTGCTGCAGTCTGCCATTGGTAAGTAAGATTCGTACCGGTAGCAGTAACGGAGAAAGTCGCATTCTGGCCGGAACATACCGCAATTGCTGCAGGTTGACTTGTAATAGAAGGCCCACTGTTTACAGTAAGAGTTGCAGTATTCGAAGTTGCAGTGCCGCATAAAGCAGTTACTACTACACGATACTGATTACCGCTTTGAGCAGTTGTTGCCCCGGTAACTGTATAGCTTGCTGAAGTTGCACCTGCAATATTTGTGAATGGTCCACCGCCTGTGCTTACTTGCCATTGATAGGTAACAGTTCCTGCAGCTACCACTGAAAAAGTTGCATTTGCACCAACGCAAATTGTTTGCGACTGTGGCTGTTGTGAAATTACAGGAGGTGCTCCCGGGGTAACAATATAACTCACTGTTGTAGTTTGTGTAACTGTACCAGCTACACCTGTAATAGTAATATTATAAGTACCAGGGGCTAAAATTGCTGTATTGGTAAGCGTAACTGTTGAACTTGTTCCTGGCGCTATCGGATTTGCACTGAAAGTTACAGTTGTGCCAGCCGGAACACCTGCGGTTGCGCTAAGATTTATTGGAACTGCAAAGCCACCTGAAGAAGTAGTTCCTAATACTACTGCAGCACTGCCGGGAACACCACAAGCTACGTTTGCTGGTGTAGAAGAATTAAATGTGAATCCAAATGTAGCAGCTGTGATACTGAAATTCTGGTTGGAAATATCAAAGAATATATTGCCGATCGCTTCTACTTTTATCCTTGCCTGGGTAGTTGCACTATTTGGAATACTTACTGATTCAGTACCGTCGTTGGGAGTACTTGCCAGTAATACTGTTGGATAAGTTAAACCACCATCTATTGATAAAGATATTTTTACATTAGCAACGTTTATAGGTGCAAGGTCGGTACCTACTACATTCCATGTTACCGTTTGCGTAGTGTTTCCTGGATAAGACTCACCGCCATTTGGCGTAGTCACAGCAAATGGTGCAGTTCCTACAGCAGTAATTACTACAGGTACTGAAGACTGGCAACCATCACCTCCTGAAGAAGCTACACCGCCGCCACCTGCGCGATTATCCCTTACTGTTAGCCTGAATTTCATCGGGCGGGCAACAGGTGATAAAGTTTCCCCTTTTAATCCATTCATAGTCGGGGGAGGGTTTGCAGGAAAATTAGCTGCAATTACAGCAATATCAGGAAAGGTTCTGCTTCCCGTAGTTTTTGGAGCGCGTGATTTAAATAATGGAGCTGTATTCCCGGGAGGGGCTGTTGCACCTATATTCCATGATGCTCCTGGATTACCAAGATCCCATTGTTCCCAGCAGTACGTTAATGCATCACCGTTAGGATCGGTAGCTGTACCAGTTAATGTAAAGGGTGTGCCTACTGGTATGCTTGTATTAGGCGTTAATGCTCCAACTACTGGTATACCATTATTAGTAGCTGAAAGAACACCACAGGTAGATCCACCTGTAGTTCCTACAAAATTACTTATCTCATCAAAGCTTATCCCATGGAAAAAAGGATCACTATTGGGTTGTATATCCTGGGCTCCGCAGATACCTGCATATGCCTGGATAGTAGTACCACTACCCGGCTCATATTTAGTAGTTGTAGGAGATGAACCGCAACCATTCATCGAATGATTACCACCATACTGATGCCCCATTTCATGCGCTACATAATCAATATCATATGCATCACCTGTAGGAGATGGACTTCCTGTTATACCCCTGGCTTTACTCGGACCGCAAGGAGAATTTAATTGGGCCAGTCCACCACCACCCGTACTGAATGTATGGCCTATATCATAATTAGCAGAACCTATATTAGCATCTATTACAGCCTGGCTTTCATTTATTAATACATTGGCATTATTATTACCATTAAAGGGATCAGTTGAAGCGTCTAAAAATTCAACAAGATTATTATTCGCAATCAATACCATTCTAACGGCTACTTCTTTTTCATAAACTCCTACTACCCTGTTCACCGAAGTAACAATAGCTGCGTGTAATAAGGCAGGATTATTACCTGCCGCTATACCCGGGGCCTGTGCATATTCACCAGTATTTGCAACGGCCAAACGGTAAGTTCTTAACTGGTCTCCCCTGCAGGCAGCTGTTGTAAAATTTGAAGTGGTAAGTTCTTTTCTTACATCCTGCACATCACAAGTCCAGGCTGATGACTTTGCAAGATCCTGCCGGAAATAACTAATATAATTTTCTGTGTTGCCTAAAGAAAACGGATCGAGATAATAAGTTCCGTTTATGCTTAATACCTGTGCATGGAATCCACGTGGAGTAATGTCAAATCGAATAGTAGCATAAGGGTCATCTATTCCCTGTCCGGCAAAGGTTCTGATCTCCGGGAAACGCGCTTCCAGTGCTGGTTCCTGTATGCTGCTTTCCCACACTTTAAAGCGGGCTGCAGTTCCATCCGGTTTTGGAAGGGTTAGTACTTTTGCATTGTTGCGATTAAAGGAAGAAGAGTTTTCTGATTGAAGTGAACCTAAAAAACTTTTCATTGAAGAAAGTTCCATCGAAACCGTACGTGATTTTAAGGGAACAATAACCCGGTTTGAAATGTTACCGGTAATAGATCTTTCACTCACATCAGAAAAAAAATTATTCTGTGCCTGTAAAGTGATAGAAGTTGAAAGGAGAATGATTAATGAAAATAACCCCGTGTAAATTTTACTCATGATAAATTTTTACTTAAATAATTTTGTAATGATAGGTGCATACAAGGTTTAGGGCCTTGTACTGAGAAATGGTGTAAATAAAATCTGACTCAATTTAAGATATTTTTTCCTTCAAAAAATGAACTTTAGATATTTTACTAAAAATTTACATGTGAATTGGAACAAAAAATGCAAGCAATACATTTATAAATTTAAAATCTCATATGCCTTTAATTGATTTTACTGACAGAGGATTGTTTTGTTCACAGGGAAATTTTTATATAGATCCCTGGAAACCGGTAGATAAAGCAGTGATAACCCATGCACACAGCGATCATGCAAGATGGGGAAGTAAAAGCTACCTCTGCCAGCATTTTACAAAACCCATATTACAATTAAGACTTGGTGAGAATAATTATGAAAGCCGGGATTGGAATGACCCTGTAACTATAAATGGTGTCACCATTATTTTTCATCCTGCAGGTCATATCATAGGTTCCGCACAGGTGAGGGTTGAATATAAAGGTGAGGTGTGGGTGGTAAGCGGGGATTATAAGACAGAGGATGACGGTATCAGCACTCCCTTTGAACCCGTAAGATGTAACAGTTTTATTACTGAATCCACTTTTGGTTTACCTATATATAAATGGAAACCACAGCCTGTTATTTTCCAGGAGATGCAGGATTGGATAAAAAAAAATAAGGAGGAAGAAAAGACCAGTGTATTTATAGCTTATAGTTTGGGTAAAGCACAAAGGATCTTACAACCGCTGGCACAAACGGGATTACCCATATTTGCACATGGTGCCGTATATAACGTACACCAGGCACTCGTTAACAGTGGTTGGCAGCTTCCATTGGTAAAGAGGATCACACCCGATACCACCAAAGAAGAATTAAAAGGTACCATTGTAATTGCGCCGTCAAGTGCCGAAGGATCTCCCTGGATGAAAAGATTCAGTCCTTATGCAACAGGGATCTGCAGTGGCTGGATGCAGGTTCGTGGAAATGTAAGAAGAAAAAATGCAGATGCCGGTTTTGCTTTAAGCGATCATGCCGACTGGGAGGGTTTATTGGAAGCAGTGAAAGCAACAGGTGCAGAAAAAGTTTATGCAACACATGGATTTCAATCTGCATTCAGCAGGTTTCTTAATGAAAACGGAATTGAAGCCGCCGAAGTAAAAACAGCCTTTGGAAGTGAGGAAGAAGAAAGCCTGGATGAAGAAACGTTAAAAACTATTTCTGAATGAAAAGGTTTGCCGCATTGATTCAGGTACTTGCCACCAGCACTAAAACAAATGCTAAGATCAATGCTATACAGGAATATTTTGCCGTAGCTGATGCTGCGGATAAGATATGGGTTATAGCACTTTTCACCGGCAGAAGGCCCAGGCGTTCCGTTACAGGAGCCTTACTGGCACAATGGTGCCTTGAAATTATTGATATCCCATCCTGGCTTTTTGAAGAATGTTATCATACAGTTGGAGACTTTGCCGAAACCATTGCCTTGCTTCTTCCTGAACCTGAAGAACAGGATAACGTTAATGAATATACGTTATCTTTTTATCTGAATAAACTTATCCTTCTTGCAAAAGAAGAAGATACCGTAAAAAAGAAATTTATTATGGAAAGCTGGGCTGAACTGGACAGAATGGAAAAATTTGTTTTTAATAAATTGATTACAGGGGGATTCCGTATAGGAGTATCCCAAAAACTGATAGTGAATGCCATTGCCAAAACATCAGAAGTATCCCCTTCTATCATTGCACACCGTATCAGTGGAAACTGGGATCCTGCGGTAGTAACTTTTGATCAATTACTAAGCACAGAACACAGTGCGGCAGACTCTTCCAAGCCTTATCCTTTTTACCTTGCTTACGCAGTTGAAGATGATCCTTCTGTGTTAGGCGAACCCGGCCTTTGGCAGGCAGAATGGAAATGGGATGGTATACGCGGACAAATAATAAAAAGAAACGGAGAATTATTTGTCTGGAGCCGTGGGGAAGAACTTTTGACAGAAAAATTCCCGGAATATAAAATATTGGAAGCATTAATACCTGATGGGATTGCCATAGATGGCGAGATTATTTCACTGGCAGAGATACCCATAAATGAAAATTTCTCTCCTTTGCCATTTTCAGCCCTGCAGACAAGGATCGGAAGAAAGAATATCACAAAAAAACAACTTACCGAAGCTCCTGTTGGTTTTATAGCTTACGACCTCCTGGAATTTGCAGGTGAAGATATAAGGGAACTAACGCTGGAGAATAGACGAAAAATTCTGGAAGAAGTAGAGGAAAAGATAAATCAGCCATTCTTTCATTTATCACCGGTGATCAATTTTACTAACTGGACTGAGTTGCTGGAAATACGTAAAATGTCGCGGGACAGGGGCAGTGAAGGTATCATGATCAAAAGGAAAAATTCTGTTTACCAGGTAGGCAGAAAAAGAGGTGACTGGTGGAAATGGAAAATTGATCCCCTTACAATTGATGCGGTAATGATCTATGCACAGAAAGGCTCGGGGCGCAGAAGCAACTTATATACAGATTATACTTTTGCAGTAAGGGATGGAGATAAACTGGTAAGTTTTGCAAAGGCATACAGCGGGCTTACGGATAAAGAATTTGCACAGGTAGATTCTTTCGTGAAAAGGAATTCTATTGAAAAATTCGGTCCGGTAAGAACAGTTAAACCAGAACTCGTTTTCGAAATTGCCTTTGAAGGCATTGCAGCAAGTAACCGGCATAAATCCGGAGTGGCATTGCGATTCCCGAGAATGAGCCGGTGGCGTAAAGATAAAAAAATGGAAGACATTAATACATTGGATGATCTGCAGGAAATGCTAAAGTTCTATAACAGCCAATACAATATCAGGGGAACAGAATAATATGCAAAAGAACAAGATCACCCTGCTAAAAACTGCTGGATACAAAGTTATCACTGACTGGCTGAGCTCCCAGGAAAGAAAACCCTTTCTTTTCCAGGAACAAACATGGGAAAGGATAATGAATGAAGAGTCTGGACTTGTGAATGCACCTACCGGTTACGGTAAAACGTTTTCAGTTTTTTTAGGTGCATTGATCAGGTTCATTAACGACAACCCGGCAGTTTTTCAGAAAAAAGATAACAACGGTTTACAATTACTCTGGATAACCCCCCTGCGCGCCCTGGCAAAAGATATTGGCCGTGCAATGGAAGAAGTAATAACCGGGTTAGGATTGCAATGGAAAGTTGGAATACGGAATGGTGATACCCCAATAAGTGAAAGGCAAAAGCAGAAACGTAAAATGCCGGAAATTTTTATTATCACCCCGGAAAGCCTGCATTTATTTCTTGCGCAAAAAGAGTATCCTGCTATTTTCAAAAATTTAAAAACAATAGCCGTAGATGAATGGCACGAACTTATCGGAAGTAAAAGAGGAGTTCAGGTAGAACTGGCACTCTCCAGGATTATCCAGGTACAACATTCTTTATCCGGCAGTACTTGTGCTATATGGGGGATCTCTGCCACTATTGGCAACCTGGAAGAAGCTAAAGATGTTTTACTTTCTGTACTAAACAGATTTGGAAAAAATACCGGCGGGAGTATTATCTCTGCAGACTTTAAAAAGAAACTGGAGATCGAATCCGTTTATCCGGATGAGATTGAAAAATATCCCTGGGCCGGACACCTTGGTATCCAGCTTGCATCAAAAGCATTACCTATTATCAGTAACAATAAAACAACCCTCATCTTCATAAATACCCGGGGAATGAGTGAAAGGTGGTACCAGGAATTATTAAGTATCTCTCCAGACCTGGCAGGTGCATTGGCGCTGCATCATGGAAGTATTGAATATGATCTTCGTATCTGGGTAGAGGAAGCCTTGCATGAAGGAATACTGAAAGCTGTGGTATGCACCGCCAGCCTGGACCTGGGTGTGGATTTCAGGCCAGTTGAAACGGTAATACAGGTTGGCTCACCCAAAGGAGTTGCGCGGTTTCTGCAACGCGCAGGCAGAAGTGGCCACCAGCCGGATGCGGTAAGTAAGATATGGTTTCTGCCTACACATTCTCTTGAATTGATAGAAGCAGCCGCATTAAAAGAAGCCATTGCGATCTCTTTCATTGAAAGCAGGCAGCCGTTAACGTTATGTTTTGATGTGCTCCTGCAATTCATGTGTACGCTGGCAGTTTCAGATGGATTTTACCCGGATGATTTGTTTGAGGAAATCCGTTCTACTTATTGCTACAGGGAGATCACTTCCGCTGAATGGCAAAGCCTTTTACAGTTCATTACAGAAGGGGGAATTGCATTACAGCAGTATGATGATTTTAAAAAAGTAGAGATCATAGATGGTTTGTATAAGATCACCAACAGGCGGATTGCTATGAGGCACAGGATGCATATAGGCACTATCGTTAGCGACTCTATGGTAAAAGTAAAATTCATGAGTGGCGGATATGTGGGAGTAATTGAAGAATCATTTATTTCACGGCTAAAGCCCGGTGATGTATTTACACTTGCAGGGCGCAACCTTGAATTTATCATGGTTAAAGAAATGACAGCACTTGTAAAAAAAAGTGCATCCACAAAATCAATTGTACCCAGCTGGGCAGGAGGCAGAATGCCATTAAGCGCCAACCTGGGTTTTATGCTTCGGAAAAAACTGGATGAAGCAGCTATGCAGAGTGATACTTCAGAACCTGAGTTAAAGATCCTGCGGCCTCTCTTTGAATTACAGGAAAATTTATCTCGTGTACCGAAAGCCAATGAACTGCTGATCGAGCATATTGAAACAAAAGACGGCTTTCATTTATTTATTTATCCTTTTGAAGGCAGGCTGGTACATGAAGCCATGGCTGCATTGTTATCTTACCGGATCAGCAGAATCACACCTATCACTTTTACATTTGCCATGAATGATTATGGTTTTGAACTTTTAAGCGATCAACCCATACCGTTAGATGATACAAATGCATATGAATTATTTTCTGAAGATAATCTCCTGGACGATGTACAAAAAAGCGTAAATGCCACGGAGATGGCCAGGCGAAAATTCCGGGATATTGCCGTAATAGGGGGCCTTATCTTCCAGGGGCGACCGGGTGAAAATATCAAATCAAAACACCTGCAGGCATCTGCTTCCTTATTATTTAATGTATTTGCAGAATATGATCAGAACAACCTTTTATTAAGACAGGCTTATAATGATGTAATGCACCAGCAAATGGATGAAGTGCGCTTACGCAATATGTTGCGCCGCATCCAGCAAAGCAATATCATTATCACTTACCCGAAAAGGCTTACGCCGTTTTGTTTTCCGATAAAAGTTGATTCCATGCGCGAACAGCTTACTTCAGAAAAGCTGGGAGACCGTATTAGAAAAATGCAGCAACAGCTTAATAAGTAACCATTACAACTACATTGTGCTTATGATCAGTAAATGAGTTTTTTTCGTTGTGAAGTGTATAATAAAATAAATAATAAGGCAATAAACACTACAAAATAAAAGCCCATTCCTTTCATTGCAAATGTTCCCACAAAGAAGACCATTGACAGAAACGGCAGCAACTCTCCTATTACATAAATAAGATAACCTTGCTTCATCAATTTTCTCATCTGCATGGCACCATATAAACACAA
Organism: Ferruginibacter sp.; assembly: GCA_037720515.1. GTDB lineage: Bacteria > Bacteroidota > Bacteroidia > Chitinophagales > Chitinophagaceae > Ferruginibacter. Next base: position 29,607 of record JBBJMM010000024.1, read on the forward strand.
GCCTGCAGACAACAGGCCAACGATCAAAAGAGGAACTTTGTTTTCCAGATTTTTAGTAACCATCATCTCGTAATCCTTTGGATTGCCCATCATGGATTTAGCAAAAGCCGGCATTTCTTCCGAATTCATTTGGGATAACACAGTATCTTTTTCATCATAATTCTTTTGGGCTGAAGCAAATTGCCAGATAGCACCTATAAGCTGCAGGGCGCAACCAATAAAGGTTAGTATAGTAAGTACATTTAGCATGCCAGGCAACTTCGGTTTATCAAAGTCACCTAATTCAGACCGGGTAGGGTTAGTAGTTTCGTAGCTCATAATAGTTTAGTTTGATAAACAAAGTAAGTAATAAATTTTTAAATAATAATTTCCCGGTTCTTAAATAAAAGGTTTAGCGTTTACCTTTACAAAAGATGAGTGAGTTTGTAAATTTTAAGTTTCGTAATAATAATTTTTTGTTAACCTCCGGGCGGAGTATTTTTTGGGAGGAGGAAAAAACGCTGATCTTGTCGGATGTTCACCTCGGAAAAGCAGGCCATTTCCGTAAAAGTGGGATTGCAATACCACAGGCTGTTTTTAAAGAAGACATGCAACGCCTGGTTTCTCAGATCCAGTATTTTAAACCCACAAACCTGCTGATCGTGGGTGATCTTTTTCATAGCACTGCCAATAAAGAACACGAGTTTTTTCTGAAATGGAGAAATGATTTCAAAACAATTCCCATACATCTTGTAAAAGGCAATCATGACATTTTAAAGAAAGAATGGTATAGTTCCGCAGGCATAACAGTTCATGATAGTAATTTTTCCGTTAGCAATATTTCATTTACACATGATATAAACCAGTGCATAGACAATGACAAATATTGCTTCAGCGGACATATTCATCCGGGTGTAAGAATAAGGGGGATAGGGAAACAACTCATTCAACTTCCCTGCTTTTATTTTGGAAAGACCTATGCTGTGCTTCCTGCTTTCGGAAAATTTACAGGCACATACCCGGTTGAGCCCAAACCCGGTGATAGTATCTTTGCAGTAGCAGATAATTCTGTAATTAAAATACATTGAAAGGAATTATGAATTATGAGTTATGAATTGACCAGAATTCAACATTCAACATTCAACATTTAACATTCAAAATAACCTTATTGTTTTCTTCTTTTTAGTTCCTTTTCAATCAAATCAAGTTCCCGGCTTGTTTGCCCGGCTACAGAACTGTTCTCCTGTGCACGCCGCATCAGGTAAGGAATAACATCTTTTATAGGGCCGAAGGGCAGGTATTTACTTACGCTGAAACCTTCTCTTGCCAGGTTAAAAGTTATATTATCACTCATACCATATAACTGGGAAAAATGAATGTATTTATGGTGATGTGAAATTCCTTTCTCATCCAGCAAACGTGTTGCATACAAATTACTTTCTTCATTATGCGTGGCAATGATCGTGGCTATTTTTTCAATATTTGTTATGGAAAATTCAACTGCTTTATTGTAATCTGTATCAGTTGCATGTTTACCTGGCTGAATGGGAGAAGTGTAATTATTTAATTCTGCCCGCTTCCTCTCTTTTTCCATGTATGCGCCCCTAACGAGTTTTGCTCCCAGAATAAATGCTCTTTTAGTGGATGCTTCAAAGCTGTCTTTTAAAAACTGTAACCTGTCATGCCTGTAAAGCTGGATGGTGTTATATACAACAGCTTTTTCTTTGTTGAACATATCCATCATTAAAATGGTGAGTGCATCCACAGGATCCTGTATCCAGGATTCTTCTGCATCCACAAGTACGCCAATATTTTTCTGGTTGGCCTCTTCGCAGATCTTCAGCATTCTTTTAACAGCGCGTTGCCATTCTTCTTTTTCTTCAGTTGATAATTTCCCGGAAATTATTTCATTATAGCGGTTTATCAAAGAACCCTCACAGTTATGCATAGCTGCATCTATTTTTTCCAGCAAGCTAAACCTCACAATACCCGTTACTTTTATACTGATGAAGGGAATGTTTTTTTGGCTGGATGCATAATCGATAACCTTGATGAACTCCAGGGTAGCATTATCATAGCCCGCATCCCCGTCATCCCCTCCTTCTACACCATAATCCAGTATAACCTGCACATTATAACCTTCCAGTTTATCAGCAACCTGTGATGTTTGCTCTAAAGTTTCACCTCCTACAAACTGACTGAAAATTGTTTTACGGATCATGGATTTTGAAAAAGGAATACGCCATTTTATCACAGCCGGCATAAGGCGCAATCCAAGAGTAACCAAAAAAGAATTTGCCATGGAAGAAAAAAGAAACCTGGCTCCTTTTAATTCTTTATTTGTTTTGTATGCAAACGCATATTCCGTGTTATCAAATGAGATCATATATATTCGAAATTATGATTAGGATTTATGAATTAAAAATTAAAAATTCAGAATAATAAATTAATGAAATAGCGTGATAAGTATTTTACAGCCTTCAACTCATATCCTGTTTCTCACAACCCACATGATGTATCCCCTATCTTTACAAAAAAAACAGAAATGATCGGAAAAAAAGCAAGTGAAAGTTTTACTATTATGAATGAACTTGTTTTACCAAATGATACCAATGTATTTGGAAACTTAATGGGCGGGCGTTTAATGTACTGGATGGATATAGCAGCCGGAATGGCAGCTGTTAAACATTGCAATGCTCCTTCAATGACAGCTTCGGTTGATAATCTTTCTTTCAAAAATCCCATCAAACTGGGAACCATCGTACACATTGAAGCCAAAGTTAGCAGAGCTTTTACAACAAGTATGGAAATACATTTAAAGGTATGGGGCGAAGACAATCAGCAACAATTTACGTTTGAAAGTAACGAGGCTTATTTCACTTTTGTGGCACTTGATCCCAACCGCCGGCCCCGGCCTGTACCGGAACTTATTCCGGAAACTGAGGAGGAGAAAAAAGTATTTGATGGTGCACTCAGGAGAAGACAGATCAGGCTGATACTGGCAGGCAAAATGAAACCAGACGATGCCGTAGAATTAAAAGCCTTGTTTACTTGAACAGACCTGGTTTTTATATAAATTTTGATTTTTGATTTTCTAACCTAAATATTAAAATCATTACCGGAATAACGGCATGGTAACCTGATCAAAGTGATTTTAAATTTAAAATTACTACTGTCCGGTAAAAATTATACTCTTTCTTTAAAACACAATACCAGAGCCCTTTAAAAAGAAATTTATTTTAGGATAGGTTCTATTTCATTCCACTTTTGTCTTGATACAAATCGACGCAGGAGATTCAGCGATAAATTTAAATAACAGAATAAGCTAAAAGTGGAGCAAAAAATCAAGGCTGCATAAAAAATCCTAAAAATTGAAGCTGCAGGCTAAAGAAAAACAAGTTCCATCTTCATATAAAAACCAAGCCAGGTGCGACTTACCGACTAAAAATATAACTCAACTGTAGTAACATCTGTTTTTCTTCTTAACGCCTTCCGCTTCAATTTTCATAACGGATTTTTTATGAGGTCGAATGAACAGCATTTTAACCGGACAATAGTGATTTAAAATCCAAAATTTATAATAATTATTTATCCAGTTTCGTCATTAAATGATGTTTGCTTTTCATCATAAAATTTTTGCTTTGTTCAATTGATTCCATGATCTTTTCAAGAATGTTTTCAGTGGTATCATTGTAATCCAGTTCTAAAGGGGCTTTGAAGGTAACAGATAGTTTTGACCCTTTCTTCTTAAAGGTTAATCCCTTTTTATTAAAAGCCCGCCAGTAACCACTTATAACTACCGGTACCACCACAGGTTTATTTTGTTTTATAATAAAAGCGGTCCCTTTTCTTCCCGGGGCAAAAGGTTTTGTAGTGCCCTGGGGGAAAGTTATCACCCAGTTATTTTCGAGTGCTTTATGTATTTTCCTGGTATCCGATGGATCCAATCCTCTGCGAACTTCCCCACCATCAGTTCTCCAGGTTCTTTTAACCGTTACTGCACCGGCCATACTGAAAAGTTTGGTGAGCCAGTTGCTTTTCATAGTTTCTTCTGCTGCAACATACTTGATCCTGGTAAATGGCCACAACAAATAAAAAGGGATGCCCAGCCTGTTGGTTTTTCGCCATTTGTGTGCACAAAAAATATGTATAAATGTTATTACATCCGCGAAATAAGTCTGATGATTGCTTACAAATAAAACATTCTTATGTGGAAGGCCATTGAGGTGTTCCATGCCGGATATAGTAAGTTTATTAACCATGTTCAAACCCGGATATGTGAAAATTCCAACCACCGAATATACAAGGCCCTTTAAAATTCGTGATTCTTTGATTTTTGCCGGAATTGATAACATTTATGAAAAGCTTTTATCAAAAATAGGGAAAGCTGGTTATAGGGTGCAAAGACAGGGGCAGTAAACTGAAATAATTATTTTAAATATTTTTAATTATTGTTAAAAGAAGTTTATATTTGGACAACATTTTTGTTAAATATTAAATAAAAAATTATGAAAAGAATCTTACTTACTACCATTTGCTTCCTAGGCATTAGTGGGGTTGTAATGGCTCAGGAGAAAAAAACTGACGCTGCAACTACTAAGCGGATACCTAAATCCGAACATAAAGCAAGAGAAGCAAAACTTGTTGCTGAAAAACAAGCTGCCAATAAGCAGTCTAATTCTACAACCATACAGAAGGCAACTGTAACAACCAATTAAAAACTGATAAACGGAAAAATCCTTTTTATCAGTTCACTTCATTTCTATTACTTTAATCTTAAGTTTTTATTATGCAAAACAAAACTACATTAAACCGGGTAGGGCAGGTTTTAAGAAATTCCTTCCTTATTCTTGGTTTAGCATTTTGGGGTGCAAACCTTAGTGCTCAAACCGTATCGACCTCTTCAGGTACAAATTATTTACATGACTATTCAATTAACAACCCAGCTTCTCTTTTTCAAACTTTTGTAATTGAGAATACTAATCCAACTGCCAGGACATTATCGAGCATGACTATGTTCATGGCTCCTTATTTTGGCAATGGCGGTGCTTCAACTATTCGTCTTTATTACAGTGCAACATCACTATCAGGAGTTCCTACAGTGACTACCCCAATCTGGACGCAGATCGCTACAGGTAACCTTACCGTTCCTGCAGTTTTAACTGAAGTAACTGTTTTAACCGGTATCAACTTTATTATTCCTGCAAATACTCAATACAGGTTTGCTATTGAAGCAACAAAAGGTTTGACTTTCTCATTTACTCCTACTCCAACACCAAACAATTTCACAAATGGTGGTATCGTCCTTAAAGTAGGAAATTTCACCATTGCTGGTTTAAATGTAGGGTATGCAGGTTTATTTCCAACTCCCAATGCAGGCAATACTCCTACCTTTTTCGGTGGAAGTGTAACACTTACGGGTGCTGCTCCTTGTGCAGGAACACCAAATCCGGGCAATACAATTACATCTTCAGCAAATGTTTGTCCTGGTATTCCATTTACATTAACTCCGCAAAATGCAACAGATGGTTCAGGTGTTACTTACCAGTGGCAGTCTGGCCCTAGTGCAACAGGTCCGTTTACAAACGTAGGTGCCGGTGGAACAAATTCTTCTTATACAACTACATTAACAGCTACTACTTTTTATAGAGTTATTGTTACGTGTGGTGCTAATTCAGGTACTTCAGTTCCAGTAGCAGTAAACTTAAATCCTCCATCACAATGTTATTGTGCAGCGGGTGCAACCAGTACAGCTTTTGAAAAAATATCCAATGTTAAAATAGGAACGATCAACAGAACTTCTACTTCAACTGCCGGATATGAAAATTTCATAACTGATACTACTATTTTACAAAGACAAAATCCTACAACAATAACTGTTACCATTTCTACTGCATTCAGTTCTGACCAGGTTCTGGTTTGGATCGATCTTAACCAGGATGGTGATTTTATTGATGCAGGTGAAAATGTTTATACATCAGCTCTTGGTGTTGGCCCACACGTTGGAACTATTACTGTTCCTGCAACTGCAAGTCTTGGATTCACCAGGATGAGAGTACGTATGCATGATACTTTTGGTGGTAATGCTACACCATGTGGTAATTCAACTTACGGACAGGTTGAAGATTACACTGTAAATATTACACCTTGTGTACCGGTTACAGTAACTAATCAACCCGTAGCTTCTACAATTATGTGTGGTGGCAATAGTACATTCACATTTGGTGCAACAGGTACAGGTATCACTTATCTATGGCAGTACAGGGTTAATGCAACCTCTCCTTGGATAAACCTTACTGATGGACCAAATTACAGTGGTGTTACTACAAATACACTTACAGTTATCAATGCTCCGGTTACTTTCAACGGTTATCAATACCGTGTGATCTACACAGGTGCTTGTAGCGGAACTGATTTCAGTAACATCGTTACTTTAACAGTTAATCCATTGCTTGCTACAGTTAGTACAGGAACATCAATCAGCAGGTGTAAAGGATCTGGTACTGCAATTACTATTACAAACGTACCGTCTACTACTTCTGCTACATTTAATTCAACAGCTGCAGTTCCTATTCCGGACGCTAATCCTACAGGTGTTCAAAGCCCTATTACTGTATCTGGTATTCCTGCAGGTGCAACCATTTCTGAAGTAAGAGTAACATTTAATCTTCCGCATACATATGTGGGTGATCTTGATATTAACCTGATCGCACCTAACAACGGAAATTTAAACCTTGTTGGTTCATTAAATAATGGTACAGGTAGTAACAGTACAGCTAATTTCACAAATACTGTTATCAGTTCTTTAGGTACTGTTGCTCTTAGTGGAGCTCCAGCTCCTCGTACAGGAACTTTCAAAGCAGATGCTTTACCTGGTTACGGTCCAACAGGTTCTATACAAAATGTTACCTCGTTTGCAGGTTTGATTTCTGTACCAAATGGTATATGGAAACTTGCAGCAGCAGATTTCTTTGGGGGTGACGTAGGTACGATTACAAACTGGTCAATCACTATTTTTTACGGAGCTCCTGCAACAGGTGTTTTCTCTCCAAATACAGGATTGTTCACTGACGCTACTTACACAACTCCTTACACAGGACAGCCTATCAATACGGTGTATGCAAATCCACAGGTAACAACAGCATATACTGTTACAGTAACTACACCAACTTGTGTATCTAGTCCATTAACTATAAACTACACAGTTAACAACCCTATCGTTGGAACTTCAACAGTTGCTAACAAAGCAGTTTGCGTAGGTGGTACAACTTCTTTCACTGCTACTGCTCCTACAAGCGGAAACAATATCCAACACCAGTGGAAAGTTAGTACTGACAATGGTGTTACGTTTACAAACGTAACCAACACCGGTGTTTACACAGGTGCAACTACTTCAACTTTAACCATTACCGGTGCATTATTAACCATGAATAATTACAAGTACAAGGATTCATTATTTGTTCCTTCTTGTAGTTCTAACATAGTTACTAATGTAGCAACACTTACAGTTAATCCTAACCCGGTTGTTGTAATAAGTGCAAATCCTTTCACTCAATTAACACCAGGAATGACAACCACATTAAGTGCTGCAGTTTCTCCGAATGCCGGAGCTACATATCAGTGGTTTAGAAATGGTGTTCTTATTCCGGGTGCTACAGGAAGTACACTGGTTGTTGATATAGATGGTTTAGGCGAATACACTGTAAACGTTACAGACGTTAATGGTTGTTCAGGTTCGTCTACCAGTTCAATTTCGATCACTGCTGGTTCAAGCGACATAGTGTTCATCTACCCTAGTCCAAATACAGGTCAATTCCAGATCAGGTTCAACAGTGCTGCTGGAAACACAAACCTTTCAAGGTTCGTTAATATCTATGACTCTAAAGGAGCCAGAATCTATTCCAGGTCTTATCCTGTAACAGTTCCTTTTGAAAGATTGGATGTTGATCTTAGAAATCATGGTAAAGGTGTTTACATGGTTGAATTAGCTGACCGTAACGGTGCAAGACTTAAAGCAGGAAGAGTAGTAGTATTCTAATTGCTCATAATAAAACAAATAAAAAAGCCCTCACCTCGAGGGCTTTTTTTATTGTACACTATCCCAAAGGGCTGCAAGGCTTTTTTTCTTACCTTTGCAACCCCGTATAAAAAACCAACGGGATGTATTTATGTCTTTTACTATTAACAAACAACTAAACGCAGACGAACAGGAGCCGGCAGCAATTAATGCTGATGAATCTACTGCGACAACAAATGAACCTGTTCAGGTAGCTGATGAGCCCCAGGCTCACGTTACTGAAGAAACAAAAGTTGAAACGGCACATGATGATTTTGACTGGAGCCGCGACAAAAGAAATGTGGCTGCTTATTCTGCTGATGAAAAAGCAAAGTATGATTCCGTATACGACAATACTTTTAAGCAGATCAATGATGGGGAAATGATCCAGGCTACTGTGGAATCGCTTACAAAAACAGATGTTGTTGTAAACATCGGATTTAAAAGTGACGGTCTGATATCTCTCAATGAATTCAGGGATATCCCGGGTGGAGTTAAAGTGGGTGATGTTATAGAAGTAATGGTGGTGGAAAAAGAAGACAGGGAAGGTAACCTGAACCTAAGCCGTAAATCTGCACGGATCACCAGGGCTTGGGAAAGAATTGTTGAAGTTAACAAAACAGGTGAGATCGTTACCGGCTTAGTTACCAGTAAGACTAAAGGCGGATTGATTGTAGACGTTTTCGGAATGGAAACTTTTTTACCTGGATCTCAGATCGACGTAAAACCTGTAACTGATTACGATCAGTTTGTTGGTAAAACCATGGAGTTTAAAGTAGTAAAGATCAATGAGGCAATTAAGAATGCAGTTGTATCTCATAAAGCTTTAATTGAAAGTGATATCGAAGCACAACGTGCTGAAATTATTGGTAAATTAGAAAAAGGCCAGGTACTGGAAGGAACAATCAAAAATATCACTGATTTTGGAGCATTCCTTGATCTGGGTGGATTGGATGGTTTATTATATATAACAGATATTTCATGGGGAAGAATTAATCATCCTTCTGAAGTATTGAAGATGGATCAGAAATTGAATGTGGTGGTATTGGATTTTGATGATGATAAAAAACGCATTAGTCTCGGTTTAAAACAACTTACTGCACATCCGTGGGATACCCTTGCAGAGAATCTGAAGGAAGGAGAAATGGTTAAAGGTAAAGTGGTGAATATTGAAGATTATGGTGCTTTCCTTGAAATAATGCCAGGTGTGGAAGGATTGGTTCACGTAAGCGAAATTACATGGGCAAATACTCCGATCAACGCAAAAGAATTCTTTAAACTAGGTGATGAATACCAGGCGAAAGTGGTAACACTTGATAAAGAAACAAGGAAGATGAGCCTGTCTATTAAACAAATGACAGAAGACCCATGGAGTACCATTGAAAACACCTTCCCTGAAAACAGTCGTCATAAAGGCACTGTGAAGAATATAACTCCTTATGGTGTTTTTGTTGAATTGTCTACCGGTATTGGCGGAATGATCCACATCAGTGATCTAAGCTGGTTAAAACGATTTAATAACCCTAATGAGTATACGAAAGTTGGAAGTGAGATTGAAGTTATCATACTAAACATAGATAAAGAAAGCCGTAAACTTCAGCTGGGTCATAAGCAGATCGAAGAAGATCCATGGAATTTACTGGAATCAACTTTTGCTGCAGGTACAATGCATGAAGGTACAGTTACCAAGAAAGACGATAAAGGTGCAGTAGTTCAATTGCCTTACGGTCTTGAAGGATATGCACCGGCACGCCACCTGGTAAAAGAAGATGATAAAATAATAGGAGCCGATGAGATCGCTCAATTCCAGGTTATTGAGTTTGATCGAAATGACAAACGTATTGTTTTAAGTCATACAAAGATCTGGGAACAAGAGAAAGAAGAAGAAAAGCAGGTTGTGATGAAAGAAAAAAGAGTTGAAGCTGAAAGTACCAAGAAAGCAGTAAAAAACATACAGGGTAAAGTAGAGAAATCAACCCTGGGTGATCTTGGTGTTCTTGCAGGATTAAAAGCTAAACTGGACGATGCCGAAGCTGCAGCAGGTGAAAACAAAGAAGCAGAAGAATCCAAAGGTGAATAAATCACCGGATCAGAAATAAAAAAAAGACTGTCACTTACAATGACAGTCTTTTTTTTTAATACGATCACAGGCTTATTTTTATTATGCGTTTACGGTATCAAAGTTCTCATCATTCAGGTACATTTTGGTAAGGTCGTAATAATGGTTTTGCAGCGTATGCAAACTGATAGGTGCAGCAATGTTACGGGTTTCATCCCTGTACCATATTTGCATTCTTGAAAAGTCTCCTTCTTTTGGAACAAGCATTCTGAAAGCACCTTTCATATATTTTAAAGTACCATCTTCATTAACATGCTTATTGAATTTCAATGTAAGCAGTTCTTCCTCCGTTACGGGAAGCGGACTTAACTGGCTGGTTTCATACCAGAAACATTGGGCTCCGGTATCAACTTCAACCTGTTTTTCATTACCATTCAGTCTTGTAACTTCTCCCCTCCTGCTATCTCCATCATTATCTGCCATTACAAAATCTCCTATTTTTAATTCCTGGTACTTGATCATATATTTAGTTTAGTTGTTGGCAAATTAAAACTTTTTTTTATTTAGTTTAATATTATGGATGTTAGCTTATTTGAAATACTGGTTATTCTTTGTTCTCAAAAAGTAAACTATTCAGCCCAACTCATGATATAACCTTCGTTCTCAATATCAAGAGCAGCTTTTGTAAGTTGCAAAGGCTGAAATGTATCAACCATAACTGCCAGCTCTTTTGTTTCTTTTGCACCAATGCTTTTTTCCACGGCACCGGGGTGTGGCCCATGCGGAATACCTGCAGGATGCAAGGTTATCATTCCACGGGTAACATGTTTACGACTCATAAAATCACCATCAACATAATACAACAGTTCATCACTGTCTATATTACTATGATTATAAGGTGCAGGAACTGCCAGCGGATGGTAATCATACATTCTTGGCACAAATGAACACACAACAAATGCATTGGTTTCAAATGTCTGGTGAACAGGTGGTGGCTGATGTACCCTCCCTGTAATCGGTTCAAAATCATGAATGCTGAAAGCATATGGATAACAGCAGCCATCCCAACCCACTACATCAAAAGGATGTGTACCATAATGGATGCCATACAGAAAACCTTTTTTCTTTGTTTTGATTATAAAATCTCCTTTTTCATCATAGGTTTTAAGATTTTGAGGAACGCGTATGTCGCGTTCACAATAAGGAGAATGTTCCATTAGCTGGCCATAGCGGCTCAGGTATTTTTTAGGATAGCGGATAGGTGAAAAAGATTCCACTATAAAAAGACGGTTATTATCATCGTTGAAATCTATTTTGTAAATGCAGCCCCTGGGAATAACAAGATAATCTCCATAACCAAACTGCAGCTCACCGTAACAGGTAGTAATCACACCACTGCCTTCATGTATGAAAATCATCTCATCAGCATCCACATTTTTATAAAAATAATCTGACGTACCACTTTTAGGTGCTGCCAGAACTATATGACAGTCGTTATTTACCAATACTGCTTTGCGGCTTTCCAGGTAATCCTTTTCCGGTTTGATCTTAAACCCTTCAAAACTGCGGTGCTTAAGCATTTTTTCCTCGGCTATCTTTGGTGAAACATCTACAGGTTTATCACATTTTGTAACAAGGGTTGGAGCATATGTATGATACAACAAAGAATAATCGTTAGAGAATCCTTCTGTTGAAAACAATTGCTCGGAATAGAGACTGCCATCGGGTTTACGAAATTGTGTATGCCTTTTATGAGGTATTGTTCCGGCCTTGTGATAATGCGGCATATTGTATTGAGTTGTTTACACGCTAAATTTACGGAAAACTTTTTCAGAAATAGTTGGATACAGGTGCTGCAATCATGCTCTATTCCGGATTCAGGTCCGGGAACTTACTACTGAAATCAGAAAAATCTAAACTATAAACTTTATTCGATTTAATATCTAAACTCTTACTTTTAAACAAAAACTCTTGACACGCATCGGACTTATCTCAGATACGCATGGATTTCTTGATGAATCTGTATTCGGGCATTTTTCTTCCTGCAACGAGATCTGGCATGCAGGGGATTTTGGAAGTATAAAAATTGCTGAACGCTTATCAGAAGGCAGCGGTATTACAATAAAGGGCGTTTACGGAAATATTGATGGAAAAGATATAACAGCTCATTTTCCTGAAATCCTGCAGTTTACTTGTGAAGATGTAAAAGTCCATATCCGACATATCGGGGGTTACCCGGGAAAATATGCACCCGGTGTAAAAAAAGAAATTCTAAGAGATAAATCCCGTCTTTTTATCAGTGGACATTCTCACATTCTTAAAATTATGTACGATGCTGAATTAAACTGCCTCCATATGAATCCGGGAGCCGCAGGTAAGGAAGGATGGCATACTATGCGTACAATTATTCGTTTTGTAATTGATAAAAATGATATACGTGATTGTGAGGTTATTGAATTAGGTAAAAAATAAATAAAATGCATTTACTTATGAACTGGGTGAAATAAGTGAAAAGTGAAAAGTGAAATGTGAAAAGTACACAAATAGTAGCTTTTTTTCACTGATGATGTGAATTACAAATTTTGTACTTTGTTTTGAAAAGTACATATGTTTATCGTGCTTAATCATCAACAATTAAACGTTTATTCTGCCTCCAGAATTTTCATTATAGAATGCTACAAATTTTCCAAACATTTACCCCCGGAAGAAAAATTTTCAATAGTAGCCCAAATAAGAAGGGCAGCATAATCTGTCCATCTTAATATTGCAGAGAGTTCTTCAAGAAATTCAAGGGTTGAAAGAAAGCGTTATTATGAAATTGCAAGAGGTTCTTTAATTGAAATCGATGCAGCTTTTGATATTGCTTATGAATTAAATTATTTCTCTGGATATGAAAAAGATATTTTAGGTGTATCTATGAAAAATTGTTTTAGTCTTTTAACTGGTTTAATAAACTCCCATTCAAAATAATAATCCTTTAGGTTTAACAAATGAAATCAAAATTTCACTTCTCACTTCTCACATTTCACTTTTCACATTTCACATTTCACTTTTCACATTCACATTTCACCTACCTTATTCCTTCCAGTCAGCAATGAAAATATTCGTATCCCTTGTTCCGCCATTGTTACGATTGCTGCAGAAAACTATTTTTTTCCTGTCAGGACTAAACATTGGAAAAGCATCAAAGCCTTTATCGCGTGAAATCTTCTGAAGATCGCTCCCATCCGCGTTCACTGTATACATATTGAAAGGAAAACCACGTTTGTATTCATGATTGCTGCAAAAAATAATTTTACCCCCGGGAGTATAATTGGGAGCCCAGTTGGCCTGGCCAAAACTGGTAATTTGTTTTGCATCACTTCCATCAGCATTGGCTGTCCACACTTCCATTTTTGTAGGAGCTACAAAATTTTCAAACAGCAATTCTTTATACTCTTTTATCTCTTCTTTTGTAACGGGGCGGGATGCTCTCCAGATTATTTTTTTTCCATCGCCGCTGAACCATGCGCCTCCGTCATAACCGAGGGAATTGGTGATCTGCTTAACTTTTTTTCCATTGAGGTTCATGGTAAATAACTCAAGGTCACCGGTACGCATAGACGTAAAAACCATTGTTTTCCCATCCGGTGAAATTGTTGCTTCTGCATCATACCCTTTTGCTGTAGTCAATTTCTTTATGATCTTACCTTTTCTGTCTGCTTTGTATATATCAAAGGATTCATAAACTGGCCATATATATTTATTGCCATATTTGGCCCTGTCGGGTACGGGTGGACAATCCTTACTTCCTTCATGTGTAGATGCATACACTACATATTTATTGCCCGGGTAAAAAAAAGCACACGTTGTTCTTCCGGTGCCTGTGCTTATAAGGGTAGGCTCAAACTTTTCAGATGCGGTTTCAGGAATTTTACCCATCCATATCTGATCACACAATATACCTTCGTTCTTATTTGTTTTTTGAAAGATCAGGTATTTGCCATCGAAACTAAAATAGGCCTCTGCATTATCTCCCCCAAAAGTAAGCTGCCTTACATTTGAAAAATGCTGCTCACCGGGAAAATGAATGGTATCAGCAATTACATTATTACCATTAGAATTTTGTACAGAAAAATCAGGATTGTAAAGGAAAACGAAAGCCAGAACAGGCATTAAAAATCTCAACATATATATCTATTATCAGGTAAAGATAATATCGCAAACTTTTTTAATTGTCAAGGTTATGTCACCTATCCTATACATATGCTTATTTTTGTAACATCTGTATGAAAAAATATTTTTTATATCTAATACTGATTCTTTCGGCATGTGATACGCAGGAAAAGGCTGAAGACCCCTCCATATATATCGCTTCAAAAGAAACAGAATTAAAAAAACTGGTTGAGAAATTCCCGGATTCACTTATAGTAAGAGAATCACTCATACAGCACTACCGGGAGGCCGGTAATTACGATAAAGCCATTACAGAAACCGGTAACGCTATTAAAAAAAACAATAACAACGCAAGGCTTTATAATATCCAGGGAATACTTTATTTTGAAAATGGTGATACACTAACAGCAATAACTTCATTTGAAAAAGCAATACAATTTAATCCAGCCGCAGAATACCTGGTATCCCTGGGCTTATTGTATGCCCAGACTAAAAATAGCAAAGCGATTATTCTGGCAGATGTACTGGCTGAGGAGTATAAAGTGAAATCAGAAAAAGATGCATTTTTTATAAAAGGGCTTTATTATAATTATACAAATGAAAAAGAGAAAGCGGTGACTTTTTTTGACAAAGCCCTGGTATTGAATTATACATTTATGGATGCATACAGGGAAAAGGCAATAGCATTATATGACCTGGAAAAGTACAATGAAGCCTTAACAGTTTTAAATAAAGCTGTTACATTGCAAAATAATTTTGATGAAGGTTATTATTACAAAGGACTGGTACTTGAAAAATTAAATCGTAAAGATGAAGCAGTTGAATCCTACAATCGTGCACTTTTATATGACCCCGAATATAAAGAAGCAAAGGATGCAATAAAAAGACTTAATTCTAATTAGTTTAAAAAATTAAAACAAAATAAATGGCACTTATAGCTCCTTCTCTTTTATCAGCGGATTTTCTTAACCTGCAAAGAGATTGTGAAATGCTGGATAAAAGTGAGGCTGATTGGTTTCACCTTGATGTAATGGATGGAAAATTTGTACCCAATATCAGTTTTGGGCCGATGATCATAAATTTTATCCGAAAAACAACTGCTAAGAAATGTGATGTACACCTAATGATCGAAGAACCTGAAAAATATGCCGTTGAATTTAAAAATGCAGGTGCCGATATACTTACCGTGCATATAGAAGCCTGTAAGCATCTTCACAGGAATATTCAACAGATAAAAAGCCTGGGCATGATGGCAGGTGTAGCTATAAATCCACATACTCCTGTAGATTCACTCAAAGACATTTTGAGAGATATAGACCTGGTTTGTGTAATGAGTGTAAATCCGGGATTTGGCGGACAAACTTTTATAATGCAAACGCTGGATAAGATAAAGGATTTAAAAAAAATGATAAACGATTTCAACGTGCAGGTTAAGATAGAGGTGGATGGAGGGGTATCAGTTGACAATGCAGCCAGTATTATAAAAGCCGGTGCTGATATATTGGTAGCAGGGAATGCGGTCTTTAAATCTGCTGATCCCTTTTCTGTGATCAGCACTTTAAAAAAACTCAGTTAAGAATCCACTAACGTTTTCTTTTTATTATGTTCCCGCTTCGTCCTTCGACTCCCGATAGCTGTCGGGACAGGATGACAGCATTTTCGAGACAATGCTTCATTAAAATTCAGTTAATAGAATCGATCCTGTTTTCCATTTGCTTTAATACAGATACATTTAATTTAAGCCAGTTCTTTTCTCCTTTTGGCCAGGTATATTTTTGCTGTAATAATTTACCGGCGATCTTATACCCTTTGTCAGCATCATTGGCATCATAAAAACATTCTATCCATTTTTCCTGGAGCTTATCTCTTTGCTGCATATATATTCCACCGGAATACCAGGTGAAGCAGGATGGCAGACCGGTAAATGAAACAACCTGTGCATTGGTCTCAATAGCCTCGTCATAAAACAATACAAAAAAACGTATGCAGCTTTTTAAACGTGTTCTTATCTGTTGCGCTGATTCAGGTTGTGCAGCTTTAATTCTCCAGGTATTATTAACAGGATGAAACGGGTCTTTTTTTTCATCAGTATGACTGAACGCAGCACCTGAATACAGATGCATTTCATTACTTTTTAAAAAATTAAATACACCTGGCTTTAATAAAGCAATTTTTAAATCTTCCTTTCCTGTTTTAAAATTATTATGTATCCTAACTGAGCCTGCCGAAGTATCAATTATCCACTTTCCAATTTGTATTGTTCCCCTCAGATCTTTTACTACAAACCCGTCTCTGAAAAAATTATACCCGCGTTTAACAATATCAATTCCGGAACTCTCATAACCTTCGCCCCTTTCTTCTTTATCATCATCATTTTCCCAGGCATGGCATAAAATTTCATCCAGGTTTTTTGATTTTCTTAGATCATTATAACCTGGTGGCAAGGAACGATCTAATTTTTTTGTACTTATACTATCTACCTTTTTATTTTCCGTGCGATTACAGGAAAATAACAGGCAAATAGGGAATACTAAAAAATAAAAAGTTTTCAAAAGAAGGGTTTTGTCAAATGTAAAAACAACTTTCGTAAAATCGGATTTAGAATACTTTTAAATATTATCTTCAATGAATGAGATCGCTTACTGTATTATTTTTAAGCTTACTATCTTCAGTTGTGATCGCACAAAAATCTGCAACCATTTCCGGCAGAATCCTTGATGAAAATGAAAATCCTGTCAGCAATGTTTCAGTGATCATTTTAGGGAAGAGTAAAGGTACATCTGCCAGTGATAGCGGCACATTCACTATTAAAGTAGCTTCCAATAAGGCCCTGGCCCTGGTCTTTAGCCATACCGGATATCTCGCAAGTCAAAAGAATTTTTTTTTAAGTGCAGGTGAAACTGAATTTATAACAGTTAAACTTTCAGCAGAAGGAAAAATACTGGAATCAGTTGTTATTTCGGATAACCGGGAAAGAAAAGAAAACAGCTTTATAAAGATAAATCCAAAAAATGCTTTAAGCCTGCCCGGCACTGTCGGTGGTGTGGAAGGTTTGATCAAAACCCTCGTAGGAAGTAATAATGAACTTACTTCCCAGTATAATGTAAGAGGGGGCAACTATGATGAGAACCTGGTGTATATAAATGATTTTGAAATTTATCGACCCTATCTTGTCAGCAGCGGACAACAGGAAGGCCTCAGCCTCATCAACCCGGAACTTGCGAAAAATGTAAATTTTTATACCGGAGGATTTCAATCAAAATACGGCGATAAATTAAGCAGTGTATTAGACATACAATATAAAAAACCTACAACATTTTCAGGTACAGCATACATCAGTTTACTGGAACAGGGGATGCATGTAGAAGGAACGGAAAAAAAAAATAATATCAGTTATCTCTTAGGCATAAGAAATAAAAGCAATAAAAATTTACTTAGTAATCAACCCACACAAGGTTCTTATATTCCCTCATCATCGGATGTACAGGCTTATGTAACCTATAAGCTCAATCAACGTTTACAATTTGAATTACTCGGGATCTATTCAACATCCCGGTTTTCATTTTTCCCGGAGTCAGCAAAAAAAACCTCTTCGGTATTTTCTCCTTTTTTCACAGCAAACCTCGGCCTTGATATTTATTTTGAAGGACAGGAAAAAGATAATTATTCTTCTTCACTCATTGGTGCTACTATGGTTCACACTCCCAATAGAGCATTAAGATTAAAATGGATGTTAAGTCGTTTTACTGATGAGGAAAATGAAAATTTCGATATTGCCGGTGCTTATCTTTTTGGTAACAGGGATTTTGACAATACGAGCACTACATTCGGTGAAATAGTAAATCCCCTGGGGGCAGGCTATTACCAGAATTATGCAAGAAATAAACTGAATATTGATATCTGGAAAGCGGGACATAAAGGGAGCCTTGAGAAAGGAAAGCATTTCATACAATGGGGAAACAACATTGAACAGGTGAAGATCAGGGACTATCTCAGGCAGTTTGAATACCAGGATTCTGCCGGCTATTCTTTACCAAACAGGAATGATTCTTTATCATTATCCAATTACCAGAATAACAGCATTGCTCTTACCATTCACAAATACAGTGGTTACATCCAGGACAACATACATCTTTCCGGCACCAATAAAGACATAAGTATACAAGCGGGAGTGAGGTATAACTATAATGATCTCAATAAAGAATTTCTTATTAGTCCAAGGATACAGGCAAGCTGGAAACCAGGAGGGAAAAAGGATTTGGTTTTTAAACTGGCTGCCGGGTTATACCAGCAACCCCCTTTTTACCGGGAACTCAGAAGTTATGACGGCACGGTAAATACTGCGATCAGGGCACAAAAAAGCATGCAGGTAGTTGCAGGTGCCGATTATAATCTAACGGCAAAGGGTATGCGCCATTTGAGGATCACTACTGAGCTTTATTACAAGGCTATAAAGAATGTGGTACCTTATGATATTGACAATGTTAAGATCCGTTACCTGGGAAACAATGATGCGAAAGCTTATGCCGCTGGAGTGGAGATCAGGCTGTTCAGCGAATTAGTAAAAGATGCAGAAAGCTGGGTTAGTTTTGGCTTAATGCGGACAGAGGAAGATCTTGCAAACGATAAATATTTTCTGTATAAAAATGCTGCTGGAGAAATAATTAATGCAGGCTCAACTGATAAAACTGTTGTGGATAGTTTACAAAAGGATGTAGGATATATAAGACGCCCATCTGACAGGCTTATAACAATGGGATTGTTTCTACAGGATTATTTATCAACCAATAAGAATTTCAAAGTGCACATGAATATGCTTTATGGAAGCAATATGTCATATAATATACCCAATAGCGTTCGATACCGAAACGCTTTGATCATCGAACCCTATATCAGGTTAGACCTGGGTTTTAGTGCACTGCTACTGAGCGAAAGAGCAGTAAGAAGAAGCCATAGCCCTTTTCGTAATTTTGAAAACATCTGGCTTAGCTTTGAAATTTTAAATATCATTGACAGGCCAAACACAATTTCTTACCAGCTCATTAAAGATTTTGCTAACAATACTTTTGCAATACCCAACAGGCTTACTCCCCGGCTTGCAAATCTGAAAATGATCGCAAGGTTTTAAGATTCCCCTCATTTCAATAAAATTCCGTTAACTAAATAATTCACCATAATTATTTAACTTTTCCACCAGCCAGATGTCATTGTTAGTAATTAAATTCGTTAAAGGTCGATTCCTATTCATAAATTGGTAAGACTAACAACCCGGAATTTTATTTACAATCACGTACCTGAAGTGGACCAGCCACGTACATAAAATCTGAAAAGCTTGACAGACACTATTATCAATCTTGAGACCGTAAACCCCATTGAATTTTTCGGAGTGAACAACGGTAAATTAGACATTCTCAAAAAGAAATTTCCCCTGTTAAAAATTTTAAGTCGTGGCACGCAGGTAAAATTAAGCGGAGCCCCGGAGCAGATCGAAGAAGCAAAAGAAAAAATCGAATTACTCGTTCAGTACCTGCAGCGCAACGGCCACATGAGCGAAAATTATTTTGAACAGATCCTTGGCGGTGATGATGAAAAAGTAACAGACAATTTCATGGATCGCAATCCCAATGATGTTTTGGTTTTCGGCCCTAATGGCAAAACGGTAAGAGCACGCACAGCCAATCAGAAATTAATGGTGCAGGCCTGTGATAAAAATGATATTGTATTTGCGATAGGACCTGCTGGTACGGGTAAAACCTATACTGCTGTAGCATTAGCGGTAAGGGCATTGAAGAATAAACTGGTTAAAAAGATCATCTTAACCCGCCCGGCTGTGGAAGCAGGTGAAAATCTGGGTTTTTTACCGGGAGATCTTAAGGAAAAGATAGACCCATATTTACGCCCTTTATATGATGCACTGGATGATATGATACCTGCTGATAAATTAGGTTATTATATGAGTACACGCACAATAGAAATAGCTCCATTGGCGTATATGCGTGGCCGTACACTGGATAATGCATTTATAATTTTGGATGAAGCTCAGAATACAAACGATCTCCAGATCAAAATGTTTTTAACCCGTATAGGCCCCAATGCCAAAGCAATTATAACAGGCGATCCTACCCAGGTAGATCTTCCAAAAAATCAACAAAGCGGGTTATTTAAAGCCACACGCATATTAAAAAATATAGATGGTATCGCACAAATAGAACTGGATGAAGAAGATGTTGTTCGTCACAGATTAGTGAAATCTATCATCAAGGCTTACAATAAAGACGATGAAAGAATAACTGCGGAAAAAGATAAAAAATAATTCAATTGATAAAAAAAAAGACAGTCACCGAGACTGTCTTTTTTTTACATAGCTCGGGTGTGTAAATTAAACTGTGTCAAAGATTTTTTTAGCTAGCAGAAGAGGCGGTG
>JBBJMM010000034.1:0-16408 GCA_037720515.1 Ferruginibacter sp.
TTGTTATTACTTGCCGTTTTCTTTTTATTATGTTCTCACTTCGTCCTTCGACAGGCTCAGGATGACAACTTTTCTTATGCATACCGTTTTATTTTTATTATGATATTGCTTCGTCCTTCGATAAACTCAGGATGACAGCATTTTTTGATGCATGTCATTTTATTTTTATGGTGATATTGCTTCGTCCTTCGATAAACTCAGGATGACAGCATTTTTTATGCATGTTATTTTATTTTTATTATGATATTGCTTCGTCCTTCGATAAACTCAAGTATGATAACTTTTTTGAGGCATGCCGTTTTATTTTTATTATGCTCTTGCTTCGTCCTTCGATAAACTCAGGATGACAACCATCCGCCGTTGGTGTTCCGAATCATCTTTGCCGCGTGGAGTTATCTCCAGCGGCGTAAAACGAGGAACAGGATAGAAAAAATAGCAAACCAATTAGAAATAAAAGCTTCACCTTGATGCGTGTCACACGCACCAAATATAAAAATGGTTTGTTATTACTTGCCGTTTTCTTTTTATTATGTTCTCACTTCGTCCTTCGACAGGTTCAGGATGACAACATTTTTTGATGCATGTCATTTTATTTTTATGGTGTTATCGCTTCGTCCTTCGATAAACTCAGGATGAAAGCATTTTTTGAATCGGAATGATCTTAGTCCCTCTCCTTTGGAGAGGGGTGAGGTCTCGTTTTATTTTTATTATGCTCTCGCTTCGTCCTTCGATAAACTCAGGATGACAACTTTTTTTTAAATCGGAATGATTTTAGCCCCTCTCCTTTGGAGAGGGGTTGGGGTGAGGTCTCGTTTATTTTTATTAGGATCTTGCTTCGTCCTTCGATAAACTCAGGATGACAGCAATTTTTGATGCATGCCGTTTTATTTTTATTATGTTCACGCTTCGTCCTTCGATAAACTCAGGATGACAGCATATTTTTTAATCGAAATGTTTTAGTCCCTCTCCTTTGGAGAGGGGTTGGGGTGAGGTCTCGTTTTCTTTTTATTGTGATCTCGCTTCGTCCTTCGATAAACTCAGGAGGACAGCATTTTTTTGATGCATGTCATTTTATTTTTATGGTGATATCGCTTCGTCCTTCGATAAACTCAGGATGACAGCTTTTTTATTAAGCTCTCGCTTCGTCCTTCGACGGGCTCAGGAGGACAGCTTTTTTTTGAATCGGAATGATTTTAGTCCCTCTCCTTTGGAGAGGGGTTGGGGTGAGGTAGCTATTTTGGAAAAAGAAATCTAAAAGAATTTGAAACTGCCTGGTGCAATATAGTGGCGTGGTCTTCTTGAGGTAAATAGTCAAAATATACTTTAATACTTTTACTCTTTGTATTTTTAATTTTATCCGCAAGCAAATTAGCATCTACTTCCATTACTCTTGGAATAACTGTTGGCGTTAAACCTTCTTTTCCTACACCAATATAAATATCAGTGGACTGATCAAAACTTTCATGAAAAATTTCAGCATCTTTCGTAAGCAAAGAACCATTATCCCACCACAAACTCGGACTAACAATAATGTATTTATTGAAAAGGCGTGGTTTTTTAAAAAGAATTTGGGTAGCTAAAAGCCCCCCTAATGATTGGCCGATGATCATTTTAGAATCAGTTGTTTTGTATTTGGTTTCTATAAAAGGTTGCAATTCTTTTTCTATAAATGCAATGAAATTATCTGAATGCCCGGTGGAAGGATACTTAATTTTATCTCCTGTTATCGTAGTAGGATAAGTAAAATCCCTTCGCCTGTCAACAGTTGCTATGCCAACAACAATTGACTTTGGGACCTGGTTGATCCATTCAAAACTGTTAAACTGCACTAGTCCGGTTATATGAATGAAATCCTCATCTGCAGAGCCGTCCAGTAAATAAATAACAGGATATTTTATCGAATCTTTTTTATTATATCCTTCGGGGAGATAGATATTCAGGATCCTTTTTTCTTTTAGTTCTTTAGATTGAATTTCATCAATTACACCCAGAACAAATGGCTTACTGTCTTGCTGGTTAGGTTTATTTGATTGTCCAAATACCAGGATGGTTGAAAAGGCAAAGAATAAAATTATAAGAATTCTTGACATATATTGTACGGTTGCCATTTTTGTTACTGAAACAGGCACAGTTATTTATCATATACTTTCCGCTACACCAACTTCTTTCCTTACAACCCCGGGATATACTTCCAGCGCTTTCTCTAAACAGTCCATTGCCTTGTTAATAGATACCACGTTAAGTACATAAGCTAACCGAACCTCATTTTTTCCCAATCCTGGTGTGCTGTAAAAACCCGTAGCCGGTGCTAACATGATCGTTTCGCCGTTGTAGGAAAATTCTTCCAGCAGCCATTGGCAAAAAGCATCACTATCGGTAACGGGTAGTTGAGCCATCGCATAAAATGCTCCACCTGGGTTCGGACAAAAAACTCCGGGCATAGCATTCAGCCTTTTTACAATCGTATCCCTTCTTAGTTTATATTCCGCTTTAGTTATATCAAAATAGTCATCGGGCAGGTCCACTGCAGCTTCACCCAATACCTGGGCATAAAACGGAGGGCTCAGCCTTGCCTGTGCAAACTTCATGGCCGCTTCCAGTACTGATTTATTTTTTGTAATAAAAGCCCCAATCCGGCCACCGCAGGCACTGTAGCGCTTGCTGATGGTGTCCATTAAAATAACATTTTGTTCTGCACCCGCTAAATGCATCGCACTGGTATGTGTTCCTTCGTAGCAAAACTCCCGGTAAGCTTCATCTGCAAATAAATAAAGATTGTGTTTAATAACGATCTGTTTTAATATCTCCATTTCAGCAGCGCTGTATAAATAACCGGTTGGGTTATTCGGATTGCATACTACAATTGCCCTGGTTTTAGGTGTAATGGCTTTTTCAAAATCTTCTATCGGTGGCAATGCAAAACCGGAACGTATAGAACTGGTGATAGGCTTTACTATAACATCTGCCTGTATAGCAAAACCATTGTAATTGGCATAATAGGGTTCGGGTATGATTACCTCATCACCGGCATCCAGGCAAGCCATAAATCCAAAAAGTATAGCCTCGCTGCCACCGGTTGTAACGATGATCTCATTGTGGTCTATATGAATATTATTTTTGCTGTAGTAAGTCACGAGTTTTCGCCGGTAACTTTCCATTCCTGCACTGTGGCTATATTCCAGGATGGAAATATTGCATTTACGAACAGCATCCAGGCATTGTTGCGGAGTTTCTATATCAGGCTGGCCGATGTTTAAGTGATAGACCCTGGTTCCTTTTCTTTTTGCTGCTTCAGCATAAGGAACCAGTTTGCGAATGGGGGAAGCGGGCATCTCTGCTCCGCGTTTGCTGATTGCTAACATGCCTCAAAGTTAACAGATTGACTTATTACTGAGAAGGCAGATCATTAATATTTTGCCACTTATTTTTCTAATGAATCTTACCATATAATTTCTTCTATCATCCAGGTATCATTTTGTTTGCTTAATTGCGGTCAATTTCTAATCTTCTTTTGCAAGTCGCAATTAACCCTGAATTAGCCGCTTTTGCACCCCTTCTTTACAAGAGCTTCTAATTATATTTGTGTTGATAAAATAATAATTTAAAAAAGTGTAAAATGAAAAAGACAAATTTTAAAATTGACATCAACGCTTCAAAAGAGAAGGTATGGAATGTTTTATGGAATGATGATACATACACTCAATGGACAGCTCCTTTCGGTGAAGGTTCCTATGCACAAACTGACTGGAAAGAAGGAAGTAAAGTTTTGTTCCTTTCTTCAAATGGTGAAGGGATGAACAGCACCATTGTAAAGAAAACGCCTAATGAGTTCATGTCTTTTAAACATTTGGGGATGATTAAAGATGGAATTGAAATGCCTTTGGATGATAAAACAAGAGAATGGTCAGGAGCAATGGAAAATTATATTTTAAATGAAAAAGGAGGAGGCACAGAACTGGTGGTAGAAATGGATATAGCAGAGAATTTTGAAAAATATTTCACTGACACGTTTCCTAAAGCGCTGGAGAAAGTGAAAGAGTTAGCGGAGAAGATTAATTAAGAAGTTTAGAGTTTAGAGAGTTTAGGGATTAGAAGTTTAGAGTTTAGAATGTTTAGGGTTTAGAAAATTCTGGGTTTAGAGAATTTAGATTTTTAGATTCCAAGTTCAATGATTTCATCGTCAAATTCATTTACTCCTCATAAAACTCAACGTTGTGTTCTTTTAAAAATGCTTTTATAGTATCGGCATGAATACACTGTCCGAGATGCAGGAAAGAATAATCAGAGATCTTTTTTACTTTGTTGTTAATAAGAAGTTCTTTGTCTACCAGGTCAAATCCAAGATGAAGGTGTTTGGTGGAGAACTGCATACCGCAGATCCGCCCTTTTTCATCAAACAATGGACCACCGCTTTGTCCGCGTAAACCCGGCGTACTCATTTCAATTCCATACAACTGGTTTTCTTCTGCCAAAAAACGCGTTACCATTCCTTCTATTGGAAAGCGGGGAGAATGACTAACACCTTGGCTTGTCCATTCAATATCGTCATTGGTTTGATTGTAAGTAAAATTGGTGAATTCGGGAAATGGAAAGCCAAGCCTGCATAAAAATTTCCCTTGTTTTATTGCAGTGGTGTCCTTTACAAATTTTGCACATTCAGAATAATGCAGTTTATTAAAATCGTTGAATTTTAAAATAGCGATGTCAAATTTAGGATGGGAATGCCAGGTGAATCCGCTCATGGTATCAACACAATCTACAAATGTGTTCTTTAACTGAATAATAGTTTCCGGATTGTATTTGTATTTTAATTCCAGTCCTTTTATATAAGCTTTTTGTTTTCCGTCATTAGGAATTTTATTGCGCTCCGTTTTATAATTATGGAAATTCTGGTTTATGGTCTCAGAAGCGGAAAGCATTTCTATTACATGTCGGCAGGTTACAGCATATCCGTTATTGTTTACAAAGAAGAGCGTGGAAGAGCCCGGTATTACCTGGTTGGCGCCGTACGTACGCTGTATTGTATTGAGGGGCCTTGTAAATTGCGCCACCTTTTCTATTGCATCTATAAACATTATTTTATTTTTTTTAAAAGGGTAGCAGCCGGTTTATCTGCATACCATAGAGTTTTTCCATTTTTGGGGTGTATCAATTGTACAGGATATTTATTCTTTGATTTGTTTTCCAAAACTTCTTTTAGAATATCCGCTTTATTTTTTCCTGTTACCAAAAATAAAACCTGTTTTGCATTATTGATTAGCTGCGGAGTAAAAGTGATCCTTTCTGTTTGATCAGCCGGTTTTTTTACAGCATTTACGAGGCTTTGCGTTGATGTTGTTTCTGTTCCGGGAAATAAAGAAGCAGTATGCCCGTCTTCTCCCATGCCTAAAAGAATAAGATCAAAAACCGGTAGTTCCTGTTTAAAAAAAACTTTTAGCATTTGTTCATATTGTAAAGCAGCTTTACCCGCCTGCATCTGTACCTGAACCGGAAAAATATTTTCCCGGGGGATGGGTACATGATCGAGCAATAATTTTTTTGCCATGTGACTGTTATTCTGGTCACTGTCGTGCGGCACACATCTTTCATCGCCCCAGAAAATAAAAATGGTTTTCCAATGAAGTTCTTTACTGTAGGGTAATTGAGCGAGAAGATTGTAAAGCAATGAAGGAGTTTTGCCACCGGAAAGTGCAATGGTAAAACGCCCTTTATTTTCAATGGATTTTTTTGAGTGTTCAAGAATAAAAGCAGCGGCTGCTTTACTAACTTCTTCTTCATCATTGAAAATGCAAACCTTATTCATTTTCGTTTTTTTCAAATGGAGTTACTATCCAGTTATTGCCATCCTTTGCGATAAGTGCTTCAGCAGTTTCAGGCCCTTGTAGCCCTGATGCATAGTTAGGAAAGTTCACAGATGGATTGTCTTCCCATGAAGAAAGTATAGGCATCAGCACTTCCCAGGCCGCTTCTACCTGGTCGGAGCGCATAAATAATGTAGCATCACCTTCTATCACATCCAGTAATAAAGTTTCATAAGCTTCAGGTGTGCCGCTTGTATAAGTATCACTGTAATTGAATAACATATCAACAGGATTAAGCTGCATTTTTAAGCCTGGCCTTTTTGCCTGGAAGCGAAGCCGTATCCCCATGTCTGGTTGTATATTCAGTATTAAACGGTTTGGCTGCCAGTTCTCAATAGCTTCATCAGGGAAAGACTGGTGTGGCACCGGCTTAAACTGAATGGTTATCACTGAGATGGATTGCTGCATCCTCTTTCCGCTGCGTACATAAAATGGAATGTTATTCCATCTCCAGTTGTCTATAAAAAATTTAATGGCAGCAAAAGTTTCAACCGGGGAGTCTGGTGCTACATTTTTTTCTTCCCGGTAGCCCTGTACTTTTTTACCTTCTATCCATCCATCACCATACTGGCCACGCACTGCATATAAATGAACCTCTTCTTTTTTTATTTTTCTTATAGCATGCAGTACGTCTACTTTACGGTTCCTTACTTCGTCTGCATTAAATGATACAGGTGGTTCCATTGCAATAAGACAAACCAATTGCAATAAATGATTCTGGATCATATCGCGCAATGCGCCGCTGCCTTCATAATAATTTCCCCGGTCTTCCACTCCCATTTTTTCTGCAACCGTTATCTGAACATGATCTATATAATTCCTGTTCCAGATCGGTTCAAATAATGCGTTGGCAAAACGGAAGGCCATGATGTTCTGCACTGTTTCCTTTCCGAGGTAGTGATCGATCCTGTAAACCTGGGACTCATCATACAAGTTAAGTATGGCCGCATTTAATTTTTTTGAACTTTCATAATCATGGCCAAATGGCTTTTCTATTACTATACGGCTGTTGGATGGATCTGTAACCAGGCCGGCGTCACTTATTTTTGCTGCTACTGTTTCAAAGAACTGCTGAGGTACTGCGAGATAAAATATTTTAGTTGCAGGGGCGCCTGCAGTTTTTTCAAAAGTATCCAGCCTTTTTTTTAGATAGGTGTAGATGGCAGCAGTTGTAAAATCAGCTTGTTTGAATTCTATGTGTTTTGAGAATGCATCCCAATCTGATTTTTTTGTTTTTCCTTTTCTTGAAAATGTATCAATTCCGTTCTTCAATTTTTTTAAGTACTCTTCAATTTTCATTTCCTGCCGGCCGGTACCGATCACTATAAAATTTTCCGGCAACCATTTATCCAAATAAAGATTGTATAATGCCGGGATTAATTTTCTCCAGGTAAGATCGCCGGTACCACCGAATATCGTTATGACCAGGGGATTCTTTGTTGAACTTTCCATTTACTGTACGGTTTGATTCCAGTTGGTGTGAAAAATGCCGGGCTTATCCAGCCTTTCATAAGTATGTGCCCCAAAGAAATCTCTTTGAGCCTGTAAAAGATTTGCAGGCAGCCATCCACTATGATAACTGTCGTAATAAGCGATGGTAGCTGAAAAAACAGGTAAAGGAATATTATTTTGTATCCCGGAAGTAACGATGATCTTCAACGGGTTCTTTAATTTATTTAAACGCTCTGAAAAGGCTTCACTTAATAATAAGTTAGTAAGTTCAGGTGTAGTAACATAGGCAGCCCTGATCTCTTCCAGTATTTCAGCACGTATGATACAACCTCCGCGCCATACAGAAGCAACGGTTGCAATAGATATATTGTATTTATGAACTACAGAGGCCTGTTGTAACATAGCTAATCCTTGTGTATAGGCAATGATCACAGCAAAATACAAGGCATCCTCCATCTGGTCAATATAATCTGCTTTATTACCGGTAAAGCTTATTTCTTTTAATGGAATGAGGCTTTCTGCTTTTACTCTTTGAAGTTTCATGGAAGATATAGCTCTTTGTGAAACGGCTGCGTCGATAGAAGGAATGGTTTGTTGAATATTCATAGCTTCTTTCGAAGTCCATGCCCCGGTCCCTTTCTGATGGGCTGTATCAGCTATTTTATTTATTAATTTTTCATTAGAACCTTCATCGTTCTGCATAAAAACAGCCGCTGTTATCTCTACAAGGAATGATTTTAATTTTCCTTTGTTCCATTTAGTGTATACTTTATGCAATTCTTCATCTGGCAGACCTGCATATTTTTTCAGCAGGTGGTAAGTTTCAGTTATCAGTTGCATTATCGCATACTCAATACCGTTATGTACCATTTTTACATAATGCCCTGCCGCCCCGCTTCCCATATAAGCCACACAAGGCTCGCCATTTACCTGTGCAGCAATCTTTTCCAGCATAGGTGCAATTCTTGCATAGGCTCCTTTATCTCCTCCGGGCATTATACTTGCGCCAAACCTTGCACCTGTCTCTCCCCCGGAAATTCCTAGTCCCATAAAATGGATACCTTCCATCAAAAGCTTTTCCGTTCTTATCTGTGTATCAGAAAAATGAGAATTTCCACAATCAATGATAAGATCGAATTCACCGAGGAGGGGTTTCAATTCAAACACTACCGCATCCACTATAGGCCCTGCAGGCACCAGCAACATTATTGTTCGTGGAGTGGAAAGTGACGTTACAAATTCTTCGATGGTGTCAAAAGCTTTTATTTTCCGTCCATCTGCTAGCATATTTAAACCTTCAACCTGGGCGGTATTTTTATCATAACCTGCTACTGTAAAACCTTTGTCACTCATATTTAATACCAGGTTACTGCCCATTGTTCCCAAGCCTATCATTCCATAATCATAATGTTCCATATACTATTAGTTACTGAGAGGAAAAGGTAAAAATAAATTTACCATTAATGCTTTATAGTCCTTCAATTTTATTTGTAAAAAGCAAAAAAAAACCTCCGCAAAGCGAAAGTTTTATTCTAATTATTTACAACTATTAAGCTAATGTTACCTGGTCTTATATTTTGTTTTAACGGATGATCCACCCTTTTTAAGCTTTGCAAAATCAGCAACACTTATTACTTCACCTTTAATTGTAATGGTTTTGGTTTCACTGATACCGGCAAATTTTACATTTACATGTTTATCAAATGCACCCAGGGCCTTTGCATTGAACTGTGCTTTGATCCAACCTTCTTTGCCCGGTGCAATAGGAGCTTTGGTATAATCTCCAATTGTACAACCGCATGTAGGTTCTGCCTTTTCAATTATAAGTGGGGTTTTACCTATATTTTTTACAATAAAAGTTGCAGATGGGGGAGTTTCAAACTTTACTTTTCCAAAATCTATCACCTCTTTATTAAACTTAGCTACATCATCAGGCCTTTGGGCAATTAATGTAACAACAGAGATCAATAAGCAAAGAGACAGGAGTAATTTTTTCATAGATAGATTATTAATTCTTGATTTCATTTAATCCTGAATTTGCCGGGGCACTTTCAGCAGGTGTTTTCCAAACTTCGCCTTTAATATTTATAACCTTTGTTGCACCATCATTATAAGTAATAGTAACAGGTTTAGTAAAAGGGCCTTCTGCCATTGCATTATAACCTACAGTGATCTTTTGCATTCCACCAGCCGGTATAGCATTTTCTTTATCCCACTCTGGAGTTGTACAACCACAACTTGCCTGAACATTAGAGATCTTAAGTGGAGATGTTCCTGAATTGGTTACTTGAAAAACATAAGTAACTGGTTTTCCCTGTGGGATCTTTCCAAAATCATGCATTTCTTTATTTACTACTAACACCTCGGCAACAGTTTTTAAGGAAGCATCAGTTTTCACTATAGCATCTGTTTTAATTGTAGCCTCAGTTTTTACAGCTACATCAGCTTTTACAATGGAAGTAGCGGGTTTTTTAGTATGTGCATGTCCGGCATGCTCATCCTTCAATTCCTGGGCATTCATAGTTAAGGCGAACAAGGCTACAGAGGCACTTAGTATTAATTTTTTCATTTTATAGTTTTTTTAAAGAGCTCAAAGATACAAAAACGATTAATTATGCTACAAATTGTTCCTGAGTTACCAGATTTTTAACATAGCGCTTCTAAATTCAATATTTTTGTTATTATTCTTGGAAAATATGGATACAAATCATACTTCAGAAGCTGACTTACAGGACAAATTAAGTTTTGACCACTTCCGAAACGAAGTTTTAAAAGATTACCGCGTTTGTTGTGAAAGCAGGGAGACTAGTTTGCTGGGACGAAAAGAAGTTCTTACCGGCAAAGCCAAATTTGGAATATTCGGCGATGGTAAAGAAGTTGCCCAGGTTGCTATGGCAAAATTCTTTAAACCCGGCGATTTCCGTTCAGGTTATTACCGGGATCAGACCTTTATGTTTGCTGCCGGATTGGCTACTGTAGAACAATTCTTTGCTCAGTTGTATGCAGATCCGGATGTAAAACACGATCCTTTCAGTGCAGGCAGGCAAATGAATGCACATTTTGCAACCAAACTCGTAGATGAAGAAGGTAATTGGCTTGACCTTGCCAATCTTAAAAATATTTCCAGCGACATAGCACCTACAGCAGGACAAATGCCGAGGGCATTAGGGCTGGCATTCGCCTCAAAGGTATTCAGGAATGTGGAAGCCCTGCATGACCTGGAACATTTAAGTAACAAAGGAAATGAAGTGTGTTTTTGTACTATAGGAGATGCCTCTACCAGTGAAGGCCATTTCTGGGAAACGATGAATGCAGCCGGTGTGCTGCAGGTTCCTTTAGCAGTTTTTGTATGGGATGACGGATATGGTATATCTGTACCAAAAAAATTCCAGACCACAAAAGCCTCTATTTCTGAAGCCCTGGCGGGGTTGCAAAAAGAAGAAGACACTAATGGTATTGAGATCTATAAATTAAAAGGGTGGGATTATGCAGGAATGTGCGAGATTTTGGAGCATGCAATTGAAAGAACAAGGGTAACTCATATCCCCGCTCTTTTTCATGTGGAAGAGATCACACAACCCCAGGGACATTCTACTTCGGGTAGCCATGAACGTTATAAAGAAACCGATCGGCTGAGCTGGGAAAAAGAATGGGATTGTATTAAGCAGATGAGGCAATGGATACTTGCCAATGCGCTGGCTGAAGAAGAAGAATTGCAGGCAATTGAAGAACATGCATTACTATTTGTAAAGGATAGTAAGTTAAGAGCGTGGGATAAATATATAGCACCCTTAAAAGATATAGTGGAACATGCAGTTCAATTACTAAACAATGCAGATGATAAGTTCCGGAAAATAGCCAATGATCTTTCTTCCATTGCAGAACCCATGCGCCGGGATGTGTTGAAGAGCCTGGCCACTGCTATCAATATGATGGAGAACGGAAACTCTGGATCTGCTACTGCACTTAAGAATTACTACCAGGAACTTCACCACCAGAGTGCAAAATTGTTTGATGCCCATTTGTATAATGAAGGCCCTAAGTCGGCCTTAAAAGTTGAAGCCAAAGAGATAGAATATTCCAGTGATGCCCAGATGGTAAATGGTTTTGAAGTATTGAATAAATATTTCGACCAGCTTTTCACTTCAAATAAAAAAGTGGCGGCCTTCGGGGAAGACCTGGGGTATATCGGTGATGTGAACCAGGGGTTCAGTGGTTTACAGGAAAAACATGGAGTGCACCGGATATTTGATACCGGGATCCGAGAATTAACTATCATAGGCCAGGGGATTGGAATGGCTTTGCGGGGGCTAAGGCCTATTGCAGAGATACAATACCTCGATTATCTTTTATATGGATTGCAGCCCCTGAGTGATGATGTGGCCACTACACATTTCAGAACAGCAGGGCAGCAGAGTGTTCCTTTGATCGTGCGTACAAGGGGCCATCGGCTGGAAGGCATCTGGCATAGTGGCTCACCTATGGGGATGATCATTAATGCGCTGAGAGGGATCTATGTATGTGTGCCCAGGAATATGACACAAGCTGTGGGTATGTACAATACACTTTTGCGTGGTAACGATCCCGGGCTGATAATTGAATGCCTTAACGGTTACCGGCTTAAAGAAAAACTGCCTTCCAACCTTTTAGATTATACCATACCGTTAGGGATACCCGAGATCGTAAAAAAAGGCGATGATATTACTCTTGTAAGTTATGGATCCACTTTACGTATTGTGCAGGAAGCTGTCCGCAGCCTGGAAGAATTCAATATAAGCTGTGAGGTAATAGATGTACAGACCCTGCTGCCTTTTGATATAAACCACTCGATTGTAGAATCCCTTAAAAAGACAAGCCGTATCGTTTTTATTGATGAAGATGTTCCGGGAGGTGCTGCTGCCTACATGTTCAATAAAGTAATGGAAGAACAAAAAGGATATCGTTTTCTTGATATAGCTCCCCGCACAATAACTGCGAAAGCGCACCGGCCAGGTTATGGCAGTGATGGGGATTATTTTGCCAAGCCAAATACAGAAGATGTTATAGCAGTCATAAAAGATATGATGAGTGAATGATACGATCTGCAGCTTTCTTAACTTAACCGTTAAGTATGAAAAAAATCATTTCCCTTATTTTCTTTTTTTCTCCCCTGGTGGCTTTTTGCCAGAATCTTACCGGAACATGGGAAGGTAATGGTGGCGGAGTTACTTATATAAAATTAGTGGTAAAACACAGGGGTGATTCTTTGTACGGATACACTTATGATGAAGGAGGTGGCTATTGTAAGGCAACCTTTGCTGCAATTTATTATCCCGGCAAAAAAAGATTGATAGGGAATGGGGTTAAGATGCTGATAAATTCCGGAACGCATGCCCTCACTGATTATGACCTTATATACAGTAAGGAGCCGGGCGGAGAATTTCTTAGGGAAAACATCGGGGAAGTGGGTTTCCTGGACAGGCTGTTTGGTAATTCTTCGCGGCAGTATTTAAAAAAAGTGAGCAACAAAACGGAAATTCCCAACAAGACTGATCCGGAAACTAAGCGTACTGTGATCAAACCCCGGGAAATAATTAAAGAGGAAGAAAGTATAAAAAAAACTACCCCGGTCATTAAAAAAGAACCTGTAAAAAAGCCTCCCGTAGTAATAGCAAAGCCACCCGTAAAACCTGTTACTAAGGCGCCGGTAAAAAACATACCGCCGGTAAGGGTGGATACAACATCAAAGATCGTTGCTAAAAAAATTATACCCTTACCTCCGGCCCCTGTTGCCCTTATTAAAAAGAAAGATGAGCGTTCTTCAAAACTCGTACAAACGATCTATACTTCAGCAGACTCAATAAAAATGTTTGTGTATGACAATGGTGAGGTGGATGGTGATACTGTTACTGTATTTTTTGATAATTCGGTTATCCTTGACCGTTATCGTATCTCCGATAAGGCGAAAGAGATCTCTCTGCCTGTATCAAAAAGCGGCAAGCTCCATACCATAGAATTATTTGCGAATAACCTGGGTACGATACCACCTAATACTGCCTTGATAATTATCATTGCTGATAAAAAAAGGTATGAGCTCCGGGCTTCCTATGACCTGCAGACAAATGCCAGGATCGTTATTCAATACCAGGAATAAGATGAATGCTTCCAAAATGAAGTTAATCGGATATTTTATGCGTTTAAATAACCCTGGCTGTTTTTTTGTAGCTTTCCTTAAAAAGTTTTATGAAACGCATTACGCCGCGAGGATTGTGGGAAGTTTTAAAAAATTCCTTTAAAGGTTTTATAGATGATAAAGTCTTAAAATTAAGCGCTTCACTTGCCTATTATACCGTTTTTTCATTAGCACCCTTATTAATAGTATTATTATTTATCTGCGGTAAAATATTTGGTACGGAAGCTATTGAAGGATCTGTTTATGGCCAGATAGAAGGATTTGTAGGTTCCGAATCTGCATTACAACTTCAGGAAATAGTAAAAAATGCATCCATTTCAGATAAAAGCAATGTTGCAGCAGTCATTGGTATTATAACATTATTGATCGGTGCCACATCAGTTTTTGCAGAGATACAGGATTCTATCAATAGCATTTGGGGATTAAAGCCCAAGCCGGGCAAGGGCATAAAATTGTTTCTTAAAACCAGGCTTGCGTCTTTTGGTGTAATTGGCAGCCTGGGATTTCTATTATTGGTATCGTTGGGCGTAACGGCTATAGTAGAAGCTTTAAGCAATCGATTGAAAGACAATTTTCCGGATGTTACCGTCGTTGTTTTTTATATACTTAATATACTTATCACTTTTATTATAACCTCCTCCCTTTTTGCAGTTATATTTAAAGTGCTGCCGGATGCAAAGATCAAATACAAAGATGTAATAGCAGGAGCCATCGCTACCACGCTTTTATTCATGTTGGGTAAGTTTGGCATTTCTTTTTATATAAGTAAATCAGAGGTTGGGTCTACCTATGGGGCTGCAGGTTCATTGGTTGTGCTGCTTGTGTGGATCTATTACTCCTCTGTTATTTTATATTTTGGTGCGGAATTCACAAAAGCCTATGCAATGAAATACGGTTCTCCTATACATCCTAATCATTATGCAGTAACAACCCGAACTGTGGAAGTAGAGGAATGCGATGATACAGTACAACAAACGGTAAAAAAAGAAACCAAAGAGCAGGCAAAGGTTGATGTGGAAAACGAAAAAAAATGATCCATGCCATGTTTCGTGTCCCCACGAAACATTTCCTCCCTTTAAAAAAAACGGTATGCACCTCACCCCAACCCCTCTCCAAAGGAGAGGGACTAAAATCATTCCGATTCGAAATTTTTTCTAAAGTTTCTAGTACCTATGAACAATTTCCTTAATTCCTTTGCTTCTTTCCCACGCCATGGTTCGTGTCCCCACGAAATATTTCTTTATTTCATTTGCGTCTTTGCGTGAAAAAATAATTAATTATAATTTAAACCATTTCTTTATTTTTTTGGATAAAACAGTGCGGAACTAAAATAAATTTGTTTAATTACGAAATATTCGTAAATTTACGAAAAATTCGTAGTGATGGAAAAATTAACTCACGTTGAAGAAGAAGTTATGCAAGCTGTATGGCGCACCGAAGAAGGAAATATAAAAATATTTATAAGCAAAATGGACGACCCTTCACCATATACGACGGTAGCTTCCATTATTAAAAACCTGGAGAAGAAAGGATATATTATAAGCCGGCAAGTTGGTAATGTATATCTCTATAAACCAAATGTTACAGAAAAGGAATACAAAAATAAATTTATGAATGGGGTTGTAAAGGAATATTTTGATAACTCATATAAAGAGCTGGTTAATTTTTTCGTTGAACAAAAGAAATTGTCCGCTAAAGAATTGAAAGAGATTATCACCCTGATAGAAAAAGGAAACAAAAAATAGTTTTTAATCAATCAATTCACCTGATGCCAGCTACATTCATTTACCTGTTGAAACTTTCTCTAAGCCTCGGTGTAGTGTTTTTATTTTATCAATTGGTATTGAGAAAGCTTACTTTTTACAACTGCAACCGATGGTACCTGTTGGGTTATACAATTCTTTCCTTTGTGATACCTTTTATAAATATTACACCGGCACTACATGAGAAAGAATTAGCCGATAGTAATATAGTACAATGGGTGCCGCTTCTTTATAAACAAACAACAGCATATACATCCTTTACCTTTTGGAATATTTTATCATTGCTTTTCATTACCGGTATGCTGGTTATGCTCATACGATTTAGTATCCAGTTGATTTCATTTCGCCGTATGATGAAAAAGGCAACATTAATTTCAGGTTCAGTAATAAGCCTCTACCATGTTGATGAATCAATTATTCCTTTTTCTTTTGGGAATGCGGTATTCATTAACCGCTCTTTACAAACTGCAGAAGAATTACAAGAAATTATCCAGCATGAATTTGTGCATGTAAAGCAGGGGCATACCATTGACATTATTCTCGGTGAGTTGCTTTGCCTGCTCAATTGGTATAATCCCTTTGCCTGGCTGCTGAAAAAAGCCATCAGCCAAAACCTTGAATTTATAGCAGATAATAAAGTATTGGAAAATGGTGTCAGTAAGAAAGAATATCAATACCTGTTATTAAAAGTAATTGGTAGCAAGCAATATAGTATAGCAACTCAATTCAATTTTTCGTCACTAAAAAAACGTATAGCCATGATGAACAAAATTAAATCAACAAAAATGCACTTGCTGAGGTTCCTGTTCTTCCTGCCCGTGCTTGCAGTCATCCTCGTTTCTTTCAGGAATGAAATCGGAAATTCATTAATGGGAAAACAAAAACAGTTACAGGTATTACAAATTACTGAAGTTACTGACACCATGCCGCCTGTAAAAGAGCAAAACAGGAAGGGCTACACCATTAAGGTAAAAGGCAAAAAAGGAGAAACCCTGCTTGTGATTAAAGACAAAGCAGGCAAAGAAGTAAAACGATTATTAATGACAGAGTGGAATGCAAATCGTGAAAAGTATGAAGCGATGTATGGTGAAATACCACCACCGCCACCACCCACCCCCCCCCCCCCCCCCCCCCCCCCCCCCCCCCCCCCCCCCCCCCCC
>JBBJMM010000041.1:0-4528 GCA_037720515.1 Ferruginibacter sp.
TGACTTTTGACTTTTGACTTTTGACTTTTGACTTTTGACTTTTGACTTTTGACTTAACCTGGCGGCGCAAGATAATATACAAACTACGTTTCCTTTTTACTTCCTATCCACGGTTTGTAAACCTCTTCTGTGTTTGGTATTTGATGAGAAACGTTTCTAAGTGGCTCACAAGCTAAAAAGCTTTGTTGCATGTCCCTGGCAAGTTGCTGATATAATTTTGTTCCCTCTGTTTTCCAGCCAATCATTTCATCACTCACTTCTTTAATTTTTTTTGCCGGATTGCCAACGATCAGGCTACGGCTTTCAAAATGTTCATCGGCTTTAATAAAACTTAACGCACCTACAATGCACTCATCTTCCAAAATCACATTATCCATTATCACAGCATTCATTCCTACCAGGCAATTTTTTCCTATCGTGGCTCCATGAATCACAGCACCATGGCCGATGTGTGACCCTTCTTTTAATAAAACGGTAAGCCCGGGAAAAATGTGGATGGTACAGTTTTCCTGCACGTTGCATCCGTCTTCAATAATTACCTGCCCCCAATCTCCGCGTATAGCAGCACCCGGACCGATATAACAGTTTTTTCCGATTATCACATTACCGGTTATTGCTGATAAGGGATGATGAAAACTACTTTCATGTATAACCGGGATATAGTGATTGAATTGATAAACCATTGGAGGGATGGAGTAATAAGTTTATAAAGTATTTATTAATTTGGTATCTAAGTCCATCATCCATGGTCCATGGTCTATCGTCCATCGACTCTAAAAAATCTACTCCTTCATTCCCAACTGAT
The DNA here is from genome assembly GCA_037720515.1 of Ferruginibacter sp. Taxonomy (GTDB): domain Bacteria; phylum Bacteroidota; class Bacteroidia; order Chitinophagales; family Chitinophagaceae; genus Ferruginibacter. The sequence goes on from JBBJMM010000041.1 coordinate 806, forward strand.
CCAGTAAAAATGCATATTTCAATGCAGTTAATTTTTGCCTTTCAAATCTTCCGGATTCTCCGCCATGGCCTGCACCCATATTTACTTTAAACAATATTGGATTTGTGCCTGTATTATTTTCCCTCACTTTTGCCACCCATTTAGCAGGAGAAAAATAGGGAACCTGGGTATCGTTTAAACCACCCGTAGCTAAGATGGCCGGGTATTTCGCTGGCTTTATATTATCAAGTGGTGACCAGGTACGCATATAATCATAGTATTCTTTTTTATTCGGATCGCCCCACTGATCATATTCAAGCGTGGTTAAAGGAAGATCGGTATTGTACATATCCGAAATCACATCCATCCATGGCACTTCAGCAATGATGCCTTTGAACAGATCCGGACGCATATTGGCTACAGCACCCATCAGCATTCCCCCGGCGCTCACACCATTAGCAAATAATTTGTCGGGAGAAGTATATTTTTCGTTAACTAAAAACTGTGCGGCTTCCACAAAGTCAGAGAATGTATTTTTCTTGTGCAACATCCGGCCTTTTTCAAACCAATCACGGCCCATTTCCTGTCCTCCACGGATATGAGCTATAGCATAGATAAATCCCCTGTCGAGCAAACTGATAACTGAAGAACCAAAATAAGGATCAGAGTTAGCACCATAAGAACCATAGGCATATAAATACAAAGGGTTGCTGCCATCTTTTTTAAACTTGTCTTTATGGTATACAATGGAAACCGGAACTTTTGTGCCGTCAGATGAAGTTGACCACACTCGCTGTGTTCTATACATAGCTGCATTAAAATTTCCTTTTACCTCTTGTTGCTTCAATAGTTTTTTATTCCCGTTTTTCAGGTCATACGAATATTCACTGCCGGGCGTACTTAAAGAAGTGAAGTAATATCGTATGCTGTCTGAATCAAAATCATCAGTAGCTACTGACATGTTTGCCACGTATGTTTCCTGGCCGAAATTTACTTTGTTCCATTTTTTATTTTTGCGGTCATAGATATTTATTTCAGTAAGCCCGTTTTCTTTCGTTTGAGTAATGTAATAATTTTTTAAAACCTCTACTCCCTGCAGGTAAGCCTTACTGTTAGCAGGTACAACATCTTTCCACGAGACCATACCCGGGGAGCTGATCGGGGCCGAAACAAATTTGAAATCTGTGGCATTCTTATTGGTATGGATATGAAATTCATTTCCTTCATAATACCTTGTTGAGTATTCAAGACCTTGTTGCCTGGCCTGGATGAGAACAGGAGAAGCATCTGCCTTGGTAGCATCCAGGTACCTGTCTTCTGAAGTGTTGGTTGAACTGGTGTGAATAAAAATGTATTTGTGATTTTTTGATTTAGAAAGGTTGATACTATACGTGCTGTCTTTTTCTGTATAAATTTCTTTATCTTTTTTAGGATCGGTGCCCAGGGTATGCCGCATAACTTTATAAGAACGTACTGTATGGTCATTTAAAACATAGTACAATGTTTTATTATCTCCCGCCCAGGCATAATTGCCAGAAGTATTTGAAATGGTTTCAGGAGAAAGCTTACCGGAAGTAAGATTTTTTATAAATAAAGTTGAGCGCCTGTCCCCTGACGTATCTACGGCATAGGCAATTTGATTATTGTCATTGCTGGGTGCCCAGCCACGAATGAGATATAGTTTATAATTTTTAGCCAGCTGGGGCACATTAAGCATAATTTCTTCCCTGGATGAAGTTGTTCCTTTTTTTCTTCCATACAAAGGATATTGCTGACCATCTTCAAAACGGTTGTAATACCAATAGCCATTTATTTTATATGGCAATGATTCATCTTTACCGGGAATTCGTGCCACTATTTCATTATATAATTTTTTCTGCAAACCATCCGTATGTTTCATGTATGCCTCTACGTATTTATTTTCTGCTTTAAGGTGGTTAATTACATTAGAGTCGGAGGGATTATTCATCCAGTGATAATCATCAGTTCTCTGGTTACCATGTTCATTATAAACCTTTGGAGATTTTTTAGAAACAGGCGGCTGGAAGGTCTGTGATGCTAATGTTTGTATCAAACAAATAGTAACGGCTGAAAGTAAAGTGAGTATTTTAAACATATAAAAAGTATGGAAGGCTAAAGTAAAGAAATATATGATGATCCTATAGTAGAAAGAAATATATTAAAATAAAATACCTGGGCCCTTTAAAAGAAATTTCTTTCGGAGTGGGATCATATATTGATCGCGTTTTCTTTTTATTATGATCTCGCTTCGCCCTTCGACCGGCTCAGGATGACAACATTTTTAAAGACAACAATATTTTTAAACCAGGCCTTTCTGAGTTCGGTAACAAGTGCCTTTGAAAACAGCAACCAGTATACTATCCTGGTTGAATATACTTACCTGGTATAATCCTGTAGATCTTCCATTATGCAATTCTGTTGCTTCTGCTGTTAACTTATCTCCTACATTCACCGGCTTTAAAAAATTTATAGAGGTATCCAGTGCTACAGATAAAATGTTCCTGTTATTGCAAGCGAAAGCAAAGGCACTGTCTGCCAAAGAAAATGCGATTCCACCATGTACAATTCCAAAGCCATTTATCATTTCTTTGCGAACCACCATTCTTATTTTGCTATACCCTTCTTTAACAGCCATCACTTCAATACCCAGCCACTGGCTGAACAGGTCGTTTTCCATCATGTGTTGTACAACCTGCTGAGGAGTAGTGGCCATATTGTTTTTATTATAACAGTGATTATTTCTTTTCTATTCTCCTGTAAAATTTGCATTTCTTTTTTCTATAAAAGCTGCAACTCCTTCTTTATAATCTTTTGTGTTTGCTGATTTGAATTGTAATTTATCTTCCAGCTGTAATTGATCCAGGAGATTGTTTTGTAAAGATTGATTCAATGCTTTTTTAGTATTAGCCAGGCCTTTAGTAGGCATTTTTGAAAGTGTTTCAGCAATTTTGAAAGATTCATTTTCAAACACTTCATCCTCAAAATATTTATAGATCATACCCATTCCCTCAGCATCTTTTGCACTTACTTTATCTCCCAGCATCATAATGGCTGAAGCTTTTTGAAAACCAATAAGCCTGGGTAAAAAGTAAGTTCCGCCGCTGTCGGGTATCAATCCTATTTTAGAAAATGCCTGGATGAATAAGGCCGAAGACGTTGCTACAACTATATCACAACACAAAGCAATATTTGCCCCTGCACCTGCAGCAACTCCATTAACTGCGGCTACCACAGGCTTTTCCATATTTCTAATGCGGTTGATCACCGGGTTGTAATGTTCAGATAATATTTTATCAAAAGAAACAGGGTCATCACCTGTTAATTCACCCAGGTCCTGACCTGCAGAAAATGCCTTTCCACTTCCTGTGATGTAAACACATCTTATCTCTTTATTTTTTGCACAATCGTCCAGGTACTTCTGAAATAGCAGGGCCATTTCCCTGTTAAAGGAATTGAATTTATCCGGCCTGTTGAAACGAATTATTCCTACACCATTTTTTATTTCAAACAGGATAGATCCCATATTAAAGATTTAGAATTGAAATTAATAAATGTGAGGGATTTACAGTGGGTATAAAATTTTTATTATAAACCAATACTGTACGGTATAAGTTAGCCTCTCTTTAAAGATCATTTATTGGATTTCGTTTTCTTTTTATTATGATCTCGCTTCGTCCTTCGATAAACTCAGGATGACAGCATTTTTTAGGATGCTGCATTAGT
>JBBJMM010000025.1:0-46206 GCA_037720515.1 Ferruginibacter sp.
CCGCAGGTGGGTCAACATCCCAGAACATGGGTCAACATGAACAGAATTTACACTTAATTGTAAAGGTTGTGAAAAAATACAATTGAGCAATAGTTATTTGTTGAAAATTTTAAATATTTTGAATTTTTCCTTTTCATAATACTTAGATAATTTGATGTATGTGTTGGGAGTGTTACGAAAACCACAGTCATCATTATCCTCAAAAATTAACGCAATATGTGAACGATGATCATTTGAAACCAAATGTTTTATTACCTTGCTGTCTTTTATAAATAAGTACTCTACTGAACCTTCATTAAAATTTAATTTGGATGAAGGAATATCGCCAATAATACCACAATGTTGCAAGTTCTTTTTACTAAAATAAGGTTTTAAAATTATCAACCTATCCCATTTAAAATCTATAAAAGTATCCAGGCGAAATATCAAGGAAGTGTCAGGAGAATTAAACTTTTGCAATAACTTATTAAAAACGATTTCAGGTTGTACTTGCTGCGAATGATTACAAGTTTGGAATAAAAAAGTCAAACTAAAAAGAGAAAAATATAAAAGTTTTGTGAACATTGAAACATTTTTTATATGCAAGGTTCATACATTGTTAAGATAATATAGACAGCGCCTAGTTTGCAAATGTATACAGTCGATAAAGAAGAATTTAAATAGGAAATTTCAAAATAGTCCCAAATTGTTTGTGCTGACGTAAAAAGTCCCCAGCCTTGATTTATAGCAAGTTGACTTCCAATGGCATTATTGTGCAAATCCATTTGCCTTGAAACATAAAAATTTGATAAAGCTGTAGGGTCTTGTGGACTGGTATTTCCAAACTCATGAGCATCTCCAAATAATTTTGCTATAACAGAGCCGACATCACTGGTATTTAATGCATTCCAATAAGCATGGCGTAAGGCATCTGCTCTTCCATCAGTAAGGCTGTTTTCTATACCTGGATGGTTAGCTACCCATGCTTCAGTCTTAGCAAAAGCAGTTCGGGAATTTCTATAAATTTGAAGTGCCTGTACGGGAAATAAAGCGATTAGTGCAGCCTCTTGTGGATTAGCATCTTGCGCCCACATAAAAAAAGCCAATGCTTCTTCATCATTCACAAATTCTAATATGGGGCCTAAATAAATTTGACCTCCACCTCCACCGTCCGGAGGTAAAGACTCATAAATAGAACTATATCCAAGAGAACCCCCTCCGGTAGGAATCCATCCCTGTATTAATTGATTGTAAATATTAAAATTTATCCAATTTGATCCTTGAGTAATATAAGCGATAACTACAACCTCGGGCAGAGTGATTTCGTCGAGTAATGATAATTTAGATTTATCTTTTAAACCTTTTGAGAGAATTTCACTGATTGATTTTTGAAATGTTTTCTCTTCATTAGTATTTAGATTTCTTCTAGTATATGATAAACTATGTCTATCGATTGTCCATGAATCAAGTTGTAAACCATAGCTCTTACCGTCTTTTATAGCAAATAATCTTTTTCTTTTATCATTTTTAAAAGTAAAAGTGAATAGATTGTTTTTATTGGCTACTGTTTGAACACTAAATGTGTCCCAGTTAATATTCTGAAAGTCGCCAGGGCTCAGCTTATCCTGAAGAAGCTGTTTAATTTTAATAAATTCAGATTTTTTCAGGAGATTCAATTTCCATTTTTTGACAGGAAAAAAAGAATAAACAGAAACTGCATAGAATGAATAGTTTTTTAATAGGGTGCATTTTTTACAAATTAAACTTGAAGATAGGTATTAAAAGGAGTAGCAGAAAAACTTATGAACCAAAGTATTAATCTCGTATGTTTACGTTTACGTAAAAACGATAGCCTAATTTTAAAATAAATTACATGAAAAACAAGATCTCCCTTTCCTTTTTATTATCATTTGCACTAATAAGCATCGCTAACGCCCAAACACCTTATACCTACACCAATGATGGGCAAGGCCCGGTGTTGAACGGGATCGTAACAAAATACATTCTGCAGAATGACAGCAGCTTTAAATGGTATGCTACTAACCAGGCCGGTTATACGCCGGATGCAGGTGCCTTACGTGCAATGGAAGCAGCTAAAAACAATGTGCAGTTTGTGATCTTTGGCGGCACCTGGTGCGGGGATACCAGGAATATTCTTCCAAAATTTTTTAAGCTGCAGGAAGCTAGCGGTGTTGCAGATAAACATATAAGTTTTTTTGCAATGGACCGTTCCAAGAAAACCATTGGCAATGTTGGGGATGCTTTTAAAATTACCAATGTACCAACCATAATCGTTATGCGGGATGGCAAGGAAATTGGCAGAGTGGTGGAGTATGGAAAATCAGGCAGTTTTGATAAAGACCTGGCTGAAATTCTTAAATAATTGTTTTTGCCGGAGGTGGAACCGGCCCTGTGTCTCCCTGTATAATTATATCCGGTGCAGAGGAAGCCATATCTATATTAAGTTCATCAATGCTGTTCTTTAAAAATAATACAATCGTTTGTTTTAGATTATTGAATTCATGCATAGAAAAAGGAATGGTGAAATATTCTGCAGTTACGATCAGTCCATTTTTATTAATTTCAGAAAAAAACACAGAATGTGAAACGATATCAGGATTTGCCTGGAGCATCCTTTTGATCTTGTCAGAAATTAATTCGATATCAGCAGATGTTGTTTTAAGAGAAAATTCCAATTTTAACTCTGCCCTTCTTTCACTGCGCATGCTGTAATTGTCAACGATACTGTCAACCATTTGTTTGTTAGGAACTGTAACAAGCGTTTTATCAAATGTGCGGATACGGGTGCTTCTTAATCCTATCCGTTCCACCTCCCCGGTAACATTATTTACTTTTAAAGTATCGCCAACAAAAAAAGGCTTATCAAAAAATATGATAATTGATGCGATCAGGTTTTCAAGACTTTCTTTTGCTGCCAGGGCCAGGGCTGCTCCTACAATACTTAAGCCGGTAAGTAAACTTCCGATGTTCTGATTAAAACCAGCTTTTATCAGCAGTAAAATTCCGGCAAGTGTTATCAATACTTTCAGAAGGTCACGGAAGAATACAATAAGCTGGTCATCTTTTTTATCTTTTGTTGCAAGCGCTTTTTGCTCCAATATAAGGGCTATAAAATCAACCCCGCTTATTACAAACCTGATGAAACAGATTATTATTAAACAGATCCCAGTTTTTTCAACCAGTGATTTAATGGGATACCTGTAAATGGTGAAGCGCCAGTGGTAGGGAAAAACAAGTTCATCGAAAGCAAAAACACTAACTATAACCACTATCAGCCATCCAAGGGGACGAACTACCAATAAATTGAATTGATTTTTTTCAATGTTCTTCCAGGCCTTGTGAATAAAAAAAAATAGTATAGAAGCTATATACCGGGACAGTATCTTTTTAAATATCAATACAACAAGGATTGATACCAATACAAAAACATAACTGCGAATTGTATTATCAAGGTAGATCTGGTCAAGGAAATCCATTAAATCGTATTAAATATTCTGAAATAACCGGTCTATTATTATTTTTTTAAGTTGAATACCTGCACTCCGGTTTTTGTGAGCATATAAACTTTTCCATTCATGGTTTTAATATTTTCATACTCATTCAAAAATGGTGGCAACCTGTATTTTTTAAGATCCAGGGATTCCAATTCATAACTGTAAAGTGTAGTATCATCAAAACCATATAATTTCTTTTTAAAAGCAGATACGGATCTCCAGTTTAGAAAAGGCAGGTTGTTTTTTAAGGTTCCATAATGGTCAAATACATAGAAACCTTTTGTAGGATCATACAGGTATACGAAATCATCGCTGTCAATGATCTGGATGGGAGATGGAACACTGTCAACCAGCTGGCGCATATCTGTACTTTCCAAAAGTATTCTTCCTTCATCATTTATTTTCTTAAGCTTGTAATCCTGTTCATCAAAAAGCCAGATATTGTTATCATAAGATGTGGTAATCGCTTTTACGCTGAATATATCCTGTTTCCGGAAATTGATCGTATTACGCGGAGATAACTGGCGGTCGAGTATTACAGCCGTTGAAAAATTCTTATAATATACCAGTACTTTAAAAGGGTTATTTACATCAATGTAAGAGGGGTTACCATATCTTTTTACATCATTAAAGACCCCGATAGAATCTCCTTTTGCATCAATCTTTTTTAACTGGTAACCTTGGGTAAGAAGATAAATATTATCCAGTATATCCACTTCCATTTTTAAAAACATTCCGGGAATAAAACCGGTGAACGAAACCAGGCTGTCAGTAGCACTTACTTTAACTTCCGGGGGAGTAGCAATTTTAATAGTTTGCGCACAACCTGTATTTGCGCACAACAAAAATAGTAAAAGGCAATAAAGGATCGTTTTTTTAGGCACTGGTATCTAAATATTTTAATGCTAAGTTACCATCTTCAAAAACTGCATAACTGTTATATTTTATCCAATCCCCCAGGTTTATATACCGGCTCTGGTCTGTGAGGGAAATATCAATGGGCAGGTGGCGGTGACCAAAAATAAAATAATCGAAATGTTCTTTCTGCAATAATTGTTTACTGTAAATGATCAGCCATTCTTTTTCTTCTCCCAGGAAAACTTCATCCGACTGGCCAGTTTTTGCTCTACTTTTTTTGCTGAAATAATCTGCGATGCCAATACCTATCGAAGGTGGCAGTAATCCGAATAAAAATTTTCCTGTACTGCTTCTGAAAACTTTTTTCATCATCTTGTATTTACTGTCACCGGGTCCTAAGCCATCACCATGGCCTATAAGAAATTTCTTATTATTAAATACAAAAGCTTCGGGTTTATGATATACCTGTACATTCAGTTCCTTTTGAAAGTAATCATTCATCCACATATCATGATTGCCTACAAAAAATGAAACCGGTATCCCTGAATCAGTTAATTCAGCCAGTTTGCCCAGTATCCTTACATAACCTTTTGGAACTACTCTTTTGTATTCAAACCAAAAATCAAAAAGGTCACCTACAATAAATATGTGTTCTGCACTTTCTTTGATCTCATCCAGGAAACGTATTATTTTTTTCTCACGGATAAGGCTTACTTCAGGAGTAGGTGCGCCCAGGTGAAAATCGGAAAGGAAATATATTTTTTTTTCAGGCAACATCGGGTAATTATGGTTTTTTTTGTTGCCGGGTATATTTCGATACTTCTTCCGCATCCAGTGCGGTCATTTCATTTACACTCCTGTTATACCAATAGATCCACGCATTTACATTTCTGCCCTGGAAAATAACAGGAACATTTTCTCTTTTGTATAAAGGAATTTCTCCATTCATTACATTCAGCCCTTCATAATCATCCAGCTGAACAATAACCCATTTCAATTCATCTATGTTATTTAAAGCATACAGATCGCCTGAAATATAATTCTTATCATGAGATGGTACAGCTACAGGTACAGTTCCATTGAAATAAAATTTTCCAGGTACCTCAGCTTCTCCTAAAAATGTGAAATATTTTGAAAGGTATTCGTATGCAGGATCACGGAAACCAACTCGTAAAGAACCATATACAAATAAAAATTCTGACTGTTGTTCCATGGAATTATTTTTTCGGGTAAGTAATCAGCTCTCTACCAAAAAACAATATACTTCTTTTGGCCCATGTACACCAGTTACCAATGTTTTTTCAATATCTGCTGTGCGACTGGGTCCGCTTGCAAAAGAAAGGAGTGAGGGAAAAGAATTATTATATTTTTCTTTGATGTTCTGTAAAGCATCTTTTATATCAAAGGTCATTTGTGAAGTGTAAGCAATGCAAATGTGTACGGGCGCATAAACGCTTGCTGTTCTTCCGTGCTGGCCGGCAGAACTTAGTACCATGGTACCGGTTCTTGCCACCAGGTTTTCACAAAATGTAACCGAAACATCACAATCTGCCAGGTTATCAAAAGAAACAACCTCTCCGTTGAACAGTGAAATGATCTTTTTTTCTGTAAAATATATCTTCGTCCATTGCCTTTGTGAAAACAGCTGAAGCAACTGTTGTTTAAGATGAGCTTCATCAGTACAATAAGCAAACTTCCCCTGCAGTTTTGTAAATTCTTCAGCAAATAATACGGTATTATCTTCTGAAGAATTGGTAAACAATGATTCACTGCCTTCACTGTGAGGAAAAGGCAAAGGCACTGAATTGCTCAGTGCCTGCCGTATTTTTTTTAATATATTTTCTTTTGCCGGTGAAAATGCCATGCTGTTTAAATTGCAGGAGGATTTTTTAATTCATCGGGTAAGGATACAGGTTGCTCCTCTGGTCCTACCAAATCTTCCGGATCTATATCCAGTAATTTCTTTTCTTCAAAAGGGCGTTTACCGATCAATGTTTCCACATCACTTTTAAAAAGAACTTCTTTTACTAAAAGTTCTTTCGCAAGTTTTTCAACATCTCCCCTTTTTTCGATCAGTAAATTCTTTGTTTTGATATAAGCTTCATCGATAAGTTTTCTAACTTCCTGGTCGATCATTTTGCCTGTTTCTTCACTGTAAGGTTTAGTAAAATAATTTTCCTGGGCGGGATCATAAAAACTTATGTTTCCCACCTTGTCATTCATACCATACACTGTAACCATACTGTAGGCTATCTTGGTGATCTGTTGCAGATCATTGCTGGCGCCTGTACTGATCTTTCCAAAAAATATATCTTCACTGGCTCTGCCACCCAGGGTCATACAGATCTGATCTATCAACTGGTCAGTATTATATAAATATTGTTCTTTGGGCGTGTATTGCGCATATCCCAAAGCTGCAGAACCCCTGGGAACAATAGTTACCTTTAATAACGGGTACGCGTGTTCGAGATACCAGCCGCAGATGGCATGGCCTGCTTCATGATAGGCAATTATTTCTTTTTCTTCCGGAGAAATGATCTTGTTCTTTTTTTCAAGTCCGCCGATCACCCTGTCAATTGCATCCTGGAAATCACTCATATCCACTGCTTCTTTATTTTTCCTGGCAGCTATCAGGGCAGCTTCATTACAAACGTTTGCAATATCAGCACCGGCAAAACCTGGTGTTTGTTCAGCGAGTTTATGGATATCCAGTTTCTGTGAGATCTTTATCGGAACCAGGTGTACTTTAAATATAGCTTCTCTTCCTACAAGATCAGGGCGGTCTATCGTTATCTGGCGGTCGAAACGGCCGGGCCTTAATAATGCATTATCCAATACATCTGGCCGGTTAGTGGCTGCCAGAATAATAATACCCAGGTCAGTTCCGAAACCGTCCATCTCAACAAGCAATTGATTTAGTGTGTTCTCTCTTTCATCATTGCTCATCATTACATTCTTGCCTCTTGCCCGGCCAATAGCATCTATCTCATCAATGAAAATAATACAGGGTGCTTTTTCCCGTGCCTGCTTAAAAAGGTCACGCACACGGCTGGCACCCACACCTACGAACATCTCAACGAAATCACTTCCGCTTAAACTAAAGAAAGGCACCTGTGCTTCACCGGCCACAGCTTTAGCAAGTAAAGTTTTACCTGTTCCCGGAGGGCCAACCAACAAGGCTCCTTTAGGGATCTTACCTCCCAGGGCTGTATATTTTTTTGGATTTTTTAGAAAATCCACGATCTCCATCACTTCTACTTTGGCTTCATCCAGGCCGGCCACGTCACCAAAATTAATATTAACGCGTGTGCCCTTATCAAATAGGGTTGCTTTGGATTTTCCGATATTGAATATACCACCCGGCCCGCCTCCGCCACCCGGTCCACCAACTTTACGCATCATTAAAACAAAAAGGAAACCTATTAAAAGAATAGGTAATAAAGTACTTAACAACTGCCCGAACCATTCACCCTCATCATCCGGATCATCTGCAACCTGTTTGATCTGCGGATTTTGATTATAGAATTCACTCATTTCACGGCTGAATGATTCCATATCCTTTACATTAAAGTAAACCTGGGGCTGGGTTGATTTTAGAGCAGTCTCATATTTTTTCTCTTCCTGCGCATCTTTTAACAGGGAGCGATAAAGAGGCTCTTTTGTTTTAAGGGCATCCTTATTCAGATAAACCCTTACGATCTTTTTGTTTCGGATCGTTTGCATTTTTTCAACATCCCCTTGCCTTACCATTTCATAAAACTTCTGCTGATCGGTTTCCACACCCGTACTATTAACACCTCTCACCAGGTTATAAGCAATGATGGAAAGGAACACAATACCATAAATCCAATATATATTAAATTTATTTTTTTTCTTTTGGGGGTCTTCTACCGGTGGAATTCCATCCTGGGGAATTTTTCTTTTACTACTTGGTTGATTCATATAAATTATGCTGTTAAAAAATTTAGATATCAGCTTTAATCGTTGTGTTCAGTTGAAGGGGCATCGCTCCACATTTCTTCGAGCTGATAGAATTTGCGGGGTTCGGGAAGCATAATATGTACAACTATATTTACATAATCTATAAGTATCCATTGTTGTGCCTGACGGCCTTCATGTTTATATGAAAGTTCATCACATTTTTCCTTTACATCATATTCCACAAAATCGGCTATTGCCTTTAATTGAGTATTATTGGAAGCTTCACATATAATAAAAAAATCTGCCACCGCTTCAGGTATCTTCCGCAGATCAAGACTTATAATATTTTCACCCTTTTTCTCCTGGATCGCATTGATTATTGCTTTAAAAATTTTGCTGTTTTTTGTAAGTCGTGTATGACTGTTTTTTTTACGATTCTGCAGCACATTCAAATTATTCAAAACCTTTATTATTTTATTTAAAAAAATTACATGGTATTTGCCATGTAGTCCAAAGCTTACAAGTAGCTTGCAACGTGTTTCAAAAGTACAATTTCTTTTTTACCTGATTGATTGATTATGCAATCTTATGCGAGTTTTAGCATTCTGGATAGCGTGGATAGTACCAACAACTATGCCATGGCACGGGTACATGAAGGAATGGCGAAGCATGGTTCAGCGTGGTTTGCCCGGCACCAGACAGCAGGAAAAGGGCAGCGGGGTAAAGCCTGGCAAAGCCTCCCCGGGAGTAATATCACTTTCAGTTTAATAATTAAGCCTGATCCGACCTTTTTTGTCCATCATTTTTCTTTTAATGCTACTGTAGCCCTAGCCTGTATCAACTTTTTACATTCAATTACCGGGGAAAATTATAAATTGAAATGGCCCAATGATATTTATTGGCGTGACAGAAAGGCAGGCGGAATTCTTATTGAAAATGTTTTACAGGGAAATAATTGGAAATGGTGTGTGCTTGGAATAGGGATCAATGTAAATCAAACCCATTTTGAAGAAGTTTCAAATGCCGTTTCTCTAAAAAATATAACAGGTAAAGATTATGAACCCATAACACTGGCAAAGCAATTACATAAGATGATCCTGGAAAGAAATGATCAAATGAAGTCGATTTCTTCCAAATCGATAATGCAAGATTATAATAATGTACTTTATAAAAAAGAAGAAGAGGTACAATTAAAAAAAGATAATATAATTTTTAAGACCCGGATTAAAGAAGTTAATGAGTACGGCAACCTGTTAACACAGGATGTAATGGAGAGAAGCTTTGTATTTGGTGAAGTAGCATGGATACCCGAAATTAATGTTGATTAGAGATTGGTTGATTGGTAGCAAAGATTAACAGAGATTGTTTAACTGAACCTGAGGTTTACTAATCATTCCAATTCAGCATTACGTGCTTCCACCTCAAATTTATTATTGTAATAACCTTTTTTTAAAGATTCCAGGAGGTATTTGATAACGAAAGGTACAAAACCATGTTCCCGGAACTGGCGGATATGACACATTTCATGTTTTACCCAGCAGGTATTTTTCAAAAATTCCTCTGAAGATGTATTGTAGAGATGTATGGTGTGACCGATCACAATAGCAACTGATCTGACGTTAAGTTTATAAGCTGCAATGCGTGCTATCCATGAATTTTCTTTTATGCTAAGATCTTTCATCATATGCTTTCCCAGGCTTCAAGTATTTCCCTTACATGATCTTTGCTTTTAGGCTTGCTGATCACTTTTTTTATTATTCCTTTATCAATTAAAAAAGTTGTTCTTATCAGTCCCATATATTTTCTTCCAAATAATTTTTTTTCACCCCACACACCAAAACTTTCTATTATTGAATGACTGGTATCAGCGATCAAAGGGAAAGGCAACTGGTATTTTGATTCAAATTTTTTATGGGATTGAATTGAATCCGGACTTATACCGATGACCTTTATTTTTTTATTTTTTAATACAGTGTAATTATCCCTGAGGTTACAAGCCTGTATGGTACAGGTTTCTGTCATATCCTGCGGGTAAAAATAAATAGCAAACTTACCTGTCAGATCTTTTGAAGATATTTTTTTATTATCTTGGTCAAGTCCTGAAAATACCGGCACTTTGTCTCCTTCCTGTAACATACTGCTATTTTCTATCTGGTAAACTGAAATAACTTTTCTCTTTTATTTCCCACCTGGTCTTCCACATTTATTTTCAATTCATGCGGGCCGGCCGGGCAATATTCATCAAAACTATAAATAAATGTTCTTCCCTTATCATTGCTGAAACGTAACCATTTGCCATCAAGAAAAGCCGTAAAATTTTTAATGATTTCTGTGTTGTCAACAATTGAGAATGCTAATCTCGTTGTTGATTTACTTATTGCAGATATTACAGGAGCTGTAGTATCAACCATTAGCATGAAATTTCCAAACTCCCGGAATCTCCCGGTAAACCAGCCATCATTATATGTTGCCTTTACATAATCATCCTTTCCACCAAATGATCTTTTCATAATTATCCTGGAAGTATCAGCCATAAGGTAATTGGCCCGTATGCTTACCGGGAAATAATTATGGACCGGTACAGATGGGTCATGTAATTGATAGATAGTTCCACCTGTAACACCCGGTATCTCATTATATTTAAATCGAAATGAATCGTATAAACTTTTTTCAGGAAGATAAAAACGGACATTATTTTTTTCAAAAACATTTATAAAACCAGGATGGAACATCTGGTTAAACGTCTTCGTTACAGGAGTAGTGAAAGGTGCAGTAGCTTTTATTTTTAATTGTATGGTGGATTTATTTCCCGCGGCGTCACTCACTACGATCTTCACCTCATTAGGCGTATCACCTTGCAACGAGATAACTCCTTTGTCATTATCTGTTTTATAAATACCATTTAAATGGCCCGGAAGATTGGATAAATGCTGCAGGTAGGGGCCGCCCCTGCTGCGTAATTTATAATCGATGTGCGCATTTAAATACCTGGTATCATCATAGCTGATACTATCCATTTCAAATCCTGATACAGGAACTTCATTGTTATAAATTACCGCACTAAAAATTCCATTTTGATTTGTTGAACCGGTATACCTGTCGTAAGCAGTGATTGCAAAACTTACCTTATCTGTATTCATGCTGATAAGTCCTGCTACAGGTTGATATACTCCGTTTAATTTTTTTAACACGATCATTTTAGGCGATTGTTCATAAGTGCTGATACACCTGTCGTAAACAGCAAGCCTGATGATGTCCGGTGGAGTAATATCAGAAATGGGAAAATTAAAAAGTAATGGGTTTAAAACTTTATCCGTTTTTGTATCCCGTATTTCAAAGTGTAAATGCGGGCCTTGCGAACCCCCGGTGTTTCCACTGTATGCGATAAAGCTTCCTTTGCTTACGGGAAATAAACCCGGTGGTATATCTAAAAAAACTTTCCACTGCTGTAATTTGTATTGTTGCTCTTTTATATATTTTTCCAGCGCCGGATAAAAATCATTTAGATGCGCATATAAAGTAGTAAGGCCATTTGGATGATTGATATAAATACATCTTCCAAAACCGGATGGTTCTATTTTTACTTTTGCTATGTATCCTTCAGCTCCTGCATACACAGGCATGTTTTCTTTGCGTTCTGTACGGGCATCAAGCCCCATATGATAATGATTGGGACGGAGTTCGCCGAAGTTTGCCGCAATACCAATTGTGGCGCCAACCGGCCATTGAAAATAATTATGCGGATAATTCTTATCATTAAAATATTGAGTATAACCGGCAGTATTTAAACAAAAGAGAATATATAAAAATGGAAAACTGTGTAATACTTTTTTCATCACTGATTTAAACATTTATAAAAAAGATCGCTTTTTTTTTGTTTACTTAGTAAATCAAACTTTAATCCAAAATACGATTATGAAATATTCTAAACTGCTTTTAGCATTTACCATACTTATTACAATAAGTAATTCTTTAATTGCCCAGGAATGTATAGTTGCATTTGATGCGCTTAAAGGTACGTATGAAGGAAGTTGTAAATATGGGAAGGCATTTGGAGAAGGGAAAGCGTTTGGTATAGATAGTTATACCGGAGAATTCAAAGATGGTTATCCTGATGGACATGGTAAATATGTTTGGAAAAATATGAATTATTATTCCGGTAATATGAAAAAGGGTTTACGGGATGGCAAAGGTGAGATGCATTATCTTCTTGCTGATAAAGACTCAACAGTTGTGGGTTATTGGAAAAAAGACAAATATGTAGGCTTGTATGAAAAACCCTTTGAAGTGAAATCAATGTCATCCAGGGTGAATAAAGTCAATTGCAGGATAGCACAAAAAGGAGGAGAAGATATAAATATAAGTGTATCCCGTATTACAGCAGGTATTGCGGTGATAAATGATGTGGCAATATTAAGTGGCAATTATTATAAATTCAATAGTAACACC
This sequence comes from Ferruginibacter sp., assembly GCA_037720515.1. GTDB lineage: Bacteria > Bacteroidota > Bacteroidia > Chitinophagales > Chitinophagaceae > Ferruginibacter. The sequence goes on from JBBJMM010000025.1 coordinate 12,723, forward strand.
CTGTCAAACATGTCAACTACCAGAATTCAAAAGGTAACTTTTCCTTTGAGAATCATCATTACATTTAATACAGGAGATACGGCGGAAATTATCTTTTATGAAAAAGCAGATTATGATGTTGAAGTGCAGGTAAGTTGAACGGATATTTCATTGATGAATAAAAGCGTTGCAAATTTGTGACGCTTATTTTTTACCGTTACTTTTGTTTGCTTTTAAAAAAACTGTATGCCTAAAAATAATGATATAAAATCTGTTTTAATAATAGGCAGCGGCCCAATTATTATCGGGCAGGCATGTGAATTCGACTATTCAGGTACACAGGCTGCCAGGAGCTTACGGGAGGAAGGGGTAAAAGTTATACTTATAAACAGCAACCCCGCTACCATCATGACAGACCCAATGATGGCAGACAGGGTTTACCTTTTACCATTGACCGTTGAAAGTATTGAACAGATACTGGAAGAAAATACTATTGACGCGGTGTTGCCTACCATGGGCGGGCAAACGGCGCTTAATTTATGTAAAGAAGCTGATGAATTGGGAGTATGGGAAAAGTACAATGTTCAGCTGATTGGAGTAGATATCAAAGCAATTGATAAGGCAGAGGACAGGGAAAAATTCAGAAACTGGATGATCGAAATGGGTATTCCGGTATGTACTGCAAAAATTGCCAATTCTTTTTTAGAAGGAAAAGAAGTGGCTCAGGAAATAGGTTTCCCTTTGGTACTGCGGCCTTCATTCACTCTTGGTGGAACAGGTGGCAGTATTGTATTTCATAAGGAAGATCTGGATGAAGCATTAAACATTGGTTTAACTGCGAGTCCTATTCATGAAGTACTCGTGGAAAAGGCAGTATTGGGTTGGAAAGAATTTGAACTGGAATTATTAAGGGATAACAATGATAATGTAGTGATCATTTGTGGCGTGGAAAATTTCGACCCCATGGGCGTTCATACCGGGGATTCCATAACCGTAGCGCCTATTATGACATTAAGCGATACTGCTTATCAGCTTATGCGAAATACTGCAATTGCTATGATGAGGGCATTGGGAAATTTTGCCGGCGGATGTAATGTACAGTTTGCCTTAAATCCCGAAACAGAAGAAATTATTGTTGTAGAAATCAATCCGCGTGTAAGCCGTTCATCAGCACTGGCAAGTAAGGCCACCGGTTATCCAATTGCCAAGATCGCCGCTAAACTTGCGATCGGTTACAACCTGGATGAATTGAAAAACCAGATAACACAATCCACCTCTGCTTATTTTGAGCCTGCTCTTGATTATGTGATCGTTAAAATTCCACGATGGAATTTTGATAAATTCAAAGGTGCCAATGATACACTGGGTTTCCAGATGAAGAGCGTAGGTGAGGTGATGGGTATCGGAAGAAGTTTTGCGGAAGCCGTGCAAAAGGCCTGTCAGAGCCTGGAGAATGAAGCAGTGGGCCTGGGTTATTATGGTAAAAATCTTATGAAAGCAGATGAACTGATCGAATATATCAAAATTCCAAAATGGGACAGGATCTTCAGGATCAAAGATGCATTGATGGCAGGAGCAAGTGTAAAAAGAATTTGTGAGAGTACAAAGATCGATCGTTGGTTCATTTACCAGATCCAGAAGATCTGTATTTGTGAAAACGAAATAAATAAATATGATTTTAAAACGTTGCCCGATGAAGTATTGATCGAAGCAAAGCAACTGGGTTTTAGTGATGAACAGATCTGCAGAATCATGAAAGATGGAACGGATGATGAAATGTACGAAAGAAGAAAAGCCATGGGCTTAACAAGGGTATATAAAATGGTAGATACATGCAGTGCTGAATTTGAGGCAAAGACCCCCTATTTTTACAGCACTTTTAAATAATCTGCATGTACATATTAGGTATATCTGCATTTTACCACGATGCTGCTGCAGTACTTATCAGTAATGGTAAAATAGTTGCTGCTGTGCAGGAAGAAAGATTTACCCGGCGCAAACATGATGAAAGTTTTCCAGTACATTCCATAAGGTTTTGTCTTGAGCTTGAAAATATTGGTGTAAATGATATTGACGCGGTTGTTTTTTATGAAAAGCCTTTTATAAAGTTTGAGCGCCTGCTTGAAACTTACCTGTCTTTTGCCCCCAATGGCCTATTATCTTTTTTAAAAGCCATTCCGGTGTGGTCGAAAAAAAAATTATTTATTAAAAAGATAATCAGGGATGAATTAAAAAAACTCAACGAAGGTAAAAAGTGCACATCAGAAATAATTTTTTCTACACATCATTTATCGCATGCTGCCAGCGCCTGTTATACATCTTCTTTCCCTGAATCTGCCATACTGGTAATAGATGCAGTAGGTGAATCTGCTACAACAACCATCTTACATTCAAAAGGAAATACAGTAACCTTATTAAAAGAAATGCATTTTCCTCATTCTGCCGGGTTATTATATTCGGCTTTTACTTATTTCCTGGGTTTTAAAGTTAATTCAGGGGAATATAAATTAATGGGACTGGCACCTTATGGAAATAACGCAGACGAACAAACGCAGAATTTTAGAAAACTTATCGAAGAAAATTTGTGTACCGTGTACAATGACGGATCGGTTTTTCTTCACCAGGAATATTTTAATTATGCTACAGGGTTTACCATGGCTAAGGATAAAAAGTGGGAGAAACTATTTGGGTTTAAGAAAAGATCCGATGATGAAAAAATATCGAATGAGCATTGCAACTTAGCCCTGGCTATTCAGAATATCCTTGATGATATTGTTATTAAACTTGCAAGGGAAGCTAAAAAAATGACGGGCTGCAATAATCTTTGTATGGCAGGAGGGGTGGCATTGAATTGTGTAACCAACAGCCGGTTACAGGAAGCTGGTATTTTTGACAGGATACATATTCAACCTGCGGCCGGGGACGCGGGAGGTGCAATAGGAGCGGCATTGGCGGCCTGGCATATTTATTTTGGCAAAGAAAGGAATTATGAAGAGGAAGTGAATAATATTAATGGTACATACCTGGGCCCTGAATTTTCTAATGAGGTGGTAGAGAATATTTTAAAACAAAACAAAGCTGTTTATTCAACTGAAGAAGATGTTTATCAAAAAGTAGCTGTTTATGTGGCGGAGGGAAATGTAATCGGCTGGTTTCGGGGAAGAATGGAATTCGGTCCCCGGGCATTAGGAAACCGGAGTATTATAGCAGATCCGGCAAATGCAGCGATGCAACAAAAGATAAATGGTAAGATCAAGTTCAGGGAAGGCTTCCGGCCTTTTGCTCCTTCTGTAAAGCTGGAAAATGTATCCGATTATTTTGAAACGGATAAGCCTTCTCCTTACATGCTTTATGTTATGCAATTGGATGAAAACTATAAGAAAACATTGCCTGCTGAATACGATTCTTATTCAATAGAAGAAAAATTAAATTACATAAAGAGTTCCTATCCTGCCATTACGCATGCAGATGGTAGTGCAAGATTACAAACAGTGGATAAACAAACAAATCCTTGTTTCTGGAAACTCCTTTCTGCTGTTGAAGAGGAAACAGGTTCACCCATGCTGATCAATACAAGTTTTAATGTGAGAGGCGAACCCATAGTTTGCACACCGGAAGATGCGCTTCGTTGTTTTATGAATACTGATATGGATGTATTGGTTTTACAGGATCATATTTTATTAAAAAGTGAACAAAAAAATATAAGGTCAATGAATTACAGTAAAGATCAAATTCTGAAAGATTAAAAGATAATAATGGCGATTAAAAATGTAAAAAAGTTTTTTTTTGTTTCACTGATCACATATTTACTGGTGGAATTAATTTGTTTCCTTTTTATTAAAGTAAAATTTAAGACTGCTCATTTTCCTGAATTCACTTTTGAATATAATTACAGCGGGTATCCGTTTCCGTTTGCTGAAATAAACCCGGTTTGGGGCACCTGGCATTACCCCGAAGATTATACAGAAAAGAGATCCTGTTTTGAAAGCACCTATCACATAAATTTATTTGGCGCGAGGGATAAAGAAAGAAGTAAGGTTGGAGATACCAACAGGATCTTGTTTTTAGGCGATTCCTTTATTGAAGGCTTTGGGTTGAAAGCAGAAGAGAGGGTTACCAACCAGCTGGAACAACTTACCGGCAGAGAAGTACTCAATTTCGGATGTGGTTACTTTACACCTACCCAGTCATTCCTGGTATATGAGAAACTGGCAAAACAATTTTCTCACAACACCGTTGTTTTAGGCGTGCTTCCATTCAACGACCTGGCCGAAGATGATACTTCATTTCATGAAAAAGATAAATTTATTCATTACCAGCCTTATTTTCAGGGCATCTCACCGGATTATCAATTGATATACAGGCAGGATGATCTGTCGAAGTCTACATTTAACAAAGAAGGTTTCAAAGCCTTGCAGAATACACGAAAAGAAAGGATATCAAGGTTTTTAAAGTCATTTACTTTCTGGTATAATATATATGGTTATATAAAAAATAAAAAGTCGGTAACTACAAACGGAAAACCCTATTCAGGCTATTATGACTTTACAAAACCCCAGGTTGATAAATTAAAATTCATTATAAAAAAATTACAGGTATCTGCCCTGGGGAAACAGCTAATTGTAATAAGCCTGCCGGTGTTAAATGATTTCTTAAGGCTTAAAGAAAAAAGGGTGGCTCCACTCGTAAGCGAATTAGCACTTTATTGTAATACAAATAATATTATTTATGTAGATCTGCTGACACAACTGAATAAAAAATCGGCTGATCCCTCAACCCTGTATTTATCATGTGACGGGCATTGGAATGCAGAAGCCAATAGAATGGCCACTGAAATACTACTACCTTTGCTGCGTAAATAACGGGGATGAAAGATATTTTAATAGATTTCTGGAATTACATCAGGCAGCAGAAGAAATGGTGGCTGGTTCCTTTGATCATTATCATATTTTTAATAGGATTTTTACTGGTATTAAGCGGCTCATCTGCCCTGGGCCCATTCATTTATTCATTATTTTGAGTTAAAGTGGTTTTGAAATTCATGAGATCATCATCCAACAAGGATTCGGTACTGGCGATTACACTGTTGCTCCTCTTATTTTTCTTTTATTCAAAGAATATAATATTTATTTATTCAGCTTCTGCATTTGTAATTATATGCCTGTTGTCAAACGATGTTGCAGATATATTTGATAAGATTTGGAAGAAACTCACAGAAATACTAGGCTTGATAAGCAGCACAATTATACTTTCTGTTTTATTTTTCCTGTTCGTATTTCCATTAGGATTAATTTTGAAAGCTTTGAATAAGAGCCCCCTGATGTTGCATCCGGGGGAGCGAAAAACAACATTCGTAGAGGAAAAAAAATTATTTACACAAAAAGATTTTCAAAATCCTTTTTAATTAATGGAGAAACACTTAACAAACCAGAATGAATCTATCGTTTCTTCAAAAAAGAAAATTATAGTCCTGGGAAGTGGACCTAACAGGATAGGCCAGGGTATTGAATTTGATTACTGTTGTGTGCATGGCTTACTTGCAATTAAAGAATGTGGCTATGAGGCAATAATGGTAAACTGTAATCCGGAAACGGTTTCAACAGATTTTGACATTGCCGACAAATTGTATTTTGAGCCTGTTTTCTGGGAGCATCTCTGGGAGATCATTGAGCACGAAAAACCTTATGGTGTAATTGTGCAATTGGGTGGACAAACAGCTTTAAAGCTTGCAAGACGCCTTAATGAAAAAGGGATCCGGATCATAGGTACTTCTTTTGATAATATGGATATTGCGGAAGACCGTGGTCGTTTCAGTGACATGCTTAAATCACTGGGTATCCCTTATCCAAATTATGGAACTGCGCATAATACCGATGAAGCGATAGAAGTGGCCAAAAAAGTAGGTTACCCGGTATTGATACGACCCAGTTATGTTTTAGGTGGACAAAGAATGCGGATCGTTATCAATGATGAGGACCTGGAGAAAGGAGTATTGAGCCTGATAAAACATTTGCCGGGAAATAAAATTTTAATAGATCATTTTCTTGACCGTTGCCAGGAAGCAGAGATAGATGCATTGTTTGATGGAGAGAATTTTCATGTAATGGGAGTGATGGAACATATTGAACCTGCGGGTATTCATAGCGGGGACAGCAATGCGGTTCTTCCGCAATTCAATCTAAGTCCTTTGATAGTGCATACAATGGAAGAACATGCAGAAAAGATAGCAAGAGCCTTGGAAATAAGGGGATTGATCAACATTCAGTTTGCCATAAAGGATGGTAATGTTTTTGTGATTGAAGCCAACCCACGCGCTTCACGTACCACACCTTTCATTGCAAAAGCATACGAGATACCTTATTTGAATATTGCAACAAAAATAATGATAGGTGCAAATAAAGTAACTGATTTCAAATATGAGAAAAAGTTACAGGGCTTTGCAATAAAAGAACCTGTTTTTTCTTTCAACAAATTCCCCGGCGTAAATAAAGAACTCGGACCGGAAATGAAAAGCACCGGAGAAGCCATTCGTTTTATAAAAGATCTTCGTGATCCTTATTTCCGGCAATTGTATAAAGAAAGAAGTATGCATTTGAGCAAGTAAGTGAAAGGTGAAAAGAGTCCATGGTCGATGGTCCATGGTAAGATCTAAAATGCTGTCATCCTTGAGCCCGTCGAAGGACGAAGCGTGAACATAAGAAAACGAAAAGTGAAAAGTGAAAATGTGAAAAGTACTTAAAAATGTTGTCATCCTGAGTTTATCGAAGGACGAAGCGTGAACATAATAAAAATAAAACGAAAAGGGAAAGGTGAGAAGTGAAACGTGAAAGTTCATAAGAGTTCATGGTCGGTGGTCCATAGTCCATGGTTTATCCAAATTCCAAATTCCTTCAACTAATAACTATCTCAAATAACCGCTACTTCCTCCTGAACAAACCATACAATATGGTTTCCCAGTTTATTAGTCCAGATAAAGTTGGCTTACTGGGAGATATCCCTTTTGATTTTCCTGAAGGTTCACATGCAATTGGCAGGCTGGATAATGAATCGGAAGGATTGCTGATTGTTACAACCAATAAAAAAGTTACCAGGTTACTCTTTAAACAAAACAGGTTGCACAATCGCAGCTATCTTGTTATGGTACAGAATGTAGTTACTTCTGAGACCATAGATCAGTTAAAAGCAGGAATTACAATACGGGTTAAAGGTGGAGAAAATCATATTATTTTCCCGGTAGAAGTAAAAATTATTACAGAGCCACAGAAACTCTATTCATTTGCTTCCGATCCACGGGAGCAATATCCTCATACCTGGTTACTTATAAGTATTACAGAAGGTAAATTTCACCAGGTTAGGAAAATGGTATTGGCTGTAAGGCATCGTTGCCTTAGGTTGATACGGCTTTCTATTTGTGATTTAAATCTGGAAAATTTACCACCAGGAAAAGTTTTTGAAATGGAGGAGAATATTTTTTTTACCATGCTCGGCATTTCCTCTCACAAATAGTATTAATTTTTTTCTCTTTTTTTATTGAGAATTCCAACACAGGAGAGAAAGGGTGGTATTGTATTTTACCGGGATGCAATATCGATTTCTAATTCCCATTTGGAAAAAGGCGCCTTTCCTGCGTCTCTTATTTCCACTGGCAACCGGCATAGTTGCAGCCTGGTATCTGACCATTTCAATAAATTTTATTATAGGATTGATTATAGTTTGTTCTTTTTTATTTTTTTTACTTACTTATTTACGTCTTTCCCGCAAGTACAGGTTTCGCTCTGTTCCCGGATTGTTGTTCCAGGTATTATTCTTTTGCGCAGGGATCATCATGACCTGGCAAAGTGATATTCGGAATAATAAAAAATGGTTTGGGTTTATTTATGATGACAGTTCTTTACTGGTGATAAAAATAAGTGAGCCGCTTATTGGTAAAGAAAGATCATGGAAGGCTGAAGGAGTCATAGAGTATGTTATTAATAATAATAATAAAGTACATGTAACCGGAAAATTGATCGTCTATTTTTCCAGGGATTCAGTAAATAGTTTTTTACAATATGGCGATAAGATCTTAATAAAGAAAAAATTACAGGAGATCCGCAATTCCGGTAACCCCGAAACATTCAATTATCGCCGTTATGCGGCTTTTCAAAATATTCATCATACAGTTTTTCTTAAAAGTTCGGATTATATTCTTTTAAAAGAAAAAGATATTGATCCTTTCCGCAAGTTTATTTACTCTTCCCGTGAATTCATCGTAACCGGTTTACAAAAATATCTTTCTAAAGACCAAAAAATATATGGCATAGCAGAAGCCCTGATCATTGGAATTAAACAAGATCTAGACAAAGACCTCGTACAAGCATACAGCAACACAGGTGTGGTTCACATTATTGCTATTTCCGGTTTGCACCTCGGGCTGATTTATTTTGTTCTTTTCTGGTTATTGAACCGTATTTCTTTTCTGAATAAAATGATATTTATTAAAGTAACAATTGTATTAGGAAGCTTATGGCTTTTTGCCATATTAACCGGCAGTTCCGCATCAGTTTTAAGAAGTGCAGTTATGTTCAGTTTTATACTTGTCGGAAATTCGTATTTTAAAAGCTCCTCCATTTACAATGCCCTTACATTATCTGCTTTCATTTTGTTATGTTACAATCCCTATTTTTTGTGGGATGTGGGTTTTCAGCTAAGCTACCTGGCAGTGATAGGGATCGTATGGTTGCAAAGGCCCATTTATCTCCTGCTGTTTTTAAAGAACAAATTTGCAGATAAGATCTGGAATATGGCTGCCGTTACAATAGCAGCACAGGTTGCAGCCTTTCCTATATGTATTTATTACTTCCACCAGTTTCCTGTATATTTTTTATTTGCCAACCTGGTAGCTGTTCCCTTGTCAACAGTTATATTATTTGCTGAGATCCTTTTACTGTTTTTTTCCTGGTTTGAAACAGGAGCTTTCTATGCAGGTAAGATCATATCATTTCTTATTTATTGTATGAATAAACTGATACAATATTGTAGCGACCTGCCTTACTCAGTAATAAATGAAATTTATGCAGATATACTATCCACCTGGCTTTTGTATGGTGGTATTGTATGGATGTGTAGCTGGCTTTTATATAAGAATAAATTATTTTTATACTTTTCAATGGTAAGCTTTGTGCTTTTTTCATTTCAGTACAGCTATACCAGGATAAAAACTTCTGATCAATTTTCAGTAATTGTTTATAACGTTCCCAGGATGCAGGCAATTGATATTATACGAAAGAATGAATATTATTTTGTTGGAGACAGTTCCTTAAAAAAAGATAAGTCATTACAAAACTTTCACCTGGCACCTTTCAGAATTAATAAACAGGTTAAAGAAAGCCTGCGTTTACCCATGGGCATATACCAGAAAGATGGTTTGTGGAATTTGGCAGGAATAAGATTGTTAATTATAGACCGCCCTGTATCTTATGAAATCATTAAGAATAAAGTAAAAGTGGATATTCTTGTTATTTCAAAAAGTCCTTCTATTCATATCTCACAGATCATAGCCGCTATAGAGCCTTCCCTTATTGTATTTGATTCGTCGAATAGTTTGTGGAAAATTGCAGAATGGAAAAAAGAATGTTCATCATTACTTTTGCGTTTCCATTCTGTTCCTGACCAGGGAGCATATCTTTTTGAAATTAAATAAAGCAGTGTAACAACTGTTCACCTTACTCATGCTAAAGAAGATCGAAAGTGCACTTATCTCTGTTTTTTATAAAGAAGGACTGGAAAATATAATTTACCGTTTACAGGAACTCAATATTACAATTTACAGTACGGGAGGAACGCAAGAGTTCATAGAAAAACTCGGAGTATCATGCATACCGGTTGAAACACTTACCTCGTATCCTTCTATCCTAGGGGGCAGGGTGAAAACATTACATCCTTCAGTATTTGGAGGCATACTGGGCAAAAGAAATGAAGATAAACATGTAACAGAAATGAAAGAATACAGTATCCCGGAAATTGACCTGGTGATTGTAGACCTGTATCCTTTTGAAGAAACGGTACTCAGTACGAATGATGAGAATCTAATTATAGAAAAGATCGACATTGGCGGACCTTCCATGTTAAGAGCCGCGGCAAAAAATCACCGGGATGTAGTAGTTATCGCTGATAAAAAAGATTACTCATTGTTGGAAGATATTTTAAGGGAACAAAATGGAGAAACAAACATTGATCAGCGCCGGCAGTTAGCAGCAAAGGCATTTGATGTTTGTACCGCTTATGATACCGCGATATCAAATTACTTTAATGGTTCCTCTTTTCCGTCTCCTTTTAATAAAGAGAAACAAACATTGAGGTATGGCGAAAATCCTCACCAGGCTGCTGTATTTTATGGCGACCTGTCACAAGTATTTACACAGTTGCATGGCAAGGAGCTATCTTATAATAATCTTGTTGATGCAGATGCAGCCATTCAATTGATCAGGGAATTTAAAACTGCGACAGAGACCGGGGAACATGTATTTGCAATTATCAAGCACACCAATGTGTGTGGTATCTCTGAAAAACTTTCTTTGAAAGATGCATGGGATAGCGCGTTGGCGGGAGACCCGGAAAGTGCATTTGGGGGTGTACTTGTTTGTAATGCAGCGGTCGACTCTGAGACTGCTACAGCAATCAATGAACTTTTTTTTGAAGCGCTTATAGCTCCTTCTTTCAGCAGCGAAGCACTTATCATTTTAAAAACGAAAAAGAACAGGATCTTGCTGGAGTTAAAAGATTTTGCAGGGAGTAGTAACCAATCGAGGTCGTTACTGAATGGTGTACTAATGCAAAAAAATGATATTGGTAATTTTGAACAATGGAATGATGTTGGCGGCAGAGAAGCTAACAGTATAGAAAAATCCGACCTGGTTTTTGCAAACATTGTAAGCAAGCATTTAAAAAGCAATGCCATTGCTTTGGTAAAAAACCGGCAACTGATAGGAAAAGGGTGCGGACAAACCAGTCGCATAGACGCACTTCGCAATGCAATTGAAAAAGCAAAGCAGTTTAATTTTCAACTTGCCGGAGCCGTGCTGGCCAGCGATGCTTTTTTTCCATTTGATGATTGTGTTACCATCGCCCATGGCGAAGGCATAGTTGCGTTTATCCAACCCGGAGGTTCTATAAGGGACAATGATTCAACTGAGTATTGCAAAAAAAATAATCTTGTAATGGTGATTACAGGTATGAGGCATTTTAAACATTAACTACAATATGCTTCATAAAAATGTTGAGGGAAAAGGCAAAGCATATTTTGCCGTAGCACTTACCAGTATCATATGGGGTACAACCTGGGTAGCCAGCAAGATTGGTATTGGTGATATTCCTGCAATACAAATGGCAGCAATACGCCAGTTCCTTGCAGGGGCCGGCTTTATCCTGATATTTTTTATTTTTAATAAACTTCCTTTACCTACAGCTAAGCAATGGAAGTGGCTGATCGTGATGTCAATTCTCATGTTTGTATTTGCAAACGGCCTTAGCACTTTAAGTTTACAATATATACCCACAGGATTAAGTGCATTGATAGGTGCATTGTATCCATTGAGTGTAGTAATTATTGAAAGAATATTTTTTAAAGCAAAAAAGATAACGCCTCTTACTTTGATCGGATTTATTCTCGGGATCGGCGGTATTGGAATTGTATTTTATGAAAATGCATTTGATAGCAAGTCGATAGGTTCTTTTATCATCGGGTTAATATTATCAGTGATTGCTATGCTTTCATGGAGCGTTGGCACAATCTTTATGGCTCGAAATAAAGCACAGTTAAATCCATATTATGCCACTGGTTGGCAAATGCTGATAGGTTCTGTTTTTTTATTTTTCTATTCAATAGTTACTCAAAAAAATATTCCACTTTCAGAGATCTCTGTGAAGGGATGGCTTGTTATATTCTACCTCGTTGTGATCGGATCTACCGCTTTTGTAGCATTTATTTATTCAATGAAAAAATTACCAATGGGTATAGCTTCTTTATATGCATATTTTAATCCGCTTATTGCGATCATTACAGCAGGAATAATATTGAATGAAAAGCTTACTTTAAATATATTATGGGGTGCAATTGTAACAGTGATCGGCGTTTTCCTGGTGAATTACAGTATCAAAAGAGATAATAATAAAACCCTTGCAGAACCGGAGATGTAAAAGGAGTTAATTTATATTTATTCCGGTTCGGATACCACCCGTAGAAATTTTTCATACATTTCTTTCCAGCCCTTGAACTTTATATCAGTACCTAAAAAGTTATTGTGAAAAATAGTTATCATTTGTCCGTTTACTTTTTTGCAGGCCCGGTAGTAATGCATTAATTCTTCAAATGCTTCTTCTGCATCATAGTCCTGCTCATAAAAACTGTTTGCATCCATAAAACAGAATGGATGTAAGATCAAATTTGTTCTTTGTTCCTTAGCTATATCATACCAGTAAAAAGAAGAAGTTGTAGAAGCACGAAATCCATTGATACTTCCATAACCCATGCTGTAATCATGCTGAATATCGAAATTGATAAGGTGTTCAAAAGTATAGGGCAAAGTAAATTTTATATAATGCTGCCGTGATATTGTAACCCGTTTTTCACCGGATAATTTTTCGAGGCATTTGATCTCTTCTTTCAATAATTTTTTGTCTTCATTGCTTTTCCAGGAAGGATGCAAGCCTACCTCATATATAGCTGCATGCTCTTTGATGAGTTTTTTCATCTCACTGTGTAAAGGAGAAATATTTTTATCGTACCTGCCGGTTTCCAAAGCAACCAGGAAAAAATAAAGTGGCTTTAATTTATATTGAACATGCAGTTCATGCAGGTATTGATAACTGTCAAAAGGATCTTTTTCTGCACCTGCTAAAACTTTCATCCTTGAAAAGGATGGATTGTTTAGAAATCCTCCTACATTTCTTTTTACACCTTTATTTTTAAATGACCAGGCGATATCTATATCGTATGTGGGGAGAAATTTGAAAGTTAACTGTTTATAGTTTATAGGCGGGAAGAAAGCTTTTAGAATTTGCGAAAAATCCTGTAACCACATATTTATTAAAGGTTGGTCAAGAAATCCTTCTTTAAAAGCCAATGAATTTTGATGTGCAAAACGCCCATAACTATCTTTTTCATGAGGTAAATACTCTTCATAGCGGCTCAGCAGGTAGAATACAGCTGCAAAGATGTCAAAAAGAAAATGGGATCCGTTTAATTTAAAAAATGCAATATAATTTTCCGCTTGAAAAGTAATTATATCCTGCGGCCTGATATCTTTTTCGAAAAGCAGCTCTGTGCTTTCCACTTTAAAACTTCCCGGAAGATCTTCTTTGCTGTAATTTATTATAAGGCCTGTAAAATCTTTACATATTTCTTTACTCGTAGTAATTTCAAAATCAATTCCCAGGGTTTCTTTAAAGATAAACTCACACACATATTGCAAACGCGTTGAAACCGTATGTGTGTAAACTAAGATCATTACTATGGATGACTTTTTATCGAATGTATTAATCAAACGGGTACATAATGAAGATCAAACAGAGTGGTTTCTTCGCTATAGATTTTCGTCTTACTTCTTATCGCTATGTAGTCGGTCTCAGCATGAAATATTATTTTTTATTTTTTTCCTTCCACATCTCATTAAAGGTTTTGTTACTAAAATGCAGATCTCCACGGTGTTTCTTCCAGTCTTTAAACAATCCATTTACCACTTTATTTTTTAAATTTCCATTTCCCAAATTCATCATGCTTCTTTTTAAACTGGAAATTTTCCAGATCTTCCAGGCCATTCTTTCGGTTAGTGTTGTATAACCTTCTTCTACAGATTGCGCCCTGTTATCCAGCAACAATTCATGCAGATTAATTTTAACCGCGCAAACTTCTGTACAATTGCCACAAAGGGAAGAAGCAAAACTTAAATGTTTAAAATCAGCCATCCCCTGTAAATGAGGAGTGATAACGCTTCCAATAGGTCCGCTGTATGTGGCACCATAAGCATGCCCACCTATATTTTTGTAAACCGGGCAGGCATTTAAACAGGCTCCACATCTTATGCAATAAAGGCTTTCGCGTTGTTTAGGATTTTGTAAAATATTGGTTCGGCCATTATCCAACAGAATAACATACATTTCTTCGGGCCCGTCAGTTTCATTTGCTTGTCTTGGTCCGGCAATGATAGTATTGTAAACAGTTACTTTTTGACCGGTACCAAAAGTGCTAAGCAAAGGCCAGAATAAACCAAGGTCAGTAACAGAAGGGATCATTTTTTCTATTCCTACAATAACGATGTGCGTTTTAGGAAAAGCACAGCTTAACCGGGCATTGCCTTCATTTTCTGTAACGGCTACTGCACCTATATCACTGATGATAAAATTGGCGCCTGTAACACCCACTTCAGCCTGCAGGTATTTTTCTCTTAAAATATTCCTGGCAACAAGGGTAAGTTGTTCCGGGGTTAATTTAGGATCGGTACCTAATTTTTCAGCAAACAATTTCGCAACATCTTCTTTACTCTTATGCATTGCAGGCGTTACAATATGATAGGGAGCTTCCCCATCCAACTGCTGAATGTATTCACCCAGGTCTGTTTCTATGCTTTCAATTCCTACTTTTTCCAATGCAGCATTAAGATGGATCTCTTCCGTAACCATACTCTTGCTTTTGACAAGTGTTTTACAATTCTTTTCATTACAGATTTTTACTATCTCTCTGATTGCTTCATCGCTATCCTGTGCCCAGATTACTTTGCCACCTCTTTTTGTAAAAGAACGCTCAAATTCTTCCAATTGCTGATCCAGCGTTTCGATGGCACGCCATTTAATATTTTTAGCTCTTTCACGTGCCCGGTTTATATTATCGAATTGCGATTTTCCCTGCGGAACAACAGCATTATACCTTCCGATATTGAAAAGGATCTTTCTTCGGTGCTCCAGGTCAGCAGCCTTAATCGTGCTTTTTGCAATAAAAATTTCTGAATTTTCGGACATACTTTATAAGAAGCTAAATAGTTTAGAAAATTTATTTAATAACATTTAACTCTTTACCGATCTTGGTAAATGCAGCAATGGCTTTGTCGAGATGAAAATTTTCATGGGCTGCACTTAATTGTACTCTTATCCGGGCCTGCCCTTTTGCAACCACCGGAAAGAAAAATCCAATAACATAAATTCCCTCTTCTAATAATTTAGATGCAAATGTTTGGGCAAGTACAGCATCATATAACATTATAGGAACAATAGGATGATCGCCCGGTTTTATATCAAAACCTGCATCGGTCATCTTTGTACGGAAATATTTTGTATTGCTTTCAAGTTTATCCCTCAGATCAGTAGTTTGACTAAGCATATCCAGTACCGCTATCGAAGCACCCACAATACTGGGGGCCAGGGTATTGCTGAATAAATAAGGACGGCTACGCTGGCGCAGCATTTCTATGATCTCTTTTTTACCGGAAGTAAATCCGCCACTGGCACCGCCAAGGGCTTTTCCTAAAGTACCGGTAATGATATCGATCCTGCCCATTACATTCCTGTATTCATGTGTGCCCCGTCCTTTTTTACCAATGAACCCCGAAGAATGACATTCATCTATCATTACTATTGCATCGTATTTGTCGGCAAGATCACAGATGATGTCCAGCTTAGCAATAGTGCCATCCATACTGAAAGAACCATCTGTTACAATGATACGGCTGCGTAATAAAGCTGATTCCTGTAATTTCTTTTCCAGGTCTGCCATATCGTTGTGTTCATAACGGAAACGCTGAGCCTTACATAATCTTACACCATCAATTATAGATGCGTGATTCAAAGCATCGCTTATTATAGCATCCTGTTCGCTAAATAAAGGTTCAAAAACCCCACCATTTGCATCAAAGGCTGCTGCATATAATATAGTATCTTCTGTATCAAGGAAAGCAGCTATTTTTTTCTCCAGTTCTTTATGAATATCCTGGGTACCACAAATAAATCTTACACTACTCAGTCCGAAACCGCGGTGATCTATGTATTTTTTAGCAGCTTCAATAACTTTTGGGTGCGAAGACAATCCCAGGTAGTTATTTGCACAAAAATTTAATACGGTTTTTCCATTTACAATTATCTCAGCTCCCTGCGGACTCCCTATGATCCTTTCATTCTTAAAAAGCCCGCCTGCTTTAATTTCCTCCAGCTCTGAGGATACCCGGCTAACAAATGTTGCATTCATGCTTATTGTATTTTATGTATCAGGGCTTTGTGTAGGAAGAGATTTAACCAACTATTCGCCCTGTAACCAAAGCTAAAAGTAAATTAAAAAGCTGAAGTAAGAAGTAACGCTAAATTAAAAGTGCCTAGCTGAAGCTACTGCATAGTTTGCTAATGTTTAATTTGTCTTGTTACAAACCCCGCTTGCATAAAACAGATGTAGTAAGCAGTGTATAAATATTACAACTTAAAATAAAGAAATTGATCACATATAAAATTTTCAGTGATCTAAGTAGTTAAAGGCGGATAAATGTCATATCTGTCGGCAATGTAATTCCCGGTATTGGAACAGAGTTAGTTGCTCTAATAAGTCCAATTGGAGCTGCCTTCCATGAAAGTTGATTTAAAGAAGTATTTAATTTTAGATAAACAGTAACGTGTTTATCATTCAATGGGTCTTTAAAAATCCCAGTCACATAATTTTGATCTTTTTTTTCATTCCCTCCAATTATACTACTGGGAATTGTAGGATCTCATATTGCATTATAATTAGAACATATAATGTTATTCCCTTTTTTGTAAAAATACCATCCTACAAGTCTGTCCCATGTAAAACCGCCATTGATATTAAAGAATACATTAGTTGTATTTAAGTAAAGTCGCACAGTATCAACTCCACTAGTCCATTGCCATG
Source organism: Ferruginibacter sp. (assembly GCA_037720515.1). Lineage (GTDB taxonomy): Bacteria > Bacteroidota > Bacteroidia > Chitinophagales > Chitinophagaceae > Ferruginibacter. The sequence goes on from JBBJMM010000025.1 coordinate 29,587, forward strand.
AACTATGGAAATTTGTCATTGTATTATTTTCAATATGTGAACCCGGAATCTGCGAGTTAACACTTGGGTTAAAAATAATATAAGTCTTAAAAGTTTAAGAAAAGCTTTCATATATATAATTACTTTTTTGAATTATTTAATATTGACAAGGTGCATCTGTAACATTATTGTTAGAGATTACAAATGTCAGTCCGTATTTTAGTAAATCCCCTTAGCTTCAAAACCTTCTACTATCAGACAATTAGTACTTTTTTACAGTAAGGTATTTACCGTTTAGATGATCAAAATCACCGTCAATTGTAAGCAACGTCGCATTAGCAACTTTTGATGTAGCTGCAATCCAGAGGTCGTTTTTGCCCATTGTAATTGAGCGGCCTAATTTATCTAAGGTTAATTTATTTTTAGAATATGAGTCAATTTCAGCGTATGTTTCTAGCAATTTTTCATCGTTAGAATTAATATCTAGGACTACGAGTTTGCTAAACAAATTCCTTATAGATTGAAACTTTGGTTGTCCCCAGCTTTGTTGTATTCCAAAAGATAATATTTCTCCCATTGTCACTACTGAAATGAAAGGGATGCAGTCTTGCTCAGTTAATTTTTCATTTGATTCTATTGTTAGATAAAGGGGACTTTTTCTAACATAGTGAACTAGTATGCCAGTGTCCAATAAATATCTTCTCATACTAATCTAGGTCTTTTAATATGTCCTCAATTGATTCTTCACCTGGCCATTTTCCTACTACGTCTCCCAAAAGATTAGTATGCTTTTGATGCTTTATCTTCTTATGAATTTGTTGCTCGATATTTAATTTATTAACAGGTTTTGAGAAATAGCTGTCAAATTCATTGGGTTTAAATGCTCTTTCAATGTAAATGAATGAAGGTTTACCACTTGGCAAAAAATGCATACGTCCTGCAATAGTTAATTCTTGCCCCCAATATTTTGAAATGTCCATTGGCTCAAGTTCTTCACTCAAAACGGCATTCACTAATCCTTGTTTTGTTGCAATGCCGACTCTCAATTTACTATATTTCAATTCTTCAACAACGCCGTTAATAACTATCTCTTGTGGTTCAGGAAAACTATCTTCAAGAACACCGATTTTTTTGAAATCGGACCTTCGTAAAGTAATTTCTGGAATAGACCCTTGATTAGATATTGTTACTAATTCATCATTTGATACAAAGACTCTTTTAAAGTCTTTCAGTTTTTTGAGAAGAGATTTATCTAGAAATGTTGAATCTTCATCATAATTCATTGCCTCTTTGAAAGATTCAATTACAAGGCTCATCGGAGTCTTATCAGGTAGTTGTTCTAGTATTTCCAATTTAAACAAATCTCCGGGTTGACCCTCTAAAGTTGACTTGAAAGAGTCGCACTCTAACTCAAGTATAGTTGAGCCTTTTTTTAAGTCTGAAAGTTTTATTTTTAGTGCAGTTGAGATTTTTTCACTTCTCCTTCCTTTTTCGTTACTAACCCCTACAAGTTTAACTTGCAAAGCGCCACGAGCTATATTTGTTATAGATTGCGCTAATTGAACTAATCGGTCTAAGTCAATTTTCCCGTCGTCTTGGTCAGAACCTGCAAGTCTTATTTCGTATTTCATTCGAGTTTTTGTTAACAGTCTAAAATTAGTCTAAATTTTGAAAACGTTGTCTCCAATAGGCTTGCAGCTAAAGATAAAATACAAATCTATAAATGATAGTGTTGTTTTTGAAATTCATCCGACTATCTGACTTAAACCAGCTATTAAATTTTAAGTTTTTTTAACATATATGATAAAACCCTGTAACTTTTTACGATTATTTTCGTATTACCAAAAAACTACAATTATGCAGGTAAAAAAAGAATTACTGCTGTTTTGTACCATACTTATTCTGTCTATAACATTATTAATTGCTGCCGGTGTTAATAAATCCCCGTTAACTCCTGTTAAAAAATGCAGCAAACCCTCCCAATGTTGCCATAAACCTGATGAACCCCATCCGAACGCCACACCCTGGAATCTACTTTATTTGTAACTTTTAATGGTTGTAATGCGTAATACTTCAAATAAAATCTTTATTTGAGATAATTTTATACTACCAAAACCTATATGACCGAAAGAGAATATAACAATTGTGTAAATAAATATGCCGATAATGTTTACCGGTTCATACTTAAGAATTTAAGGCATGAAGAAGATTCAAAAGATGTGGTACAAGGTGCTTTTGAAAAATTATGGGTAAGCAGGGAGCAGGTAGACAATGCCAAATGTAAAAGCTATCTTTTTACGATCGCTTATCACCAAATGATAGATCATATAAGAAAAAATAAAAGGATCAGTTTAAAAGAAAATTTCAATGAAAATGAAAGGGGAACTGATCAACTTCAGAATAATGCCAGGAGGGTACTGGAGGAAGCATTGAATAAATTAAGTGAAACACAACGTAGCCTCGTAATGCTTAAAGATTATGAAGGCTATAATTATTTTGAGATAGGAAAAATTACCGGGCTAAATGAAAGCCAGGTAAAAGTTTACTTACACAGGGCAAGACTTCAGTTAAGGGCATACATTGTGAAACCAGAAAATGTTATTTAAAGCAGGAGGATTTTAAATGAATATTAACCGGAATAATTACGAAACATATCTGTTGCTTTATATAGACAATGAATTGTCTGTACCGGAAAGGAATGAAGTAGAATTGTTTCTTCAAAATAATCCTGATCTTTTTTCAGAGATGGAAATTTTACAGAAGGCCATTTTGCCTGCTGAAGAATCAATATTTATTCCCAAAACACTTCTGTATAAAAATGCAACAGATGTAGAGAGTGTTGAGGAGTCATTGTTATTACATTTAGACGATGAGCTTTCACAAAAAGATGCATATACCGTAGAATCTCAGATACAATCTGATCCACAGGTCAATGCTGAATGGGATTTATTACAGAAGACTAAACTGTCTTCAAAAGAAATTATAGTTTTCAGGGAAAAGCACTTATTATATCGTCAATCAGCCAGGGTATTGCCCCTTAGGTGGTTAAGAATTGCAGCAGCTATATTGATCGGAGCAGCTATTTTCACCAGTGTAAAATTGTATAATTCAGGGCCGGATAATGATACAGTTTCCAGGACTTCTACCTCTCCTGTTACTAAACCTGGTGAAAGTTTAAAAGGGTTGCCAGGTAATAATAATTCAACTGGTAAAACAGGTTCAGATAATACACTTGCAGTAAAAGATAAGGAGCCAAATCTAATTCCTGAGAATAATAAAAATGCTGTAAATAATAGGAAAAATATTCTGGATAACCAACTATCTGTGACTACAGTAAGATCAGAAAAAAATAAAGTCGTAGGTAACTTAATCACACAACAAAACGTTTTAAATAAGGATGTAAGAAATAATGTTGAAAAAGCGGGTGAATCAAACCTGGCAAATCAAAAGGAAGTAAATAAACAACCTGCTTTAATAAATAATTCCAGTGATGATCCGGTAAACGATGAAGAGATAAAAACGGTAAGAAATAGTTTTGCTAAACTTGCAGTTAACGAAGAAAATAATTCAGGTGACCGTATACTTTATATGGATGAAGATAAAGTAAGCCGCTCAAAGATCGGTGGCCTCTTCCGCAGAGTTAAAAGGGTGGTAGAGAGAAATACCAAAATTAAAACTTCCAACGGCTTAAGGATCGGCGGTTTTGAAATTGCGGTTAAATAATCAATTTTAAGGCTGAAGTAAACTCATCCATTTTTGGAAAGGGAATTATTTGCTGATTCACAAAACACATGCGCTCAAAAAAATTAATTTTTTAAATTTATACGATGAAAAAAATAACTCTACTTATTGCAATATTATTTTACTGCGTTTATGCTATTGCACAGGTTGATTCAACTATTGTGTCCTCAAAAAAATCGGATACGATCCGTATAGGTAATATCCTGATCATTAAAAAAGGTGGAAAGAAGAATAAAGACAATGCTTCTGATAGTACGGATAATCAAATGGTAACGGTAAATAACCAGGGAAAAAATAATTCGCGCATAACAACCAACTGGTGGATAGTAGATCTTGGGTTTGCTAATTATAGTGACCAGACCGATTACACCAATACCGGCAGCTACCTGGTAAATAATCCTGCAACAGGTGTACCCGCCATTTCTTCATCCGATTTTAAATTAAAAGCCGGTAAAAGCGTAAATGTTAACATATGGTTCTTTATGCAGAAAATTAATCTTATAAAACAAAATGTAAGCATCAAATATGGCCTTGGTCTTGAACTAAATAATTACAGGTATAAATCCGGTATTACTTATAAAGAAAGTGGAATGTTACCCTATGGCGGTCCACAAACCAATATGCCTTTTGTATTCAGGCAGGATTCAATTGCGTTCTCCAAGAATAAATTGGCCGCCGATTATTTGACCATACCGATAATGCTGAATTTTGCCTCCACTCCTTCCGACAATAAAAAAGGTATTACTTTAAGTGCAGGTGTCAGTGCCGGTTATTTATATTCTCAACGCAACAAACAAAAAAGCGATGCATTTGGAGAACAGAAAAATAAAGGAGAGTATGATCTTGAAAAATTTAAAATTTCTTACATAGCTGAACTGGGCCTTGGCCCGATAAGATTATATGGTTCTTATAGTACAAAATCAATGTATGAGCGTGGGTTGGATATTCGGCCATATACGTTTGGGTTTAGGATAAGTAATTTATGAATAAATAATAGCCCCGGGGCTTAAGCCCCGGTCTATTGAGCCCCGGGCTATTTACGAATTCATTATTTTAGTGGTCAATTTTCGCAATGTCCCGAGGCGCTACTTTTAAAAATCAATCCAGGTCTTTCTCCGCTTTATTGAAACAGATCGATCCTGATACTGTTTCTTCAGAAACATATTGCAGGAAATATTTCAGTTATCTTCTTTCGCACAGAGATTACTTCCTTGAAATTTATGCTGATGTCTTTGAAAAAATATTGCTTCACACCAGTAAGCAAAAAGAAGAACTGAGCCTGCTGGATTATGGAGCCGGTAATGGCTTGCTTGGAATTTTTGCTAAATATTGCGGATTTAAAAAAGTTTTCATCAATGACAGTGACCCTGCATTCCTGGAAGCGGCAAAACAATTATCCGCTATTTTAAATATAGGGGTTGATGGTTATATATCGGGAGATGAAACGTCTTTGATGCGGCAGTTTCAAAATGAAAAACCCGATGTAGTTGCAGGAACTGATGTTATTGAACATATCTATAACCTGGAAAGTTTTTTTAAGATCCTGAAAAAACTAAATCCGGAGATCATAACTGTTTTTACAACTGCTTCTAATCCTGAAAACAAATTAAAAGTAAGGCAATTAAAAAAATTGCAGCGTACAGATGAACTGATAGGTGGATCCCCTTCAGACTCTGAATTATTCGGGGCTGTTGCTCATGGATCTTACCTGGAAATGCGAAAGGTTATTATCCGCAATCATTTTTTAATTAACGAGAATGAGATGGAAAGGTTAGCCAGAAGTACGCGTGGTCTTGCATTTGCTGATATCTTATCTGCAGCAGAAAAATTTATTAAAACAGGGGTAATGCCTCAGCCAGACAACCACCCTACAAACACCTGCCATCCCATTACCGGTAGCTGGACAGAAAGAATTTTAACAATAAATCAATACACGTACATATACAATACCGCAGGGTTTAAATTAAATTTGTATGAGGGCTTTTACGATGAGCATAAGCAACTGGGAAAGAAGGTTCTGAATAAAATTTTGAATAAGTCTGTAAAATTTTTGGGAAAACCACTAGCACCTTATATCATTTTAGCGGGCTCCTGATGTTACTTTTTTCAACATTGTATTGTTAATTTTTTCCACATAGTTAAAATAATAGTATGTGGCATAACGTTTGAAAATCACACGATCAAATAATAATATGAATATCCAACGGTTTTTTATTCTTCTTACACTGCTGGGTATGTTTCCGCTTTTTTCTTTCCATCCCTCAAATACAAAAAAAAAGAAACCAGTTAAAAAAAACGTCGCTTTTAAAAATGTGAACAGTTCTCTTCCTGTTGATCAAAAACTAGTTGAAAGTCCTTATTATATTATCGTAGATAAAAGTGATTATGAATTAAAAGTTTATGATGATGAGGGATGGTATGCAACTTATCCCATTGTTTTCGGGAGCAAAGATCTTAGTGACAAAATGAAAGAGGGAGATAAAAAAACACCTAATGGAAATTTTAAGATCATATTAAAAAAGATCCATCCTAAATGGGGACCGGAATTATTACTGGATTATCCAAATGATGTAAGTTATCAGCGATTCAATCAACGAAAATCAAGTGGGGTTTTGCCTAAGAATGCTAAGATCGGTAATGGGATCGCCATACATGCCACCCGCCCTCAGGAAGAATGGACAGTAGATAATTTTTACAACTGGACCGATGGCTGTGTTTCTGTTAAGTATACTGAAATGAAGGACCTGTTCAGTTATATTCCTGTGGGTACAAAGGTTACTATACAGCCGTAGGAAGTATCTAGTATTCAGTATCCAGTATCCAGTATCTAGTATCTAGTATCTAGTATCCAGTATCCAGTATCCAGTATCTAGTATCCAGTATCCAGTATCCAGCATCCAGTATCCAGCATCCAGTATCCAGCATCCAGCACCAGTATCCAGCACCCAGTATCAAGCATCCAGTATCAAGTATCCATCCTTATCATCATTCCATCTCCATAGCTTAAAAACCTGTAATCATTTTGAAGAGCGTGATCGTATATCTTTTTCCATTTTTCTCCAATAGCAGCAGCAACCAGCAAAAGCAATGTTGATTGAGGCTGATGAAAATTGGTAATAAGCGCATTTACCATTTTAAAAGTATACCCGGGAGCTATCAGCAATTGCGTTTGAGCAACGATATTATTGTGATGGTTTATTTCCATCCATTTCAAAAGTGACATGAGTGCATCTTCTCTTGAGATCACTGCACTTTTTAAAGGATCTTCATATACTTCCCATTGTGCGAGATGCAATTCTTTTATTGCAGGATCCAAAATGATTTTTAAGCCAAGCCAGTATAAAGTTTCCAATGTACGCAATGATGTTGTACCTACTGCAATAATTTCACCTGTTGCAAGGGAAAGATTTTTAATGGATTCAATGGATACATCTAACCATTCTGCATGCATTTCATGCTCCTCCAATTTACTTGCTTTAACCGGTTTAAAAGTTCCGGCTCCCACATGCAGTGTTACAAATTCTTTTATAATATTTTTATCAGATAGTTTATTAAAAATTGTATCAGTAAAATGCAGGCCGGCAGTTGGGGCGGCCACGGAGCCGTTTTTTTCTGCATAGATTGTCTGATACCTGGTGCTGTCATCTATTACCGGGGCTCTTTTAATATAAGGGGGCAAAGGAATATTGCCGGCTTCTTTAAATATCTCCAGGAGCGTAGTATCTCCTGGCTTCCAGCTTATTTCAATAAAATAAATATCATTTACTTTTTCAATCAGCAAGGCCGTTACGATCACTTCGCTGTCTTTAACCTGGATGATCTTTTCCAATGTACCTGTTTTCCATTTTGCAGCACCACCCACAAAACATTTCCAAATGGAGCTATTCTTTTTATTTAATGAATCGGCATATTCAATTCCTTTCTCTGCAGGCTCCAGGCAAAATATCTCTATGATACCACCTGACCTTTTTGGGAATAATAAACGGGCATTGATAACTTTTGTATTATTGAAAACAAGCAAAGTGCCCGATGAAATGTACCTGTCAATATTTTTATACATATCGTCTGTACAATCACAGTTAGTATAAACCAGTAATTTTGAATCTTCCCTGTTTGATAGTGGGTTAAGCGCTATTTTCTTATCCGGTAATTCATATGTATAGTCCCAGATATTAATTTTTCCCGGATGTGTCATTTATTATAGTTAAGGAGAAAGCTATCTCATTTGCTCTTTAGCGTCTTTGTATTAAAAATTTAAAATTCACTTCTGTCCGGTATTTGTTAGCCTCTCTCTTTTAATATAATTACAAGATCCCTTTACATTTCAGAGTGAATCATTTATTGAGTTTCGTTTTCTTTTTATTATGTTCACGCTTCGTCCTTCGACAGGCTCAGGATGACAGCAAAGCGACTTGTTCACGCTTCGTCCTTTGATAAACTCAGGATGACAGCAAAGCGACTTGCTCAGGATGACAGGATTTTAACTGATAAATAAAAAATTTAAAATTCAACATTTAACATTCAAAATAATAATACTACACTTTCCCATTTCTGATCTCCTCCACCACTACAGGATCCAGCAGTGTTGTAGTATCACCGAGATTATGCATTTCTCCTTCAGCGATCTTTCTTAAAATGCGCCGCATGATCTTACCGCTACGGGTCTTGGGCAGGCCACTAACAAACTGGATCTTATCCGGGCGGGCAATTGCACCGATGAGCCGGGTTACTGTTTGCATGATGTCTTTTCTCGTGTGTTCAGGATCTATATGCTGGCCATTAAAAATTACATATGCATAAATACCTTGTCCCTTGATATCGTGCGGAAATCCTACCACGGCACTTTCTATAACACCGGTATGCATATTTATTGCATTCTCTACTTCTGCCGTTCCTATTCTGTGCCCGCTTACATTTAAAACATCGTCTACCCGTCCCGTTATCCGATAGTTTCCCTCCGCATCCCTGAAACAACCATCGCCCGTAAAATACAGGTCATCATAGGTAGCAAAATAATTTGTCCTGCATCTTTCATGATCACCAAAGGTTGTACGTAATATGCCGGGCCATGGAAATTTGATACATAAGTTTCCCATTACATCATTGCCTGTAATTTCATTTCCTTTTTCATCTACTAATATTGGCTGAACGCCGGGCAATGGTAATGTAGCAAACGTAGGTTTTGCATCCGTGATGCCTGCAATGTTTGAAATCATCATGCCGCCGGTTTCAGTTTGCCACCAAGTATCTACAATAGGGCATTTTCCTTTTCCTATATTCTCATTGTACCAGTCCCAGGCTTCCTGGTTAATAGGTTCTCCAACAGTTCCTAATATTCTTAAGGAAGTAAGATCTCCTTTTATAAATTCTGTGCCATAGGCCATCAGGCTGCGGATAGCTGTAGGAGCGGTATACAAGATATTTACTTTGTACTTTTCAACTATATCCCATAAACGGCCAGCATCCGGATAAGTGGGAATGCCTTCAAACATTAACGAGGTAGCGCCTGCACTTAAAGGACCGTAAATAATATAACTATGGCCCGTTATCCAGCCTATATCTGCAGTACAAAAATGAATATCACCTGGCTGGTATTGAAAAACATTTACAAAAGTATAATTTACCCAAACCATATATCCTGCACAGGTATGCACAACCCCTTTTGGTTTTCCCGTACTTCCGGAAGTGTATAAAACGAACAACATATCTTCTGCATCCATTAGTTCGGAAACACAATCTGTGTTGCCCGATTCTATAACAATCCTGATCTCATCTTCCCACCAGGTATCCCTGCCTTTGATCATACTTACAGGTTCTTTGGTACGGGTTAATACGATCACCTTTTTTACTGACGGGCAATTAACCAGGGCATCATCTATTATAGATTTTAAGGGAATGATTTTATTTCCACGAAAGCCTCCATCAGCCGTTATCACATGTGTACAGGAAGCATCCTGTATCCGGTCCTGGATACTCTGCGCAGAAAATCCACCGAACACTACAGAATGTATAGCGCCGATCCGTGCACAGGCAAGAATAGCAATGGTGAGTTCAGGCACCATAGGCATATAGATACAAATGCAATCGCCTTTTTTAGCTCCATTGTTCTTTAAAACATTTGCAAACAGGCATACCTCGCGATGTAATTCGGCATAAGTAAACGTTCTGTTTTTTTCTGAGGGATCATTGGGTTCCCAAATTATTGCCGGCTTATTACCGGAATGCTGCAAATGCCTGTCGAGACAATTATCAGTAATATTTAATTTTCCTCCTTTGAACCATTCTACTTTAGGTTCTTTAAAATTCCATTCCAAAACTTTATCCCACTTCTTCTTCCAGCTAAAATGCTCCGCAATATCCCCCCAGAAACCTTCCGGATCTTCTGTACTTTTTTTGTAAGCAGATTTATAATCTTCTAAAGAAGCTAACTGGTATGGATAACGCATATGTTATAGAAGTAGTTGTTTAAATTTCATCTCCGGAATGCTTCATAGTAAAACTTCATAAATCGTTTCATGAATTTTTGACCTTACATTCAGATCCATGAATACTTTTTTTCCTCCCGGGTGCACAGCATTGCTGAGAAATATGTAAACGATCTTAGTTTCCGGATCCGCCCAGGCACAGGTGCCGGTAAAACCGGTATGCCCGAAAGTAGCCGGTGATGCAGACAACGTCGGGTAAGGTTCCGGCCTTACCCTGTTATTTTTTTCTGGCTTATCAAAACCAAAACCTCGCCGGCTGCTGTCGCTTTGGTACACAGTGAAAAGATTTACTGTTTCTCTCTTTATATATTGTTTACCGTTAAAGATCCCGCCATTCAAAAGCATTTGCATAACAACAGCAAGGTCGCGTGCATTACTAAAAAGGCCTGCATGTCCGGAAACTCCTCCAAACATTGCAGCACCGGGATCATGAACAGTGCCGCGCAACAACTGCCGCCTGAAGATTTTTTCTTCTTCAGTAGGAGCGATCTGTTCAACAGGCAGAAATTCCAAAGGTTTAAAACCCATAGAACCCAGGCTCATCGGCGTATAAAATTCTTTGCGTACATATTCATCCAGGGGCATACCACTAATTGCCTCAACTACTTTTCCTAAATAAATAAAATCATTGTCACTGTAAATGTATCTATCGGTAACGCCTAACCGACTTGATAAGATTCTTTTGTACAAAGTATCCCTCCAGTCATTCCGGAGGTAAATTTTATTGGCAACTGGTACAGAAAATGTTTCATTGGATACAGTATCATACAAGCGGGTAAAAGGTGCACCGGAAGAATCGATCGTTTCTTTGTAAAAAGGTATATAGGCAACCAAACCTGCCTGGTGGAGTAAAATTTTTTCTATACTCAGTTCCGCTTTATCGCTGCCAATTACAGAAGGAAGGTAGTCACCTAACTTTTTTTTTAAATCAAATTTTCCCTCATCATACAATTTCATAAGAGCAATAGTAGTGGCTGAGATCTTGGTGATGGAAGCAAGATCGTAAGCTGACTCTGTTTTCACGTTCTCTGTTCCATCATAAGTATAATTTCCAAAAGCTTTATAATACGCCACTTTACCGTCTCTTGCAGCCAGTATCACGCAACCCGGCATGGCTTTTCTTGCAATAGCATCCGTTGCAATGGAATCTATCTTTTCCAGTTTGGAAAAATCTAGTCCGGTTAAGGGTGCAGGTGTATTAAAATGTGCTACCAGCCCATCTCCGTATTTAAAATTTTCACACACAGTAACCGGCAGGCAACCCTTGTATTGTAGTTTTCCCTGCAGCAGATCGATAGCTGTATTGTGAATGATCGCATCATCTTCATAACATACTACCAGGTTTCTTGCATTACAAAAATTCTTTACCGCATATGCATTGCCAAACAGAAAAGTAATTGTAACGGATTTTTGCTGCAACGTATTGATTATGCTGATAGCTTCTTTACCAATACCAAAATTAGTAGCAGGGTTTTTTACCGTATTGTGAATACCGATCACCACTTTTTTATAATTTTTAGTGATGCTATCCAGTAAAATCCTGTTTGATACACTGCTTGATTTCAGATCAAAATAAAATACACCTGCATTGTAATCTCTTTTCATCCGGCGTGCAAATGCATTCTCTGAACTGATACCAATTCCCACATAAGCTACGTTGCCATTCAGGTCGTTTGTTGATAATGGAAAGAAAACAGGATCTTTTTTAGTAAGTAGTGTGAGTGCATTTTCAGCAACCAGCCTGCGCATAGCCGGCACATCCTTGTTCAGGTCGGCAGTAAGATTAACTGTATTGATAGGTTTTATTATATGTATCCCATATTGATGTTTTGCTATCAATACTTTTCTGCAATGAAAATCAATATCCTCCCAGCTTAATTTTTTATTTTTGATTGCTTCTTTGATCTTTGTTATAGCCAGGGGCACATCACCGGGCAGGCACAACATATCGTTGCCGGCGATGAGTGATTCTACTGATGCAGCTCCTCCGGGAAAAAATTTCTGCACTCCCTGCATTTCGAGGGCATCCGTAAACGTTAGTCCGTTATAATTCAGTTCGTGACGTAAGAGATGCGTTACATTTTTTTTAGAAATAGAGGTAGCGCGGTTAGGTGATGGATCGATAGAAGGAATATACAGATGAGCTATCATAGCACTGCCTATGCCAGCGTTGAATATCTTTCTGAAAGGATATAACTCCAGTGAATCCAGTTGAGCAAGCGATTTATTAATTACAGGCAGGTCATAATGAGAATCCACCGCTACATCGCCATGACCGGGAAAATGTTTTGCGCAGGCCATTACTCCATGGTCCTGCATGCCTTTCATATATTGCACACCATACTCAGCCACTTTGTATTTATCTTCCCCGAAACTGCGGTCATTAATCACAGGGTTATCGGGGTTATTGTTTATATCAACTACCGGAGCGTAATTAACGTGAAGGCCTATACGCTTGCACTGTTCGGCTACAATTTCACCATACCTGTAAACAACTGTTGCATCCCGCATGGCCCCGAGCATCATTTGTTTCGGAAGGGGGAGCACACTATCTATCAATCTCATGCCCACACCCCATTCTGCATCTATGCTCATCATCAAAGGAGTTTGGGCAATTTTCTGAAGAGCGTTAATGATATTGGCCTGTTTTACCGGGCTTCCCTGGAAAACACATATACCCCCAATGTTATATTTCCTGATAAGATCTGCTACCTGCTGGTCAAAGAAGGTAACATTCATTGTTTTAGTGTTCATGGAAGAAAGCCGTACGATCATTAATTGCGCAATGCGCTGCTCTTTGGTTAGTGTTTTAAGTACACTGTCGGCCCATTTTTCTGAAGGCCCGTTGAATTTTACAATCTTTCGCTGGCCAAAGGAATTGAAGGAAAAGAACACAAGGAAAAGCAGGGCAATAATTCGCATGTAATCAAAATTTTATAGTGATAAGGATGTAGTATTTTTGAATTTACAAATTACACGATTTTGCCTGATATAATTAAATTATTGCCGGATAACATTGCTAACCAGATAGCGGCGGGTGAAGTAATCCAGCGGCCGGCAAGTGCTGTTAAAGAATTATTGGAAAACTCCGTTGATGCAGGTGCAGATGAGATCCGTTTATTTGTGAATGATGCCGGCAAGGCGTTAATACAAGTTACAGACAATGGAAAAGGTATGAGTGAAACTGATGCCCGTATGGCATTTGAGCGGCATGCCACTTCTAAGATCAGGAATATAGATGACCTTTTCCGGATAAAAACAATGGGCTTTCGGGGCGAGGCTTTAGCCAGTATTGCTGCAGTTTCACAGGTGGAATTAAAAACAAAACGTGCAGAAGACAAAACCGGGATACTAATAGAGATAGAAAACAGTATTGTTAAAAATCATGAATTAACAGCACATTCCTTAGGAACCAGCATTGCAATGAAGAATTTATTTTTCAATGTTCCTGCAAGGCGTAATTTTTTGAAAAGCAATGCTGCGGAGTTAAGGCATATAGTAGAAGAATTTATTCGTATAGCTATGGCTTTTCCTGAATTGTTTTTTTCTCTTACTTCCAATGGCCAGGAAGTTTTTCACCTGGAAAAAGGCACATTAAAACAAAGGATCGTACAGATACTGGGTAATGCATATAATGCAAAATTGGTAAGTGTGCAGGAGCAAACGGATTACATGAACATTTATGGTTTTGTAGGTAAACCTGAAACTGCAAAGAAAACCCGGGGTGATCAGTATTTTTTTGTAAACAATCGTTTTATAAAAAGTGCTTACCTCAATCATGCAGTGATGAATGCTTTCAGTGAGATGATCACGCGAGACAGCTACCCGATGTATACCTTGTTTATCGACCTTGATCCTGCACAATTGGATATCAATGTGCATCCGACAAAACAGGAAATAAAATTTGAGGATGAAAAGATCGTTTATGCATTTGTGCAATCCGCTGTTAAACATGCCCTGGCCCAGTTCAGCATAACACCTACTCTGGATTTTGAACTTGATCCGGCTATACAACACCTCGATGCGGTAAGTAAATCTGTCAATCAAAATACAGGTTCTCCCGGTTCTTCTTCATTGTATGAATCTTTCAGTCAGAAAAACCAGGCGCATTTTATTGAAAAAAGAAGCGAATTAAAACACTGGAAAGATATTTCTGTACGCCCTGAAACAACTGTTTTAATTGATGAAAGTAAAAATCATATGCCGGACCAATCCGCCGATCTGTCCCTTTCATTACCATTAACCAATGCTGATCTGTCTGCAGATAAATGCATTCAATTGCTAAATGCATATGTAATCGTTCCTCATACAAATGGTTTTATTATAGTTCAGCAACAGAATGCACATGAAAGAATATTATACGAGCGTTTCCTTGTGGCAATGAAAGGAAAACCTATCCCGGTACAAAAAAGCCTTTTCCCTTCCACTATAGAATTAGCTGCAGCTGACGCCGTTTTTCTGAATGAATTATTACCTGATCTTACTTTGCTTGGATATCAGCTGGAACCTTTCGGAAACAATACATTTGTTATTCAGGGATCTCCTGCAGATGTAGAAAATGGAAATGAAAAGAGCGCTATTGAAAAAATGCTTGAACAATACAAAAACTTTAGTAGTGATATAAAATTCGGTAAACGGGAAAAATTGCTTCGTTCCATGGCATTGCAGCAGTCGATCAAAGGTGGCACTTCCTTAACACAGAAAGAAATGGAAAAACTGGTCTATGATCTATTCTGTTGTGATATTCCCAACAGTTCTCCAAACGGGAAACCTGCATACATGACTTTTAAGAAAGAAGATCTTGATAAAATGTTTGGGAGATAGAGTCCTATGTTTTTTATATAAAATGTTGTTCTGCTGAGTTCATGAAATTTTAAACAGAATTTACATAAATAAGCTTAAAAAATGAGAAAAGAACTAATTATAAATGCAGTAAGGTTGTAAACATTTAATATTTCTCTCTTATTCCAATTAAAAACTTTTCTATTGCTTTTCGTATGGGTGTTGCTGCTGTTCGGTAATTGCCGGCCATTACAGAAAAGATCAACAGCTTATTTTTTTTGGTTATCATATAACCGCTTAAAGCTAATTGACTGGTAAGCGTACCGGTTTTTGCGAAAATAGATCCCTTCTCTGAAAGATAATATCCTTCTAATGTGCCTTCATTTCCAGTAGCTAAAATCGTTTTTAGTCTTTCCCAGCTATATTCTTTTTTTAATTTTTCAAGGAGGTATACAAAACTTTGCGGTGTAAAGAGATTATAACGGCTGAGCCCGCTGCCATCTACCCAACGTGGCACCTGTGGAATATCCTTTAGGTCTGATTTTAATAAGGTATCGATCAGTTTGCGTTCACTCATATAGCCCAGCAATTCATTACTTGCCATTAATAATGTTTGTTCGGCAAAGAAATTATCACTGCGATGCATCATTATTTTGAAAAGAGAATCAGATGCCTGGGAATGTATGATCTTAAAATTTTTTCTCCCCTGCGTTACTGTTTCTGTTTCTATTCTTTTGTGTAAAGTGTCTTCCAGCAATTGATTGATAGTAAGCATGTCTGGCCGGAAAGGGATCTCTGAAGTTTGCCTCGTGCCATTGGTTAATACTATATCATTGGTATCCCAGGATTTTTTTATTGTAAAACCCGTTTTTAAAGGAAGAGGTATTGAAATATTTTTTGAAAAAAAAGAAGGAACAGCGGTAACCGAATCTGAATTGTATCTTTTAACCAGAATTATATTACCATACAGAGGGAAATCGCTTCTTTGTGCCATATAATTTTCTGTATAGTCATTCCATGCCCAGCCATTTCCCAAATAATCAGTAAAAACTGATGGAGTTCTTTTAATTTTATTTTTAAGTTTTAGAAATGAATAAATTTTATTGCTGTTGAAATCAGGATGTAAAAAAGTTGGATCACCTGTTGATTGTATTAGGGTAGTAGAATCATTAGCCTCTAAATAGCGGAGCCCGATCAAACTGTCTCCCAGGTATTTCATTCCTGCATATAAGGTAAAGAGCTTAACATTGCTTGCAGGCACAAAGAAATTATCTCCGTTATGCTCATACCAATACCTGCCTTTTGCCGGTTCATAAATACTGATCCCTATATGACCGCTGCGAATGGCAGTGTCTTCAATTAAGAGCTTTGTTGCCTGCCCGGAGATTCTTTTTGTAAGAGAGCAGGAGGGAAGAAATAAGGAATATGAAATAATAAATGAGAAATATAAAAGTAAAGTAGCAGTGGTATATTTTTTATTTATCATTTTACAATTTATATTTTAAAAAAGCTCTGTCTGGTGTAAGTTAAAAAGCATTTATTGGTTTCGTTTTCTTTTTATGATGCTCACGCTTCGTCCTTCGATAAACTCAGGATGAAAGCATTTTTTAAACCATACCGTTTTCTTTTTATG
>JBBJMM010000003.1:0-200147 GCA_037720515.1 Ferruginibacter sp.
ATCTCGCTTCGTCCTTCGATAAACTCAGGATGACAGCATTTTTTCAACATTCAACCTTTCACAATGCCTTTTGCCTTTTGACTTTTGATTTTTGATTTTTTTCACTTTCCACTTTTGACTTTTTCACCTTTCACTTTTCACTATGGACATCAGTCTAAATAAATACATCAGTGATACCGGTTTTTGCAGCAGGAGGGAGGCAGATAAATACATAGAGGATTGCAGGGTAACAATAAACGGAAAAGATGCAAACAAAGGAAACCGTGTAAAGCAAGGCGACATTGTTGAAATTGATGGGGAAGGTTTGAAAAAGAAAAAGCAGGATGTTTATATAATGTTCAATAAACCAAAAGGAGTTACCTGTACCACTGATACAAAAGATAAAACCAATATAATAGATTTTATAAATTTTAAGAGCAGGATATTTCCTGTAGGCAGATTAGATAAACTATCCGAGGGATTGATTTTCCTTACCAACGATGGAGATATTGTGAATAAGATCTTACGTTCCGGAAACAATCATGAAAAGGAATATGTTGTTTCAACAGATAAAAATATAGACAATATATTTCTCGATAATATGAGAAACGGTGTAAAGATACTTGGCACTGTTACAAATAAATGCAAAGTAAAACAGGAAGGTGCAAATCGATTCAGTATTATTTTAACTCAAGGGATGAATCGGCAGATCCGGCGCATGTGTGAAACCCTCGGTTATAAAGTCATTTCTCTTAAAAGAATAAGGATCATGCAATTTACTTTAGCTGGCATTACGCCAGGTAAATGGCGTTATTTCACTCCGGTTGAAATTAATATGATTAACCAACTTCTCATTAATAGTGCAAAATCGTTAAACACCGAAAGTATGGGAGAATAAATATGGCATTTATTAAATTTTCGTTTGTACCCTATCCCGTGGTTTTTATTCTACATGTTTAGTTTATTTGAGTCTTGGTAATTCCCTTTAATTTAAAAAGGCATTAAAACTATGCTGATTATAAAGGGTTTTTCTGGCATTCTGTATTTGGCACTATTATTTAATAGTAATTGAGTTAAGGGATGTATAATCAGCGATCTGTACAAATTATCCTATTTAATATCCAGGAAATTAAGTGAATCGATGCTATTACCCGGACCCCTTTTTATAAAACAATTCGCGATTATAAATGTTACTATTAAAATAAAATTCTAAAGAATACAATTTTAAATTATCAATAATTGATTTAATAAAAAACAAAAAAAAATCAAAAGAATGGGAATAACTAAGACGTTTGAAACATCAATTAATGAATCAACAGGCTTAGACCTGGTTTGCTTTTCACACCTTCGTTGGGATTTTGTTTATCAACGCCCACAACATCTTTTATCAAGATTTACTTCCCGTTTCAGAGTTTTTTATATTGAAGAACCGGTTTTTCAGGATAATGAAGATTCTTATGATGTAAAGCTTACAAAAGAAAAAGTATGGGTAGTTACACCCAAATTAAAACATGGAGAAACTACAGAACTGGAAATAATAGTAAGGCAGAAAACATTGTTGAATAAGCTTTTCCTTAAAATGGAAATTGAAAAATATATATTCTGGTATTATACTCCTATGGCCTTAAAAATTAGTGATCAGTTTTTTCCACAAAGGATCATCTATGATTGTATGGATGAACTTTCTAACTTTAAATTTGCACCACCGGAATTGAAAGAACTGGAAGACAAATTATTTTCCAGATCAAATCTTGTTTTTACCGGAGGACATTGTCTTTATGAAGCCAAGCAGGATTGCCATCAAAATATCCATCCTTTTCCAAGCAGCATTGATAAAGAACATTTTACCAAGGCCCGTGCAGATATGAATGATCCTGCTGATCAAGCTCATATTCCTCATGTAAGAATAGGATTTTATGGAGTTATTGATGAGCGTTTCAACATTAATTTATTGTCTGAAGTGGCTTTACAAAAACCAGATTGGCATTTTATATTAATTGGCCCGGTTGTAAAAATAAATCCGGATGATTTGCCACGTTATAGGAACATCCACTATCTGGGTCCAAAAACTTACAATGAATTGCCATCTTATCTTTCAGGTTGGGACATCACTATGATACCTTTTGAAAAAAATGATTCTACTAAATACATAAGTCCAACTAAAACACCTGAATATCTTGCTGCAGGTAAACCTGTGATCTCCTCTTCAATCAGGGATGTGGTGAAACCTTATGGAGATTTGGGATTGGTTCATATTGCAGACAATGCAGAAGAATTTATAAATGCTGTTAACAAGGAAATTCAAACTACAGATAAATCTACCTGGTCTAAAAAAGTAGATAATTATTTATCTCAGATTTCCTGGGATAAAACATGGAATAAAATGATGGACCTGGTAGAGAAAATATTACCGGTGACCATTGAAAAAGTTTATAAAAAATCTTTTGAAAAAGAGGTCGCTTAGAAAACTTCACTAAAAAAAAATCAATGTTTTTATCTGCTGATAATAAGCCAGAAATCTGGGGTGGTATTGAATGCACTATCAACAGGGTAAATGATACATGGCTTGATCAATCTGAAATGTGTGGTTTATACCGTAGGGAAAATGATTTGGAGGCAATTGCAGCATTAGGTATAAAAACATTACGTTTTCCGGTTCTTTGGGAATACCATCAGCCTGAAATTGATTGTGATATCGATTTCAGCTGGGCCGAAAAACAATTGGATAAATTAAAAAGCCTTGACATTACACCTATCGTTGGATTAATACACCATGGTTCGGGCCCTTCTTTTACTAACTTACTGGACGATAGTTTTCCGGAGAAATTAGCCGCATACGCAGATAAGGTAGCTAAGCAATTTCCATGGGTAAAATATTATACCCCGGTTAATGAACCCTTCACAACAGCCCGTTTCTCAGGATTGTATGGATTATGGTATCCCCATAAAAAAAATGATGTCAGTTGTATTAAAATGTTGCTGAATCAATTAAAGGGTACAATTCTTTCTATGCAGGCCATCAGAGCTATTAACCCTGATGCTAAACTTATTCAAACAGAGGATCTTGGTAAAACATATAGTACAGAATTACTTTCGTACCAGGCAAAATTTGAAAATCAGCGACGCTGGTTAACCTATGATATTCTTTGCGGGAAAATGAAAGAAGATCATCCTTTATGGAAATATTTCATGCGGTTAGGAATTACAAAGGAAACCCTGCAATTTTTTATTGACAATGTAATGCCTCCGGATATTATAGGAAGCAATTATTATGTAACATCGGAACGATACCTGGATGAAAATATGGATTTATATCCTGAAAGGTCACATGGTGGTAATTCCCTGCATAATTATGCAGATGTAGAATCTATACGCGTTAAACATTCTCACCCGCATGGTTTTAAGATTCTTATTAAAGAAATGTGGAACAGGTATAAGATCCCTATAGCAGTTACAGAAGCTCATCTGCATTGTGCACGTGAAGAACAATTAAAATGGTTCAAAGAGATATATGATTATTCAATAGAATTAAAAGCAGAAAATATTAATATCATTGCTGTTACAACCTGGTCATTATTTGGAGCATACGGATGGAATAAATTATTAACTACCTATCCTTGTGAATATGAGAGAGGAGCTTTTGATGTGAGTTCAGGGAACGTGCGTCCTACTGCAATGGCAGGTTTAATAAGAACATTGATTGAAAAAGGAAATTTTGAAAGTCGGGTTATAAGCAGACCAGGATGGTGGAAAAGTGAACTGCGTTATTTTTCAGAATTAAAAAAACCATTGAAGGCATTGGATAGAATTGCTCATTGCGGACAACCCATTTTAATAATTGGCAAAAGTGGAACACTGGGTAAGGCTTTTGCAAAAATATGTGACTCACGTTCATTTCCGTATATATTACTAAACCGGCAGGATCTTGATATTGCAAATTATGAACAAATCGACCAGGCTATAACTCAGTATGATCCGTGGGTGATCATAAATGCTGCAGGATATGTGAGGGTAGATGATGCGGAAATGGATGAAGAAAAATGTTTCAGAGAAAATACCACCGGATCAAAATTATTGGCAAAAGCATGCAATGTTCATAATATTAAATTCCTGACTTTTTCATCAGACCTTATTTTTGACGGAAACAAAACAACTCCTTATTTTGAATCTGATGAATTGAATCCCCTGAATGTATATGGCAGAAGTAAGGCTGTGGCAGAAAAACTGGTCTTAAAGGAACATCCTTCTTCACTTGTTATCAGAACAAGTGCATTTTTCAGTCCATGGGATCAACATAATTTTGTACATCAACTTTTAAATGATCTTGGTGCCGGCAAAAAATTCTATGCCTCGGATCACATTACTATTTCGCCTACCTACGTACCTCATCTCGTAAATGCCTGCCTGGATCTGTTGATAGATAATGAAAAAGGGATCTGGCATATTACCAATAACGAAGAGATAACATGGTATGAATTTGCCCGGCTGGCTGCAGGATATGCGGGATTAGAGTTATCCGGGATAAATAAACTGGAATCGCAGAATTTACCAGCTTTACGGCCATTATACAGTGCTTTGCAAAGTGAGAGAGGAATTTTACTTCCCCCGTTACATACAGCACTAATGGAATATTTTGAAGAAGAAATGGTAACTATGTGATTGTTTATTAATTATCAGTATTAATTTATGAAAGAATACGATTACCTCATAGTAGGGGCGGGTCTCTTCGGAGCTACTTTTGCGCACCAGGCTTTACAAAAAGGTAAAAAATGCCTTGTCATTGACAAGCGAAATCATGCCGGTGGAAATATTTTTTGCAGAAATGAAAATGGAATAAATGTTCATGTATATGGAGCGCATATATTTCATACAAATGATAAACATATCTGGGACTTTGTAAACAGCTTTGTTGAATTCAACCGTTATACAAATTCACCGGTTGCAAACTACCAGGGTGAATTATACAATCTTCCTTTTAACATGAATACTTTTTATAAATTATGGAAAGTAAAAACTCCGGAGGAAGCACAAAAAAAGATAAATGAACAGATCGCATCACTCAATATAAAAGAACCCGCCAATCTTGAGGAACAGGCGCTCACATTAGTGGGAACTGATATTTATGAAAAGCTGATAAAAGGTTATACGGAAAAACAATGGGGCAGAAAAGCTACTGAACTGCCGGCATTCATAATTAAGAGGCTTCCTGTAAGATTTACATTTGACAATAATTACTTTAATGACAAATACCAGGGCATACCGACAGGAGGGTACAATAAGATAACGGAAGGTTTGTTACAAGGGATAGAAGTAAAATTAAATACTGATTATTTTGAACAGAAAGATCATTTTAATTCACTTGCTGAAAAAATCGTGTATACGGGACCGATAGATGAATATTTTGGTAATTGTTTTGGTGAACTTGAATACCGAAGCCTGCGTTTTGAACATGAACATCTCGAAATGGAAAACTACCAGGGCAATGCTGTTGTAAATTATACGGAAGCTGCTATTCCTTATACACGGATAATCGAACACAAACATTTTGAATTCGGCACACAACCCACCACGATAATTACAAAAGAATATTCTGCAGAATGGAAAAAGGGTATGGAACCCTATTACCCTGTGAACGATGAAACTAATACCCTGCGATTTAAAAAATACCAGGTAATGGCCCAGGAAGAGAGTAGTGTTATTTTCGGTGGGCGCCTTGCAGAATATAAGTATTATGATATGCACCAGGTTATCGGATCGGCTCTCGCCAAAGCTAAAAAAGAACTGAATGTATAGTGATCTGTTGTGATCGTTTACTACGAATGCATTGTTTACCTTCCGTTCATCCTATAAAAACATTGAATTAATAAAGAAATAATTAGATTGTTGTACAATCTTTTTTATGCACAAAATGTTTTTTGCTTTTACTTTATTTTTCTGCATTACTTCCTGTGGGCAAACCACTCAATCGAATGCCTTATCTAATTCAGAACAGGATTGCGGCCCAGATGCTACAGTTGAATGCAGCTTTTTAAATATGCCCAACGATATAAGCAGTAAAATGAAGATTCCCTTTTCATCCGGGGCACCTATGATCATTTCAGGAACCATTTATAAAGAAGATGGTAAAACTCCTTTTCCCGATGTGTACATGTATGCCTATCATACAGATGAAAAAGGTAAGTATTCAAAGAGTGGAAATGAAACCGGGGTTCAGAAATGGCATGGCAAACATCATGGATGGTGCAAGTCGGATAGCCTTGGCCGTTATGAGATAAATACGATAAGGCCTGCACAATACCCTGATAATACAATGCCTGCACATATTCATTCAACTATACGGGAGCCCGGAGGAAAGAAACCTTACTGGATAAATGATTTTGTGTTTAAAGATGATTTACTTGTTAATAAAAAATATCTTGCCTCACTTATGCCCGGGGACAGTGGGATTGTAGACCTTACATGGGATGGTAAAAAATGGACAGGTGTTCGTAATATAACACTCAGGTAATATGATACGTGAAGCAACAAACGCAGATATTCCGCAGATACAGATAATCAGGAACCTGGTTAAGGAAAATGTTTTATCGCATCCTTCAGTTGTTTCGGATGCAGGTAATGCTCATTATAATTTCAGATGCAGGAAAAGGCTGGGTATATGAATCAGAAAATGAAATAATCGGGTTTGCTATTATTGACCTGTCAGATAGAAATATATGGGCCTTGTTCATTCATCCTGATCACGATCGTAAAGGTGCAGGAAGAGCATTGCATGATGAGATGTTGAAATGGTATTTTGGAAGGTATGCGGATAAGTTGTGGTTGGGTACAGCCCCCAATACAAGAGCAGAATCTTTCTACAGGCGAGCTGGCTGGAAAGAAACAGGAATGCATGGCAAAGGAGAAATAAAATTTGAAATGACAAAAGAGGATTGGAATGAAAATTTAAAAAAAGGATGATAAGATGGCATAGTTATTATGCAGGAAGTGTTATGAAAGTTCAATTATTAATTACCCTGTTCACAGTCTTACAGTTGAACACTGTTGCCCAGATACATTATCCTTACCCAACACAGTCAGTTACAATATCTACAGAAGGGAAAGCTGCCAGGATGGTGTATATGGATATTAAACCTGCTACTCCTTCCGGTAGAACAGTAGTGTTATTTCATGGAAAAAATTTTAATGGGTATTACTGGAAAAATGTGATCCAGTATCTTGCTAATTCAGGGTTACGCGTGATAGTGCCGGATCAGATCGGATGGGGTAAGTCAGACAGGCCAGACCTGCATTACAGTTTTCATATGCTGTCAGAAAATACACGCCAATTGCTTGATACCCTTGGAATAAAAAAAATATCAGTAGTAGGTCATTCCATGGGAGGTATGCTGGCAGCGCGCTTTACTTTATTGTATCCTGACAGGGTAGAGAAACTGGTGATGGAAAACCCTATAGGGCTTGAAGATTATAAAACATTTGTTCCCTATCAGCCGCTCGACAAAATCTTTGCAAAAGAAAAACAGGCTACGCACGAATCTTATAAAAAATACCAGCACAGTTATTATACTCTATGGAAACCAGAATATGATCAATATGTAGAGGCCCAGGCAGCAGATCTCGCTTCGCCTGATTTTCAAAAAATAGCCTGGGTAAATGCCGTTACTTACCAGATGATATACGAACAACCGGTACTGTATGAGTTTTTTAAGATTGCTGTGCCTACTTTATTTATTATCGGTATGTCTGACAGAACGATTGTTGGTAAAGATCTTTTAACCGATCAGCAGAAACTTACTTACGGACAGTACCAGGTACTTGGAAAACGGGCAGCCAATCTTATAAAAGGAGCTAAATTAGTGGAGATGGAAGGTGTTGGGCATATACCTCACATACAGGAAGCCGGAAGATTTAATAAGGTCTTAATGGATTACTTAAATCAGTAAACTGCTTGTTATATTCAGATTTTAACCTACCTTCGCCGCCCGAAAGAGCAATCTTTCATTAAACATTTCCCACAAGGCTCCATAAGTTCCCGGCATTTCGGGACGCCAGCAGGGAGTAACTAAAAATAGTTATGTAATGCCAAAGGTTAAAACCAACAGCAGCGCAAAAAAGCGCTTTAAAGTTACCGGTTCAGGTAAGATCACTTTTCAGAAAGCTTTCAAACGTCACATTTTAACAAAGAAGAGCACCAAACGTAAACGTAATATGCGTATGGACGGTGTAGTCAGCGATGCTAATATGCATTTTATAAAGAGGCTTTTAGGAATGAAATAATTACCCCAAACTTTAACTTCAAAAAAATTAAGATATGCCACGTTCAGTGAATGCAGTAGCCAGCAGAGCCCGCCGTAAAAGGATATTAAAGGCCGCTAAAGGTTATTATGGTAAGCGTAAAAATGTATATACGGTTGCTAAAAATGTAATGGAGAAAGGTTTAACGTACAGCTACGTTGGCCGCAAATTAAAGAAGCGCGAATACCGTACCTTATGGATAGCCCGTATTAATGCGGCTGTTAGAGCAGAAGGTATGACTTATAGTGAATTTATGCATAAACTAGGTGCAAAAAGTATTGAACTCAATCGCAAAGTTCTGGCAGATCTTGCCATGAATGAACCTGAAACTTTTAAGATCCTCGTTAATTCTGTAAAATAATTATATTAAATAAGTAGCCGTCCCGCACCTCTCTCAGATGCGGGACGGCTTTTTTTATTGCATTTATTCTTATCCGTTACATTTGTAAAAAATTAATCAATAAGTAAGTCTCAATGAATAATTCCTATAACGACCTGGTTCAGCAAACATTTGTTTTTCCCCAGGAAGATTTTAAATTAAAAGATGATTATCTCCAATTCAACGGGGTAGACATCAAAGCACTTATTGATAAATACGGTACTCCTTTAAAATTAAGTTATCTGCCTAAGATTGGAATGCAAATAGATAAGGCAAAGAAGATGTTTGCCAATGCATATAAGAAGCATAAGTATGAAGGGGATTACAGTTATTGTTACTGTACAAAAAGCTCTCATTTCAGTTTTGTTGTGGAAGAAGCACTCAAGCATAATATACACCTGGAAACTTCTTATGCCTATGATATAGAGATCATCAAGAAGTTATATGAGAAAAAGCGGATCAATAAAGATGTTTATATTATCTGCAACGGTTTTAAACAGAAACCCTATACCACAAGGATAGCAGGGCTGTTAAATTCCGGGTTTAAAAATGTGATCCCTGTACTTGATAATACCGATGAATTACGTGCTTATATTAAATCGGTGAAAGTGCCTTTTAACCTGGGTATAAGGGTAGCAACGGAAGAAGAACCATCTTTTCCTTTCTACACCTCACGGTTAGGGATACGTGTAAAAGATATACTGGAGTTTTATGTTGATAAGATAGAGGGCAATGAACATCGCTTCCAGTTAAAAATGCTTCATCTTTTTCTTAATAAAGGGATCAAGGATGATATTTATTACTGGAGTGAGCTTAATAAGGTGATTAACTTGTATTGCCAATTGAAGAAGATCTGTCCGGAATTGGATTCAATTAATATTGGCGGTGGTTTTCCCATAAAGCATTCACTGGGATTTGATTATGATTACCAGTTCATGATAAATGAAATTGTAAGAAATATAAAAGTGGCCTGCAAAAAAGCAAAAGTGCCGATGCCGCATATCTTCACTGAATTCGGAAGCTATACTGTGGGAGAAAGCATGGCTCATATTTACAGTGTTATAGGCCAGAAGGTACAGAACGACAGGGAAACCTGGTATATGATTGATTCTTCTTTCATTACCACATTGCCCGATACATGGGGGATCGGTGAGAAATTTCTGATGTTACCGATAAATAAGTGGGGCGACGATTATCAAAGAGTGGTACTCGGTGGAATAACCTGTGACAGCCATGATTACTATGATTCTGAAGAACACATTAATGAGGTTTTCCTGCCAAAAATAGAAAGTGAAGAACCCTTATATCTTGGCTTTTTTCATACCGGCGCATACCAGGATCAGATAAGCGGTTACGGTGGTATCAAACACTGCATGATACCGTCACCTAAACATATTATTGTAGGGCATGACAGAAATGGAAAATTAGTGGATTGGGTATATGCTAAAGAACAAACCGCGCAAAGTATGCTGAAGATCCTGGGATATTAATAACTCAGGTTTATGATTTTTTTACCGGTGCTTTGTAAGCATCATCTGAATGCATTGATTTATTATAGAGATAGTATTTCCCATCTTTATTATTTCTCCAATACCGCTTTCCCTGGAGATCATAATATAACCTTCCATCCACAGTTTTCTTCGCACCTGCATCAGTAACTACAATTACTTTAGGAATTGTTGAGAGTGGTTTAGGTTTGGGTTTTACTGCAACTTTTATAACTGCAACTGAATCACTATTTTCAACTGAAGTTGTTTTGTTCTCTGAGGGAGTTGTTTTTTTACTGCAACTGTAAATGGTTAAGGATAAAAAAAGAACTGCAGCAAAAGAAATGATCTTATTCATTAACTTGGGTTTCGGCTTTCTAAACAAAAATATTACCAAACAATGTTAATGACTTTTTATGAAATTATATATCCTGGTTGCCATTTCATTTCTACCAGCCCGCCTTATTGCCCAGCCTGCTGTTGATTCTGTGAAAGCAACCATTAACAACCTTTTTACAGCAATGAAAACCAGTGATTCCACAATGCTTCGAGCTAAATCAATATGTAGACATTCAAACTCATTGAAAAATCGAAAATGAGGTTATCCAGTTTGTGCGATCTGAAGTATTTTCAACAATGTTATAGTGAATTAAAGTAATCTACTTTAAATATATTTATAATTACTTTTTGTAAAATAATCATTTTTTAATCATGATTATGAATGCTACCACCTGTTCGGATTTAGTTTTAGAAACAAAGTATTCTCTTAAACATGAAATCTTTATTTTATGTATTTTTCTCATATGCATTTTGTTTCACAAACTTGATGTTTTTCGTATCTATTTCAAATTAGATTATTTTTTATTAACATTGATTCTAATTTCCCTACTAAACTCTCATCAGGTTACTATCGGAAATTTCTTCAAATTATTATCATTTATAGTGATAATATTAATTTCTGAGTTAATAAATCTAAAACAATTTTTTATACTACAAATTTTATGCTTGGGTATAATAAGCTTTACTCCTTTTAATAACTCAATTGATAGCATTTATAAATTACAACGTAGTCATATTTTAAATCTTTTTAGTAGTTTATGCAATGCTATGCTAATTGTAATCGGTATAATAAATATTGTATTTTTTTTCGCATATGATAACAATGTTAATTCTTCTTTCATTTTTAATCATGTTGGTAAGGAAGCAATAGTGTTTATGTTATTTAATGTAGGTTTTTTAAAGATTGTAAAAAGGCACAAATCAAATTTATTTCTTCCATTATTGTCACTCCTGATATGGGTTGTGTATTCTGCCATCACATTTAATCGAACTATTATAAATACTCTTTTACTTTTAAGCTTTCTTTACCTTTTCTATAAATTTAAAAATAATGTTTGGCTAATATTTGTTCTTTTCCTCAGTATAAGTGTTCTTTTTGTGGGAAGTGTGTTTTTTGTTAAATCTAATTCAACCTCAGGTAGAATATTAATTTATAAAATTGCTATAAGTAATCTTGATAAAATTCCCCTTATTGGAGTAGGTGCTGGTAATTTTAAAAACAACTTTAAAAACTGGCAAGTAAATTATTTTAGAAAACCTCAAAACAATTCGGATAAACTTAGAGCAGATAATGCTACTCATACATTTAGCAGTTTTCTTTTACTCTTAATTGAGTATGGAATTCTAGGGCTAATTCTTTGTTGTTTATTCATATGGTATTCCCTCAAGTTTTTAGTAAGAGAAATTTTGAAAAAAAAGTTAACGATTGATTTTGTCATCATATTTTCCTTACTACTATTATTTCTATTTACTTATTATTTAGAAACTTTTTATTGCAGTGTAAATTCTGTTCATGTTGACCCATGTTCTGGGATGTTGACCCACCTGCGGTCAGATAATATTTGTAAGAACTAAATGATGATTAAAAATAGGGATGCTTATTGATACTCTTTTGTTTTTTTTCTTCTCAATGATTCTCCTTTTAATTCGATTCGATGAACATTGGCTGTCAGTCTGTCAAGGATGGCATCTGCAAGTGTGGGATCATTAATATATTCAAACCATTTCGCTACAGGGAGCTGTGATGTTACAATGATACTCTTCCTGCCGTACCGGTCTTCCAATAATTGCAGTAGTGTAAGCCTTACCTCCTGCCCAAGGTTTTGCAATCCAAAGTCATCAAGGATAATGAGGGTTTGTTTTTCAAGATGATTCAATAATTTGATGTAGGATCCATCCAGTTTTGAAAGGTTCACCTTTTCAATGAGGCGATTCATATTGAGATAAGTTGTTTTGTGGCCTTGCATGCAAGCCTGGTGACCAAGGGCACAAGCCAGGTAACTTTTTCCGCATCCGGTAGAACCGGTAATAATTACATTTTCTCCCTGGCTCAGGTAGCGCCCTTCTGTAAGAGAAGCCAATTGTTGTTTGGTTAGGTTACGGGATGGAGAGCATTCTATCTGTTCAACGGTGGCGGGTAGTCGCAGTTTTGCAAGCTTAAGATAATAGCTTGTTTTTTCATGTGCCCGGTTGAGTTGTTCGGATTGTACCAGTTGAGCCACGAGCTC
The DNA here is from genome assembly GCA_037720515.1 of Ferruginibacter sp. Taxonomy (GTDB): domain Bacteria; phylum Bacteroidota; class Bacteroidia; order Chitinophagales; family Chitinophagaceae; genus Ferruginibacter. Next base: position 12,705 of record JBBJMM010000003.1, read on the forward strand.
ATGGCCTTCGAGTTGCTGATCCATGGGGAGTTCCAGTTGAGAACGGTAAGCCTGATGCATGCCCTGCAATCTTAATTGATGCATTTGTTGTAGTGTCTCTGTTGTGTTCATTGTTTTGATTTTTAAGAGATGATTATTGGTAATGATCTTTACCCCGGATATTATCGTGTGCGGGTATAATATGTTCGTTTAATAAAGTGGGTTGTTGGTCAAGGTTTTTTTCCAGGATATTTTTAATCATGGTATAATTAACCCTTGTTCCCTGCAATGCCCTGCTGCAAGCGGCCTCAAGTCGTTGGGCGCTGTATTTGTTTTTCAGCATCAGCATGCCATAGCATGCTTTGTAATTCTGTTCGATATAGATACTATTTTCAAGCATCAAGGCCGCTGCCTGTAGTGTGCATGTACCGATATATGTCGCTTGTGCAAGCAGGTCTTCTTTGTTCCAGCCTTTTACTTGTTGCATGTGCTGGTGGTGGGGAGGCATATGATCAGCAAGTGTCGTGTAGGCCTTACAGTGAGGTTTGCGTATGTGAAGGGCTATCCGGCTGTTGTCATAATAAACTTCCACTGCACGGCTGTCGTAAAGCACCTTTACTTTTTTACCAACATACTGGTAGGGTACGCTGTAATACAAAAAATCTTCCCGCAGTTGTACATGATAGTTGCGCTGAACGGTGAGTACAACTACTTTCTTTGGTGCAAAGGGTTCTGAAGGAAGCGGTTTTAGCAGGCTGTACTCCTGAAGTTCATAATAGTATTGCCGGCTATAGACCGTGTTTTTATAGGGTTTATTATTAAGCAATAATAGTTGTTGCTGCATGGCGCTGTTAAGCGCAGTCAAGCTGGTAAAATCTGTGTTGCGTAACGGAGCATATACATGTGCATATACAATGCTAACAGCTTTTTCTACCATCGCCTTATCCCGCGGACTATAAGGCCTTGTTGCACTAAAAGTGGTTTGATAATGTTCTCCCAACTGGTAACAGATCTCTGTAAACACGGGCTCATAGCGACTCGGACGGCTTACCGCCGTTTTTAGGTTATCACATAAAATGGTTGCTGGCACGCCTTTATAAAAACGAAGCATAGCATTGATACAATCTGTAAAGTCTGCTGTTTTCTGGGATAGTACAGCATAGCAGAAGATAAGGCCACTAAAGGGAAGGATGGCAACAAAGACCTGGCAGTCGATACGTTCACCGGTAGATACATCTACATAATATTGTTTCTTTCCGGCAAAGTCTATCATGAGCGTATCTGCAGCGGTGTATTCCAGGTGCATAGCCACATTTTTATCTTTCAGGTATTGATTTAAGTGATAGCAGTAATGGCTGTACACATAACCATTGGGATGCTGCAGTAGGTATTCCTGCCAAAGTAATTGACGTGTAACTCCCGTCTTTTTAAGTTCGGTGGATGCATCTTTGAAGTGCGTGAGGAGTTGATGTAACCTCTCAGCATTAAGTTCAATCACGTCGCTGCTGTAAGCCTTATCTGCGAGGGCTTTATTAGACAGGGGTTCAGAAGAATCGCTGTCTGCTTTAAGAAGTAATAAATATTTACGAACGCTATTGCGGCTTAGAGCTGTACGTCTGGCAATCTCACGGATGGCAATGCCATCATTTTTGAGTTGCAGGATTTGTTTTAATTGTTCCATTACTATCGGCTTTTGTGACATTGCTCCTTTATTTTGTGAGGAGCAAATGAACATCAAAAAGCATCGAACAATTATTATCTATAGGTGGGTCAACCCCGAAGAATCGGGGCAGGCTATGCCGGAATGACAGCAAAACTGAAGCAAGTAAATCTAAATTATTCTTGTAAACCCAAGTGGGTCAACATACCAGAATAATTAAAAGAAAAACTAAATGCCTACCCCAAAACTGGTGGGTCAACATCCCAGAATGGTGGGTCAACATGAAACAGAATGGTGGGTCAACATGGAACAGAATCTACAGGAAAGATCAATTCAATACATCTCATTTATTTTATGATATTGATAGAGCATATTATAATTTTAATTATAATTTTATTTTTAAGAATGAGAGAGAATATTTTGAGCAGTTATTCATAAGTTTAAGTTTTTTTCAAGATGATCGAGCCATAAAATTAGCAGAAGACTACAATAAAATTTCTCCTAATTATGAGTTAATAAACTTGCTTGCAACAATGTATTTGAGAAAAGGCGATTTTTTTCAATTTGAAAAAAAATCCTTAGAGGCCTATTATTATATCCCTTCGAAAATGCAGGCTAAATTTAATTTATTTGAATATTATCTAAAGCGAAATGATTCTAAAAATGCACTTATATGGTCTAAAATGATTTTATTTGGGCCAAATAAAAATATATATCAAAAAAAATTCGATTATGTAAAACCTTTTATATACTTTGTACAAAATTCTAAAATCATAAAATTAACAAGATGAAACGATATTATTTCTTACTTGTTTTCTTCGCATTAATTATGTTAATCTCTTGTCAACGGGAAAATACTGTTTCTTATGTTGATCAATTAAAAAACGATCCCTTAACTACAAACTATGTGAGTTCTATTTTAAAAGCTGTTGAAATTATTAATCATAATGTGAATTTTGTGCAATACAAAGCATCAAAAAATTCTAATAATAAAACTGATTATCTTAATCAACTCAGAAATAGTAGTAAAGATGGAGTAACACATAATAGGGCTATGAGAGATGCTTCTTATTATTTAATATTATTACAAAAAAAATATGTTTTCAATAACAAAATTTCAAAATTAGAGTTCAAAAAGTTAATGGCGGCAGAAGTTTCAAAAAGAAAAAGAATACCACAGCAACCTTTAAAGCAAGCAAAAAGATGAAAAAAATATTTTTAATTATTTTTCTTGCAATATCTTTTGTGAATTCTAGTGCTCAATCCTGTTTACCTTGTCCTGAATGCAATTTGCAATCTTATTCTATTTGTGAAAATTATTTTGAAATGGGTATGGAAGAAAATTTCTATACATATGCTGCTGATTTAAGTAATTGTTTAATTGACGGTGTTGATTGTTTGCAAAACATTGGTTTTTACAACGTTACCTATGGTGATGTGACTCAAGTGATTGTCAATACCTCTTGTGAGCCGGGTTACAATGATTGTAATGATTTAGGATTAAATGTTTACGTTGATTATATGATTTTAATATCTACAGCTTTCCACGATTGTGCTGGAGCGGCTGGTTGTGGGAATGGATGGTAGTGAAACAATTCAAAAAGACAAAGCAGGAAACACCAGGATTAAAATGAATGCATTATGGATTTTGCATCCTTTGTCAGCAAGCAGGAGAAAATGTCGCTTGATGAACAGATACTATTTAATGTGGTAAAAACGGATGCTGACCTGGCATTTGCATGGACACCCTAAAATTTTATTTTAAAAACAAATTCAGTCACTGCGGCGTGAACTCCTTTCAACTGGTAAGGATAAAAAATACCTGGAAGATCCAGTATTTAATAGATACACGAAGAAATACAAGCTGTAATTAAAAACAGTGACGTAATAACAAACCATCGTTATCACGCCACTGCAAAAATATTTATTAAAGGATGTTAATTTCTTTTGAACCTTTTTTTACCGGTTCTTTTTTAGGAAGTTCCAATTTCAATATACCATTCTCATATTTCGCACTGATGTTTTCTGAATCTATTTTTTCATCAATAGTAAAACTTCTTTTAAAACCTTTGTAACTAAATTCTTTACGGATCACCTTATTATTTTCATCCGTTTTTTCAACTTTATTCTCACTGCTGATCGTTAATAAATTTTCTTCCAGGTTTAATTTAAAATCAGATTTTTCAAATCCCGGAGCAGCGATCTCAAGCTGGTAAGAAACCGGTGTATCTAAAATGTTTACGGGTGGAAAATGTAATACATCTTCCCTGAAAGTTTTACTTACCGTTGAAGGAAATTCATTGAAGAAATCTTTCATCATTCCGTCGAAAGATTTGTTCAGCGGGTGGTTTACTTTTACTAATGTCATGGCTATAAATTTTATTTGTGATGTAATAATTTCACAAGTGACTTCAATATCTGTTCCATCTCATTTTACAGGACATTTTTGCCGGATCCTTACAATATGTAAGCCAGCATGGCATTTTAACACTTCCGAACAAGACAAAAATTCATTTTCTATACATTTTTTGCAAGGAAATTTGCGAGATTGTAAACACCTGGTACTTCTAATATGCCTGTTAATATTCAATTGCTTTACCGGAAGAAGAACGTAATTTTGTCTTTCTAAAAAAAATGATATGTATCCAGAAGAGATTGTAATTCCCATGAAAGAGGAATTAACTGAAAATGGTTTTACAGAACTTTTATCTGCCGGAGATGTAGATAAAGTTTTAAAAGAAAATGGTACAACACTGGTAGTGATCAATTCGGTTTGTGGTTGCAGCGCAGGAACTGCAAGGCCGGGTGTTGTAATGGCAATCAATAATGCAAAAAAGAAACCCGATCACATCACAACCAGTTTTGCAGGTTTTGATGTGGAAGCCGTAAATAAAGTAAGGGAACACCTGAATCCTTATCCACCATCTTCTCCTGCTATAGCCCTTTTTAAAGACGGGCAATTGGTTCATATGATAGAGCGCCATATGATAGAAGGAAGAAGTGCACAAATGATAGCCGATAATTTAATGGGCGCATTTGAAACACATTGTAATTAATTGTAATTAATTAAGAGGTCACCTGCATTTTTTAAATGTGGGGGGGTAGATTTAGTGTAGTAATGATAAATGCATAAATTTTTTCCAAAACGTAAACTGCAGGAATGTATCCCAACTTATATTATGTTTTTAAAGACTGGTTTGGAGTAGAGTGGGGTGGATTGAGTTTTTTAAACACGTTCGGGCTGATGGTAGCTGTCGCTTTTCTTGTGGCTGCTATTGTACTTTCCTCTGAGTTAAAAAGAAAAGAAAAACTCGGGTTGCTGTTTCCAAGGGAGGAAACCATAACCGTAGGACAACCCGCTTCTATTGCAGATATCCTGATAAATGCATTTACCGGTTTTGTATTTGGTTACAAGCTTGTCGGGCTTTTTTTCAACAAACCCCCTGATGTTACTGCACAGGAATATATATTTTCCATGGAAGGGAATATGATAGGAGGCCTGCTTGCTGCTGTAGTGTTAGGTGGTTTTAAATGGTGGGATAAGAATAAGCAAAAATTAAAAACTCCTGAAAAAAGATCAGTGAGAATATGGCCCCACGACAGGGTGGGAGATATCATTATACTGGGATTAATATTTGGTATCCTGGGAGCAAAATTATTTGATAACCTCGAACACTGGGATGATTTTATAAATGATCCTATTGGAAGTATTTTTTCACCAAGCGGACTAACTTTTTACGGAGGATTAATACTTGCCACTATTGCGATCGCCTGGTATTCAGTAAAAAAAGGAATTAGTATCAGGCATTTGGCAGATTCAGTAGCACCGGCATTAATGATCGCTTATGCGGTTGGTCGCATAGGTTGCCAGGTTTCAGGTGATGGTGACTGGGGAATTTTCAACAGTGCCTATACCAGTGATGAATTCGGCAACACACAAGCAGCTAAAAGTGGTGATTATGATAAAAAGATCGCTAAATATTCCCCTTATTTTTTGAATGGAGAATTGCTGCATAGTGGCGGCCAGCCTATAACTGATAGTGCAGGCAGGCAGCAATATGTTACGGACAGAACCTATTCCAGCCCGGCATCCATCCCACACAAAAGTTTCCGTGGCCCTTCATTTTTACCGGATTGGTTCTTTGCATATTCTTATCCAAATAATGTAAATAAAGATGGTATACTCATTCCCGGTAACAAAGAAGAACACAACAGAGTATTGCCAGCACCGGTTTTCCCTACTCCTTTATATGAGACCATACTTTGTACAATATTATTTCTTGTCTTGTGGTCACTGAGAAAAAGGATCACCACTCCCTTGGTAATATCCGGATTATACCTGGCGCTGAATGGTACCGAAAGATTTTTTATAGAGAAAATAAGGGTGAATAAAACCTATCCTTTCCTGGGATTTGATTCAACACAATCTGAAATTATAGCCCTTGGACTTATAATTTGTGGCATTTTCCTGATCATTTATGCTAAATCAAGAAAAGTAAACCCGGATTAATATCTCATTTAAACTCCCGCAAATACCGGTTTTTCTCCTTTTATAATATGTAATAGCAATATTACCGGGTATTAGTAACTATAACTACCCCTTCACGTAATCTTTTCTTTAAACATTCCTGTTTTACCAATTATCACAAAATAGTACCGTTCAATATTAAACATTGTACTATGCTAAACAAAGTACCTACTTTTGTGAAGTAGTTATCAAAGTATATATCTAATAAATGCCATACAAAAACAAAATCATGAAAAAATTTTTAAGCCTTTTTATTGCAATGAGCTTTGGATTCTTAGCAATTGCACAAAATTCAGGAAAAATAAGCGGGAGCTTAAAAGATAGAGGTAATCAGCAAATTATTGATGCTTCTTCGGTTTCTTTATTGAATTCCAGGGATTCTTCTCTTGTAAAAACTTCAGTTACGGATAGAGAAGGAAATTTCTCTTTCGATAATGTAAAAGAAGGTTCTTACTTAGTAATGGCAACTTCAGTAGGTCATTTAAAAGTATTCAGCAGTTTAATTGAAATAAAAACTACGTCACCAGAAATTATGGTTGGCGTTTTACAACTGATTCCTGTAAGCAAAAATCTGAAGGAAGTGGTTGTTACCACAAAAAAACCTTTTATAGAGAGAAAACTGGACAAAACCATTTTAAATGTTGAAGCTTCCATTACCAATACCGGTAGTACAGCTATGGAAGTATTAGAAAAGGCACCAGGGGTTTCAGTAGATAAGGATGGCAATATCAGCCTGAAAGGAAAGCAGGGAGTTGTCATCATGATGGATGGCAAACCCACTTATATGTCAGGGGCTGACCTTGCAAATTTTTTAAGAAATCTACCTTCCTCCAATCTGGATCAGATAGAGATCATGACAAATCCTTCTGCAAAATATGATGCCGCAGGTAATTCTGGTATTATAAATTTTAAAACCAAAAAGAATAAACAAGTTGGTTTCAACGGTTCACTGAGCACAGCTTTTGGCCAGGGATCATATGCAAAAACAAACAACAGCTTAAATCTCAATTACAGGAAAGGAAAAGTTAACCTATTCGGTACCGTTAGTGCCAATTACAGAGGCAATTACCAGGTCCTGGATATCCATCGCCGTTATATCAATGACGATAAAACAACAAAAGCAATTTTCGACCAGGAATCTTTTTCAAAAAAGAACAGGTATAATTACAACGCTAAAATAGGAATGGATTTTTATGCGAATAAAAAAACAACTATGGGTTTCGTTGTAACTGGTTATACAACTCCCGGAAATGAAACAGGCACCAATACCAGTTTCCTCAAAAGTAATTCCGGGTTTGTAGATTCCATTGTTACAGCTGACAGGATTGAAAAATATACCTGGAAGAACCTGGGAGTAAATATGAATATCCGCCATACATTCGACTCAACCGGAAGGGAAATATCAGCTGATGTTGATTACCTGAATTATGATGCAAACAAAGACCAGCTGTTTACAAATAACAGGTACAACCCTGACTGGTCGAAAAAATCCGCAAATATTTTAAAAGGAGAATTGCCTTCCATAATTAAGATCTATTCGGCTAAACTTGATTACACACATCCGTTTAAAAAAGACTTTAAAATGGATGCAGGAATAAAATTCAGTGACGTATCAACAGATAATGATGCTGGTTATTTCAATATGGTAAATAATGCCAAAGAAATAGATTATGATAAAACGAATAAATTCCAGTACAATGAAAATGTAAATGCGGCCTATATAAATTTCAGCAGAACCATTAAGAAGTGGGGCTTCCAGGCAGGATTGCGTATGGAAAACACGAATTACAACGGCAGACAGTTTGGTAATGCACAACACCCTGAACAGGATTCTTCTTTTAAAAACAGTTATACCAATCTTTTCCCTACTGCTTATATCAGCTATAGCGCAAATGATAAAAATCAGTTTGGCTTTTCTTATGGCCGCAGGATCAACAGGCCTGATTATGAAGACCTGAATCCATTTCTTTTCTTCCTGGATGAATACACAGCAGGAGCAGGCAATCCATTTTTAAGACCAATGTATTCTCATGTTATTGAGTTATCGCATACTTACAGGCAGTTTCTTACCACCACATTGAATTACAATCGTACTACAGATCTTTTTAATGAAACCTTTGAAGAAAAAGGATTTATGACCATAGTACGCCAGGGTAATTATGGATTGAATAACAATGTAAGCTTATCAGTAAGTGCTCAGGTACCGGTTGCCAAATGGTGGAGTATGAATTTATACGGTGAAGGGCGTTACCAGGAATTTAAAGGTGAGCTTTATGGCAAAAACATAAATATTGAAGGATCAACGTTGCTTGCTAATGTAAATAACCAATTCACCTTTAAAAAAGGATGGAGTGCAGAAGTATCAGGATGGTACAGAACGAAAGGAGTAGAAGGGCAAATATTAATAAAACCACTGGGGCAGTTGAATGCCGGAGTGCAAAAACAGGTATTGAAAAATAAAGGAACCGTGAAATTAAGTGTAAGGGATATGCTTTTTACATCTAACGGCAGTGGCAATATTAATTTCCAGAATACTGAAGCTTCTTTTTCAAACAGTAATGATAGCAGGGTAGCTACTATCAGTTTCAATTACCGGTTTGGTAAACCTATAAAAGGATTACAGAAAAGAAAAACAGGTGGTGCCGGTGATGAACAAAACAGGATCAAATCCTCTAATTAGATTTACCCTTATAACAACACAGTTTAACTGAAATTGCAAAACTAAACGCAACCATACCGGTTGCGTTTTTTATATTTGCACAAATAATTTTTATGGCATCATTTGATATGGTAAGTAAAGTAGACCTGCAAACACTGGATAATGCTATTAACGTAGTAAACAAAGAGATCACTAACAGGTTTGATTTTAAAGGGTCTCATGTGGTTATTGATCTTAATAAAAAAGATTTTAAACTGAATATTGAAGCGGATAGTGAAATGAAGATCCAGCAGATCATTGATGTATTGATCAGCCGTAGTATGAAACAGGGCCTTGCCGGGGAAGTATATGACCTCAGTAAAGAACCCCAACCCAGTGGAAAGATCACTAAAAAAGAAATTTTGGTTCGCAACGGTATCAAACAGGAAGATGCTAAGAAAATAGTAAAACTGATCAAAGACAGTGGAATAAAAGTTCAGGCAGCCATAATGGATGATATCATCAGGGTAACAGGAAAAAAAATTGACGAATTACAGGAGGTGATACAGGCGAGTAAAGGCTGGGATCTTGGGCTGGCCTTGCAATTTGTAAATATGAAAAGCTGAATTTTTTAGTTACTGGCTTAATCATACCATGTTTATATGCTTATTTACCTTAAAAACCCTAAATTTGCACCTTTAAAAATAGTACGGCAAAATCCGTACATAAAAATTACATTATGAAAGAAGCTATTCATCCCAAAAATTACAGGCCTGTGGTTTTTAAGGATATGAGTAATGGCCATACGTTTATCAGCCGTTCTACTGCAGAGACAAGAGAAACTATTGTTTTTGAAGAAGATGGAAAGGAATACCCGGTTATCAAACTGGAGATCTCCAATACATCGCATCCATTTTATACCGGTAAAAATGTACTGGTGGATACCGCAGGACGTATCGATAAATTTAAAAAGCGTTACGAAAAGAAAGCCAAATAAGATCCATTCAAGCTTATTCAGAATATATTCCCCTGTACCACAGGGGAATTTTTTTATGCCATACCCGCTAAGGTTAGTACTTTTAAACAATGGCAATTTTTTTAGACGAAAGCAGTTGCAGAAATGATCTATACCCTTTTACGCATACGAGGCATACTGCCGATATCCGCATAGGCATTCTTACCATTAAAGAAAAGTGGGTAGCATTGGGTGAAGAAGTGTTTACAACAAATGAAAACGGAACCGGACATAATTTGGTATCCATAATGGCTAATGTGCTGCCTACACGTGAAAACTATAAGGCCATAATTGAGTCCTCAAAAAATAATACGCCGTTACCATATTCTGATGAAATTAAAATACTTTCTTATCCCTGGCAGATCAGTCAATTCAATGACTGGGCTATTCGCAAGGATTTCCAATTGTTAACTGCTAATAAAAGATCCGCAAAATTAAATCCGACAAACAGGTTTATTAACCCGGAAGATATTTTTGTAGAAGAAGGAGCCAGTATAGAGTACAGCATTATCAATGCTTCTACAGGCCCGGTTTATATAGGCAGTAATACTCAAATCATGGAAGGAAATATGATAAGAGGACCATTTGCTTTGTGCGAAGGAAGTGTAGTAAAGATGGGCAGTAAGATCTATGGAGGAACAACCATTGGCCCATGGTGCGTGGCAGGAGGAGAAATTAAAAACAGTATTCTCTTTAGTTATAGCAATAAAGCACATGATGGTTATTTAGGTGATAGTGTTATAGGGGAGTGGTGCAACCTGGGCGCTGGTACAAGCAATAGTAATATTAAAAATTCCGGGGGCGATATCGTTTATATAAGGGAAGAAAATAAAGTGAATGCCGGCAGTAAAGCAGGACTGCTTATGGGTGATTACAGTCGTGCTGCCATAAACACTTCTTTTAATACAGGAACTATAGTTGGGGTTTGTTGCAATATATTTGGCAGGGATTTTCCTTTACGTGAAACAAAAAACTTTACCTGGGGAGAACAACGCTACGAACTGGAAAAGGCCTTGCGGGATATTGAAAATTGGAAAAAATTAAAAAACAAAACACTAACAGAACAAGAAATAAAACTTTTAAATCAATTATACTTATCTAATCAATAAATATGCGTAAACAAATTGCTGCAGCCAACTGGAAGATGAATCTTACATTTCAGAATGCGGAAGAGTTACTAAATGAATTATCGGATACAGATCAAATCATAGGTAGTGACCAGGTTGTATTATTAGCCGTTCCTTTTCCCTATCTATTATTAGCTAAGGATAAATTAAAAGGCAAAAAAAATATTTTTGTAGCTGCACAGAATTGTTCAGAGAATAAAAATGGCGCTTATACCGGTGAGATAAGCGCGGAAATGTTGCAAAGTATGGATATAAAATATGTGATTTTAGGCCATAGTGAAAGAAGGCAGTACAATGCAGAAAACAATAAAATGCTGGCAGAAAAAATAAACAGGGTTTTTGAAGCTGGCTTACACCCGGTTTTCTGTTGTGGTGAACCACTTGAAATAAGGGAGTCAGACAAACAGAACAATTATGTAGAAACACAATTAAAAGAAAGTCTTTTTCACCTGGAAGAAGAGCATGTAAAGGATATGATCATAGCTTATGAACCTATCTGGGCAATTGGTACAGGTAAAACTGCTTCCAGCGCTGAAGCACAGGAAATGCATGCACATATACGCAGTGTAATTGCAACGAAATATGGACATGAAACTGCATTAACCATTTCTATTCTTTATGGAGGAAGTGTAAAAGGTGCAAATGCATTGGAAATATTCAGTCAGCCGGATGTGGATGGAGGCCTCGTTGGCGGGGCAAGCCTGGTAGCAACTGAATTCAATACCATAATCAAGGGTTTAAAGAAAGGTTGACCGGTAATGAAGCTGGTTCAAATTCATTTAATTTCTGCAGGTCTAGAATGGTAACACTGTTCATTTCATCACGATGATACATAGGCAGGTATTTAGCTCCATAAACTATTTCTGAAAATGTATAAGAAGTTCTGGCAACAACTGTGTTACTGAACATATCATCAAAAGCTTTTATGAATACCATTATTTCGCCTTTTACATTTTTAAAATCCTGCTCTGTAAAATTATAAAGCGGACTATTTTCAGTTATAGGATGTACGATCGTCCAGCTTAAGGTCAAAGCATTTACCCTCGTAAGTTCCAGGTCGAGCGGGTAGAAACGGTTAGCGGATTTTCCGTTATCATCTACACGAATAGCAAGTGTGATCTGTGTTTCTGCTTCAGTGAGTGTAGTATTTTTAAATGGAGCTACCCTTATCATAAGTGCAGTACTGTTTTTAAAAGGAGCGATCACTCCGTTTTCAGAAAATTTTAAATAGGCAGTGGGTTTGCTGAAACGGCCATAAACCAGGCCGGTGGCAACAGCAAAACTCAATAAACCAGTTAATGCCTGGAATGCTGCTATGGCGCTTGTTGTAATGCCGGTAGGACTAATTCTGCCGTAACCCACAGTAGTAAAAGTTTGTGCACTGAAAAAAAAGGCTTCTGCGAATTTCTGTCCTTCCGTATTCGTTTGTAAACCGGCTAACTGATCAACACCAATAAAATAATAAATGAGGGCAAAGAATAGATTTACCACTATATAAAATCCAATGATTATCATGTAAAAATTCCACCATGATAATGCAAGCATACTATGGAACCAGCTGTATTTTTCAAAAAAACGTAAACCTGTTTTATATATGTTAGCTTGCCCGTTTTTAGTAAGTAATCTTCCGCCATAGTTAGAGGCATTATCTCCAAATCCGGTAGTGTCGGAGGTTCTGGCCTTTGCATTAATTTTATTTAAGAGTGCCATACTTGAATTTATGCATCTAAATTAGAGAATTATATTTTCCCATGTGAATCTCTTGTTTATTAAATTTAACTTCCACCAGGATTAGCAAGCAAACAGTAATTGACAATATGTTTTTAAAATATTTATATGCCAACAGCAAAACCAGATTTGTGCTGTTTATGATCATTACAGCAAGTTTCATTTTCTTAAATATAAAATGGGGCGCCGTGGCAACGCCTTTGTACCAGTATGGAATGTTCAGTGGAAGGATGTACCCGGCTGATACACAAAAAATATATCACATCTACGTTAATGATAAATTAGTTGATCTGAACACAATAACGCGGGCAAAAAAAGATCTCTTACTCATAACTCTTGAGAAGTTTGAAAAGGAAAAAGAAATAAATGATCTCGTTTTCATTTCTATGCAGAAAATCTTTTCTTATGCTGGCGTGGGATCATTTATGAAAGAGGATATTTATAAAAATAATATTCCGGATCAGTTATTTACACATTATTATCAGAAACTGTTACAGGATGTATTGGATTATCATGTTGTAAAGACAAGCATTTACTCACAACTGTACAGATGGCATTCCGGAAATTTTTTACCGGCTTCTTCACCCGAGAAATTACCTTTTTTTGTTACTGAATAATAAACATATAAAACAGTTTGCTGTATTCTTTCTTGCCTGTTTCCTCATTAATTATACATGGCTGGTATACAATGGGCTGCTTTTTTCTCAATTACAACCTGTTTTTTTTGTGAACCGACAGGATATAACAGGGAACATACTCATGCTTTTTAATATTCAGCATATTTTAATTAATAGCCGGGAGGTTCGTATAATTTTTGATGTCATTTACTTATTGTTGCCGGTTTTACTTGTTTATTCATGTTTAAAAGAAAATAAAGTAAAATCAATACTGGCGGTGTGTACCGGGTTATTTATCACTGTTTATAATTATTTTTTTTCTATCACTTCTTTTGTAAGTATAGAAATATTGTTAGCCTGGATGTTGATCCCTTTTATTTTCATTGCCCGTAAAACAAATAATTTTTATTTCAATCTGCATTGTATCAGAATTCTATTCATTCTTTTTTTCTTTTCTGCGGCACTGTGGAAAATAAGAGGAGGTGGAATTTTTAATCCTGTACAAATGGCCGGAGTATTGGTAAGCCAGCATGCTGATCTTATAATACATAAAGAGAACTGGTACACTAAACTGCTGCAATACCTTATAACGAACAGTAAATTATCTTATGCTCTTTATTTCATTGCATTTTTAACAGAGTTATTTTTTATAACAGGATTGTTTACCCGCAGGTTTGACAACTTCCTCATTCTTCTTTTCTTATTGTTTGCGGTATTTAATTATTTTTTAATGGAGATAAATTATTTTACCTGGTTACCATTTATGGGATGTTTTTACTTCTCAAAATATAAACTGCCTGCTCTTAACCTGAAATAACCCTAGGGTGCTGAGAAAAATAATGCCATAAAAAAACAGTTATAAGTGCCACGCATATTCCTGCTCCACCGATAATATTATATGGATACGCCAATAGGGAAAGCAAGTAATAGGCTATACCGGCAATTATCAAAGAGATCAGCATCATTAATAATAATTTACGGAAAGGGAAAAAATAACTGATATTTTTTTTCAGTAAGAGGGAAGTGTGCCATAAATAATAAGCAGATTGAAAATAAGTGGAAAGCACAAAAGCCAGTGCTAGTCCGGGTAATTTTAAAAAGGGATATAAAATTACCATCAGGATAATCGCCAGCAATATATCCAGTACAGCACCTTTTAAAACAAGATCATTTCTGTTGTATACCTGCAGGGCAGTAGTAAAGTTTGTTATCCTTACAGGAATAACGAAAATACTAATCAGAAAAACAGGGATTGCCGCTTCGTATTTAGAACTGAATAATAGTATGAAAATTTCTCTGTGATAAAATAACAGAAAACAAAATGATGGGAAAACAACAGAGGCCAGAAAAATAGCCGAGCTCATAAAAAGTGATTTCACTTTTACAGGATCCGTAAAATTTTGCCGGGATAATTCCACTACCATAATATTACCAACTGCACTTGCTAATAAAGCAAAGACAGGTATCTCGTAAGCACCGTTGAGATAAACAGCAAATTGTGAAACGGAAATAAATATCAGGATAACCCACTTATCCAACCATTTATACAATACACTTACCACATCAAATAAACCAAGGAAAAACCACTGTTTACCTGTGTCTGCTTTATGATCTGTTGCATGTACTTCATTGGCTCTGAACGGTAAGAATAATAAGATTTTTAAAAAAAATACAACCAGCAGCCATGATAAAAGCAAGGATAAGGAATATCCTTTTTTTAGCACAAGAATATGACTCACCAGATAACCTGCATTGAAAATAATATTTGCAATAAAAACCTGTTTTTCTTTAATATTTTTAATGGCTATTGTTTCCAAAATGATAGTGACATTCTGTATAATAGTGAGAGCAATGATCAAAGCGCGGTCTGATGAACTGTAATATTCTGTTCCAACTAAAATATACAAAATGGGAATCAGGTTACAAAGCAGTGCCGCAGGTAGAAATATCTTTTTATTATCTTTTATCCATTTTTTTATATCCCTGTTTGAGGAAGACAGCAGTAGAGAAGGCAATCCAAATAAGGAAATAACACTTATTACATTTATATAAAGCCAAACAGATTGATAAATACCATATTCATCATAACTTAAATTGCGGGAGTAATAATAGAGAATGATCAGTTGTACAAACAGTTTGAGCAGCCTGCTTCCGATCAAAAGAGAAGTTCTCTTTGCAAAACCTATTCCGGGTTCCTTAACAAGTTCAATTGCTTGAATTTCAGGCATTGGGTAATATTACAATAATCATTGCACTTCAGCAAAATTGAACAATTAATATTTCACCTGCCAGTTTGGGTATATTTGCAATTATAATTCACTATTGACCGGTTAAAATGCTGTTCATTCGGCCTCATAAAAAATCCGTTAAGAAAATTGAAGCGGAAGGCGTTAAGAAGAAAAAACAGATGTAACTACAGTTGAGTTATATTTTTAGTCGGTAAGTCGCACCTGGCTTGGTTTTTATATGAAGATGGAACTTGTTTTTCTTTAGCCTGCAGCTTCAATTTTTAGGATTTTTTATGCAGCCTTGATTTTTTGCTCCACTTTTAGCTTATTCTGTTATTTAAATTTATCGCTGAATCTCCTGCGTCGATTTGTATCAAGACAAAAGTGGAATGAAATAGAACCTATCCTAAAACAAATTTCTTTTAAAGGGCTCTGGTATTATGTTTTAAAGAAAGTGTATAATTTTTACCGGACAGTAGTAATTATAAATTACAATGAAAGTATATTTTATCAGTGGGTTAGCAGCAGATCACCGGGTATTTTTGCATTTGAATGTTCCTGAAGGTTGCGAGATCGTTTATCTTGACTGGATACCCCCGGTGAGGAATGAATCACTTTCTTCCTATGCATTAAGACTGGCGGAATCTATTGATACAAAAGAAAATTTCGCTTTGGTTGGTTTATCAATGGGAGGAATGATAGCAATTGAAATAGCTAAAAAATATGCCCCTGCAACAACGATCCTTTTATCAAGTGTTGCCACCAATGACCAGTTTCCTGCACACTTCAAACTGGCTTATGCTTTAAAACTACACCGGTTGTTACCTATGCAAGTGCTTAAATCTGCTTCCATATTAAAACGTTTATTTACATTGGAAGATCCTGATGATAAAGTTATTTTACGACAGGTAATAAGAGATAGTGATCCCAATTTTATACGGTGGGCCATAGGAGCCATTTTGGAATGGAAGAACGATGTAGTTCCAGAACATCTTTGGCAGATTCATGGATCAAAAGATGAAATATTGCCCTGGCGTAATACCAAACCTACACATACAATACAGAACGGCACGCATATGATGGTAATGACAAAGGCTGCTGATCTGAATAAATTATTAAAAGAAGCATTGATCATTCATTCCTGATTTTTTTTATTATTATACTATCTCTTCTATATAAGAAAAAGCCCGAACAGATCATTGATCTTTCCGAGTTTATTTATTTCAGGTTTTTTTATTTTAATAAATATTCTTTTACAAATGCAACAGTAGCATAAAACTGAAAATCCTGATTATTCTTTTTTGCAAATCCGTGTCCTTCATCATTAGCCATCAGGTACCATACTTTGCCACCGTTATTCCTGATCTTTTCAACCATTTGCAGTGCTTCTGTATAAGGCACACGGGGATCATTCTTCCCCTGAACGATAAACATGGGTTTAGTTATCTTATGTGCATTGTTGAGAGGCGCCGTTCTTTCAAAAAAGGAGGATAAAGTAGAATCCCTTTCATCACCATATTCAACCCTTCTCAGATCCCTGCGATAGCTTTCCGTATTTTTTAAAAAAGTATTGAAATTGCTTATCCCTACTATATCCAATGCACATTTTATTTTATCATTATAATGAAAGGCTGCCGCAAGGGTCATGTATCCGCCATAACTGCCGCCCGTGATCATTATCCTGGAAGCATCAAGTTCTGGATTCAAACCTATCCAGTCAAGTAAGGCGCCTATATCCTTTACACTTTCTTCTCTTTTTAAACCATTGTCCATATCTGTAAAGGTTTTACCATAACCCGTACTACCTCTTACATTAGGTAAAATAATACTAACGCCTAATTCATTTAAAAAATAATTACTTCTGCCTAAAAAAGTAGGGAATGACTGGCCTTCCGGACCGCCATGAATATTTATTATAACCGGCCTTTTACCTGAAAACTTTTTATTGGCTTTATAAAGAAAGCCGGATATCTCCAGGCCATCGAAGCTTTTCCATTTTACAAGTTGCGGTGCTTCAATTCCGGAAAGATTCATTCCACCCAATTCACTTTCTGTCCATCGCGTTAGTTTTTGTGTTACTGTATTCCACTCATATACATCTGAACTGGAGGAGGATGTTGTGAATGAAAAAGCCAGGGAACGATTATCTGGGAACCAACTGGCTGTACCAATTACACCCACTGGAATAGCACTCACCGGTTTATAATTACCTGATGCCAAATCCTGAATATACATTTTAGAAACGCCAGCTTCATTTACTACAAATAAAGCCATCTTCTCATCCTTTGTTATTTGATAATTCTGAATTTCCCAATTAATATTAGAAGTGAGGTAATTTATTTTTTTGGAATTGATATCAACTCTGGCAGGACGGAGAAACTCACTATTCTGATTAGTTAACACATAAACTGACCTGTTGTCTTTGCTGAATTCAATACCACCAAAGACAACCCTGTCATTGTTTTCAGGAAGAAATTTTTTATTGGTACCCGATGCCATGTCATATATCCAAACACTGGATTCATTAATGGAAACTGAATTGTTTAACAGCACCAGTTTTTCATCTTCGCTCCAGTCACCGATCGACCACCCACCACCTTTTAATTCCAATAAGCGTTTATCCGTAGCCGGGTTAAGCGGATCCATGGTGTAAATATCACGGTCTGTACCATTACGGCGCGTAGTGGTATAAATGATCTTTGTGCCTTTTTTATTCCAGGTAATATTTCCATTTTGTACTTTACTTCCATCAGTTATCATCATACTTTTTCCTGTTGAATAATCATAGCGGTATATCTGTGTAAATTCATTGCCACCTATGTCTTTTGAAAATAAAAAGTATTGCCCATGTACTGGCTGTAAGCTTACTGCGCGAGGTGACTCATCAAAAAAGGTCAATTGTTTTCTGTCGCCACCCGGCATTTTAACCTGGTGTATCTGCCCGGAATTACCAAAGCGGGTATTGATCAGTATTTGTTTGTTAACCGGATGTATATCAACTAAACCAGCCCCACGTGATTCCGTATACGGTTTAACCTCTTCAACTATGCTATAAGGCAAAGGAGGGAGGCCTTCACTTACAAGATTGTCACTAACGGGGATAGTACGGGTAGGCTGTGCTGTTACACACACAAAGGTGAATGCAAAGAAAGCAAGAAAGAAAATATTTTTCATACCAATTTTTTAAAGTGAAAAAAATTTAAACTAACAGGGAATAAATTATTTTATCAATTTAAATATAATGATTTAAAATATTTTAAAATGATAAACAATTCATATTACATAAAGAAAAATCCGTTTCATATTTAATGAAACGGATTTTAAAATTAAAGATTTACTAATCTCTATTTGCCAGCAACAGATTATTTATTGGGGGGAACCGTATTATCGTTCATTGGCTTGCCATTTTTATCCATCATCTTATTATCATTGTTCATCATCTTATCACTGTTCATCATATTACCATCTCTATCCATTACATTCCCGTTGGCATCCATCATCATACCGTTATCCATCATCATTTTTTTACCATCTTTCATCATTACATTGCCATCCATCATCACACGGTTTCCATTACTCATTCTCATTTCTTTATCCATAGGCATCATGTTGCCATCTTTCATCATCATCATTTTGCCATCCTTCATCATCATCATATTATTTTTCATACTGCTGTTCATTTTACTTTCCTGCATTCGGCTGTCGTCTGTCATTCTACCGGAAGCATCCATCATATTGCCATTAGCATCTACCATCATTCCTTCTGTAAGCATCATTTTCTTGCCATTAGAATGCATCATTTCTCCATTCATCATTACCTTATTTCCATTAGATAAGGTCATGTCTTTAACCATCATCACCATTTTACCATCTTTCCTCATCATCATTTTTCCATCCTTCATCATCATCCCACCATCTGCCATACTGGTGTTTTCCATATTGCCTTCCATTTTGTTTTCAGTCGTTGTTTCAAGAGGTGTGACTGTTGTGGAACTGTCATCCTTTTTAGTGTCGGTACAGGCCGTTAAATAACAGGCAGCCGCAAGGACCAGAATTGTCTTTTTCATAATTTTGTTTTTGAATGATTATAATAATATCCTGCAGAATACAGGAATCACGGAAAGTACTGCACATATCAGACCTAAAATCTAATAAAAGTGTGGTATTTGTGAGGCAAAAAAATTATTTCATGATTATTGGTACCCCTTTCCCTTATAAATTTATTTTCGGGTAATGTGGATTTACAAAATGTTACCTGCGGCACGAACCGCAATTGAAGATCCTTCCGCAAGCATAACTGAAACGGGTTTACTATCCTGGAGAAAGGAAAACTCTTCCCCATAAATTTTTTCAAAACGTACTTGTATCTCATGATTTAAAACCGGATACATTTTCCATACAGGATGTTCAACCTGGTATTCTGATGTTTTATTATCATTGACCTTAGTGTAACCCCAAAAATGCTGGGTTATAAATTCTTCTTCACTTCCTGATAAAATTTCAACAGGAGTTGCACGGGTTTTTACTTTTATTGAATCCCAGGCATCATTGTGTTTCCACGAATATGCAATTTCCAAAAAATCATTATTGATATTCCATTGGTGGCGGGTAGGATATGTTTTATACTTTTCACTATAAATGGTATTAGCAACAAATGTAATAGCGTGTTTTGGTACAATTTCTTTTATGAATGTAACCCCGCGTTTCCATTCGTTGCCTTTTTTAAATTTTACATAGAATCGAATATTTATTTCTTCAAAATCACTATGAAAGGGAATTCGTAATCCTTTTAGTTTTGTATTACTAAACTGAAATCCAATCAGGCTTATATAACATTTCCCATTCCAGGTATCGATTTCTGTTTTATACGGTAGATATGGTTTTAATATGGATTGATCCACTTCATAATTGATAATAATGAGTTTTCGCCATTCAGCTGTAAGAAACGTTTTTTTCATGTAATATCTATATACATATAACAAAATATCTGTCAAAAAGTTCATTTGCAATCCTTCCTGTTTTAAGTGCCTTTTGTAAAAAAATCTTGGTAGAAAATATTTAATATTTTTTTTAGCCTGCTGACAAACTGTTGTCATACCCTGTTTTTATTTTTGAATTCAATCAAAATAAATACATCATGGAAACAACAACCATCAGTAAACAAACCGCAACTGTTTTAAGTACTTCGGAACTCTTACAACACTGGCAGGGCCAGCGTAACCTTACACGTAAAGTTATAAACTCGTTTCCTGAAAAAGAGTTCTTTGAGTTTTCAATTGGAGGTATGCGTACTCCTGCACAGCTGATCCAGGAATTGCTTGCAATAGCTGTGCCCGGCGTAAGGCAGATAGTTACCAGAGGAACGGAAGAATTGAATGAACATATTGAATTCAATAATAGTAAAGCTACTGTACTTCGTTTATGGGATGAGGCATCTGCAGAGATAAATAAATACTGGTCACAGATACCAGAAGATACATTCAGTGATGAAATATTAACCTTTGGACAATACCCTGGCACGGTATGCTCCTCTATTTTTTATTTTATTGAAAATGAAATACATCACCGCGGTCAGTTATATGTATTCTTACGGGTGTTGGGAATTGAACCACCTATGTTCTGGGATCGCAGTTAATATTATAATATGAAAATGAAAGTACTTGTGTTCAGAACTTCAATCAGTGGAAGTGACCAGGTTAACCGGCTTACTCCTTTGCTTGATGAACTAATGGATATAAATGAAAAATGGAATGTAGACCTGGAGGATTGTGACAACATCCTCCGGGTTGAAGCCATTTCATTACATCCGGCTGCTATTATTGAAAATCTTCAACTGGCCGGGGTTTCCTGCGAGGAGCTGGAAGATTGATTTTATTTACATTCAGATTATTGATAGCCATTGTAAGTAACTCTTTTACTTTTATTCTAAAACTTTCTGGTCCGATTATTTGAGCGCAATCAGCAAACATCATATACCAGCGGGCGATGGCATCACAATCCTCACTGATCATAAAGGTCATTTCCACTTTATCATTTACCGTTTTTTCCGACAGAAAGCCATAATATTTTCGGCTGGCTTTAATATAACGGATGATATTTTTATCAACCCGGATTACAACTTTTTTATTTTGTACAGGATAGGTGGCTTTTTTAAACAGATCTGCATCACTGTGATCTTTTGTAAATGAATTAGCTGTTCTGGTTATTGAAAGTATCCTGTCTGTTCGAAATTGCCTGTAATCATTGCGTAACAGGCAATAGCCCATTATATACCAGAAATTATTTTCATTAAATAATCCCGCCGGCTCAATGATACGAGTAGTTGTTTCATCAGTTTCAAAAGATTGGTATTGCAGTGCAACCTGTTTTTTTTCAGCTAAACTTTCCAGTAATATTTCCAATGCGTCCGGCACATTTTCATTGAACAGCTCCATTCCCGGGTTGATCCATACCTGGCTTTCCAGTAAGGATACCCTGTCTTTTGCATTTCCCCGTAATACAGATTTAACTTTGAACATGGCAGATGTAAAATATTCTCCTAGTTTTTTATCGCTGAATTTTTGCATGAGCTTTTCTGCCGTTACAAAACTTCCTGCTTCTTCCATGGTAAACATAACAGGAGGCAGACGGTATCCATCCATTATGGAATAACCAATACCCGGTTCACCGGTAACGGGCACTCCGGAAATTTCAAGAGACCGGATGTCCCTGTATATAGTTCGAAGGCTTACCTGGAAACGGTCTGCCAGTGACTGAGCTTTTACAATTCTACCAGATTGCAGGTGAATAAAAATGGCAACGATACGATCAAAACGGTTAAGATTCTCTGCAGGCATGCTTTGATTATTTTATTAAAGTTAATCAATGCAGTTGTAGTGATAGTATGGTTTATAAAATTTTGGCTTTGTAATTAAAAAATTAAATGTTACCTCAGAGGCGGGGAGACGCTGAGTTGGGCTCAATAATTTCCCTTGCGATACCTCGTGCCTTACTGCCTTCGCGGTAAAATATTAACCGCAAGAGTCGGGGAGACGCAGAGTTTAAAATATTATACTGTTTATTAAGTAAAGAAAGAATAGCAGATTTATTTTTTCCTTACTTGCTGTAGCCCCAGGAAAAAAGCAATTCCAAATAATAAAGTTATAAACCCGGCGAAATAGGGGATAAGGGCGATCATTTATTAATATTTATTAGTTTCAGGTAAATTCCAAAGCCCAGAATTGAAGGAACCCAAAGCCCTATAAAAATAGCTGCCTGTTGTTCATCTTTAAACCAAAGTATCTCAGAAAATATAAGAGGTAGAAATGCAGCAGTAAACAACAATTTATCTGGCAGAGTAAATTTGTTCATAAAGTTTATGTAAGCAGGTATTGTTATTACTACCATTTTAATAACAGAATACATAAGTAACAACAATCCTGAATTAATATAACAACATAAATACAAAAAGGTTTAAGAATTAATTATAACAACCCTACAATGTTTATTTTTTCTTAGAAAACATTCCTGCCTTTACCTGTGGTTACCAGGCTCAGTAAACTTTCCTGTATAAGTTTACTCCATCCATTTGAGCATGAAACATAACATTCAATGTCCGGAACTAATCCAAGGTGTGTAAAACGGAGTTGAGTTTTATTATTAATTTCAGAAATTTCAAAAATAATTTTTGTTCCCGTCCACTCACTTTTGCTTTTAAGAAAATTCAGTTTGCTGTCAATAACAAGCCACACCACTTTATTGTCAGGGACCACTTCAATTAACTTCTGTTTAGAGAAATGAAAATCCTTCATACGATAGTTAAATTCATCATCAGGATTATCGGTGCTTCCTTCAATTTCTCCCTGCCACCAGCCACGAACATTATTAACAGCATTGAATACCTCTGCAGGAGTTTGGTTTACAAAAAAAGTAGTTGTAAAGTCTGATGTTGACAGTCTCATTTCATCTGCAGTTTGGGGTTTGTCTTTGCCGTTTGGCTGCCCCTTACCTTTAGTAATTAAATTGTACAAACTTTTTTGAATGTAAGTGTTCCAGGCGTTTTGACAAATATCATAGCACTCATAATCGGGAACTAATCCTTCCTGGTTGAATTGAAGTTGTGTTATATTATCGTTCTCAGATATTTCAAAAATAATTTTATTGTCCTTCCATTCGTTCTTGTTTTTAGTGAAACTAAAATAGTTGTCAAGTACCTGCCAAACTACTTTCTTGTTGGGATCAAATTCTACTATTTTCATTTTGCAGCGATGAACATCCTGGTAATGATAATTAAATTCATCATTGATTTTATTGGTACTGCCTTCAATTTGTTCACTCCACCATCCACGTACATTATTGATTGCCTCAAATACTTCTGTTGGAGTATGGTCAACTAAAATGGTAGTTGTAAAATTTGATGTAGTCATTGTTGCAGGGTTTTTTTTATAAATTTTTTTTACAAATATATTGTCTGAATATCATACTAAAGGGTGGTAAAATGGACTTTGTAGTGGGTTGTTTTGGACAATGATAATTTCTACCTTTACCAAAAAGATTACAAAATGAAACATCTTACCATAATAGTTCCAAATGGAGATAATAATTTAAGCAGTATTACTGGTGCTTATGAAATATTTAAAAAAGCCAATCTGTATTGGAAGGGACAGGGCAAAAAGGAATTGTTTACAATTCAATTGGCAGGCACATCGAAAAAAGTAGAATTTAATGAAGGTTTGTTTACAGTAAAACCACACACAAACATTTCTGCGATAAATAAAACCAATCTTATAATTATTCCGTCATTAAATCATAATTATCAAAAATCTGTTAAGGGTAATAAGAATTTGATTGATTGGATTGCTAAACAATATAAAGACGGTGCTGAGATAGCTACAATTTGCACTGGTGCATTTTTACTTGCTTCTTCTGGATTATTGGATGGAAGAAACTGCTCTACCCATTGGTCTGTGGCTGAAAATTTCAGAAGCATGTTTCCAAAAGTGAACTTGCAAACTGATAAGTTAATAACCGATGAAAATGGGATTTATACAAACGGTGGCGCTTATTCTTTTCTAAACCTGGTAATATACCTGATAGAAAAATATTACGACAGGCAAGCAGCGATCTTTTGTTCAAAAGTTTTTCAGATTGAATTGGACAGGAATAGTCAATCTGCGTTTGCAATATTTACTGGTCAGAAGTCTCACGGAGATGAAATGGTATTTGGGGCACAGGCATATATTGAAAGTAAACTGCATGAAAAAATATATGTAGAGCATTTGTCTACTTTGTTCTCTGTAGGCAGGAGAAACTTTGACAGGAGGTTTATTAAAGCTACAGGAAATACACCTCTCGAATATTTGCAGCGAGTAAAAGTTGAGTCAGCTAAAAAAACAATTGAAACCAGCCGCAAAACCATTAATGAAGTAATGTATGAAGTTGGTTATTCCGATGTGAAAGCATTTCGTGAGGTGTTTAGAAAAATTACAGGGATGTCGCCCTTGGAATATAGAAATAAGTACAATAATGAAGCGATAGTTTAAAAGACGTTGACATTTTAACTCTTACTACAGTAAGTGTTCCGTAAGAGCACTTGTGTTTAACCAAGATGGACAGTATGGGAGTGGTATTGAAAAGCGAATTTTGATTTAATAAAAACTTCAGAATTTATAATGTATGAATCTGAAAACATTATCACTTTAAAAAATATGCATTCCACAAAGCTGCGATCACTTTACCAGTCTGGCTGCCGTACACATAGATAAAAAATACAAGCAATGTTAACACGATCCAGATGACATATGTTAAGATCATAACCGGCCATATTTTAAAGTATCCCGCCGCAGACCTGTAGTTAAAAAAGGTTTTCAATCCCCATGTGTAGTAAAATGATTGTAACAATGCATTTATTAAGAAGATATATATATAGGCAGGAGTTCCTTTATAGTAGGCAAGTATGGGATTAAATAAAACCGTAGTTGCCAGGCTGGCAAATGCTGTGTAAAATACCATTGCAATCAGTATCTCTGCGAAATTCCTCTTTCTTTTCCTGAAAAATAACCACATAATAAATGCATACAATGGCATTGCAATTACTGTTATGATATTTGCGTGTTTATTCATTGCTTTTGTTCCATTAGCTGAACGTTCAATTAACCTTATATACTTTTGCCGGGCCTCTGGTGTTGGAATAACCTGCAGTATCTTCGGATCAGGTTTAGGAGGATCCGGGTATGTTTTTAAAACATTGTTCATTAAAACAAAAAAGCCAACACAGAGCAGCATAAAAGTAAAGGGACTAAAATATTTTTTTATCTTACCGCTTACAAATTCACTAGCTACCCGCCCCGGGTTTAATGCCAGTTCTTTTACAAGGAAAATGATACCTGAATCCGCATGAGTAAAGGCATGAAAGAATTCGTGAGTTACATGCCCAACAGTAAACCGGTGAAAACTATTTTTTTGTCCGCATACATCACAAAATTTTTGTGCATTGGATAATTCATTGTTACAGTTAGGGCAAGCAATATTATTCATGCGCCAAAATACAGATAATAAGTAATATTACCGCAGAGACGGGGAGGCGCAGAGTTTTTAAAAAATTATTATGACTCTTTTAGTCTTTAAGGCTTTGTGGCTTGTAGCTCAAAATAAATTTAAGATTATCGCAAAGGGGGGGGGAAGACGGAGAGTTTAAGGCTTTATGGCTTGTGATTAAAAATAAAATTAGTATTATCGCAGAGAAGGCTAGTATATTATTATGTGCTTTCTATTTTATATGCTGTTTCAAAAATTCTATTGTAACTACTGTCGCAAATTCATTATTCAAACTTGCTAATGCAGTTTCGTGAATAAGTTCGGCAGAATATATTTGCCCTTGCAATCCTTTTTTGTTGAATGTTGCTGTTGCGTCTGAAACAATAAAAGTATCAAAGCCAAAATTTCCTGCCATTCTTGTAGTTGTAGATACGCAATGGTCAGTTGTTAATCCAACTATAACAAGTTTTGTAATTTTTTCGTTGTCAAGTTGCTCTTTCAGGTTTGTATTGATAAAAGCACTATTTACATTCTTTTTAATTACAGGCTCGTTGTTTGCAGGTTTTACCAAGTCTTTGAATTCATTTCCTGCATTTGTTTCATGAAGCAATGATTCAGGATTAGATGAGCAATGCATAATGTGAAAAACCGGAAGATTATTTTTTCTCCAAAGCTTTAAAAGTTCACCTGCATTTTCTTCAGCATTTAAATTGTTTCTTTGCCCACCCCAATACTCAATATTGTCGAATCCTTTTTGAATGTCAATTAAAATTAAGGCGGGCATGTCTGTTTTTGAGATATTCATTTTTTATTTTCAATTTTTTACCGTTAACGGCAATTTTGTTCAACATATATCACAGCAATTGTTCAAAATATCCACCTATCTTATTGTCTTTATCAATAAAGAGCAGCTCCAAAATCCAATGCCTTTTATCTCCGTTAGCATCAGGTAACAACATATCATTATGGTTTTGTGGATGTATATCCAATTCCATACTCCTGGGGTCTAATGGTTGTTCATGTGGAAACTTACCAACAATATGCCCGGCAATTTGGCCACCGAAAGTGTACCCATATTTAGTTGCTTTTTCAACCACATATTGAAACAGATCTGATGATTTTAAAGACGTTTGTGTACCATACCAGGCTCTTGTTTCATACCAGGCTTTTTCAACATCGTTTTTAATTTTTAATTTTATTACATTGTTACCAATAACATATGTTCTGCCTAAGTCGGCTTCAAATCCATCAACGATAGGTCCAAAATCAAGGAATACAATATCATCCTCCTGAATTATTTTATCGGGAGGGTTATCATTATAAGTTGCTAATGTATTTACGCCGGTTCTTACAATTTTCTTATGCCAATGCTCTTTAATACCGAATTTTTCAAGGGACAGATTAACAATTTCTGTGGAAAGTTGAGATTCCGATTTACCTGCAATTATTAAATTGTTTTTTTCAACCGCTTCAAATAACTCAATGGTAACTTTTTGGGCGTTTAATAGTTTTGTTTCAGTCATATTAGTTGTTTACAAAGTGTAACCATGCTTTCGCTTTGCTACGGCAGGCAGGCAAAAAAAATGCAATAGACTGAATTAAAAGTTAATGTACATTAACTCGACTAATTTTTTTCTTTAAGGTGCTTAAAAATTGGGGAGTGATACCTAAATAAGCTGCAATGTCTTTTTGAGAAAATCGCTTTTCAGCGTAAGGCTTCTTTTTAAGAAACAAAATATACCGTTCATCGGCCGGAACAGATAAAAATAAGTTTATCTGTTCTTTTTGAGAAATATATGCATTTTGAAAAAGTATCCTGAAAAACCGTTCAAACTTTGGGATCTTTTGGTATAACAGTTCTAAATTACTTTTACTAATTTGTATTACATCAGTATTTTCAATTGCTTTAATATTCGAGGTAGCGCCACTGCCCGTTAAAAAGCTATACAGATCATCTGCCCACCATTCTTCAACTAAGAAATCAACGATGTGTTCAACAGCATTTTCATCTAAGTAGTATGCTTTTAAACAACCCTTCGTTATAAATGTTTCATACTTGCAAACATCTCCTTCACGCAGTAAAAATTCTCCTGTTCGTAATGATTTTGAATATAACAGCGAGGTGAAAAATGTTGTTTCCTCTGTGGATAAAGAAATATGCCTGGATATTTTAGAAAGCAAAAGTTCAAAACTCATATTTATTAGTTGGATGGTCAAGCTATATAATGACAGCTAACAAACTTCCGCATTCATCAATAGGGTACGTCTTTATATGATGCCTTAGCCGAACATTGTTCAAAAATACATCAAACATATAAACGTACAATACCGAACTTTCGAACGGTGGCGCAGCAAAGGAAATAACAATGAAAGATTATATCAATAAAAAAACGTTGTCGTGTGGTGTTATCACCAGCGGCTTTATCATTGAAGAAAGTATTTTAAAATCATGTTCCGTTACTCTGTCGAATGGCCGCAATTCTTTTACTGCAGTTATAATAGTTACACATTCTATGGGATGAGAAACTGATTCGTTATCTGCTTATGATGGAATGGAAAATAAATCAATCAGTGTCATGTTAATGAATTCTTCAAGCCGCTTGTGATAACACAACGCGGCAGTGATGATAAGGAACGCAAACTAAAACATTGAGAACAAAAAGTTATTAAAACAGCAACGGCAGAAAAAGGAATAATAATGTAAAAGTATATAATAGAAAAAAACGTTGCCGCGTGGTGTTATCACCAGCGGCTGTATCATTGAAGAACGTATTATTTCAAATCATGTTTCCTTACTCAGTCGAAGGGCCTCCATTCTTTACATTCAACACATTTTATTAGATGAGAAATTGAATCTTT
The DNA here is from genome assembly GCA_037720515.1 of Ferruginibacter sp. Lineage (GTDB taxonomy): Bacteria > Bacteroidota > Bacteroidia > Chitinophagales > Chitinophagaceae > Ferruginibacter. Next base: position 41,599 of record JBBJMM010000003.1, read on the forward strand.
ATATGATGGGATGGGAAAAATACATCAATCAGCGTCCTATTAATGAATCAATCAAGCCGCTTGTGATAACACAACGCGGCAGTGATGATGAGGAAAACAAACTAAGACATTGAGAACAAAAACAACTTGGGAACACCTACGGTAGACTGGGCAGTGATGAGGAGGAACACCAACTGCAATAAGGTCAGAAATGTTCTAATTATTTCGATCATCTAAGTGTTGGAAAAATTTTTATTGCATTCGAAATAACTGATTCATTTTCAGGCTTTATCATTGAAAGAAAGTATTTTAAAATCATGTTCCGTTACTCGGTCGAATGGCCGCAATTCTTTTACTGCAGTTATGCTAGTTACACATTTTATGGGATGAGAAACTGATTCGTTATCTGCTTATGATGGAAGGAAAAATACATCAATCAGTGTCATGTTAATGAATCGTTCAAGCCGCTTGTGATAACACAACGCGGCAGAAGGCCTCAATTCTTTACATTGTAAGACATTATATTAGATGAGAAATTGACTCTTTATATGATGGTGATGGAATGGAAAATACATCAATCAGCGTGACATTGTTAATGAATCGTTCAAGCCGCTTGTGATAACACAACGCGGCAGTGATGATAAGGAACGCAAACTAAAACATTGAGAACAAAAAGTTATTAAAACAGCAACGGCAGAAAAGGCGCCAATAATGATTAGGAACACCTACTGCAGTAGGGGGCGCGACATTGCAATAAGTGGTCGGATGTTACGCCCATTACTTTGTTTTAATCAATGGTCTTGTTTCTAATAGGCTAATAAATGACGCTTCTTTTTTAAAATCGGAATTGTCAGGATAACATTTTGATAAAAATTGTCTGTCACTCCTAGTAATTATTCTTTTATAATTATTACCAACTTTAATGTCAATTTGATACCAGGAGCCATCAGTCTGTCCACATAATTTTGTGTCATTCACAATGCCTTTTGATGTAAGCACTTTAGGTTTATCGTCCCAATAATTTGAAGGCTGGTAAGAAAAAATACTATTTTGAACTAGTTTACTAAATATGCTATCCGCATTCATATTTGCCAATGGTTGATATTCTATTACTCTAAACTTAGAAGTGTCGTATTGTCTTACATTGTTATTCCTACGAGTCAGTTTGAATTCAGAATCATAATAAAGAGTCGTACAAAAGTTCAATGCCAGATTTGAAATTTCAAAAAAACGAATTTCAATTAAATACTTGCTATCAGTAAGGTTGTTAAATCCAAAGAGACTATCATACCTTATTTCTTCATTGAATTCTTTTGCAGTTACTCCTGAAATTTTCCCTAAAAAAATGCCGCTGTCAATAGTGGTAAATTTTTCCTTTGATTGTCCAAGGGTTGAACTACTCAATCCTAAGAGAGGGAGTATTGAAATAATGAGACTTCTAAGCATAGGGTGTAGGGTTGTGCCTAACACTTAAATATACGCACCTTTATTTTTAAACATTCATATATCTAGAAATCTATTGAGGCTATGCGTAAGGGGCATTCTATTAATGCTGAAAGAATGCTCAACCGCTATCAATCATATGCTTTTATATTGCTCAAATCCCCCCAAAAACCACTACTTTTGCACCCTCAATTACGCACCGGTATTACATGAAGAACATCAGGAATTTTTGCATCATCGCACATATTGATCACGGAAAAAGCACACTGGCTGACAGGCTTTTGGAATTTACCCATACCATCGGTGAACGCGATATGCAGGCACAGGTATTGGATGATATGGACCTCGAACGCGAAAAAGGTATCACCATCAAAAGTCATGCAATACAGATCAACTATCCGCATAACGGTACAGATTATGTGCTTAACCTTATAGATACTCCCGGCCATGTTGATTTCAGCTATGAAGTGAGTCGTGCCCTGGCAGCTTGTGAAGGAGCATTGTTATTGGTTGATGCTTCCCAGGGTATACAAGCTCAAACGATCAGCAACTTATATTTAGCGATCGACAATAACCTGGAGATCATTCCGGTGATCAACAAAATTGATATGGAAGGGGCTATGATTCCGGAAGTGAAAGACCAGATCATTGAACTCATTGGCTGCAAAGAAGAAGATATTTTACTCGCCAGCGGTAAAAGCGGTATCGGCATCCAGGAAATACTGGATGCGATCATTAGCCGGATACCCGCACCCAAAGGTGATCCGCAGGCTCCTTTGCAGGCATTGATATTTGATAGTGTATACAATTCTTTCCGCGGCATCATTGTTTACTACCGCGTCTTTAATGGTACATTAAAAAAGAATGACAAGATAAAATTTTCTAACACCGGTTTAGAATATGGTGCTGATGAAGTGGGTGTTTTAAAACTCGGGTTGTCGCCTACCAAAGAAGTAGCCGCCGGTGATGTGGGTTACATCATCACCGGAATTAAAGTTGCTAAGGAAGTAAAAGTGGGAGATACTATCACTACAACAGTTAACCCTTCCCTGGAGCCGATAAAAGGTTTTGAAGATGTGAAGCCCATGGTTTTTGCTGGTATCTTCCCGGTTGAGACAGATGCATTTGAAGAATTGCGTGACTGTATGGAAAAATTGCAGCTTAACGATGCTTCTCTTACTTATGAACTGGAAACTTCACAGGCCCTTGGTTTCGGTTTCCGTTGCGGATTTCTCGGAATGCTGCACATGGAGATCATCCAGGAAAGACTGGAAAGAGAATTCAATCAAACAGTTATTACCACAGTTCCGAATGTTAGTTTTATTGCTACCACTTCCCGTGGTGAAATTATCAAAGTGAACAACCCCGCTGAAATGCCAGACCCAACACGTTTGGATAAGATAGATGAGCCTTACATCCGCGCGCAGATGATCAGCAAACCCGAATACATCGGCAACATCATGACACTCTGCATTCAAAAACGTGGCATACTTATCAACCAGGGATATCTTACTCCCACCCGCGTTGAACTTACTTTTGATATGCCGCTTACAGAGATCGTTTTTGATTTTTATGATAAACTCAAAAGCATGACGCGTGGTTATGCATCTTTCGATTACCATCCTATAGAATACCGCGAAAGTGATATTGTAAAAATGGATATCCTTTTGAACAATGAAAAAGTTGATGCTTTAAGTGCCCTGATCCATAGAGGCCGCTCACATGAATTTGGTCGCAAGCTTTGTGAAAAATTAAAAGAACTGTTACCGCGGCAACAATTCCAGATTGCCATACAGGCTGCAATTGGAGCGAAAATAGTTGCTCGTGAAAACATTAGTGCCATGCGCAAAGATGTTACCGCAAAATGTTATGGTGGTGATATAAGCCGTAAACGCAAATTGCTGGAAAAACAAAAAGAAGGTAAAAAGCGCATGAAACAGATCGGTAATGTGGAAGTGCCGCAGGAGGCGTTTTTGGCTGTGCTGAAGCTGAACGATTAAGGTTTCACGCAAAGAAAATAAGAAGCAAAGGCGCAAATATTTTTTTAAAACTTATATACTTTGCGTATTTGCGTGAAAAAAAATCCAAGAAACCATTAATCTTTTTTCTTCGGGGGCTTTACTTTTTTAGGTGCAGGCTTAACTTCTTCTTCAGCGCCTGCCAGTTTACTTTCATCAATATTTCCTTCCGCATCACGGATAAGCTTAGGGGTAGGAGGTTGGTTTTCGGGAGTTATTTCATTGAACACTTTAGCGATATAATTCCATTTACCGTTTTCCCATTTAAATCCTTCATAATCTCCATCGGGGATCAGTGTATATTTTTTATTGGGTTCATTAGATGGCGACATCAGGTGTTCCATTATGATCATGTTCAGTTCGGGATCAAAAGTTAACCGGGGACTGGTCTGCTTTTTAAATTCCATCACATACCGGGCATTGCTTTTTAAATTCTGGCTGTTGTCTGCAGTATTAAAATATTGTCCGCCGAAAACAGGCTTCCCATCTTTAAAGTCGAGTATTTCAATGATCTTTTTATCTGTACGGATGTTATTCTCATCATAACCTAATAATGTATAATAAGTATGGTTGGCATGTTTGGTAGTAATGATCTTGTAATACACGGCACCCATCCAGCCGAGGTTATTTCCGATCGTATCCGTCATCTTCTGCGTGATATCTGATTTATCGATCAATGGAAATAATTTTAATGAACCGTTTGCGGTTTTCATCTGTATGGCTCCATGCTGACGGATAACATTTTCATTCACCACCATCTGCCAGGTAAATATCCGGAATGAACTATCGGGTGCATACAACTGTGAGATCGTTTGCAGAGAATCAAAATGATAATTAAAGGAATAAGGTATTTTTAAAGCACGTACAAAAGCTTTTGTAAAAAGGCTGTCTGCTTTCAACCGTTCTGATGCATTGATGCCGCGGATAATTTTAAAAGAATATCCTTTTAAAGTATCTTCTTTTACATTCAGTTCTTTACGCTGTGAAGAAGATTGTGCAATAGAAACAAATGAAATAAATACGAATGCTATTAAGGTACAGGCAAATTTCATAGTTTAAATGTAAACAAACATTTTCCAAACAGATATTTGTACTCATGCTAAATTGAAATTTAACTAAAGCTTATCTATGATCCAGTGCCTTCGCAAATTCATATAATGATGCATAAACAGCATCTATAAAAGGATCATTTAATTGTACATCAGGCCTGGTTGTAGGTAAGAAAACCGTGTATACACCCAAGTTGCGGCCAAACTGCATATCACTTATTGTATTGCCTACCATGATAGCTTTTGTTAGATCTATATCAGGAAATTCTTCAACTGCTGCCAATCCCATTCCAGGGTTGGGTTTCCGGTATGGACTCTCATTATCCAATTCGCTGCAATAATAAATAGCATCCAGGTGACCGCCTTCTTTTGTAATGTCCTCAAGCATATTTGCATGTATGGTATGCAGGTCATCCAGTTTTGTTACGCCTTTTCCAACACCACGCTGGTTGGTTACAACTAATATGCGCTTGAACTTCTTAGTAAATATTGTAATAGCTTCAACAGCTCCTTCATAAAATTTAAATTCCTCCCAGGTATGAATGTAGTCTTCGTGTTTTTCCTGGTTGATGACTCCATCGCGGTCGAGAAATAATGTCCACGATTTATCGATTTTATTTATGGGGAGAGACATGTGGGGTTAAGTTTTTAATTGACCATGACCGATGGACTATTGACCATGGGGTCTATAATTTTAATAAAGTTTTTATCGATTGAAACATTCTATTGTCTATGGATGGTCTATTGTCCATGGTCTATGGTCTTCTTCATCTCCCTGTTTGCCCTCTCAAAGTCTTCCGGTACACCTATATCAATAAAATAAGTATCCTGTACAAGTGCTTTCATATTCTGTTGTAAAAAATACTTTTCGAGGTAATCTTTCTCGAAAGAAAATTTAGCGGGCAGTTTTAAATCTAAAAAAGAAGGAACATGCAAAGCGTAAACACCGCCATTTATATAACCTTTTTTATACTGTTTTTTTTCACTGAAAGAAATAATAGAATGATCAGCATCAAAACCAACTACTCCATACCTTTCAAAATCTTTCATCGGCTTTAATGCAAGTGAACAAGAAGCATTGTTATCTGAATGAAAAGATGACATTTCACTAAGATCAACTTTAAAAAGTGTGTCGCCATTTACTACAAACACATCTTTGCCCGTGGCCTCCTGTAAAGCCAATTGTATGGCACCACCTGTTCCCAATGGTTCGTCTTCAATAGAATATTTCACAAACAGCTCAGGAAATGAATCTTCTATGTATTTTATAATAACGTTGTGTAAATAACCCAATGAAAAAATAAATTTTTCTATGCCTTGTTTTTGCAAATAATGTATCACATGAAAAAGAAAAGGTTCACCTGCAACAATTGCCATACACTTAGGAAGATCCGGCACCACAGAGCGCAATCTTGTTCCTAGTCCGCCGGCAAGAATGATACATTCTTTTATAAGCATGTTACGTTCCTTTGGTTGTAGCGTCCAGGTTGAAATATTGTTCTTCCACTAACTGGCAAATGATATGTCCCAGTAAAATATGACTTTCCTGGATACGGGGTGTATCATTGGAAGGAACATTCAGCAGCAGGTCGCTTATGTCTTTTAGTTTACCACCAGTGCTGCCGGTAAAACCAATCGTAGTCATCCCTTTTTCCTTTGCCATGTTAAATGCATTCACGATATTATTACTGTTACCAGAAGTACTTAAGCCTACCAGTACATCACCTTTTTTTCCAATTCCTTTTATCATGCGGGAGTATACAACATCATAACTATAATCATTGGCCACTGCAGTTATGTAGGAAGTGTTCACGTGCAATGCTTCTGCCGGCAAGGCATCCCTGTCGGTGTAAAAGCGGCCACTGAATTCTGCAGCCAGGTGTTGTGCATCGGCAGCGCTTCCGCCGTTTCCGCAGAATAATACTTTGTTGCCGTTTTTAAATGCAGTAACGAGTAGGGATACACTCTTTTCAACAGTAGCAATAATATCCTGATCCTGTAAAACCAGTTGCTTTACGCTGATGGAAGCTTTTATGAGAGAAGAGATCTTTTCGTTCATGGGGCAAAGATAAGAGAAAGATAGACCATAGGTCATGGACCATAGACCATGGATTATTTAAATTCTAAGTGATCAGCTGTTTGAAGCTATTGCATAAATAAATCTATAACTTAATAAATTTATAGGATTTTCAAATTAGCTTTTGATTTTTGACTTTTCCCTTTTGACTTTTCACTTTTCACTTTTCACTTTTGACTTTTGACTTTTGACTTTGCCCTACACACACCATGTAGTTAACCCGTACTTCGCGAAAGAATATTTCTTTATCTCTCCGCCGAATTTATTAAGAGCATCGATCACTGCAAAGCGTGTATTTCCCGGACAATAAAAGATCATAAATCCACCGCCGCCTGCACCACTTATTTTTCCACCTGTGGCTCCTGCTTTTTTTGCAGCCTCGTATATTTCTTCAATATTCTCATTGCTGATGTTGGCTGCCATGTTTCTTTTTTGCAGAAAACCTATATCCAGAATTTTTCCAAATTCATCCAGCTTACCTTTTAACAAAGCTTCCTTCATCATTTTTGCCTGCTCCTTTAACTGGTGCATGGCATCAATGCTTTTTGTATTCTGGCTGTTTACATTTTTCACCTGCTCTTTAATAATGGTTGCGCTTTCCCGTGAGGTGGCTGTAAAATAAAGCAGCAAATTATTTTCAAGCTCATGCATGTATTGTGGACGAATGCGCAATGGATTAACAATCACTTTATCATCATTGTAAAATTCCATAAAGTTTACGCCACCGAACATGGCTGCATACTGATCCTGCCTTCCACCGGCAAGCTTCAGGTCATTTCTTTCTATTTCGAAAGCATAATGCGCAATGTCGTAATCACCCAATGGTAATTTCAGCATTTCTACAAAGGCGCCTATGATCGCTACAACAAGGGTAGAAGAAGTACCCAGACCAGATCCTGCGGGTGCATCAACAAAAGTTGATAAACGAATACCCCCTGTTAAGCCATAATCTTTTTTTACCCGGTTGATGACTCCTTTTAATAAATCGAGTTCACCATCTATAGGCAAGGGAACATCTGCGGGATGAGTTTGCATTTCCTTACGATCCAACGCTTCTACAATAATTATATTTTCTTCAAGGGGTTCTACACTTGCATAGGCAGATAAGGAAATTGTGGCATTGAGAATAGCGCCACCAAACATATCACAATAGGGGCTAACATCCGTGCCACCACCGGCTAGCCCTATACGCAGCGGAGCTTTACTTCTATAGATCATTTGCTGAATAGATGGTTAAAAAGCGAAGATAATGTATTGACCATGGTCCAGGGTCAATGGTCAATGGTAGGTTGTCTGTGGTTTATCTCCGGTGTTATTAAAATTATTTCTACTTTTTCCATACGAAAAAATACTATTTTGCCCCTATAGCGTTATAGAGAAAGAAAAATCCTAAAAACAAATTTATGGCAGAAGCCCTATATATTACCGACCTTGATAAAGTAGGCATGAAAGACCTTCCATTGGTGGGAGGTAAAAATGCTTCATTGGGAGAGATGCTGCAGAATTTAAGCAACCTCGGCATAAACATTCCCAATGGATTTGTTATTACTGTGCAGGCCTATCACAAATTTCTTGAACACAGTAACCTCGCCGATACTATCCGTAACACCATTGCTGAAATTAATTTCGAAGACCTTGAAAGTTTGCGCAGGGGCGGTTTACAGGTAAGGCAACTGATACGTAACTCAAAGTTTCCACAGGAGCTGAGCAAAGCGATCATTGATAAATATTATGAAGTATCGGCACGATACGACCAGGAATCAACGGATGTGGCTGTACGTTCTTCCGCTACGGCTGAAGATTTGCCGGATGCCTCTTTTGCAGGGCAACAGGAAACCTATTTAAATGTTCGTGGGCCTGCTTCCCTCATCAATGCAGTGCGGAACTGTTTCGCTTCGCTGTTTACAGACAGGGCTATCAGCTACAGGCATACTTCAAAATATGATCATTTTGATATCGGCTTGTCTGTTTGTGTACAAAAAATGGTGCGCTCGGATCTTGGTGCATCAGGTGTTGCCTTTTCTTTGGATACGGAAAGTGGTTTCAAGGATGTGGTGGTTATAAACGCTTCCTTCGGCCTGGGAGAAATGATCGTACAGGGTTCAGTGTCCCCAGATGAATACATTGTTTTTAAACCAACACTAAAAGAAGGATTTGAAAGTATCATAGAAAAAAAATTAGGCAACAAAGACAGGATGATGGTGTATGGTGATGATTCTGATGAGCGGGTAAAGATCATTCCTACTGAAAAGCAGTTCCAGCACCGTTATTGTTTATCCAATGACCGCATCCTGCAATTGGCTAAATGGATCGTACAGATAGAAGAATACTATACATCATTAAAAGGCCACTGGTGCCCGATGGATGTGGAGTGGGCAATAGACGGTTTAACAAAAGAATTATTTATTGTACAGGCCCGGCCTGAAACGATACATTCTCAGAAAGACCATTCCAAAATTATAGAGTATGTGATGGAGCCTGATGAAAAGAGGAAGCCAATAATAAAAGGAATTGCTGTTGGAGACAGGATTGGTTCAGGTAAAGTGAATATTCTTTTTTCCATGGATAAAAGGGTTTCTGAAGGACATGAATTTAAGGCAGGAGATGTGCTGGTTACGGATATGACAGATCCTGACTGGGAGCCGATCATGAAGAAAGCTTCTGCGATCATAACGAATAAGGGTGGACGCACTTGTCATGCTGCTATCGTTGCCCGTGAGATGGGTGTGCCTGCAATTGTTGGTTGCGGCAATGCAACTGAATTGTTATCAGATGGCCAGTTTGTTACGGCTAGTTGTGCAGAAGGTGATGAAGGACTGATCTACGAAGGTGAAGTTCCATTTAAAAGAATTGAAACAGATCTTAATGACCTGCCCACTTTGAAAACGCCTATCATGTTAAATGTGGCTTCGCCTAATATGGCATTTCGCTTTTCTCATTTTCCAAATGCAGGAGTAGGCCTGGCCCGAGAAGAATTTATAATAAATAATTTTATACAGGCCCATCCCATGGCACTTCTAAAGCATAAAACTTTAGGTGATGCAGAATTGAGTGCAACCATTTCTAAAATGATCTATGGTTTCGATAATGAAGAAGAATTTTTCATTAAAAAACTATCCTATGGCGTGGCCAAGATCGCTGCTTCTTTTTATCCAAATAAAGTGATCGTGCGTTTTTCTGACTTTAAAAGCAATGAATATTATAATTTGTTAGGAGGAAAATATTTTGAACCGCATGAAGAAAATCCGATGATCGGCTGGCGCGGTGCTTCAAGATATTATTCCCCGCAATACAAAGAAGCATTCGGACTGGAATGCAAAGCCATCAAAAGAGTAAGGGAAGAAATGGGAATGAAAAATGTGGTAGTAATGATCCCTTTCTGCCGCACAGTAGAAGAATGTATAAAAGTGCAGGAAGTAATGGCGGAATATGGGTTGGTGAGAGGGGAAAATGGATTGGAAGTATTTCTAATGGCGGAGTTGCCTTCCAATATTATTATGGCAGAGCAATTCTCCAAACACATAGATGGTTTCTCGATTGGAAGCAATGATCTGACCCAGCTTACATTGGGCCTGGACAGGGATTCATCATTGGTGGCGCATCTTTATGATGAACGCAACCCGGCGGTTAAAGAAATGCTGCGTATGCTGATCGTTACAGCAAAAAAGAATAATATCAAAGTAGGCATATGTGGCCAGGGGCCTTCTGATTTTCCTGATTTTGCACAGTTTCTTGTAGAGCTGGGAATTGATAGTATTTCTGTTACACCGGATTCTTTGGTTAAAACGGTGAAGGCGATCTATGAAGTGGAGCAGAAGGTGGGGTAAGGAGAAGATATTTTAAATTTTAAATTTTTTATTAAATACAATATTTCACGCAAAGAATTTAATAAGAAAACAAATGATGAAATTCCCCTCTCTTTTGGGGAGGGGGGCGGGGGTGAGGAAGGAAAAGGTTTCACGCAAAGAGGCAAAGAGGATATTTTAAATGTTGAATTTTAAATTTTAAATGATCGAAAACTACTTACTCCCCTCTCTTTTGGAGAGGGGGCGGGGGTGAGGTATTTTACTCCCCTCTCTTTTGGAGAGGGGCGGGAGTTAGGTATTACTCCCTCACTTGTGTACTTTTTGTAAGAAAAAAATACTTGGAATGAGTTTTGTAAAGTGTGGGACATTTATAGGTGTGGGACACCTAAAAAAAAATCGGCTTTACCAGAAAATATGAGCAATTGATTCACCAGAAAGTTTTAAAAGAACTCTTGTATCTAAGTAGCATTAAAAATAATTTTTTAAGATGGTTGTTTTTAAGAAGTGTGCGGGGTTGAGATAGCAACCTCAAGAATCTTTTTCACCATCACCTCCCAGCTATACTTTTTCTTCTCTTCCTGTAAAAAAGGAATAAAATATTCAGGGCTTTTGTTGAAATACTCTTGAATTTTTTGAGCAATGGATGTGGCATTGGGTTCTGCAACCAAACCAGCTTTGCCATCCGGTACAAGAGATGGAAGTCCCCCAACATTCGTAACGATCATAGGAATTTCAAAATGGTAAGCTAATGGAGTAACACCACTTTGTGTAGCATTTCGGTAAGGCTGGATTATAGCATCCGCTGCACATAAGTAATATTTAACCTCGCTGTCCCCAATAAATTGTGTTCGTAATATCAGCTGATCATGTATACCAAGTTCTTCAATCTGTTCATCATAAGGTTTGCGGTTCTCATAAAATTCTCCTGCCACTAAAAGTTTAGGAGAGTTGCCAGATGCTTGTAAAATTTTCATCGCATCAAAGAGAATATCCAGCCCTTTATATTTTCTAATAAAACCAAAAAATAACAAAAGAGGCACATCTTTATCAATACCTAATTTTTTACGGGCCTCTGCCTTGCTTATTTTATCTCCAAAATTATCATACAATGGATGTGGTACAAAAACGGCTGGTTTTGTTGTAGTGAATGTATTCAGATCTGTCAGTACTTTTTCACTCATGGTAATAAATGCATCCACCTGCTTAACAAAATACTGGGTAAATATTTTGTCTCCCGGCCTTTTTTCATGAGGCAGGATATTGTCCGCGATACAAACCACTTTTGTTTGCGTGTTCTTTTTTGCAATACGCAAAATTGTTCCCAGGCAAGGCCCCATAAAAGGAAGCCAGTAACGCACAATAATAATATCGGGCTTTTCTTTTTTTATACGTTTGCCCACCTTTATCCAGTTCAATGGGTTAACTGAATTAATTGCCACTTGAATATCCAGGTCTTTTGGTGCGGGCTCCGATGAATACTGTGTAGTTCCCGGAAAGAGAAAACCAGGGTATTGTAACGAGAACGTATAGATGCTGATAGTATGGCCAGCATCCTGGAAAGCTTTGGCAAGCCGTTCATTATAAGATGCAAGTCCACCACGCAACGGATGTGCTGGCCCTATTAATATAATATTTTTTTTTGCTGGCAACAAATCGGGTTAATGGTTTAAAAACCCAGTTTATCTTCTATCAGGTAATTATTCCTGATGGATGAATTTCGTGTAACAAGTTCACCGAGGAAACCGGCAAGGAATAATTGTGTACCTATCACCAATGAAATAATGCCTACATAAAATATAGGCCTGTCAGTCATATTATAAACCTGGAAAGCGAATTTGGCAATGAAAAGATATATCCAGATACAAAGTCCTGCGAAAAAAACAATTGTGCCCCATAAACCGAAAAAATGCATGGGACTTTTTCCGAATTTTCCTATAACCGATATAGAAGCCAGGTCAAGGAAACCATTGATAAAACGCTGCCAGCCAAATTTTGTAACTCCGTATTTCCTTGGCCTGTGCTCTACAACTTTTTCACCGATCTTTCTGAAACCGCTTCCTTTAGCAAGTACGGGGATATACCGGTGCATTTCTCCATACACTTCTATACTCTTTATCACTTTACATTTATACGCTTTTAACCCGCAGTTAAAATCATGGAGTTGAATCCCTGATGTTCTCCTCGCCGTAGCATTGAATAACTTGGAGGGCAAATTTTTTGTAAATGTATTATCGTATCTTTTTTTCTTCCAGCCGCTAACCATATCAAATCCTTCATCGATGATCATGTTCCGTAAACCCGGTATCTCATCCGGACTATCCTGCATGTCTGCATCCATTGTAATAATAATAGCGCCGGTTGCGGCTTTAAAACCTACATTCAATGCTGCACTCTTACCATAATTGCGTTGAAATTTTATTCCTTTCACACCATACTTCTCTTGCTGCAACTGTTGGATAACTTCCCATGAACTGTCTGTGCTCCCGTCATCTATCAGTATGATCTCATACGTATAATTGTTTTCTACCATAACGCGTTCAATCCAGGCCATCAGTTCTGGCAAGGATTCCTCTTCATTGTATAATGGTATTACGATTGAAAGATCCATAGTAAATTTTTATCCTTACCCTTTATATTTTTGTTCCGGTGAAAGATGTATGCGACTGATCGATATTTATTCCTTTTTGCCTGATTAATATCCAAGAAACTACAGCTGAAACAACTGCACCTACCACAAGATACCAGAAGATAGCAGCAGAAATAAACATAGTTACATAATATTCATTTGCAAAGGCTACATTTTTATTCACTTCGTCGGGCGTAAGGTTGTTCATTTTCTCCATTTCGATCCGGTAATTTTCTGCCATCTTTTCTTTCATCGAATTATCCGACTTTATAAAAATATAGGTAAAACTTACCATCAAAAGTGTAATAACTATAAAACATTTAAATCCTTGTGAAAAATAATTCCTGAAAGTACGTATCGCATTTTGCGATCTGCTGTAATACAGTATCGCCCATACAATTCCGGCAATGTAGATCGCATAGGTAATATATTGCAGATCGTTCTCAAAACTTTTCTTAAAAGAATATATTCCCAATGATACGGCCACCATTACGAGTCCGGTTATTAATCCTTTGTATGTTGCGTTCAGGTTTTTCATTAGTTAAGTACAATAAAATTTTCATTAATAATTCCTATCACTTTTCCCTTCAGTTGTTTTCCGATAAATGGTGAGTTCCTGGATTTTGAACGTATCATTTTCGCATCAAAAATATAAGACTGATCAGGATCAAATATAGTGAGACAGGCTTTGCTTCCTTCTTCTATAAAAACGGGTTGCAGTCCGAAAATTTTCCGCGGATTTATGGTAAGCTGTTCAATAAGCGTTTGTGTGTTATTGTTCATTGCCCCGAATAAACTTTCAAGCCCGATCATTCCATTTTTTGCATATTCAAACTCACAGGTCTTATCATCCCAGTGTTCCGGGAAATGATGGGAAGCAATGCAATCTACCAGGCCTTCGGCAACTGCTTTCCTTATCGCGAGCATGTCTTCTTTTTTTCGCAACGGCGGATGTACCTTAAGGTTAGTATCGTATTGTGAAAGATCCTCATCATTAAAAAAACAATGGTAAGGTGTAGCTGAACAACTTATACCTAAACCATCTTTTTTTGCAGTGGTAATAAGGTCAATACCTTTTTTTGTGGATACACCTGTAATATGAAGATTAGAATGAGTATATTTTAAAAGTTCAATGTCCCTGGCTATCATTAATTCTTCTGCAATAGCTGGTATGCCCGGCAATCCAATTCTTGTACTTATTATGCCTTCATTCATAAGTCCCTTTTCCCCTATAGATCTGTCACGTGGAATTTGTATAATGGTGCCTTTTATCGAAGAAATATATTGCAGTGCCTTTAATAATAATCCCGGGCTTTGTACAGGATTTTTTCCATCGCTGAAAGCTATAGCTCCGCTGGCATGCATATCATACATCTCAGATAATTCTTTACCTTCTGCATTTTTGGTAATGGTAGCTATCGGATAAATATTTACCGGGAGAGATGCGGATTTCTGTAAAATATATTCTACCTGGCTCTTTGATGAAATGGCTGGTTGAGTATTGGGTATGATCATTACATCTGTAAAACCCCCGGCTGCCGCGGCTGCAGATCCAGATTCCAGCGTTTCTTTGTGTTCAAAGCCCGGCTCGGCAAAATGGGCAAATACATCCATCCACCCTGCACTTACATGTATGTTGTTCTGTGTGATTGTTTCATCAACACTTTCACTTATTGTATCAGAGATCCGGCTGATCCTGCCATCGACTATCAGAATATCTTTTACTTGTCCGTTAAATGGAGAGGAAGAACATAGTATGGTGGCTTGCCTGATTAAAACCTTCATTATAAAAGAGATTGCGCAAATATCATAAAAAAAGCCGAGGAACCCAATTGAAGGGCTAATTCAGTTATTTTAATGATCTTTTAAATGGATTATAATTTATACAGTAGCATTCAAGTGGGGAATAAATTTCAATGTTGTTGCATGAATTCTATGCCAGAACCCATGAATCCTTTCGGCATAGAATTTATTGAATTACAGTTGACAGATTCATCCATTTTAAAAAATAAAAAATTTAAACATGAAAGCAGCCGTTTTTCATAAACCCGGAGATATAAGTGTTGACAATGTTGACGATCCAAAGATTGAAGATCCTGAAGATATAATTGTGCGTGTAACCTCTACCGCTATATGCGGATCCGACCTGCATATTTATAATGGCTTTATGCCCCAGGTGAAGAATATGGTTATGGGACATGAATTCATGGGTATTGTGGAAGAGACCGGGCCGGCTGTTTCTAAAGTAAAAAAAGGTGACAGGGTAGTGGTTCCTTTTGTTATCGCTTGTGGTAGTTGTTTTTTCTGTTCATCCGGAATGCATCCAAACTGCGAAAACACCAATCCCAAAATGTATGGTCCTGAAGGTCATTTATTAAAAGGAAAGGGCTCAGGCTTATTTGGTTTTACAGATCTCTATGGTGGATATGATGGTGGCCAGGCAGAATATGTAAGAGTACCAAAAGCCAATACTGGTCCTAAAATTATTCCGGAAGGATTAACTGATGAACAGGTTTTGTTTTTAACTGATATTTTTCCAACAGGCTGGTCGGCAGTAAAATGGGCGAAAGTTGTTCCTGGTGATACGGTTGCTATTTTTGGCAGCGGACCTGTGGGTTTAATGGCTCAGAAAGCAGCCTGGTTAAATGGTGCAGGAAGAGTAATTGCAATCGATCCTTTGGAATACCGGTTGGAAAAGGCTAGGTCTGTGAATAAAGTGGAAACACTGGACGCAGATGATAAAGACCTGATCGAAAAATTAAGGGATATGACGCATGGCCGTGGTGCAGATTGTGTGATAGATGCAGTAGGCATGGAGCCTGAAAGAACTTTGATGGACAGGGCTAAAGCTGTTATTAATTTTGAAAAAGGTTCTCCCAAGGTATTAATAAATTGTTTCGAAGCGGTAAGAAGAGGAGGTAATGTAAGTGTGGTGGGTGTATATGCAAGCAACTATGACAACTTCCCCGTACACCAGTTATTTGAAAAAGGATTGACAATACGTTTTGGCCAGTCGCATGTACAGAAATACATCGATGAGCTTTTTGAAATTGTACAAAGTGGCAAAGTAACATTGAATGATGTTATTTCTCACCGGATCCCATTGAGCAAAGCAGCTGAAGGTTATGATATTTTCAGGAATAAAAAAGATGATTGCGTAAAGGTAGTGATGACGCCGGGCGAATAGAAATACTATATTTACAGTTAAGGGTAACCGTTAGTGTTACCCTTTTTTTATTCTCACACCTTACTTCATAAAGAGAATGGAATGAAAATCACATAACAATTGCTTTACCCATTGTTTACTATTCGGTAATGTTCCGTTAACGTTTCAATCATACCATGATAGGATTTTTGACAAACCTTATATCACATGGAAAGACGTTCTGTTGAAGTGGTGGTTATAAGTGACCTTCACCTGGGAACTTACGGATGCAATGCCAAAGAGATAGTTAACTATCTTAAAAGTATCTCTCCCCAGATACTAATCCTCAACGGCGATATTATTGATGGCTGGCAGTTCAATAAAAGATATTTTCCTACATCACACATGCAGGTGATAAAAGAGATTATGAGTCTTGCAGGCAATGGAACAAGGGTGATCTACATAACCGGCAATCATGATGAGATGCTACGCAGGTACAGTGATATCCAGATGGGAAATTTTCAGTTAACAGATAAAGTAGTAATGGAGATCAATGGTAAGATGACCTGGATCTTCCATGGGGATGTTTTTGATAGTACCACCAAAGGAAGTGCAAAGATCATTGCCAAACTGGGCGGCCACGGTTACGACCTGCTGATATTATTCAACCGCTTTATCAACTGGGGATTGAAATTAATTGGGAAAGAAAAAATGAGTATAAGCAAGCGGGTTAAAAATGCTGTGAAAGAAGCTGTTTCGTGGATAGCCAATTTTGAACAGACTGCCGCAGAACTAGCCATTGAGAAAAAATACGATTATGTTATCTGTGGACATATACACCAGCCACAAAAAAGAGTGATAGAGACAAAAGATGGCAAAGTAACCTACATGAACAGTGGCGACTGGATAGAAAATCTCACTGCCCTTGAATACAATGATGATGAATGGACAGTATATCATTACAATGCTGCAGATTTTATAAACACACAGAAGTTTGAAAAGAAATTACCAAGGCTTGAAGTTGTAACCAATGAAATAGATATGTATATAAATACATTATCTACTCTAAAAACCAGGTATGTATGAAAATACTTTATGCTATACAGGCTACAGGCAACGGACACATAGCAAGAGCCATAGAGTTATTGCCGTATCTGCAACAATATAGTACTGTAGATATTTTTTTAAGCGGCAGCAACAGTTCTCTTTCATTTGACCTGCCTGTAAAATACAGGAGTAAAGGACTTAGTTTATTTTACGGGAACAGGGGAGGATTGAATTACTGGAAAATGACAAAAGAGTTTTCTCCACTCAGGATCTGTAAAGAAGCCCGGGATCTGCCGGTAGAAAAATATGATATAGTGATCAATGATTTTGAAAGCATCACTTCCCTTGCGTGTAAATTGAAAAATATTCCGTTTTTACATTTTGGTCACCAGGCCAGTTTTACTTCTTTGAAAACACCCAGGCCAGTTAATAAAGTGCTTACAGGTGAATTCCTTTTAAAATATTATGTTTCTTCCCCTCACAAGATAGGCCTGCACTTTGATCAGTATGATACTTTCATTCATTCACCTGTAATAAAAAAAACTGTTCTCAATGCGGAGCCGGTAAATCATGGCCATGTTACTGTTTATTTAAGTCACTTCAACGATGAGATACTTTATAACCAGCTAAGTAAAATTAAAGACATCGAATTTCAGATTTTCAGTAAAAAGGTTTTACAAAAAATTCAAAGAAATAATATTACTTTTCTTCGGGTAGATAATAATAATTTTAATGAAAGCATGATAAGCAGTGCCGGGATCATTACAGGCGCAGGTTTTGAAACACCCGCAGAAGCATTATACCTGAATAAAAAATTAATGTGCATACCCATACAAGGACAATATGAACAGCTATGTAATGCAGCTGCCCTTGAAAAATTTCGGGTTCCTGTCCTGAATAAATTAAATGATCTGTTTCCTTTCCAGGTTCAGCAATGGATGAATGATAAACATCCTGAAAAATTATTACTGGACAGATCAACACAACAAATTATTGAAGAAGTAATTGAAATGGGAATATCATTAAAAAAAAATAAGATCACTCATGAATACCCTGGCATAGTTACACCTTCAGATATTGCTTTTGCTTAACTTTTAAAAAAACTTTTTGTCTTTCTCATCTCTTACTTCAAAATCTTTTGGCCAGCATTTTCATTGGGGGGTGGCCATTGCCGCTGCTCAAAATGAAGGAGCCGTTTTGGAAGATGGAAAAGGGATTTCTATCTGGGATGCTTTCGCAAGAAGAAAGGGAAAGATAAAAAGTGGCCATTCTCCGGTTACAGCTGCTGACTTTTACCATCGTTATAAAGATGACCTGTTGCTTGCAAAAGCATTGGGTTTTAATTCCTTCCGGTTCTCATTATCATGGTCAAGGATATTGCCTGATGGTACTGGAAGAATTAACAAGCAGGGAATTGAATTTTACCATAAACTCATAGATGAATGTATACAATTGGGTCTTACTCCATTCGTAACTATTTATCACTGGGATATTCCCAATGCTTTGGAAAAAGAAGGAGGCTGGACAAGCCATATGATGCAAAAATGGTTTGAGAGGTATGTAAAGGTGTGTGCAGAAAACTTGGGAGACAAAGTAAAGAACTGGATTATTATGAATGAACCCCTTAGTTTTACAGCCTTGGGTTATATGATAGGTCTTCATGCGCCCGGAAAAAAGGGCTTGTCCAATTTTTTCTCTTCCATTCACAATGCAGCAATGGCACAGGCTGAGGGCGGTAGAATAATCAGGGCTCTTGTAAAGAACGCATACATTGGTACTACATTTTCCTGTTCGCATGTTATCCCTTTTTCGCAAAAAGAAGAAGATGTAAAAGCAGCTATTCGTATAGATATCTTAATGAATCGTTTATTCATAGAACCTGCATTAGGGCTAGGATATCCAAAAGATGAAAGTTTTCCCCTGCTACTTCAAATGGAATTGTATAACAATGCCTGGAGGTATACGGATAAAATGAAATTTGATTTTGATTTTATCGGTTTGCAGAATTACTTCCCGGTTACGGTAAGGCACAATCGCATTGTTCCCTATATACATGCTTCTCAGGTAAAAGCGATCACAAAAAAAGTTCCGCATAATGACCTGGGTTGGGAAATTGATGCGGAAAGTTTTTATAAAATAATAAAACGGTTCTGGCTTTATGGCGGCATAAAAGAGATCATTATTACTGAGAATGGCGCCTCTTTCAAAGATAAAGTGGAACATGGGGTTGTAAAAGATGATAAAAGAACAGATTATTTTCAATCACACCTTAAAGCTCTCTTAAAAGCAAAAAGAGAAGGAGTAAATGTAAAAGGCTATTTTGCCTGGACACTCACTGATAATTTTGAATGGAATGAAGGTTACAATGCCCGTTTTGGTTTGATACATGTCGATTTTAAATCCCAGCTTCGAACCATAAAAAATTCCGGCCACTGGTGGAGAAATTTTCTTACTATGGGTTAAGTTAGTCTCTTTGCTGTCATCCTGAGTCAATCGAAGGACGAAGCGTGAACATATTAAAATATGCTGTCATCCTGAGTTTATCGAAGGACGAAGCGTGATCATAATAAAATATGCTGTCATCTGAGTTTATCGAAGGACGAAGCGTGAACATAATAAAATATGCTGTCATCCTGAGTTTATCGAAGGACGAAGCGTGATCATAATAAAATATGCTGTCATCCTGAGTTTATCGAAGGACGAAGCGTGATCATAATAAAAAGAAAACGAAATTAATATAATCTGACTCCTCAAGAAATTTCTCTTTTAAATGGCTCTGGTATTGTGTTTTAAAGAAAAAGGCTAACTTATACCCTAGAGTAGTGTTTAATTATCAAAATTCTATATTCATCTGGTTTTCTAATGTCTACCGTTTACAAGGTATATCTCACTATCTTAATTGTATTTATATTACAGCTTATTAAGCATGTAGCAATAACAATTAAAAATAATTTATAAGAATGCGTGTTTGTTTGATTCTGATCCTGTTTTTATCTGCCTGTGAGACAGAGAATAAAAACATTACTAACAATGAAATAAATGATCTGTATAATGCAGTAAACAGGAATCGATATACAAACAGCGATTCACTGAAAATATTTACAACACTTTTAGAAGAAAAAAGTAAAGGTTCGCCGCCAGCCTATGAAGCCATGGCACTAATAAGTAAAGGGATATATTACAGCCGGATCGCTTCTTTTAATCAATCATTACAATCTTATCAGAAGTCACTGGCATTATTAAAAAAATCGGGGATTGACAGCCTTATTGCCAAAAGTTATACCGGCATAGGCAATGCCTATAAAAATATGTCTGATTATCCCCCTGCCATTGAAAATCTCCAGATCGCATTAAATTTATACAATAAGAATAACTGGAAGGAAGGCGAGGCGGGGGTACATTCAAATATCGCCCAGATATACCAGCAAAAAGAACAACTGCCTGAAGCCAAACAACATTTACAATCTGCCCTTAAAATTTTAAGTAACAATAAATATACTCCTGCTTATTTAAATACATCACATACACTTGCAAATGTGTATGGCATGAACAATCAGCTGGACAGTGCACTGGCATTAGATGAAGAAGGAATTCTCATATCGGATGAGATGAAGTCGCCAATAATAAAATCTACATTTCTGGATAATAAGGCAAATTGTTTCATGTACAGCAACCGGCCTGACAGTGCCCGTATCTATTTTTACCAGTCATTGCTGATAGATTCTACTTCCGGGAATTTAAAGCAAATGGCGGACACTTACCTCAACCTCGGCACGCTGGCTTCTATGCAGGAAAACTCACAACTGGCAGAAAATAATTTTCTTAAAGGCCTTGAACTATCGAAGAAAGCTACTTATCCTATGGGTGTAAGAAGTGCCTGGGCATATCTCGGAAATTTGTATAAAAAAAATGGCGATTATAAAAAAGCTTTGGATGCCCAGGTAAAAAATATGGCTGTAAAAGACAGTATTGTAAATGAAAAGACAGAAACCAGGATAGCAGAATTAAAAACTATTTATGATACAGAGAAAAAAGAAAAACAGATCGCAATCCAATCTACCCAGTTATCCAGGCAAAAATTTATAACAGTGGCTATAATCTCCATTGCATTTGCTGTTTTATTTTCGGGATATGCTTTTTACAGGAGATCACAAACAAAAAAGGAAAATGAAATGATGAATGCCTTGTATAAACAGAAGCAACAGGCAACAATACATATATTAACAGCAGAAGAAAAAGAAAGACAACGGATAGCATCTGACCTGCATGATGGAATAGGCCAGATGATGACTGCTGCCTGGCTTAATTTACAGGCTCTCGGCAAGAGAATGAACACTACTGCAACCGGAACAGAAGAGGCAGTTCTTCTAACTAAAACTACATCATTGGTAGGAGACAGTTGTGCCGAGATCAGGCAGGTAAGCCATAATATGATGCCCAACTCCCTTTCTAAAAAAGGTCTTATCAATGCTCTCCG
Source organism: Ferruginibacter sp. (assembly GCA_037720515.1). Taxonomy (GTDB): domain Bacteria; phylum Bacteroidota; class Bacteroidia; order Chitinophagales; family Chitinophagaceae; genus Ferruginibacter. The sequence continues at coordinate 63,266 of JBBJMM010000003.1, forward strand.
TGAATTTACAAATCAGCTCGACCCGAAAGTTCTTTCTGTTAACCTGCAGACAGAAGAAGAAAAAATGGATCTGGATCAGAATACAGAGATCATCCTTTACCGTGTATTGCAGGAATGTGTTAATAATGTGGTGAGGCATGCAGAAGCTACCGAACTGGATATTTCAATTATTTGCGAAAAAGATGGGATAGATGTATTGGTTGAAGACAATGGAAAAGGTTTTGATGCGAGCAAAATTTCTGCCTCTACAGGTATTGGAATACAAAATATTCAATCAAGGATACAATACCTGAACGGAACGGTAGAATGGGATAACACAGGTAACGGTACCGTAGTTGCTATACATATACCTTATAAAAATGACTGACAAAAAAACCATCAAACTTGCCCTTATTGATGATCACCAAATAGTGATAGAGGGACTGATAGCTGCGTTAAAAAATTACCCCGCACTGGAAGTTGTGGCTACAGCAAATAATGGTGAAGATATTTTATCAGAACTCACTAAACAGCCTGTTGATATTTTACTCACTGATGTTATGATGCCAGTTACAAACGGGCAATTGGTTGCAAAAAAAGTTCGTCAGTTGTTTCCTGATATCAGGATAATTGCGTTGAGCATGAGTGGCAATGGCAGTGTTGTGGAAGAAATGATCAATGATGCCGATATAGCAGGTTATCTTTTAAAACAAAGCAGCATCAATGAATTAGTGCATGCAATAGAAAAAGTGTACCATGGTGGGATATATTTCCAGGATAGTATTCTTGATGAACTAACCCGGCATTCCAATTTGAAAAAAGAGGTAACACAAAGCCGGTTAACGCCAAGAGAAAGGCAAATAGTGGCTTTGATGGAGAGGGATTTTTCAAATAAACAGATCTCAGAGCACCTGTCCATTGCCGTTAGAACAGTGGAAACTCACCGAAAAAATATTTTTAAAAAAACAGGTACAAACAATCTTCTTTCCCTGGTAAAGTGGGCGTATGAGCACGAAATTTTGAAGGCGGGATAAACAGGGAATTATGAGTTATGAATAAGGAACAAGGAAATGAATTGGGATGATTTAATCCTTTATAAAAGGATATAGTTAACGAATCAAAATGAGACTACCTTTTTTAACCACGGTACCGCAAGAAGTATTTCCACTTATATAATATACATAATTACCTGGATCAGCTTTTTGCCCCATAAAATTTCCATTCCAGCATTCTGCAGCGTTAATAGTCTCGAAAACTATTTTACCATAACGATCAAAAATAATAAAAGCTAAATTATTTACATCCCTGTAATACTTTATGCCAAAACAATCATTTAAACCATCATTATTTGGTGAAAAACTGTTAGGCAATATTATACCATCATTCCCAAAATTTACAACAACAGTGATGCTGTCTGAATTTTCACATCCGTTATTATTTGCCCCGATTACAACATATTTAGTTGTAGATGAGAAAGAACTATTGAAATTAATACTTTTTTGTCTATCACTGATTGATTTTTTGTTTCCCCAAATTTGCAATCACGATTGCATTTATGAAAACAAAAAAGCCCTGGCCATGCCAAAGCTTTTGTAAGTCGGGATGACAAGATTCGAACTTGCGACCCCACGCCCCCCAGACGTGTGCGCTACCGGGCTGCGCTACATCCCGAAAATGTTTGCAAACTTAAATTAATAGAATAAATAAAATGATTTTAATTTATCCTGCCTCTGTTCGTATCTCTCAAGAGAAAATTGTGGTTTCACTCCCTGGTTGATGGCTCACGAAACGACATGGCTTTGAAATTAAAAGATACTGTGACCAATATACTACTGATTTAAAATTCATCTTTACCACTTCTTTAATTCTGTATTTCTAAAAATATACTCCGGAGTGATAATGATCTTATCATTACTCACCTGATACCAAGGTGATAAAATACTATCTGCGGGATTTATTAATACATGAATATTTTGTGCAGGCATATAACTTTGCGCCAAAAGGTAAATTTTATTTCCTTTTATGTTTGAAGCCACATCCAATACTATTACAGCATGGCCGGGAAAACCTCCTCTTATCAGTATGTCGCCGGGTTCGATTGCGGAAATTTCAGCAGATCTCATCTGTTTTGCCAACGATGCGGATCCACACATTCCAAAAACTTTTTGAAGGTATAATTGTAAGTTCCCTGAATTATAAGGTGGTAAAAATCTGTATTCCTTATTATCATAGTCTTTAAATACAATCTCATCATACCTTTTCATTTTAAATAAATATTCCGCTCTTAACCGCATTATGGCATCTGCGCATTGCTGAAGATCTTTTGTACCGGTTGAAATATCCAATACTGCAAATTGTGCTTTTTGATTTTCTTTCAGTCTGCCATCATACAAATAAACTTTATTATCCTTCTTAATTTTTATATCCCCTAACCATTTACCAAAAGAAATACTATCGGATAATGTTCGTTTATAACCATGTGGCAGTGAAATGTGTGAAATAATTGCCGGCCGGGAACTATCGGAATCGTTTTTATAAACCATAGATAGAGAGATTCCAGGGTTTGTATCCGTACATTTTACAAAGAGTAACAATAAAGCAGGGAAGTAATGTTTGAAACTCATAAAAGGGTATTTTTACCGGAATTTTCAGGTTTATATTAAAAATGTAGTTTTGAAAAAGAGAAGGATCCCGATTTTCTTCATAAAAACAAATGTTAAAACATGCCAAATATTTTAATTGTTGATGATGAGAAGGCTATAAGAAAAACATTATCAGAAATTCTGAGTTTCGAAGGATATGAAATAGATGAGGCTGGAGACGGAGAAGAAGGTTTAAAAAAATTCAGTGAAAAATCATTTGACCTGGTGCTTTGTGATATCAAAATGCCAAAGATGGATGGGATCGAATTTTTGGAAAAAGCAAAACAGATAAATGCGGATATTCCTATAATAATAATAAGCGGGCATGGAAATATAGATACAGCAGTAGAAGCAGTTAAAAAAGGAGCCTTTGATTATATAAGCAAGCCGCCTGATCTTAACCGGCTGCTCATCACTCTTCGCAATGCAACTGAAAAACAAGAATTGGTTTCTGAGGCAAAAGTGCTGAAACGCAAAGTAAGCAAAGTGCAGGAGATGGTTGGTGTAAGCAACTCCATGGCTAAAATAAAAGATACCATTGAGAAAGTTGCGCACACGGATGCACGTATTTTGATCACTGGTGAAAATGGAGTAGGTAAAGAACTTGTAGCAAGATGGATCCATGAAAAAAGCAGTCGCAATAGTGGGCCTATGGTAGAAGTAAACTGTGCAGCTATTCCGGGAGAATTGATCGAAAGTGAATTATTCGGTCATGAAAAAGGTTCATTTACTTCCGCTATAAAACAACGCATTGGAAAATTTGAACAGGCTAACGGCGGCACACTATTTCTTGATGAGATAGGGGATATGAGCCTCAATGCCCAGGCAAAAGTATTGCGTGCATTACAGGAAGGAAAAATTACCAGGGTAGGTGCCGATAAAGATATAAATGTAGATGTAAGGGTTATTGCAGCTACCAATAAAGATCTCTTAAAAGAAGTTGATGATAAAACATTCCGGCTCGATCTTTATCACCGGCTGGGCGTAATCATTATACATGTTCCTTCTCTGAATGAGAGAAGGGAAGATGTGCCGCCTCTCGTAAATTATTTTTTAAGCCTGATCGCTTCTGAATACGGGCAATCCAAAAAATCAATTGATAAAGATGCCCTGGATGCATTGCAACAATATAACTGGACGGGTAACATACGTGAACTAAGAAATGTAGTGGAAAGGCTGATCATTTTTTCCGGTAAAACAATTACTATGCAGGATATAGATGGTTATGTTTTACCGGCAAAAGTGGTGTATACCTAAAGACAAAAGTGGAATGAATAAAACTTATCCTGAAAGAAATATTTTTTTAAATGACTCTGGTATTGTGTTTTAAAGAAAGATGCTAACTTATACCGGAAAGTAGAAATAAAATTCATATTGTTAAAGTTAAGCGTCAGCAATATGGATAGGTTAAGTGGTAAATATATTCTCACCATTGCCCTTACATTTGCCGCTGATTAAATATTATTTATGAGTATCGGATGGATCATTTTTATAGTAGCTGCATTAGGATGGCATATTGGTATGTATGGCATGTTCAAAAAGGCCGGTATTGAAGGATGGAAAGCATTTGTACCTTTTTATAACACCTGGTGCCTGGTGGAAAAAATGGGTTTGAAAAAGATCTGGTTTTTTCTGCAGTTCATTCCTATAGCAGGTCAATTTATTACCATCTGGATCACTATAAAATTTGTGGAGCATTTTGGCCGGTTCAATTTCTGGCATCATGCAGCGGCAGTACTAATTCCTTTTATTTATTTTCCTTACCTGGGTTTTTCAAAAAATGAAAGGTATGCCGGTAAAATGGTAGTTAGCAATTATAAAAAATCAGCCACACGTGAATGGATAGACGCAGCTGTTTTTGCTATTGTTGCTGCCACGATTATCCGCACATTTGTATTTGAAGCATACACTATTCCTACACCATCGATGGAGAAAACCTTACTGGTCAATGATTTTCTTTTTGTAAGTAAATTCAGTTATGGCCCGCGCATACCCAATACTCCTCTTGCTATGCCATTTGTGCATCATACTTTGCCTTATGCCAATACACAATCCTATTCCGAGAAGATATATATACCTTATACCAGGTGGTTTGCATCACCCGTTAAAAGAAATGACGTGGTGGTTTTCAACTTCCCGGTAAATGATACGCTAATCAACGATGAAGTTAATTTTGGTAGCCGAACCACTTATTACCAGGCTGTGCGGGAAATGGGCAGAGACCGTGTATGGCAGGATTTTGAGCCACTGATCATAACAAGACCGGTAGATAAAAGGGAAAATTTTATTAAAAGGTGTGTTGCTATCGGTGGTGATATTATACAGGTAGTTAATGGAAAGGTGCTTATCAATAACAAACCGCAGCCTGCCTTCCCGGAGTCGGAAAGATATTACCGGCTTACTTATCCAACCAATATTTACCTCGATAAGGAAAAATTAAAGGAACTTGGGATAAATGTAAGAGAAGAGCAGGGCGACAAGAGCCAGTTACCTGATGGAACGATCGCAATAAATATAACCAATAAAGAAAAGGCAGCTTTACAATTACCTGCAGGTTTTCAACTGGCAGATTATTTTGCAGCTGTTGACAAGATGTTCCCGCATTATGATACAGCAGTGCACTGGTCTGCTGATAATTTTGGCCCGCTATGGGTTCCGGCAAAAGGTGCATCAATAGATCTGACACCTGAAAATCTGATACGGTATCAGCGTTGCATTGAAGTGTATGAGGGAAATAAATTTGAAAACCGGGGATCACAGATCTTCATCAATGATAAGCCGGCTACCAGCTATACATTTAAAATGAATTATCATTTTATGATGGGAGACAACAGGCATAATTCATTAGACAGCCGTTACTGGGGATTTGTGCCTATCGATCATGTGGTGGGAAAAGCATCCCTCATTTGGTTCAGCTGGGAAGGTGGCCCCCGTTGGAAAAGATTATTCAACAGCATCCGGTAAATGAAAAAAGAAGAGATACATTTTGTTTATGAAGTTTACGATTCGGGAAAAGATCTTTCTCCTGATGATGCTTCTTTACTGGAAGCCGCCCGTACCGTAACATCTAAAGCGTATGCGCCTTACAGTAAGTTTCATGTAGGAGCAGTAGCAAAATTAAAGAACGGTAAAATGATCTGCGGCACAAACCAGGAAAACGCTTCTTACCCGGTAGGTATCTGCGCAGAAAGAACTTTACTATCTGTAGCTGCCATGGAACAAACAAATGTACCGATCGATACAATTGCAATCAGTTACAATAATACGAACGGAGCAAGCGAGGGCCCTATATCTCCCTGCGGAATGTGCCGGCAAAGTTTAAGTGAATATGAAGTCCGAACCGGCCAGAAAATAAGATTAATTCTTAGCGGGCAGACCGGAAAGGTTTTTATCTTGGAAAGTGCAAGTCAGCTTTTGCCACTTTCTTTTGGTGGGGATGATCTTAAGTAAGTATTTAGTATTGAGTATAGAGACTGAGAAAACTTTTTTTTCACCTTTTCACTTCTCACCTTTCACTTTTCACTCTTCTTATAAACGATCCTATAAACAACTCCTTTATAATCGTCACTTACCAACATCGACCCGTCGGGCATCATTTCCACATCAACCGGCCGGCCTAATACTTTGCCACCGGGTTGCAGCCACCCTTCTGCAAAAGTAGAATACCCCAAAGATTTTCCTGCAGAGTCCAATTTAACCAGGGTAATCCTGTAACCAATAGGTTCACTTCTGTTCCAGCTTCCATGTTCTGCAATAAAAGCCTGGTTCTTATAACTGCTATCGAACATAGTTCCGTTATAAAAACGAATACCCAGGGCTGCCACATGTGGACCCAGCAATTGTACCGGTGCCGTGTAATCGCTGCAGGTTCCTTTTACAAATTCAGGGTCTGCAATATTTCCCTGGTGACAATATGGATAACCGAAATGCAAACCCGTTTGCGGTGCAGTATTTAATTCATCTGCCGGCACATCATTGCCAAGATTATCTCTTCCGTTTTCAGTAAACCAGAGTTGTTTCGTAACCGGATGCCAGGTAAACCCAACACTGTTACGAATCCCTTTGGCTATTATTTCCATTCCTGTACCATCTGCATTGATCCGTGTAATAGACGAATAAATGGGTTCCTTTCTATCACAATTATTACAGGGTGCTCCTACCGGAACATATAATTTACCATCAGGCCCAAAGGAAATAAATTTCCACCCATGATGTTTGTCTTCGGGATACTTATCATACACAGTAACAGGCTCAGGAGGAGTGTTTAATTTAGTTTCAATATTATCGAGTCGCAGAATTTTGGAAATAGTGGCTATATACAAATTGCCATCTTTAAATGCCACACCGTTGGGTGTATTTAATCCAGAAGCCACGGTATACACTTTATCAGCCCTGCCATCTTTATTTGCATCTTCTACAGCATACACTTTATCACCGCTCCGGTTTCCTACATACAGGATACCGGCAGGGGAGAGTGTCATACTGCGGGCATCTGGTACCTCAGCATACACACTTATTGAAAATCCCGGCGGAAGTTTTATTTTATCGAGTTCGTATTTTTTAAATGCGTCACCGGAATCACTTATCGCATTTTCCGGTTGATTGGTTTTTGATGAATCGGTACAGGAAGAAAAAGTAAAATAAATACTACAGAAAAATAATAAAGTAAAATATTTACTACCAGGCAATAAAACAGTCATGCAAAAAAAATTTTATTAAAAAGTAAAGATACCGGCTTTTACAACTGAACAGTCTTCAGATCTACCCAAAATAAAATTATAAATGTTTGAAATAATTTGGCATCCTATTTATTTATCTTTGCATTCATGCAAGTAAAAGATAAGAACCTGTTTGTGGAGAAGGCAATGTCAGCCGTTGCGGATCCTTACCGGATGAGCATTTTACAGGAAATTTTTACCAAGGGTTCTATCCGTTGCTGTGATGTGGTTTCTTTAACGGGTTTGTCTCAACCAACGTGTTCGCATCATATTAAATTACTATCAGAAAGTGAATTAATCGATAGCCGCAAAGAAGGCAGGAATAATTTTTTTACTCTCAATAAAAATAATCTAAAGATCCTTGAGAGTTATTTTGAAAAATTATCGGAAAAGTGATCAGGTGTCCAGCAGGTTAGCAAAATTCAATAATTCATTACGCTTATATTGATTGCGGTCATTGTCGTAACATTTACTCAGTTCTTCCAGAAGAAACTGAATGATGCGTTTATTGCTGATGGGCCTGAAGTAAGAGGTTACGGGGGGAACTGATAATTTTTTAAAATAATTTTCTATGTCCTTGTGCGAATACATCTGCCCGGTGAGGGGATCAATATAAAAATTTATTTTTTCGGAAGAATGTCCCACCGGATTTAAAGCCGCATATTGTTCATCGAAAAATCCAAGTATGAATTGCCGGGGAATATTAATAGCCTTAACAGGAATATCCAATTGCTCACACAGTGCCAGGTAAATAATACCATTGCTTATGGCATTTCCTTTTTTGGATTCCAGTGTTTTATTGATCAGAAAAGAATCAGGACTTTCATAACTTATCTCTATTCCCTTTTGTTTATAATAATTATAAAAAATACTGTTTACTATATTTACTTTTTCTATGGGGGTCAGATAACTATTAAGTTCCAGCCAGGTATTTCTTCTGAGCTTTTCCATTTCTTTTAATGTTTGCTCAGCTTCCATTTCGGGATAGTGATATTTTGCGATCAATAATGCACCTGCCAGCAGATCTGCCTCTCCATCCTTCCATTGAATAAAATCATCGGTTAATTCTCTAAGGTGAAGCCGGTGTATCAGCATTTCGATCCTCTCCTGGGTATCTTCATCTTTGATAGTTTCCCATAAATTTTCCAGGTTAGGTATGATCTGTTTACCGAGTGAAATAATTTTATCACTAACCACATTGTAAACTTCTTCATCAGGGTCGTCTATCAGAAGAAAAAGGGCGGATAATTCTTTATCTGGTTTCAATATTAATATTTAAAATGAAATTCGTAAATAACATTTTAATAGAGAAGTTAAAATTGTCCACATGAGGGGATATTATTTAATTAAATAATAAGAACAAATAATAAAATACTACTGTTCGGTATAAGTTTGCCTCTTTCTTTAAAACACAATCTCAGAGGCTTTAAAAGGAAATTTCTTGCAGAGTGGGATCATTTATTGGATTTCGTTTTCTTTATATTATGTTCACGCTTCGTCCTTCGACAGGCTCAGGATGACAGCATTTTTTAGGATAACTTCATTTTCATTTAACTTTTGTATTTCCCTGACCGGAGAAGTATAATCAGGATTTTTTCTTTACTCCTTTCTTGGCGGGAGCACTTTTTTTAGCAGCTGATTTTTTCTTTGCAGCACTTTTCTTATTAAAGGCTTTAGGGTCCTGGGCGATGATCATCTTTTTAATTTCTTCCAGTTCTATCAAACTTAATTCCTCAGCAGTAAATTTTCCTTTGCCGGTATTGATAAGCTTAAGCATTTTTTTATTGAAGCGTATGAATGGGCCCCAGCGACCATTTTCAATTGATATCTTTTCTTCCGGCCATTGTTTGATAAAACGGTTTGCTTCCTTTTCCACTTTCTTTGCTACCAGTTCGTTACAATCCTTTTGACTTAACGTATCAAAATTATAAGCCCGGGGAACATTAATAAAAAGATCATTCCATTTTATAAAAGGTCCAAAACGTCCTTTTCCTTTTGTAATGGGCTTGTCATCATAAAAAGCAATAGGGGCATCCTCAACCTGCTTGGCATTTATAATCTCTATAGCCCTGTTCATATCTACATTTGACAGATCTTCTCCTCTTGGTATAGAAATAAACTGTTCTCCAAATTTTACATAAGGCCCAAATCTTCCAATATTAATGGAAACTTCCAATCCCTCGTGCTCTCCTAAACTCAGCGGCATTTTAAATAATTCCAATGCTTCTTCCAGGGTTATTGTTTCAATGCTCTGGCTGGCTTTTAATTTTGCAAAACGAGGTTTTTCTTCCTCGTCACTCATTGCCTGTGCACCTATCTGAACCATTGGCCCGTAACGCCCCATCCTGGCAATGATGGGTTTACCGGTAACCGCATCTACCCCAAGACTTCGTTCTCCTACAGCCCTTTCCGCAGTTTCCAGGGTATGCTCCACACCGGAATGAAAAGGCACATAAAAATCTGCAACCATTTTATTCCAGACCATCTTGCCTTCTGCTATTTCATCAAACTCTTTTTCAATATTTGCAGTAAATGAATAATCCATCACCTTCGTAAAATGCTGATTTAAAAAATCAGTTACAACCAGGCCAAGATCGGTAGGAAATAATTTTGATTTTTCTGCTCCCGTATTTTCCTGCAGCGTAGATTTTACAATTGTATCATTTTTCAATTCCAAGATCCGGAAATCTCTTTTAACACCTTCCTTATCTTTTTTCTCAACATAATTTCTTTTGATGATTGTTGAGATGGTAGGAGCGTAGGTACTTGGCCTGCCAATGCCCAGTTCTTCCAACTTCTTTACCAGCGAAGCTTCTGTGTATCGTGCAGAATGCCTGGTAAATTTTTCTGTTGCAGTCATGTTCCTGAAATCCAGCTGCTGGCCGGCAGATAAATTAGGCAACCTGTCATCTTCTTCACCGGGTGTTTTTTCAGCCTCTTCTTCGTCTGTGCTTTCCAGGTACACCCGCAGAAATCCATCAAATTTTATCACTTCACCACTTGCCGTTAATTCCTCGTTATTGGTGCTTATATTTATTTTTGCTGTTGTTTTTTCCAGTTCCGCATCTGCCATCTGGCTGGCTATAGTTCTCTTCCATATTAATTCATACAACCTGTTGAGTTCTGCATCATCCACACTTTTATTTTCCATGTAAGTAGGCCTGATCGCTTCATGGGCTTCCTGTGCGCTTTCGTTTTTGTTTTTATACTTACGAACCTGCAGATATTTTTCACCGAAACTTTTATTTATTTCAGTTGTGATGGCAGCCATAGCAGTTTCACCCAGGTTCACACTATCCGTTCTCATATAAGTGATCTTACCACTTTCATATAATCGTTGTGCCAGCAACATTGTTCTGCTAACGCCATATCCCAGTTTCCGGCTAGCCTCCTGTTGTAAAGTTGATGTAGTAAAAGGTGCAGCAGGCGTGCGTTTGCCAGGTTTTACCTGTATGTCCTTTACGGTATAAACCGCGCCTTTACAACTTTCAAGAAATTGTTCTGCACTTCCCGGTTCTCTAAAACTGTTTCCCTGTGCCTTAAATCCCACTGTTCTGTTGTTATTATCAGTTGCTGCCAGCATGGCTTCCACTTTAAAAGTGCTTACCGCCGTAAAAGCATTGATCTCTCTTTCTTTTTCTGCGATTAGTTTTACGGCAACACTCTGCACCCTGCCGGCACTTAACCCTCCCTGTTGCCCTATTTTTCTCCACAACACCGGGCTCAATTCAAATCCAACTATCCTGTCGAGAACCCTGCGCGCCTGCTGTGCATTAACAAGATCCATATTTATGGTACGCGGGTTTTGCACTGCTTTCTCAATAGCAGGTTTTGTGATCTCATGAAAAACAATGCGCTTTGTAGTTTTTGGATCCAATTTTAAAACCTCGGCCAGGTGCCAGCTTATGCTTTCTCCTTCACGGTCCTCATCCGAAGCCAGCCACACTTCATCTGATTTCTTAGCAAGGCTCCTTAATTCATTTACCACTTTCTGCTTTTCTGCAGAAATTATATACTTCGGTGAAAAATTATTATTGATATCAATTCCCATATCATTCTTCTCAAGGTCACGGATATGCCCATAGCAACTTTTAACCTCAAAATCCTTTCCCAGGATAGCTTCAATGGTTTTTGCTTTCGCCGGTGACTCTACTATCAGTAAATTTTTAGCCATATTTTTTTATTCCTTTTCCTGAACAGTACTTAACTTTTTATACAAAAGTTTTGTACCCTTTCTTTAGGCATGTATAATGCAATATTACTTTAAAAATGAAAAATCAAAATAATTGTTCGGGGGATATAACTTTTTAAGAGTGTGTTCATAAAAATTTTATTACTGCCTTGATTACCTCATCATCCCTGTAAATTCTGCTATGACCCAATCCTTTTGTAATGAAAAACTGCACATTTCCAGGTGCATCTTCTTTTACTTTTAAAGCATCCTGCAAGGGTGTTATATTGTCATCTTCATCATGTATCCATAATACGGAAGCTGTAATATTTTTAATTGCCCTCCGAATGGAGAACCACGAAGTTTTTTTTCCACTTACAGTAAATATTTTATCATCTATAGCTTTCCTTAGTACAGAGTTGCTCAAGCCCAAAAAAGACATGGCATTATCTATAGCAGTTGTAGTTTCAGTTGCCGGTGCAATCAGAACAATTTTTGTGTTTGCATCATGCGGCATTTCTTCCAATGCAAGTGTTAAGGCTAATCCACCGAATGAATGACCCAGGTAACCCTGGAAAGGCCCGAACATTTCAACTGCTTTTTTTATCATAGCACTGTATTCGAATGCGTTCACTGTGCTGCCTTCACTTGCTCCATGAGCCGGAGCGTCAAAAGCAATCACCTCATATCCTTTTTCAATCAACTGTTCAGCATACGTTTGAAAATTGTGGCAGGAGGAAGAGAAACCATGCAATATTAAAATTTTATGAGGCTGCGGATGATTGCACCGGTAGCCATTCACATTTCTGCCATCTAATTTGAACTGAAGCGGCTCTCCATTTTTAAAAACATCACATTCAGGGCCTGCACTCGAAAATGGAGTACAGAATAGTTTAAAAGCTTCCTCCCCGGCTTTCTTCTTATCCACAAAAGTCAGCAGGTTTAATTTTGTACGAATTAAACCCACTGCCAGCTTTTTTTGTACATTCATCAACACAAAGGTAATTATATGAATGTTGCAATAATTGGTTCAGGAAATGTAGCGGCTACCCTGGGAAGGCTGATTGCAAAAAGCGAACATAAGGTTATTCATATAGCAAGCCGGGATATCGGTCATGCTGCAACACTGGCAAAAGAATTCAACGCCGCTTTTTCAGATTATAAAGCGATCGGGGAAGTGAATGCAGATATTTTTATCATCGCTGTTTCTGACGCTGCCATTATGGAATGTACTGGTAATTTTAATCTGAATGACAAACTTGTTGTACATACTGCGGGTTCCGTATCCATGGATATATTAAAAGATACATCAGAGAATTACGGTATCCTGTACCCGCTGCAAAGCTTAAGAAAAGAAAAAATAAACCTTCCTGATATTCCTTTCCTGATTGATGGGAACAGTGAGGAAGTGATACAATTTTTAGAAGCCTTTGTTCATTCCTTACATTGCATTTCACAAAGAACAAACGATAATGAAAGATTGAAACTGCATGCAGCTGCTGTTATAGTTAGTAATTTTACAAATCATTTATTCGCCCTTGCAGAGGAATTCTGTAATAAGGAAAATGTACCTTTTGATTTGCTGAAACCCTTAATAAATGAAACAGCGCAAAGGATCAATGACCTGTCTCCAGGCAACCTGCAAACAGGGCCGGCACTAAGAAAAGACATCATCACTCTCGATAAACATTTAAAATTATTGGGAGAATACCCCGGATTGCGTTCCATATATCTGAAACTTACAGACAGCATCATGAATTATCCTTCTGAAAAAGAACAATGAATTTTGAATTTTGATGATTTAGTCCCTTCCTTTAAAAGAGAGGTTGGGATGAGGTGGATATAACAACAAGTATTGTTTAATTATGAGGGAAAACAATATCTGTGCGCACCCGGTAAGGATCTAATGCTTTTCCTGAGCTGTCGAACATCTCACCTACATACACTTCATAAGGGGAGCCGGTTGACTTCTTTTTATAAGATTTCATCCAGTCTGCTAATGCCTCATAAGCCTGGAAAGTAAGTGAATACGGTCCATAAAAATGAGCAACCACTGCGCTATCAGCTCCAATAATTTTTACTGAAATATTTTTTGGAAGTTTACCGGGCTTTTTATTTACCGGGTAACCGGCTTCAAAAAAGAATGGTGAACTGCTTGTTTTATACCAGGCCATCCTGGGCCCGGTGATCTGTAATTGTTGTTTAGCTATTAACTCCGGTAATATTTTCTGATAGATATTAGCCATTTTTATACCGATCATTTCGCTGTTTACAGCACTGTCTTTCATAACCAAAACAATCCCTTTTTCAGATAATGTATCGGTGATATTTATTACCGGCGGCTTAATGATTTTATTACTGGCAGAAGTAGCGGACGTATTGAATATAATAACGGCTGAGACGTAACAGTGGCCTGACTTTCTTTAGTTTTACAGCCATTCGAAATTATAATGATACAGGTAAACAATAAGAGTGTATAGAATTTTTTTCCGGCTAAATGATTCATTATTATAGTAGCTTTTTACGTGGCAATATCAGCCTTTGCACACACATTACAAATTACATGCTGCTTTTGGTTAAAATGAAGTTTTCCTTAATTGGTAATTTCGTGTAGGTTTGCAATCCGAAATTGCGAAGTATGTATACTGTTAGATTTGAATTTGAACAAAAAGGGGAGAACACCATCATCATTGATAATATAGATCCGGATCAGTCTATTCTTGAAGTTGCGTTGAAAAACAATATAACTCTTCATCACAATTGTGGTGGAGTGTGCGCCTGCAGTACGTGTCATTTATATATTATGAAAGGAGAAGAATTTATTGAAGAACTAAGTGACAAAGAAGAGGATTTTATCGACAGGGCTATAAATCCACGGCTTAATTCCAGGCTTGGCTGCCAGTGCATCTTAAACGAGGGCAGTGGAGAAATAATAGTAAAACTTCCTGACCAGACCCAGTTTTTAGGGGAATAATAATCTTTTTTTAAAACTAATACAATATAACAATGGAGTTCAACCTCCCGATTTACTGGAACGATTACGAGGATATTGCTATCAAATTATATGAGCGTTTTGGTGATGAATTTAATGAAGCAAAAATTTATCGTCTCCGTTTTACTGATCTCTTGAAATGGGTAATGGAGATACCTAATTTCCAGGGTAAACCTCAGGAAAGTAATGAAGGCCACCTGGAAAGAATTCAAAGTACATGGGTGTATGAATGGAGGGATAACCAGAAATAAATTTGGATTCATGAATGTTTTACCGGTTTTTAAAAAGATCAAAGTTTTTGTACTGGATGTAGATGGAGTACTTACTGATAGTTCTGTTTTGGTACTGAATAATGGTGAAATGGCACGCAGGATGAACATCAAAGATGGATATGCTTTACAGCTTGCTGTAAAAAAAGGATATAAGGTGTTGATTATTTCCGGCGGAACTTCCGAGGCTGTAAAAATAAGGATGCAAAAGCTGGGCATAGAAGATGTTTACCTGGGTATTCATGATAAAAAAGAGATACTTCTTAATTATGTAAAACAACATAACCTGTTGTGGGAACAAGTGCTGTACATGGGCGATGATATCCCGGATCTGGATGTAATGAAATTAGCAGGACTTGCCTGCTGCCCAATTGATGCCGTTTCGGAAATAAAACAAATATCACATTATGTTTCCCCGGTTTCCGGTGGCGAAGGATGTGTAAGGGATGTAGTAGAAAAGGTAATGAAACTGAATGACCACTGGACACATGATACAGGTACAGCCGCTATCTGATGGTTGTTGTACTCTTATAAATTAAGTTCGCACTGTAATGGAAATTATCGGAGCCTTTTTCAGATTGATACGTTGGCCCAACCTTGTATTTATTGCACTCACACAGTGCCTTTTCTTTTTTTGTGTATTTGATTCTGTGATCACAGGTTCAGTTTTCTCTTTTTTTTCTTTGACATGGTTTCTTTTGCTGATGACAGCTTCTGTTTTTATAGCAGCAGCCGGTTATATTATCAATGATTATTTTGATATGCATATTGATACAATAAACAAACCGGATAAAGTAGTGGTTGATAAGATCGTGAAAAGAAGATGGGCTATTGTTTGGCACTTTGTATTATCGGCAATGGGCGTATTGATCAGCTTGCTTTTCAGCTGGAAAACAGGTAACTGGATTATTGCTTCCGTAAATATTCTATGTGTTTTTTTACTTTGGTTTTATTCCACCACTTTTAAAAAGAAATTATTGGTTGGTAATATTATCATATCTGCATTAACAGCCTGGGTGATTCTTGTAATTTATTTTGCAAATACATCATCGATTCAAACAGGTACTCCTGGTTTTGACACACGGAAATTTTTTAAATTTACAGCCCTTTATGCAGGATTTGCTTTTATCATTTCGCTAATAAGGGAAGTGATAAAAGATCTTGAAGACAAAGAAGGAGATGCAAGATATAATTGCGCAACGATGCCTATCATGTGGGGTGTGCCTTCTACCAAAGTATTTACGGGAGTGTGGTTAGTAGTGTCTGTCTCCGCTATCAGCCTTATTCTTATATATGCCTGGCAATTAGGCTGGAAGATAAGTGTGATCTATTGTATTGTACTTATTGTATGGCCTTTAATACTGGTTTTACAGAAATTAAATAAAGCGGTTACTTCCAGTGATTATCATAAATTAAGTACCCTGTTAAAATTTATCATACTGGCAGGTATATTGTCAATGCTGTTCTTCCTGGCGTGATCACGTTTCGGATCGATATTAATTTTACAACTATCCCGATAATAATAAAATGCAAAAGATCATCCTGGCTTCCGGTTCACCCCGCCGAAAACAATTAATGGAATGGGCTGAAATAAATTTTGAAATTATCTGCCCGGAAACTGATGAATCTTTTCCTGAAAATATTTCATTTGAAGAAGCCGTAGTGCATATAGCAAAAAATAAAGCACTAGCAGTTATTGAAGAATCAGATCCTTCATTTATTGTATTGGCAGCAGATACAATGGTTGTGTGCAACGATCAGCAAATAGGAAAACCAAAGGACAGGGGAGACGCTATCAGGATCTTGAACTTATTATCCGGTAACATGCATAAAGTGATCACCGGTGTTTATTTAAAAAGCACTGATCATGTGATTTCTTTTTCAGATACTACAATGGTGGAATTTAATGAGATCTCCAATGACCAGATAGAATTTTATGTAGATAAATACAAACCGTATGATAAAGCCGGCGCTTATGCCATACAGGAATGGATAGGTGTTATCGGCATTAAATTCATACAGGGTGATTTTTACAACGTAATGGGATTGCCCATTAACAGGGTAGTAAAGGCTTTGAAGGAAATGTAATGGATGCAAAAAGAATTACATTCATCACCAAAATCTAAACCCTAAACCAAATAGTGTACATTTCGGGGTAATTTCTTCGTGTTCAATTCCAGGTAAACTATTTTACGTGTAAGGAAAGAAGCTCCTTGTCAGACATTGAACGAACGTTTATTACAATACATATGGCAATATAAATATTACAATTCTGCAGACTTACGTACTACGGATAACCTGCCATTACAGATCATACATCCGGGGACATACAATACCAACCAGGGACCGGATTTTATAAATGCACGCATCTGTTTTGAAAATAAGGTGTGGGCAGGAAGTATTGAGATCCATATCAAAGCCTCAGAATGGAAAGCACACAATCACAGTAATGATGAAAATTACAATAATGTAATATTGCATGTTGTATGGCAACAGGATGTTGAAACTTTTCTGCCTTTTCCTACACTACCACTGCACGACAGGATCTCAATGTTACTGATAAACAGGTATGAGGAATTGATGCAAAGTCCTTTATTCATTCCCTGCCAGCAGCATATTCGTGTAAATGAACTAATAATAAATTCCTGGAAACAAAGATTGTTGATAGAGCGTTTGCAGCAACGGGCAACGAATATTGAATTTCTTTTAAAAACGAACAACAATAACTGGGAGGAAACATTCTGGGTGATGCTTGCCAGGAATTTTGGTATGAAAGTTAATGGGGAGGCTTTTGAAAACATAGCAGGCTCAGTTTCTATAAATATTATTTTAAAGCAACACCAGCTTATCCAGGTAGAAGCATTGCTTTTCGGACAGGCGGGACTGTTAGACAGGAAATTCAAAGACAGTTATCCAAACCGGTTGCGAAAAGAATATATTTTCCTTCAAAAAAAGTACAACCTTGTTAAAATTCCATATTCCCTTTTTTTCCTGAGAATGCGGCCTTCAAACTTTCCTACGCTCAGGCTTGCACAATTAGCGGTACTCATCAATAATAACAAAAATCTTTTTTCAGTTGTAAGAGATATGAATGGTATAAAGGAATTAGAAGAAGTATTAAATATTACAGCTAATGAATACTGGCATTATCATTACACATTTGATGATCAGATCTCATTCTGCAAAAAAAAACTTGGGGCGGAAATGATAAAAAATGTACTAATCAATACTTTTATCCCGATCTTATATCAATACGGTTACTTCTGTAACAATGAAAAATACAAAGTAAAAGCATTGTATTGGATGGAGAGCTTAAGTAAGGAGAACAACAGTATTACAAAAGGTTTTGAAGCATTGGGAGTGGAAAACCGGAATGCAGCAGACTCTCAATCCCTGATCCAGCTAAAGAATGAATACTGTAATTATAAAAAATGTCTTAGCTGTGCAATTGGTAATAATATTCTTAAAAATAATTTTTAACCACAAAGAACACGAAGGAAAACCACAAAGAACACGAAGGAAAACCACAAAGAACACGAAGTTTTAATTACAAAGAACACAATGGAAAAATATGCACGAAAATGAAATAGCGAGTAAAATTATAGGTATTGCCATAGAAGTTCACAAAACACTGGGACCAGGATTATTAGAAAATGCTTATAAAGAATGTATGTTTTATAAAATACATAAATCTGAATTAATGGTAGAAAAGGAAAAACCATTACCGTTAATCTACGAAGAGGTAAATTTAAATTGTGGTTATAGAATTGATTTACTGGTTGATAAAAAATTGGTGATTGAAATAAAAGTGTAGAAGCCATAAATGAAATTCATATGGCCCAGGTTTTAACTTATTTAAAAATTGGAAATTTTAAATTAGGCCTTCTTATTAATTTTAATGTTGTATTACTTAAAAATGGTTTAAAAAGAGTTATAAACGGCTCCTTATGAATTTACTTAAATGCTTTGTGAACTCTATGAACCCTTTGTGAACTCCGTGGTAAACTTTGTGAACTCCGTGGTAAAATTGTGACCTCCGTGGTAAAATTGTGAACTCGGTAGTAAAATTGTAAACTCGGTAGTAAAATTGTGAACTCCGTGGTAAAAAATCTAGAATTTCATTCCCAAACATATTCCGCACTTACCTCCAATTCAGGATGAAGGCTTTTCATCACCGGGCAATTATCGCCTGCTCTTTGCAATAACGCTTTTTGATCTTCAGAAAGTTCAGGTACATATTTCATAAATAAACGAACTTCAACCTTACCTATCCGGCGGGGTTCAGAAAACATAAATTTTGAAACTTCTACTTTTGAACCGGTAAGGTCGATATCCATATCCTGGGCTTTTATGGCCATAGTGGTTATCATACAGGTTGCAAGTGACATACACAAACAATCAGTAGGACTGAATTTCTCCCCTTTACCCTTGTTATCGGTGGGAGCATCTGTTTCAATAACAGACCCACTTTGCAAATGTTCACTTTCACACCGCAGATCACCTTTATACACAACTAATGCAGTCATATTTTAAATATTTGTTTAATTATAAAGCAGAAGTAATTTACATTATTTCAGTTACTACATTTGAATCTAACTTAAGGCGCACAACGTAATTTTACATAAATTTACCCAAGTAAAAAGCATACATGAAGAAAATACTATTAATGCTTCTGGCAATTGTAACTTTTATCACAGGATTTGCACAGGAAAAGGAGAAAAAAAGAAATAAAAAAGAAGAAAGAAGGCAAAGGATAGATGCCATTGCCAAGCAGGAGGAAGAAGGTATCATAGTTTATAAAAAGCATTTTGCCTTCGGCGGAAAACTTACCAGTGACGGATATGGGGGATTTTTAGAGGTAGGTAAAGCACAGTCAGTAAAAAGAGGATTGCTGTTTCAACTGGATATATCAGAAAGGAAACATCCCCGCGAGGAGAAACAACAAGTACAATTTTCGCAGACAGTTCCCATTATCTACACTAAAGTAAATTTTTTCTACCCGGTAAAATTAGGCATACAACAACAACTGGTATTAGGCAACAAAGGAAATAAGAACGGTATAAGTGTTACAGGCAACATAGGAGGTGGATTGATAGTAGGATTATTACGGCCTTATATGATAGACCTGGTAAATAACGGGGAAAGAGGTTATATCAGTTATTTTGATGACAGTACAGCTTTTTTAAATTCTGATTCATATATAAAAGGGCCAACTTTTGGTAAAGGCTGGAGTGATATAAAAGTTACACCCGGTATTTATGTAAAACCTGCTTTTCGTTTTGATTATGGAAAATATAATGAAATGATCAATGCTATTGAAGTAGGTTTAACAGCAGAGTTTTACAGCAAGGAAATAAAACAAATGGTTTTTCGGGATAGCCGCCGTTATTTCTTTACCGCATATGTTGCCATAGTTTTTGGCCGAAGAAAATAGATGTATGCCTTTACTATCCTACAAATTAAAACTATAAATGACAGAAGGAATATTAGCAGAACAAAAACAAAAGAAACCCAGTTGGCTTCGTGTAAAACTTCCTATCGGGGAAGAATACAAGCACGTAAGAGGTTTGGTTGATACACATAAATTACATACCATCTGTGAAAGTGGAAATTGTCCTAACATGGGCGAATGCTGGGGTGCAGGCACAGCTACATTTATGATACTGGGAAATATCTGTACCCGCAGCTGTGGATTTTGTGCAGTAGCTACAGGGAGGCCTGATGCAGTTGACTGGGATGAGCCACAGCGTGTGGCGGAAGCTATTAATCTTATGAAAGTAAAACATGCAGTTATTACTTCGGTTGACAGGGATGAATTGAAAGACGGAGGAAGTATCATCTGGTACAATACCATCAAAGCTGTTAAAACATTGAATCCGCATACCACACTCGAAACTTTAATTCCGGATTTTAAAGCACAGAAAGAAAATATTCAAAGAATTATTGATGCGCACCCAGATGTAGTGAGTCATAATATTGAAACTTCCGAAAGGCTCACCAAACAAGTAAGAGTGCAGGCCAAATACTGGCAAAGTATGGAAACACTCCGCATTTTAAAAGCTGGCGGAATGAGAACTAAAAGTGGGATAATGCTTGGCCTCGGGGAAGAAAAGGAAGAAATAGTTCAGACATTAAAAGACCTGGCCGCAAGTGGTGTGGATGTAGTTACCATCGGGCAATATCTGCAACCTACTAAAAATCATTTGCCGGTTCAACGTTTTGTACATCCTGATGAATTTGCAGAATACAGGGAAATAGGATATGCACTTGGTCTCGACTATGTAGAGAGTGGTGCCTTGGTAAGGTCATCTTACCATAGTGAAAAACATGTGATTGAAAACTGGGGAAGAAATAAATGGCTGGAAGAAAAAAACAATTATTTTTCAGCTTAATGAACAACCCCTGATATGCAATCCCGAATCTACCTCGTAATTTGTTTCGTTTTATTTTATTGTCAGTCCATAACTGCACAGCTTACCTGGCAGAATTGTGATTCTTTATTTGCACCTCTGCCCTTCGGTTTTCATGTTTATAAAACAGCCAGCCTTTTAGATGGTAAACCCAACATCGCTTATTATGCAGTGGGAGAATTAAAAAACAAAAAGCTGGATTTTACAGTGGATACCACATACAGGCGAAGGCTTACTCCTGCAGCATTTTATAATAAGAACAATAAGCCCTTGCTTGTTGTTAACGGAACTTTTTTTTCATTTGACACTAATCAAAACCTGAATACAGTTATAAAGAATGGGAAGATCGTTTCACATAATGTAAGAAAAATAAGATCTAAAACTGATACCACTTTGTTCAGGGATGAAAAAATGATCAGGGGTGCAATAGGTATCAATAATAAAAGAGAAGCAGATATTGCCTGGGTTAGTTCCGATACCAGCAATAACAATTTTATTAATGCCTGGCAAAAGCCAATCTCTAACGTTATTGATATGAACGCTAAAAAGAACAAACCTTCAAAATGGAAAATGAGAACTGCAATTGGTGGCGGACCGGTTTTAGTTCAGGATGGTAATATGCTGATATCAAATGATCAGGAAAAAATGTTTTCCGGAAAAGCTAAGTTTGATAAACATCCCCGTACCTGTATGGGATATACAAAGGATGGGAAGATGATCATTATGGTGATCCAGGGGAGAACGCCAGGCATTGCAGAAGGTGCATCATTGGAACAGGAAGCAAAAATGCTGATTGAACTTGGATGTACAGAAGGAATAAATTTAGATGGGGGAGGAAGCAGCTGTATGCTCATCAACGGTAAAGAAACAATAACCCCATCCGATAAAGGATTGCAAAGGCCGGTTCCGGCAGTATTTTTAATTAAGTATCAATAATTGTAATATTGACTTAAATCTCAAAAATAATAATCGGTTTTATTAATTTTTTTCCTTGAGCACTTGGTTTTTATATATTTTAAAAAATATTTAATTATCCCAATATAAAAAAGTGAATCATTAATGGCATGATTCTGCTACGGGTACTGCTGAAACCTCTAAAACTTTTTTATGAAAAAAAACATCGGCTTATTAGCCGCCCTTCTTTTTACCTTTTGCCTGTTTATTATTTCCTGCAATAAAGATGATGTCAAAAGCACTTCTACTTTACATTTACGCATGACTGATGCACCCACTGCATTGGATTCTGTATTTATTGAGATACTTGAAGTGCGCGTTAAAATGCAGGATGACAGCACGGATAAAGGCTGGATAAACCTAACGACAAATGCTGGTATCTATAATCTTCTTGCTTTACAAAATGGTGTAGATACATTGCTGGGCATTGGCACGCTTCCAACAGGTACAGTAAAAGAAGTAAGATTTATCCTGGGATCACAGAACAGGGTGGTGGCATCTGGTATAAGTTATCCTTTAACAATACCAAATGGCGCAGAATCAGGTTTGAAGATCAAAGTGAATAAAAAATTACAGGCTACATTGGAAACTTTGATTATTGATTTTGATGCGGCTCTTTCTATTAAACAGGAACAAGGTGCATATAAATTAAGACCTGTATTAAAGGTTAAATAAAATATTTTAAAAATTCAAGGCTGCTCTGGGAACGGAGCAGCTTTTTTTTTGAATTTATTTGATTAATTATACTTTGGATGATGTAAGATCCCAAACCAACGCACTTGCTCCTAATATGGCCGCATCTGATTCTTTCAATTCACTAAAAATCAATTGAACTTTATTACGGAAAATAGGAAGAATGTTTTTTTCCATATGTTCTTTAACGGGTTGTAAGATCATGTCTCCCGCTTTAGTTAATCCTCCAAATAAAATAATAGCTTGTGGAGAAGAGAACATTACAAAATTTGCAATAGCTTCCCCCAATATCTTTCCTGTATATTCATAAACAAGTTTTGCTATCCTGTCGCCTTTCATTGCACAATTAAAAACCTCCTTGCTATCCAGTTCTGAAACCGGTACATTTCTAAGAAGGCTTTCTTCGTTGGTTTCTGCCAAAAACTCTTGTGCAGTGCGAACAAGTCCTGTAGCACTTGCATAACTTTCCAGTGAGCCACTGAATCCTGTTCCCGGATGAAATCTGCCGTTAGGGATCACCGTTACATGGCCGAGTTCACCGGCAAAACCATCATGCCCGAGTATAAGTTGGCCGTTTGCAACAATACCGCTGCCTACACCTGTACCAAGGGTTATCATTATAAAATCTTTCATTCCGCGGGCAGCGCCATACATCATTTCTCCAACTGCGGCAGCGTTTGCATCATTGGTTAAAGCAGCAGGTACATTAAAAGCTTTGCTTATTAATTCAGCTAGCGGAATGATCCCTTTCCACAAAAGATTTGGCGCATATTCGATCGTACCGGTATAAAAATTACCATTGGGGGCACCGATACCGATCCCCTGTATAGTTTGAATGCCACCGGCTTCTTCGATTGCCGGCCCTAATACTTTTTTTAATTCAAAAATAAAATCTTCAATTACCGGATAATCAGCAGTACGTATTGCACCACGGTATAAAATATTTCCCCGGTGATTTACGATCCCAAAAACCGTATTGGTTCCCCCGATATCTATCCCAATAGCAAGTTTTTCATCAGCCATAAAAATTCATTAAATAGTTTTTTTCATATCCGGATCAGTAAAACCGGCTTCAGGAGATGAAGCAAGAGGATCAACATCATCCTGATTTGTATCATAATCAATTCCCTGTTTTTTTAATATTCCTTTTACGGCTACAGCAAAAAAGGCCAGGTATAAAAAACAAATAACAGGTATCCAGTAAGACTGATGAATGCCAATCACATCTGCAAGTTTTCCTTGTATCGGCGGAATAATACCTCCACCCAGTATCATCATAATAAGAAAGGCAGATCCTTGTGTTGTATATTTTCCAAGGCCGGCTATAGATAAAGTAAAGATACATGGCCACATGATCGAACAAAATAAACCGCCGCTTAAAAATGCATAAATAGCAAGCGTACCGGTAGTTTGTGTTCCAATGATCATTGCAATCACACCTAATAATCCAAATATCAGTAAGGTACGTGCCGGTTTGTTTTGACTGATGTAAAAGGCAACGATCTGAATGATAACACAAACTATATAATAGAGCAGTGGTTTCATATCGTACTTGGCGATAGTGTTAACCCCGATTATAATTCCAAATGCTACCAGGGGAACAATGATCTGTAATAATAATTTTGTGCTTTTTGAAAAATTAAAAGCAGAAACAGCGCCTGCCCAACGCCCTATCATAAGGCTTCCCCAATACATCGCAACGTAGGGTGTAGCCTGGGAAGATTCCAAACCACCAAATTCAGGTTGCTTTAATAATTCACTGATGTTGCTTCCTATTGCAACTTCAACACCCACATATACAAAAATGGCAAGCATACCTAAAACAAGTTGTGGGTATTTCATCGCTCCCCATCCGTCCGGCTTTTTTCTTGCACTCATATTTGCACCCAGCAAACCTACTACCACTACAGCAAAAGCACCTAACAACCATCTCATCCTGTATGCATTCATTTCATGTATCGCATCTGCAGAAGCATTTGAAAGATCTGTTTTATAACTGTTGAATACCGGAACAAACATGATCAGTAACAAAACAGTCATGATCAATAAAGTATATAAAGCTTTATTAGCTTTCTCTGTTGTTTCCAACATGATTCCAGCAGGAACTTTTTTTGAAAAATAAAACAAGGCGGCCGCTGCAATAAATAATCCTCCCACACAACTATACAAGGTTATTACTTTACTTAAACTGAGTGCCGCTATCTTTTCATCTGTAATAGCGGCAGTGGTTCCGAACAATGCAAATGCAACAACTATAGGCCCGATCGTAGTTCCAAAAGAATTTATACCTCCGCCAAGATTAACCCTGCTCGTACCTGTAGCAGGGTCGCCTAATGAAATTGAAAAGGGTTGCGCGGCAGTTTGCTGCAGTGAAAATCCTAATGCAACAATAAATAAACCTACCAGCATACCTTCGAATGTATTGCCCTTAACGGCCAGGATCATTGCAATAGCACCTAAGGCAGAAAAAAGCAAGCCATACACAATACTTTTTTTATATCCCCATTTACCTACCAGGTCTTTTCCACCAAACGAGCCATAGGCAAATAATCCAAGCGCACCAATATAATAAGCCGTGTAAAATGCAAAATCTATAAGCTGACTTTGAAACTGGTCTAAATGGAAATAATTTTTACAGAAAGGAATGAAAACACTATTACCGGCCGCAATAAATCCCCAGAAGAAAAAAACAGTAACCAATGTTCCGAGTGCGCCATAATTGGTTGGTATGCCAGTTTGGGATGTCTTATCCGGTACATAATTGCTTTGGGTTATAGCCATGTGAGTTAGTTTAAGGAATGAAAATAATAAAATTTCATGCAGTACACTGTTTTTTTATTATGAGAGTTGGTGAAACATAATGAATATTAAATGCCGTATTGTTTGATGTTAGCAATAACCTTCTTACTTTCATTTAAATATTTTTACGCGGATGGAAATTATTCATGTAAGTGCGGAATGTTATCCAATGGCAAAAGCAGGCGGGCTTGCTGATGTAGTGGGAGCATTGCCAAAATACCAAAATAAACTGGGGCATGTTTCCAAAGTGGTGATGCCGATGCACCGGACTAAATTTTTATATGAACATAAATGGGAAGTGGTTCATAAAGGTAGTTTTGGAATGGGAACTTACAATTTTGATTTCACCATAATTAAGGAACTGGAAAATGTACTTGATTTTGATCTTTATTGTGTTGACATAAATGGAATGCTTGACCGGGAAGAAATTTACAATTACAATGACGACACAGAGAGGTTTGTTTCTTTTCAAATAGCCGTTATGGAATGGATCAGTAAATGGGAACATAAGCCGGATATAATTCATGTACACGATCATCATGCTGCCTTGATCCCTTTCATGCTGAAGAATTGTTTTGTTTACACACATATTTCTAATATAAAAACTGTTTTAACTATTCACAATGCACAATACCAGGGTTGGATGGGTTGGGAAAAAGCAACATACCTGCCTGCCTGGGATACCTGGAAATGGGGTTTGCTGGATTGGGACAATGTTGTGAATCCACTTGCATGCGGAATTAAATGTGCTGACCGCATAACTACTGTGAGCCCAGGTTACATGCAGGAACTGATGATACGGGCAAACGGGCTGGAAAGTTTATTCAATAATGAATCTTATAAATGTTCAGGAATAATCAATGGCATTGATTATTCAGTTTGGAACCCTTTAATTGATACTTTTATTTTGGATAATTATTCTGTAAAAGATGTGAAGGCAGGTAAAGAGCTTAACAAAAAAAAGCTTTGCGATGATTTTAAACTCAATCAAAAACTTCCATTGATAGTATTCATCGGCAGGCTTGTACAGGAGAAAGCAGCGGACCTTCTTACACAAGCAATAAGTATCGCTTTTGAAAAAACAAAAGGCAGGTTCAGTTTTATTATTTTAGGAAGCGGTGATAAAACGATTGAAAATTCATTACTATCACTTCGCTTATCAATGGCGGGATTTTATGAGCCACAGCTTGGCTACAATGAAAAGCTAAGCCACCTTATGTATGCAGGTGCAGATTTTTTGTTGATGCCCAGCCGGGTAGAGCCATGCGGCCTTAACCAGCTATATGCAATGCGTTACGGAACGGTACCGGTTGTACGCAAAACGGGAGGTTTAAAAGATACAGTAATTGATTATGAAAATGAAGGTGGTTATGGAATTACCTTTGAGAATGCAACTGTGGAAGATATTGTTCATTCTATTGAACGTGTAGTTTATTTATACAAAGACAAAAAAAAGATGGAAGAAATTATTATTCGCATGATGGGATTAAATAACAGCTGGGAGGAAAGTGCGGAGAAATATATTGATGTGTATCAAAATTAGAATGTATGATCAGTAAACAAGTTTTGGCTATAATTTTAGGAGGAGGGGCAGGCAGCCGTTTATACCCGCTCACTGCCAGCCGTAGCAAACCTGCTGTTCCCATAGCAGGTAAGTACCGCCTGGTAGATATCCCGATCTCCAATTGTATCAATAGTAATATCAGCAGGATGTTTGTATTGACCCAATACAATTCAGCTTCATTAAATAAACATATAAAAAACACTTACCAGTTCAGTGGTTTCAGTACCGGCTTTGTAGATATACTTGCAGCAGAACAAACTCCTGATAGCCCGGGCTGGTTCCAGGGTACGGCTGATGCTGTTCGGCAATCACTCAAACATATTGTAAATCATGATTTTGATTACCTGCTTATATTAAGTGGTGACCAGTTATACCAGATGGACTTTGGTGCTATGATTGATAATCACATTGCTCACAAAGCTGACATATCTGTAGCCACCATTCCCGTTAATGAAAAGGAAGCTCCGGAATTTGGTATTTTAAAATCAGGCAGTGATACTTCTATAACTTCCTTTATTGAAAAACCTCAAAAGGAAATGCTGCCGGGGTGGATAAGCAATACTGGAGATACCATGTTAATGCTGGGAAGAGTTTATCTCGCATCTATGGGCATCTATATTTTTAATAAAAAACTCATCTTCGACCTTTTACAAAGTGAAAAAAAGGATGCTGCTGATTTTGGAAAAGAAATCATTCCGGATGCAATAAATAAATACAAAGTGGTTAGCTACCAGTATGATGGATATTGGACCGACATTGGAAATATACATTCCTTTTTTGAAGCTAATCTTTCACTTACCCTGGAACTTCCTCCATTCAATCTATTCGATAAGAAAATGATCTATAGCCGTGCGCGCATGTTGCCACCCGCAAAGATCAGCGGCACTAAGCTTAACCACGCCATAATAGCTGAAGGATCAATTATACATGCTGATACGATAACCAATTCAGTTATTGGCATCCGCAGCAGGATAGGGCATGGCAGTACAATTACCAGCTGTTATATTATGGGCAATGACTTTTATGAAACACTGGAAGAGATCGCATATAATCATATAAAAGGCATTCCTAAACTGGGGATAGGTGACAATTGCACATTCCTTAATGTTATCCTTGATAAAGATTGCAGGATAGGCAACAACGTTAGTATCAAAGGCGGGAGCCATCTACCGGATACAGATCACTCACTCTTCACAATCAAAGATGGTATAGTGGTGATTAAAAAAGGTGCGATCATAGAAGATGGGTTTGTAATATAACATCGCTGTAAAGGCCAAAATTTTTTTTACAAACGCTCAAAAACAGAAACAAATATTACTAAAGTAAAATTTTAATTTTAGTATTTCTTCTTGTCTTTGTAATACTTGTAGCAGATGATACTTATAAAAGTGTATTCCAAAAAAACTGATCCATCCATTGCTTATTATCAGGATCATCATCATTACTTCCCCATTCTTTAGCCCGCTCTTTTAATGTGGTTCTTAAAGCCGTTTGAGTAATGTATTTTTTTGCAATTACCGGTTTTATATTATTTACAGGAACGTCATTCACCATCACTTTTGTTGCAATATAAGATGCATACATCCTGGGTATGGTTAAACCCAAAATCATTCCCGGCAACCCGCTTACAGAACAGGGGCCACCGGATATCATGATCTCTTCTGTGTAAAAAGCAAACACATATACACTGTCCATAATAACCCCCACGGCCTTACGGCAATTGAATCCTGCAATGATCCTGTTCTCATTTGTAAGCTTCCACTTGATGTGTTGTATAGAATCCTCCACGTTAAAATTTGATCCCCATACATTTTTCTGCATATTATACTTGCCTGCATTATGATCAAAGTACCATACATTCTCTTCATCACTTTTCCTTAAAAATTCAGGGATCTTTGAATCATCCCAGCGATTGAATTTATATACGCTTTTGCCATCGGCAAAAGTATAATGGTAATAGCCTGTTTTAAAGGGTGGCAGATTGTCTTTAAGCATCTCTGCCCATGAGTTGCTTCCCATGGTTTTCTTGATGTTCACTTTTACCTCGTATTCAATCACTCCTTTATCTATAAAGATCTGCGACTTTGCCTGGATCGCTGAAAACAGCATCACAGTTATGCAGCATATTCTTAGCATTTTTATTGATTGTCTTTTCATATTATTTGGTTTTTGCAGCTTTATTTTTGAAATCCCATGTAAAGCCTAACATCCAGTATCTCCTTAAGCGGTCATTTCTTGTTTCTGTGAGTGTATTTCCGTTGAAATTCCTTTCTATGCCGATGTTCTGATTTAATATATCACGTACAAGGACATACGCAGTGAATTCATTCTTGTTGAAAGTTCGCTGCAATCTCGCATTCCAGAGTTGGTTTTGCAGGTTGTTGCTAAATTCAGGCGTTTTTTGACGATACATCATCTCGTATTCCGTATTAATGGACCATACTTTTTTGTGATAAACAGTTCCATTCAGAGATAAATTATACGTATTATAATTTGTTTTTGTTCTCTTCTGATTATTTACATTTCTAAAATAAGAAAAAGCATTATTTACTGATAAGTCATACTTTTTATCCTTAGACTTCTGAATGTTTATTGACAAGCCGGCATTTAATGTTTTTGCAAAACTGGTTTTGTTATTTATTACATCTGCAAACCGGTTGTAATTTATATTTGGATTGAAATTTATTCGGGTATTAAGTTTTTTCATTTTAAATCCTATACCCGACCAGAAATTTATCGACAGGTTTCCATCTGTATTTATGGGTTGGGTAGTAGTTGTTCCTTTTAATGTATCAATGATCCGGTTATTAGTTATTGAATTAGACGTTAGTCTGAAATTCAATGACTGGTAAGTCCATTTATCCTTTATAAAATCATAACTGTTATGAGAAAGACCAAGTGAATTTCCGAAAGATGGCCTCAGGTTAGGGTTACCGATATATTGATTTATCAGGTTGGTATTATTTCGCAAAGGCTGAAGCTGGTTAATTGTAGGCTGTGTGGTATTACCGCTGTAGTTAACACGCAGGCTGGAATTGGCTTTATAAGTATATGTAAAATTAGCAGAAGGGAAAAAATTCGTATAGTTCCTTATATAATCTTTATTAAGTGTTTTATCAGCTAAATTAAAATGTGTAAACCCCAAGCCTGCACCGATATTCACTTTTAGTTTTTTATCCGCATAATTTATCCGGGCTGAAGGTTTATTTACCAAAATGGTCTGATCAAAATCATTGGTCAATGAGTCAACCATCTCATCATATTTCCCGGAAGTGGGAGAATAACTATATGTTGTCTGGTTATTTTTTCCTGTATTATAACTTACTTCATGAGAAACCTCCAGGGAGTACTTTTTATTTATTGGCTCGGTTAAAACTAATCTTGATGATACCTTTTGAGTAGATTTATTATTATCCCTCATATTATTCTGTTCAATAACAGAAGATACAGCCCCGTTCTGGTAAAATTCATTTTTAGAATTGGTTAAATTATTTCCCTCTAAACTGAGCATATTCCAATCCGCATTTAAAGACAATGTTCTTTTTGCCTTTTTAAACTTATGTTTAAATATAACAGAGGAGGATAAAGAATATTTATCGTTTTTTGACTGAATATAATTTTCACTTGTATTCTTCAATGAATCTAATCTTCCTGTGAGAAATGAATTTCCTAATTCCTCATTTTCTGTATGATAAAAGTTAGCTCTTAATGTAACTTTCAAGGTATTACTTGTATCAATTTTAAGATCATACACAGCACTGCTTTTTATATTGTTACGGTTCACATACGATTTTGTAAAAGATCTTTCATTTAATACAGTCTCTCCAACCTGCGACTGGGTAAAAGTTTCCCTGTCGTTGTCATAGATCTGGCTGTTGTATTTAGGAGAAATACTAAGTGTTTTTTTATCATTCCATTTATTGCTGTACTGTAGTCCGGCATTTATATTTTTAATAAACCCATTTTCTGTATTCACATAAGGTTCATCATCTGTACCTCCACCACGCCAGGAAATCATTGATCCGCCATCATCATCAAAACTCATAAAAACATTATCAGATTCCCCTCCGAATTTTTCATTGTCCTGCCAGCTCAAACCATCCTGGCCGGTATTACCATTCAGAAAAAAACCGGCTATTTTCCTTTTTCCTTTAAAAGAACTCAGCATCAGGTTATTATTGAACCTGTGATCAATACTATCCTGAAGCCCACCGGCTACTCCTATCTTTCCAAAATAACCTTTCTTCTTATCCTCTTTTAATTTTAAATTAATGGTCTTCTTTGTTTGCCCGTCATCGATGCCGGTGAATTC
This sequence comes from Ferruginibacter sp., assembly GCA_037720515.1. GTDB lineage: Bacteria > Bacteroidota > Bacteroidia > Chitinophagales > Chitinophagaceae > Ferruginibacter. The sequence continues at coordinate 94,769 of JBBJMM010000003.1, forward strand.
CGACTGTTCACTTTTTTTATCAAATACCTGTACTTCCTTTACGGCATCTGCCCTTAAATTTTTAACTGCCATTCCCGGATCGTCTCCAAAAAATTCTTCACCATCTACCAATACTTTTTCAACAGTTTGCCCCATTGCCGTAATTTGCCCGTTCTTATCTACCTGGATACCGGGAAGTTTTTTTAACAGCTCCTCAACGTTAGCGTTAGCACTTACATTAAAGCTATCTGCAGTGTAAATGGTTGTATCGCCTTTGATCCGGATAGGGCTGCCGGATTTAAGAATTACAGCTTCCAGTAATTTACTTTTTGGTGTAACAGGAAAAGTAGGCAGAGTAATGGTTTCGCTTGTAACCTCAATGTCCTCCACGTAATCTGCGAAAACGGGGTGCATCACCATCACAATGTATTTACCGGGCTTGATATTACTGATGCGGTATCCTCCTTCATTATTGGTTCGGGTAAAGTTCATTAATGCAGAGTCAACGGGGGTGAGAAAAGCCACAACGGCATTTTTAACACCGGTTCTTGCAGAGGTGTCTTTAACTATTCCAGAAACAGAACTTTGAGAATATGTAAACTGTGAAAGGCATATAATTGCCAGGAAAGAAAGGGTTAACTTGTACATGCAGTTAGTTTTATCAGGCCGAACAAAGAATTCTAAAATTCATTTTAAATTTCAGATGCGCAATGTAAGTATTGCTATTTTTATGTTAAATGAATATTTGATAACTGCCTTCAATTATATTTTAAATGGTATATGAGGATGATCATTTTATTGATAGCTCCCGTTTGGTTTGGAATTATTCTCTTTTTTCTGATATAGATATACAAAACTTCAGGAACGGCGAACTTTTTTACGGGCACGAAAAATTTGGCTCACATTACTGCCATGTCCTTAATGAAAAAGGGTTTTATTTCTCAGTTTGGGCTCCCAATGCAACATCTGTTTCCGTGGTAGGTGAATTCAACGGATGGAAAAAAGAATTACACAAATTATATGTTAGGCTTGATAAATCCGGTATATGGGAGGGTTTCATTCCCCGTTTACCTGAAGGCTCACAGTATAAATACCAGATAACTGGATTTAATGGAACTGAAACTTATAAAGCTGATCCTTACGGCAACTATGCAGAGCTGAGGCCTGGTACTGCTTCCATTACCTGGCATTCCAAAAGAACCTGGAATGATAATGAATGGATGGAGAACAGGCACAGGAACAATTCATTGAATGCACCCTGGAGTATATATGAAATGCATCTTGGCAGCTGGATGCGGCCCGATAAATCAAATGAAAATCTGGTAAACGATTATTTTGAAATAACAGAAAGGCTGGTTCCTTATGTAAAAGGCATGGGTTTCACTCATGTTGAACTGATGCCGGTAATGGAACATCCATACGACGGAAGCTGGGGTTACCAGGGAACAGGTTATTTTGCTGCTACCTCACGGTATGGCACACCTGATGGATTTGCTTACCTGGTAGATACTTTACACCAGAATAACATTGGAGTTATACTTGATTGGGTGCCCTCGCATTTTCCGCATGATGCTCATGGTCTTTATTTATTTGATGGAGCACATACTTATGAATATGGTGATATGCGCAAAGGATATCACCCTGACTGGAAGAGTTATATTTTCAATTATAAAAGAGGAGAGGTCCGTTCCTTTTTGTTAAGCAGTGCTCATTACTGGTTAAAATATTTTCACGCTGATGGCATCCGGGTAGATGCAGTGAATTCAATCATAAGGCTGGATTTTTCACGGGGAGAAGGAGAGTGGGATCTGAATGAAAAAGGTGGAAATGAAAACCTGGAAGCCATTGAATTCTTAAAAAAATTAAATGGCATTATTTACCGGGAATTTCCGGATGTACAAACTATTGCTGAAGAAGCATCAGACTGGCCGGGCATTACAACGTCTTTGAATAAAAAAGGATTTGGATTCGGAATGAAATGGATGATGGGATGGATGCACGATACGTTCCGTTATTTTAAATTGCCTGCCGCTCAAAGGCCCGGTCAGCAGGATAATATTACTTTCAGCATGATGTATTTTTATGATGAGAAGTTTATGCTTCCTATCAGTCATGATGAAGTAGTACATGGCAAAAGCCCGATGATATACAAGATGCCGGGTGATGAATGGGAAAAATTTGCTAACCTGCGTTTATTGTATACTTATATGTACACACATCCAGGGGCAAAACTTCTTTTTATGGGTTGTGAATTCGGACAAACAACGGAATGGAATATTCATTCAGAGATTGACTGGGAACTTTTACAATACGATGCCCACAATAAATTACAGGAATGTGTTAAGGACCTGAATCATTTATATAAGGATAATGCTTCACTTTATGAATACCAATTTGAAAAAAAAGGGTTTGAATGGGTGAACCTGGAAAACAGGAATGAAGGTATAATAATATACAAAAGAAAAGGAAGGAACAGGGAAGAGGATATCGTGGTTATTCTTAATGTTTCTACCAACACTTATAAAAATAAAAAGATACTTCTTAAAGGAAAAAACTCCTGGAAAGAGATATTCAATTCAAACTCGCGTATTTACTGGGGTTCCGGCGAAAATATTAATGATAACCCCAGCCAGAAAATGGTGGATAAAAAAAGAAAGATTTGTGAAATAATTATAGATGTTCATGCGTTATCAGCAATGATATTCCGTTGATTGGAATTAAATTTGCTTCTCTACAAAAATTATGAAAATCCTACCTCTTTTTCTTTTAACTATAGTTAGTAGTGGCTTATATGCCCAAAAGAATGACAGTTCCCGTTTTTATTTTAATAAAGGGATAGAGGAGAAAAATGCCCGTCACTTCCTGGTTGCATCACAGGCTTTTGAGAAGGCCATAAAATTTGACCCCGCCTATACAGAAGCATATATGGAGAACGGATATGTTTTTCTTGAAATGAGAAAGACCGATCCGGCCATTAGGAATTTTACTAGGGTTTACGAATTACAACCGGCAAATAAAATAGTAGTGAAAGAATTGATGGACCTGTATTACAATTACAGGCAATACAACAAAGCAACAGAATTTGCTTATAAATGTATTGATTGTAAAGGTGCTCAACGCATCATCGGGATGAGTTATTACAGACAGGAAGATTACATGAAAGCTGAAAAAGCACTTTTATCTGCATTAAGTAAAGACGGAGATGATGCAGAAGTAACGTATACGCTTGCACGCACTTATCTTGATATGGAGGAATACAAAAAAGCAGTTCCTTATTATGAAAAAGCGGTAAGTATGGATAAGACCAAAAATGTGTGGATGTATGAATTGGGTCTTCTTTATTTTAATCTCACTAACTACAAAGGGGCTGTATCCTCATTTAATACTGCAGTAGAAAGAGGTTATACAGTAAGCAATGATCTCAATGAAAACCTTGGTTATGCATCATTGTATAGTGGTGAATATGATAAAGGAGAAAATTTATTATTAAATATCTGGAGCAAAAAACCAGGTAACAAAGATATTCTCAGAGATATGGCTGAAGTTTTATACCAGCAAAAACAATATGACCGCTCTTTGGTGTATTGCCAGAAACTAATGGAACTTGATCCCAATGATGCTAAAGCCCTGTACCAGGGCGGATTGAATTTTCAGAAAAAAGGCAATAAAGACCGTGGACAACAAATGTGTGATAAAGCAATTGAAATGGATCCTTCGTTAGCAAGCCTTCGGCGCGAAAAGAAAATGCCGGGATTGTAAGTGGCATAATTTTCTTAATTACATTGACCTATTAAAAAAATGGAAATTATAAATTAGGACTTCTTATTAATTTTAATATTGTATTTCTCAAATGGTTTGAAAGTAGTTAAAAAGTCTTTTTGTAACCTTACTAACTACTTTGCTGCGAACCCTTAGTTGCCTCTGTAGTAGCTTTGTGAACTCCGTGGTAAAATTTTTCTTTAATTCATCATAAGAACATTTACACTTCTTTGCAGGATATTGAATGCTATTTCAGCCATAAGGTTCTCTTTATCCAACGTCGGATTCACTTCTGTAATTTCAAAACAACAAATTTTTCTGCTTTGCATAAATTTACTGATAAGGTCTTCTGCTTCCCTTTCTTTAAGTCCGTTGCTAACCGGGGTGCCAGTTCCTTTGGAAATTGTTGAATCAAGACTGTCTACATCAAAACTTACATATATATCTGTGCAGTCGCTCAGGTAACGCAATACTTTACGGCTAACATTTTCAGCTCCGTTACGCCTGACATCACTCGTAGTGATCACTTTCATTCCATGTTTTTCTATCAGGAATCTTTCTTCTTTTTCATAATCCCTTAAAGAAATAAAAACAACATCTTCCGGTAAAACCATCTGTTCGATCTTGCCGGCTTTTTTCAACTGATCCCACATCTTTGCGGTCTTTTCATCAAGTTCATGCACTTTGCATTCTTCATTGTTTTCACCAATAGCAGCTGCCAGTGGCATGCCATGCATATTGCCGGAAGGGGTTGTATAAGGTGTATGCAGGTCAGCATGTGCATCTATCCATATAACACCCAGTTTACTTTTAGGTTTTGCCGTCTTTATTCCAGCTATAGTGCCTCCTGCATTACTGTGATCTCCGCTTATTACTACAGGAAAGAAATTATTCTTAATACTTTCAGAAATGGCTTTGCTGATCTTTTCATACATGAATAGAATTCCATGAATGCGTTTTGCATACGGAGAATGAATAGGCTCAAACAATAAATTATTCTGCATCTCTATTTTTTCGGAGGGGAAATGCACGAAGAAATTACTCATAAAATCAAGGGCAGCGATCTTAATTGCATCTACACCCAAACTTGCCCCTCTTGTGCCTGCACCTATTTCCGAAGGCACTTCAATGAGTTTAATATTTTTCATTAGGTGTATATGTTTAAAATCTTTTGATAATACAATCTACAACTTTCTTTGAAGGGGATCGAAACCCTGAATGGTTCCAATAGATCCGGTGATAGCAAATCTTGTATACATATCTTCAGAATACCATTTTTGTTCTTTTGTCTTTCGTATCACATCAGTATGTTCATTTCTCTGGTATGCAAATTTTTTCATGGCCTCTTTACTTTCCCAAACGCTGAAAGTGGCTTGTTTTATAAGCGGCAATTCACCAATGCCAACAGACATAATAAATCCTTCAGAATCTTTCATCCTTTTAGCAACAGGTGCAACGTGCTGCCAGAAATCTTTTAATTTATTGATGCGTATAGTCGCTCTTGTTAGTATAGCAAGTCTTCCCTCATGCTTTCCATTTGCAGGCATATTGTCAAATGGTTTTTTGCCATCCCAGGTGCCGTGCCCTTCTATCGCTTCCAGGTAAAAAGTATAGGTCTCACAATTATACCGCTTCAGCCAATTCTCTATAAACGTACCATAAATATTTTTATGTTGATATTGCTGTACATTTTTTTTATGACAAGCAAGTATTGCCCATTGATTAAGATCAGCCTTCTTATCAAAAGTGCCATTTTTTCCGCAACCCATTAATTTGTAAAAAGATATTGTTTTATTTAATGCCAGCGGTAACCTGAATATCGCCATGGCCAGCAATGCAAATGGAATATATTTGTTCGGATAACGTATGATAGTAAGGGTAACCGGCATCTGAATGCAAGATAACAGAATAGTGGGGATACGAAACCAGGAAACCTAAACGAGGTGAACGTTTTGCAAATATTCAATTAGTGGTGTTGGTAGAATTGGTAAACTGGAATATTAAAATACAATAACCAACTACTGGTTAAAAGAATCGCTACCACCAGAATTCTGTTTAATTTATGGAAAAAAAAGAGAATATTGCTACCCTCTGAATTTAATGGTACAGTTTTTGGAAAGTGTGGGATATCTATAGATGTGGGACACTTAATTTTCCGAAGCGACTTTATTTTTTATATCATCTTTTATACCTGAATTATAAACTTCCATCTCCTGGTATTTTATTTAAAAATTTTATTTACATTTTTAAATCTGCCAATATCTTAAACCTTTTAAAATTATTCATCCACCATATCTTTTTCTGTTTTACCTGTTTTGTATGTTATTAAAAATAGGTAATCTCCCCCGGCATAATTTTCAAAAGTGTAACTGGTGAAGTTGTTTCAATACTTAGAATAAATAATCCTTTTCCGAAACTTACATTCACTTTTCACATTACACAAATCATTCACTATCACATCACACTTTACCCTTCTCTTTTTGGCTTTAAATTCGCATATCATATAATCATTAAATAATTATATGGATACACATCCTAACTATGGTCTTACCAAAACAAAAGAAGAAACATCTGTTACAGAAGAACTTATTAACTTGCTTCCACGTGCCGTTCTGAGGTCCAACTCTTTTGTTTTGCTTAGTGGTGAGTGGCATTTTTCTTTAGACCTGCACGATAAAGGAATTCAGGAAAGCTGGCACTTGGGTCATGAATATGAAAATGTAGCTCAGTGGCCAGGTTCAATTGAACAGCATATTGCTACTGCAAAAGGAGAATTGCCTGCCTGGAATGATAAAGTTGTTGCCTGGTATGAAAGGGAATTTCCCTTGCCTGAAAGAACGCAGGAGGAAATACAAAATTCTATTTTGCAACTCACTTTTGGAGCCTGTGGTTATAAAACACAGGTATGGCTGAATGGCATCGCATTAAAAACAATAGAAGGCGAATTGGTGCATGTGGGTGAATACACTTCATTTTCTTATGAATTAAGAGAAGGCAATCTAAAAAGTAATAACCGGTTAACGGTGCGTATAGAAGATAATATGGATGCGGATACCACCCGCGGCAAACAGGAATCTCATGTATACAAAAGAGGAGGGATCTGGTACCAGACATATACCGGGGCAGTTCGGGAGATTTGGATTGAATCGGTAGAACGCAACAGGTTACGGTCACGCGTAGGTGTTTTTAGCATAGTAGAAGATAATCTCGTACGTTTTACCTTAACAATGCGCATTCACGATCCCGGCGATTATGTTATACGCCTGAATATTTCTGAGCGAAAAGGATCTGAAATAATTGCCACATCAGATTTTCCTATCCGGCTGGAAGCCGGACAAAGAAATCAACGCCTTGTGATTGAAGTGCCGGATGCTAAATTATGGTCGCCCGAGGATCCTCACCTCTATTTGCTACAGGCTTCATTAATTGATTCAAAGGGGGTAAAGGCCGTAATAGAAACTCATTTTGGATTACGTAAAATTGAGTCAAGAGGCGCTGGAGTTTATCTTAATAACAAATCCATATACCTGGATGGGATCCTTTATCAGCCGGGCATTGCAACCTATGAGGAAATAAAAAAACATATGTATGCCATGAAAGAACTGGGTTGTAACCTGGTGAGGATCCATATTGCCGGTGTGGATCCGCGTATTTATAACCTTGCTGATAAACTGGGTTTGCTATTGTGGGTGGAAGTTCCCAGTCCACACCGATCCAGTGCTATAAGCAGGCAAAATCATAAAGAGGAATTGCATCGCATGCTCTCAATGATCGTAACGCATCCCTCTGTAGTGATATGGAGTTTGTACAATGAAGATTGGGGTGCACAGGATATTGCCACCAATAAAGACACGCAACAATACATTATAGAAATGTATCATTTTATGCAATTGGCTCATCCGCAATTCCTGGTTGTTGATAATGATGGCTGGCAACATGTATCATTTGAAGGGCGCCTGAAATCAGATCTTCTCACCGTTCATTTATATACTCCGGAATTAGAAAGATGGAAAGAACAGCTGGATAAATTAATTGGTGGAGAGAACACCGGTATTGCAGCCTTCCCTTTAGTGGTGGGTGATCCTTTCTATTACCGGATGCAGGTTCCGCTTATCATCAGTGAATGGGGAGGCTTTGGTTTTAAAGATTATGGTGGCCCTAAAGATGATGAGGCCCGGGTAACACAGATAACGCTTTTTAAAAATGAGTTAAGAAAAAGAAATATTGCAGGGGATGTATATACACAGGCCACCAATATTGAAGATGAGAAGAACGGATTAATAGATCCTCAAAGTGGAGCACTGAATGTTCCAAAGGGGCTTTTAAAATCCGGGCTAAACAAATAAGATTCTGTCGAGAAGACCATGGTCGATGGTCCATAGTCCATGGTCTAAAGTCTTTCATCTAGAATCTGTCTTCTATAGTCCCTTATCAAAACTGTTCCAACTTGCTGAAAAAGAAGTCACCTTCAATAGCTGCGTTCTGATCACTGTCACTTCCATGAACAGCATTTTCACCAACAGAGGCTGCATATAATTTACGGATAGTACCTTCTTCTGCATTTGCGGGATTGGTTGCCCCGATCAATTTCCTGAAATCTTCCACAGCGTTCTCTTTTTCAAGAATAGCGGCAACAATAGGCCCGCGGCTCATAAATGCTACCAGTTCACCATAAAAAGGCCTTTCTTTATGGACCTCATAGAACTGGCCGGCTTTTACATTACTTAAAGCAAGCATTTTTATAGCAACGATCCTGAAACCGGCCGAATTGATCTTTTCCAGTATGGCTCCGATATGCCCTTTTTCTGTGGCATCCGGCTTTATCATTGTAAAAGTTCTGTTGGTCATTTTTTTATAATTTGGGCGCAAAGATAAGGGGCAAACTCATTGGTGAGCGTGGTATTTGTCAATTAGTAAATTAAAACTACTTTTGCCGTCCTTTATGCTTTCAGTAGAACTTATATACCCGGAGCTGACCTCCCCAAAAAATATAATTATAACCATGCACCAGAAACCTGATGGGGATGCATTGGGCTCTACGCTGGGTTTATTTCATTTTTTAAAACAGTTCGGCCACCAGGTAATCGTGATCTCGCCTACTAATTGGGCTGCTTTTTTATCCTGGATGCCCGGCGCCAATGAAGTGCTGGATTATGAACAGGATACTGAAAAATGCAATGTATTACTGGATAATGCGTATTGGATCTTTTGTCTTGATTTTAATACATTATCGCGAACCAAAAGAATGGAAGAAAAATTATTAGCCATTAAAGGAACAAAGATCCTTATAGATCATCACCAGCAACCACAGGCCGATGTATTTACTTATGGCATAAGTGATACAAATAAAAGTTCCACTGCAGAAATGGTTTTTGATTTTATTAAAAATTCAGGTTTTGAAGAAAAATTAGATCTTCTTTCTGCAGAATGTTTATATGCAGGCGTGATGACCGACACCGGTTCTTTCAGGTTTCCATCAACAACACCTTCTGTACACCGGATGATAGCAGACCTGATGGAAAGAGGTTTGCAGCATACAGATGTGCATGAAAAATTATTTGATAATTTCAGTGAGAACCGTTTCCGGTTTATTGGAAATGTTTTGCTGAACAGGATGGAGATCTTTTATGAATACAATGCGGCATTGATCTCTGTACCGCAATCGGACCTGATAAAATATGATATTAAAACAGGGGATACTGAAGGCCTTGTGAACTATCCATTGAGTATCCAGGGGATAAAACTGGCAGCTATAATTATAGACAGGGGAGAAGAAAGAAAATGTTCCTTTCGCAGTAAAGGGAATTTTGATGTGAACACATTTGCAAGAACTTATTTTGGTGGCGGCGGGCATTTTAATGCAGCTGGCGGACAAAGTAAAGAAAACCTTGATGCAGTATCACTTGCTTTTAAAAAAGCAATGAAAGAAAATGCAGATAAATTATGCACTTATACATTTTAAAAAAATAAAAAAACAATGAGAAAGATCTCTTATTTATTACTGGTAGTAGCAGGACTGTCTGCCTGTTCTGAATCATTTAAAAAAGGCGATGGTGGATTGGAATATAAAATCCTGGCTGACGGAAAAGGGGAAAAAATAAAATACGGTAATTATATGCAAATACATATAGGCCAGTATTACAGTACAGGAAAAACAGATTCACTTATTTCTGATTCAAGAACCCAGATCCCTGCATATGAAATCCTGGATTCTGTAAGAACACCTATGCCTTACTATAAGATCCTGAGCCAGCTTCGCAAAGGGGATAGCCTGGTGATCCGCACCCTGTCTGATTCACTTTTTAAGAAAAATATGGAAGCAATGCCTCCTTTTATGAAACGAGGACATATGCTGATAACAACAGTTAAGATGTTGAATTTTTATGAAACAAAAGAACAGGCAGACAGTGCAAGACTAAAGGATATTGAAGTTGCAGAAGCAAGACAAAAAATAAAGGATAAAGAACAGATAGGAGTTGATGATAAAATTCTTACAGATTATTTTAAGAAAAACAATATTACTGCTTCAAAAACGGTTAATGGTAATTATGTGGAAACAATAAACAGGGGTCCAGGACCAATTGTTGATACCACAGTTATTGCAAAAGTTAATTACACAGGAAAACCGCTTAACGGAAAACCTTTTGACAGCAATGTAGATCCGGCTTTCAAACATGTAGCACCTTATTATGTAAATATGACCAATGATGTTACATTGGGCAGAAGTATAGATGGATTAAAGGAAGGCCTTATGAATGCAAGTAAAGGATCAAAACTGAGAATTTACATTCCTTCAGCACAGGGTTATGGTTCTCAGGGAAGCGAACCTGTCATCAAACCAAATTCAATACTGGTATTCGATGTTGATGTATTGGATGTTCTAAGTAAAGAAGTTGGTGGAAAGCTTATACAAGACGAAATAAAAAAGATGCAGGAACAACAGCAAATGCAGCAGATGCAACAACAGATGCAACAACAAATGCAACAGCAACAACAACCTCCTGCACAACGATAAAGATTTAAATTATTTATACAATGCCGCTTCCTGCTATAGGAGCGGCTTTTTTGTATCTCTGTGTCAATGTGATCGCCTCTTTTGCTTCCTTCACATCATGCACACGTAAAATATCAGCGCCATTGGCAAGTGCAAGCGTATTCATAACTGTAGTTCCGTTCAATGCATGTTCTACATCTATACCCAGTGTTTTATAAATCGTACTTTTTCTTGAAAGGCCTGCAAGAACCGGTTTATTGAAAATTTTAAATAATGACAGGCTGTTAAGCAAAGTAAAATTGTGTTCTATTGTTTTACCAAATCCAAATCCCGGGTCAATGATGATATCCTTAATTCCCGCTTGCTCACATTCGTATATTTTTTTAATAAAAAACTGCATCACTTCATCCACTACATTCTCATAGGATGGTTCAATATGCATATTTTCCGGAGTGCCTTTCATGTGCATGCATACATAAGGAACACCTGCTTTTGCAACAGTGTGAAGCATTGCCTCATCCATTGTACCACCGCTTATGTCGTTCACTATTCCCGCTCCTTCATCAATAGCGTTTTTTGCAATAACTGCATGGTACGTATCAACTGATATTACCAGGTTAGGATACATTGCATGTAACATTTTAATTACCGGGATGACCCTGTCGCTTTCTTCTTTTGCATTTAACCGCTGGCTTCCCGGCCTGGTACTTTGTCCACCAACATCAATGATATCAGCACCACCTGCTATCATTTTTTCAGCGATCAATTTTATCTCATCCATTCCTCTCAAAAGATCTCCTTTGTAAAATGAATCGGGTGTTGCATTGATAATACCCATTACCAAAGGTTTTTGAAGGCTGATCAGTTTTCCTTTACAGTTAAGTGTTAACATTGAATGAGTAATTGTATTTTTGGTGAGATACACAAATTTGCAGATAATTAATGAGCAAGAGATGGATAATATGAATACGCAGGATCAATATGATAAAGTATCTGTTGAGTGCAGAAACACATTCATGAAGAAAACTTTAGATTACGGAACATCCTGGAGGGTGTACCGCACTATTTCTATTGCCGACCAAATTTATATTAAGGCTAAAAGAATACGCACCATACAGGAAAAAAAGGAACAGAAGATAGGCGATGGTATTAAAAGTGAATTTGAAGGAATTTTCAATTATGGGATCATAGGTTTGATTCAAAACGAACTTGCCCATGATGAAACAGAACAGTTACCCGCTGATGTTGTGGAAAAATATTATCTAAAGATGGTAAATCTTGCAAGGCAACTGATGCTGGATAAAAATCATGATTATGGAGAGGCCTGGCGCGAAATGAGCCAGGAGAGTTTTGCAGACTTGATCCTGGCAAAGATCCTTCGCATAAAACAGATCATTTCTAATGACGGTGTTACTATTACCAGTGAGGGCATAGATGCAAATTATTTTGATATAATTAATTATGCTGCTTTCGCATTGATTAAAATAGGAGAGGATGTCCAGAACAAATAAATTAAAATTGCTGGTTACCATTGCCAGGATAGTAACAGGTGTATTGTTTATATTTTCCGGACTGGTAAAAGCAATAGATCCCCGCGGGCTTGCCTATAAAATGCAGGAATTTTTTGAAGTTTTTGCGAGAGAAGGGATATTAAAAAGTATGATGGATTCACTGGGTGATCATGCATTGGTATTTTCAATTATTATGATCACAATGGAAGTGGTGTTGGGTGTGGCCCTGCTGGCAGGCTGGCAAAAAAAAATAACCACCTGGCTTCTTTTTTTATTGATGCTGTTGTTCACTTTTTTAACAAGCTATGTATTATTTAGTGGTAAGATACAAGCCTGTGGCTGCTTTGGAGATTGTATTCCTATAACACCCCTGCAAACATTCGTAAAAGATATTATCTTGCTTTTGCTGGTTATCTTACTGATAATTAAGAAGGAATATATTCTGCCTCTTAATAAACCTCTTATCCTTCTTATATATATTTTAATGGCAGTGATACTGACACTTGCTTTACAATTTTATGTTTTAAAACATTTACCAATTATTGATTGCCTTCCCTTTAAAAAAGGTAATAATATACTTGAACTTAGAAAAATCCCTGCGGAGGCTGTGGCAGATAAGTATGAATACTCTTTTATTTATGAAAAGAACGGGGAGAAAAAAGAATTTACAGCAGAAGCATTACCCGACAGTTCCTGGGTTTTCTTAGAACGCAGCCAGCAACTGATAAAGAAAGGAAAGAATAATATTCCGCTTATCAACGATTTTAAATTGAATGATCAAAATGGTGTAGATTCAACTGAAACTATTCTGAATAAAAACGAATTGTATTATTTATTTTTTCTCGAATTTCCTACTTTGTATACAAAAGAGTGGGTCAATGATCTTAAACTTTTTCTTTTAAAAGTTTCGGGTAAGAATAAATTATATCTTGTTTCCTCCCAGCGAAGTGAAGCAGAAAGTTTCTTAATTAAAAATGATATAATTGTAGATAGAGTATTTACCACAGATGCAACGGCAATAAAAACAGCCGCCCGCAGCAATCCGGCTTTGTATCTTATGAAAGGTCCTGTTGTACAGCAAAAATGGGGATGGGCAGATTTAGATGAAGCAAGTAGGGAGTAGAGTTTAGGGTTTAGGAGCCATGGACGATGGACCATCGACTATGGACCATCGTCCATAGATTGCAAACTCCAATAATATATTAATTGCTGGCTGTAAAATTGATACTTCTTATTTAGCAACCTTACTTCCGGTGGAAACTCCTACTTAATAAAAGAATATCAATATGGCAAAAACTACAAAAGTAAAAATTACCACTAAGCGTAATAAATTATTAAAATGCCCCACCGGCATAAAAGGTTTTGACGAAATTAGTGAAGGCGGGCTTCCGAAAAACAGAACCACTTTAGTTTCAGGAAATGCTGGCTCCGGGAAAACTCTCTTGGGGATAGATTTTCTTATCAAGGGTGCCACAGATTTCAACGAGCCGGGCATTCTCATGTCATTTGAAGAAACAGAAGATGAATTGTATAAAGACGTGGCTTCCCTCAATATGGATTTGCAAGAGCTTGTTTCGCGGAAAAAGATTCTGCTCGAACATGTTATTTTAGAGCGCAAAGACATTCAGGAGACCGACTTTAATCTCGAGGGAATATTCGTTCGATTGGAAGATGCCATTGATTCCATTGGTGCCAAACGTGTTGTTTTAGATTCTATTGAATCTATCTATGCAGGCATTACAGATCTTGGCATTCTCCGCGTGGAGATAAAAAGACTCTTTCGATGGCTTAAAGAAAAACAGGTCACGGCAATTGTTACAGGCGAGCCGGGACAAAGCAGTACATTTACCCGTCATGGCCTGGAGGAGTACGTTTCCGATTGCATCATTCTTTTAGATAACAGGGTGAGAGACCAAATTGCCACACGTAGAATTCGTGTCATTAAATATCGGGGGTCACGTCATGGCACAAGCGAATACCCATTTGTTATAGATGATGAAGGACTTTCAGTTATTCCCATCACGTCAGCAGGGCTTAATCAACCGGGCACAGGCCAGAAGGTTTCCACAGGAATTCCTTCGTTTGACAAATTGTTCAAGAGCGGTAAAGGTTACACCAGGGGCAGTACCATACTGGCTTCGGGCACTGCAGGCTGTGGAAAAACAAGTTTTGGTGCGGCCTTCGCACTCGAAAGTTGTAAACGTGGCGAACGATGTCTTTTCTTTTCTTATGAAGAATCAGCAGGGCAGCTCATTCAAAACATGAAATCTATCGGCATTGATTTTGCGCCAGCGATAAAAAAAGGGCTCTTAAAAATTGTGGCTCTAAGACCTTCCTTTCTTGGTTTGGAGATGCATTTATTGAATGTTTATAAGCTGGTTGATAGTTTCAAACCAAAGGCTGTGGTCGTAGATCCTCTTACAAGTCTCGTTGGAGAGGGCGAGCTACGTGAAGTTACATCAATGATTACCCGCATGATTGATCTCTTTAAATCCAGGAGCATCACTACGTTTTTTACAAGCCTTGTTTCTGCAAACCTTCAAAGTAACACGAGTGGCGAAATCGGTGTTTCATCTTTGATTGACACCTGGATTATTGTGAGAATGGTAGAAGATAAAGAAGATATAAAACGCACCCGTGAAGTTTTCATAGTTAAGTCTCGTGGTACTAACCATGATAGCGATGTGCACAAATTTATTATGAGTGATGATGGAATTGTGTTGATGCCAAATGATAGTAAAGCTATATTAAGTAACAATAAGAAAAAGGATGTTGATAAGAATGTTGCTGAAAATAAAAAGAATAAATAATAAGTCGTGAAAACAGCACAACCTAAATTCATTGTAGGTATTGGCGGATCTGCCGGAGCACTTAATGCATACAGGGCTTTGCTGGAAGAACTGCCGCCTGATACAGGTATGGCTTATGTTATTATTTCGCACATGAACCCCACCGCCTATAGTCAATTGGCTAACATACTACAGAGGCACACGAAAATGTCAGTAACCGTGGCTTCTGAAGCAATGCCTATTCTTGCGAATCATGTTTACGTAATTCCTCCAGACTCAGATCTTACTATGGAAAACTATTGCTTTAAAGTAATCTCCCCTCGCTCTCACGGACACAAACAGGTAGATTTATTTTTTATTTCCCTGGCAAACGAAATGGCTGAAAGAGCTGTGGGTATTGTCCTTTCGGGATATGATGGCGATGGCACTGTTGGCTGTAAACACATCAAAGATAACGGGGGAATAACCTTTGCCCAGGATCATTCTGCCGAAGTTGACTCTATGCCGCTTCACGCTCAGGCAGCAGGTTGTGTTGATTTCGTTTTACCACTTAATAAAATTCCTGATAAGTTAAAAAGCCTGGAAGCTGCGCTTAAAATTTAGAAATGATTTACATAAACTGAAAGTTTGAAGCTAAAACAGATCAAATTAATCTTTTAGAATGGCCTATCTGCAGACCATGGACCATGGACCATCGACCATGGACATTTTCACATTTTCACATTTTCACATTTAACAAATTTTCACTTGAACTACATAATTAAAAAACTCTTTTATGCATTATTAGTTTTGTTTGGTGTAGTGGTGTTGGTTTTTTTTATGTTCCAGGGATTTGGTGACCCGGCAAGATTAATAGTTGGTCAGACCGGTGATAAAAAAACGATGGAGAATATCCGTAAAGATCTTTACCTGGATCAGCCGAAGTGGAAACAGTTTGCTTTGTATCTAAATGACGTTTCTCCTGTATCTATCCATGATACCGCTGATATAAGAAAAAAAGATTTGAAAGGGATCTTTATTGGAAATGAAAGGAAACTTTCTATTAAATTCCCCTATCTCAGGAGAAGTTATCAAACAAAGAAAAACGTAGGGGAAGTTTTAATAGAAGCCTTACCCGGAACACTGGTGTTAGCTCTTGCAGCTATGATCATTGCCTGTATAGGAGGAATATTCCTGGGAGTAATAGCAGCAGTAAAAAAAGGAACCTGGATGGATACAACCGCTGTTTTCAGCAGCATTGCAGGTATTTCAGCTCCCTCTTTCTTTATGGCGATCATCATCGCTTATGTTTTTGGAATCATTTTGCATCCTTACACCGGCTTAAATCTTACAGGTAGTTTATTTGAAATTGATGAGGTAACAGGCGAAAGATATTTAAACATTAAAAACCTTATTCTGCCGGCAATCACTTTAGGAATAAGGCCGCTTGCAATCATCACACAGCTTACGAGAAGTTCCATGCTGGATGTTTTACAACAGGATTATATCCGTACAGCATATGCAAAAGGATTGAGCAGGTCAAAAATAATCTTCAGACATGCACTTCGAAATGCACTGAACCCCGTGATTACGGCTATCACCGGTTGGTTTGCTGAATTGCTGGCCGGAGCTTTTTTTGTAGAATATATTTTTGGGTGGAAGGGGATTGGGAAGATCACTGTTGATGCACTGGAAAAACTGGATTATCCTGTTGTAATGGGATCGGTATTGTTAAGTGCCTGCATTTTTATCGCAATAAATATACTGGCAGACGTTATATATAAAGCAGTAGATCCACGCATACGGCTCAACTAATTTAAATTGTGGCATAATTTTTAAAATATATTAAAAAACCTGTTTTATGAAAATGAAAAATTTTGTGATCGTTACACTTATTTCCGGTATCGGATTATTTAGTTGCGATAATACCAGGAAAGATACAGTTACTGAAACCACAGTACCGGCACCCATTGATACTGTTGCAAGTGATGCGGCAACTATTACAACGATTGCACAACAGGCAACAAGAGATGGCAATGGAATTGTTATTAAAAATGATGAAGTTCCGGATACGATAAGAACTTCTTTTACAACTAAATATCCACGCGTTAAGAAATCTGAATGGTACCGTTATCAGCCAGTGGAAGAAGATGAAATGAAAATGGATGATTCATATTATTATGTAAGATTCAATGACAATGGTGCAGATTATACTACCTGGTATAACAACAGGGGCGAATGGGTAAAAACGGCTACGAAGGTTCCTGGAAACAAAAATCTTCCGGATGCGGTTAATAAATACATCAATGTAAATTATCCCGGTTACACTATTGAAGAGATCAGTAAAGAAAATGATAAGGATATGGATATGTATGAGATCAAAATGAATAAAGGAGACAGTAAAGTAAAATTAAAAATACTGCCGAACGGAAAAGTTTTTAAAAGAAAAAGAAACTGATAAATGATCAATTTACAGGGAGTCCGTTTCATTAGTTGGAACGGATTTTTTCTTTGGCTCCAATGTTTTTCTTTCAGCCAGGGAGTATCATTCTTCAACCAACAAATTCTTACCTTTACGCTCTAAAAAAATAAGATGAAAGAAGTTTATATTTTATCAGCTGTAAGAACACCGATAGGAAGTTTTGGAGGATCATTGAAAGAGATGAGTGCAGCTAAATTGGGAGCTATTGTTATTCGGGGAGCGCTGGAAAGAGCAGGAGTGAAAGGAGACCAGGTTGATGATGTGCTGATGGGTTGTGTTATACAAGCCAATGTTGGCCAGGCTCCTGCAAGGCAGGCTGCTAAATTTGCCGGGCTACCGGATACGGTGAACTGCACAACGGTAAATAAAGTTTGTGCCAGCGGAATGAAAACGATAGCCCAGGGTGCACAAAGTATTATGTTAGGAGATGCGGATATTGTTATTGCCGGTGGAATGGAAAGTATGAGCAATGTGCCATTTTATATAGAAAATATGCGCTGGGGAAATAAATATGGAAATTCTTCCTTGATAGATGGCCTTGCTAAAGATGGATTGACTGATGTATATGATGGTCTGGCTATGGGCAACGCCGCAGAAGTGTGTGCGGTTACATGCGGGATAAGCAGGGAGGATCAGGATGCATTTGCAACTCAGAGTTACAAGCGTAGCCAGGCGGCCACTGAAAGCGGCAGGTTTGATAATGAAATAATAGCTGTGGATGTTCCGCAAAAAAAAGGAGATCCGGTTTCTTTTTCTAAAGATGAAGAACCCTTTAATGTAAAATTTGATAAGATCGCTTCATTGAAAGGAGCATTCCAAAAAGAAGGTACGGTTACAGCTGCTAATGCATCAACTATGAATGATGGGGCTGCTGCTTTGGTTTTAATAAGTAAAGAAAAAGCAGATGCATTAGGACTGAAACCCATCGCTAAAATTTTATCTTATGCAGATGCAGAGCAGGCTCCGGAATGGTTTACTACCACACCCTCCATAGCTGTACCTAAAGCAGTTAAAAAAGCCGGTCTTAAAATGGATGATATTAGTTACTGGGAAATCAATGAAGCATTTTCTGTAGTGGGAATTGAAAATACAAACCGGATGAAATTGGATCCCTCAAAAGTTAATGTACATGGGGGAGCTGTGAGTTTGGGTCATCCACTTGGTGCAAGTGGTGCCAGGATCATTGTAACTCTTATAAATGTTCTTAAGGCTAATAAAGCAAAATATGGAGCTGCTGGAATTTGCAATGGGGGCGGAGGTGCTTCTGCGATGGTGATCGAAAATATCGACTAGCATTTTACTTTACTAACGGTCATGAACCATAGTTGTTCATCTGCCACTGATAAGATAAATTTGCACAACTTAAAAAGGAAAACAATATCAGTATGCGACAAATTGCATTTAGAGAAGCATTGCGGGAAGCCATGCAGGAAGAAATGAGAAGGGATGAACGGGTTTTTTTAATGGGAGAAGAAGTTGCAGATTACAACGGAGCCTATAAAGTAAGCCAGGGAATGCTTGATGAATTTGGAGCAAAAAGAGTGATAGATACACCCATTGCAGAATTAGGTTTTACGGCAATTGCAGTAGGAGCTGCCCAAAACGGGCTGCGACCGATAGTTGAATATATGACCTGGAATTTTGCAGTTCTGGCTTTAGATCAAATATTAAATACCGCTTCTAAAATGCTGGCAATGAGCGGAGGACAAGTTGGATGCCCGATCGTATTCAGAGGAGCAAATGGCAGTGCCGGCCAGTTAGGTGCCCAGCATTCTACTGCATTTGAAAGTTTATATGCTAACATTCCGGGCTTAAAAGTTATATCTGTAAGTAACCCGTATGATGCCAAAGGATTATTAAAATCTGCTATACGTGATGATGATCCGGTAGTTTTTATGGAAAGTGAAGTGATGTATGGAGAAAAAGGCGATGTGCCGGAAGAAGAATATCTTATTAAGATAGGGGAAGCTAAAGTTGTAAGGGAAGGAACGGATGTAACGATCGTATCATTTAATAAGATGATGAAAGTTGCCCTTGGTGCAGCAGAAGAATTACAAAAAGAAAATATAAGTGCAGAAGTGATCGATCTGAGAACCATCAGGCCACTTGATTGGTTCACGATTTTGGAGAGTGTAAAAAAAACCAACCGGTTGGTTATAGTTGAAGAACAATGGCCTTTCGCTTCTATTTCCTCTGAAATAACTTATCGTATACAAAAAGAAGGTTTTGATTACCTCGATGCTCCTATACGCCGGATAACATCTTCAGATGCTCCTATGCATTATGCGCCAAACCTTGTGGCTTTAAATATTCCTGATATTTCAAGAACGATAAAGCTTGTAAAGGAAGTAATGTATATCAAAAAGTAACAAGGGAACAATTCTTACTGCAAGTAAGACAGTCACGCTTCACTAACTTTGCCTTCCGCTCCAATGCGGTTTTAAATTATGGCTTATCGTTCCCTGGAAGCTTCTTTATTGGACCTGGAAAAGACGGGCCAACTGGTAAGGATACACGAAGAAGTGGATCCTTATCTTGAAATGGCAGCCATTCATCTTAGGGTACACGAAGCTACGGGCCCGGCACTTCTTTTTGAAAATGTAAAGGGCTCTAAATTTCGGGCAGCTTCAAATATTTTTGGTACGCTGGAAAGGAGCCGTTATATTTTTCGGGATACACTCAAAGAAGTGCAGCAGCTTATCGAAATAAAAAATGATCCTTTAAAAGCTTTAAAAAGCCCGGTAAAGAATTTCAGCGCCGGAATTGCAGCTTTCAACGCCCTGCCCCTAAGGGATCCCGTTACTAAGCCTGTATTAGCACAGCAGATAAAAATTGAGGATCTGCCCCTTATCCATCACTGGCCAATGGATGGTGGTGCATTTGTAACCCTGCCCCAGGTTTATACAGAGGATATTGATAAACCCGGAATAATGAATGCTAATCTTGGAATGTACCGCATTCAGCTTTCAGGAAATGATTATGATTTAAATAACGAGATCGGTTTGCATTACCAGTTACACCGGGGTATTGGAGTGCATCAATCTAAAGCAAACAAAAAAGGGGAGGCGCTTAAAGTAAGTATTTTTATTGGTGGCCCTCCGGCACATTCAGTTGCGGCTGTAATGCCTTTACCTGAAGGGCTGAGTGAGATGTCCTTTGCGGGTGTACTGGGCGGCAGAAGATTCAGGTATACTTATATCGATGGATATTGTATAAGCACAGATGCCGATTTTGTGATAACCGGTGAAGTGCGGATAGGGGAGAATAAAAAGGAAGGGCCTTTTGGAGATCACCTGGGATATTACAGCCTTGCACACCTGTTTCCCCTGATGCGCGTTCATAAAGTTTATGCAAAGAAAAATGCGATCTGGCCTTTTACCGTTGTAGGCAGGCCCCCGCAGGAAGATACAAGCTTTGGCCAGTTGATCCATGCCATAACCGGTACAGCAATTCAGCAGGAGATTCCGGGATTAAAGGAAGTACTTGCTGTAGATGCTGCCGGCGTACATCCCTTACTGTTAGCGATAGGCAGTGAGCGTTATACACCATACGCCCAGGCTAAGCAACCCTCTGAAATATTAACCATTGCCAATCACATTCTCGGTACCGGGCAATTGAGCCTGGCGAAATTCCTGTTTATCACTGCCGATGATACCGCAACTGTATCAACACATAATATTGAAGGTTATTTTGATCATTTACTCCGTAGAATTGATCTGAAAAGGGATGTGCATTTTTATACTAATACAACTATCGACACACTTGATTATTCCGGAACAGGGCTGAACAGTGGAAGCAAAGTGGTTTTTGCCGCTTATGGCGAAGCAATAAGAAATCTCACTTCCGATGTACCGGGCATCATAAAAAACTGTACAGGCATATCCGATGCTTATATGGTTATGCCCGGAATCTGCGCAGTTTCAATAAAATCTTTTAGTGATTATCAACAAACACAGCTGGAAATTGAATTACTGAATGGCCAATTGAAAGATCATCTTACCGTATTAAGTGAATTGCCCCTGATCATCCTGGTGGATGAAGCATCTTTTGTGAGTAAAACCTTTGGAAATTTTTTGTGGGTAACCTTTACAAGATGTAATCCTTCGCATGATATTTATGGTGTTGATCCACATACAATCAATAAACACTGGAGTTGCAATGGGCCGTTACTGATTGATGCACGGATAAAACCTCATCATGCACCGCCTGTTGAAAAAGACCCTGAAACAGAAAAAAGAATAGACCGGTTATTTGAAAAAAACGGGAGCTTGTTTGGTGTAATAAAACACTAACCTTTCCTGATTATAACGATCTTATTTTTATACAATGCCAGAACTGCATCATAAAATTCTTTTGCTTCTGCATATTTCGTTGCAGGAATAATATGATCAAAAAGCTCTAATGAGCTTACTGTTACCAGTAGTGCATTTGCAGCATTGAATTCATATTTAATATTGAATTTACCTGAATAAAATTTTAACTCCCTGGATACTGGTAAGTTGTCAGGTACATAACCTTCCGGAAAGTGGTATATCGTAGTATCATTTTTAATATAAAGCATTTGGAAATAGTAATTGCTTCTGCGATCTTTATTTGCAGAAAGTACAGTATTGGTAAATGTATGCATAGAAGGATGTAAGAACATTTTATTACCGGCTATGAATGACGGGACTTTTGAATAATTCATTTCAGCATTATAAGAATTATTTTCCACTTTTATTTCCATAGCCTCAGGCGGCAGAAAGCCAAGACGCGAAACAAAGTATGCTTTTTGCCCATCTTCGTTTTCTTTAAGCAAATCTCCTGGATTGAAGGCTCCTGTTGTACGCAGTCTTACAAATGCAGTTCCCGAACCATCTTCGATCATCTTTACATACCACATTTGCGTACTTCACACCTTTTTCTTTTAATATCTTAACGCGTACACGACGGTTGTACACTGTTTTAAATGCAGTAATATTTTCCGTTCCCCGGTCAAAAGTTAACTTTCCATAATCTATAAGCTTAACTGCATCAGCTCCTTTTTCAAAAGAACACTCCGTCATTTGTATTTCAGTTAAATCAGCTTTACCGAGGGAAGGGAGTTTTTTTTGTGAATGCACAGCAGTCACAATCAGCATGAAGCACACGATCAGAGTCGTTTCATAAAGCAGTAGTTTCCTGTAAAATATGAATTTGTTTTTATTCTTACATAAATTTGTTTATATGAAACTTTTATATTTCCTGTTTATTGTGCTTTTTTTCAATGATTGTAAATCGCAGCCGGTTATAAAATTCCCTTCTAATAAAGATGAGAATACATTGTTATGGGAAATCTCCGGAAAAAAGCTTTCGAAACCAAGCTATCTTTTCGGAACTTTTCATCTTATGTGCAAAGACGATATCCAGACAGGAATAAATTTAACGCAGGCATTAAAAAATGCAGATGAGGTTTATTTTGAGATGGACCTTGATGATCCGTCTAACACCTTGGGGGCGTTGCTTTTTATGAAAATGAAAAATGATACTACTCTCTCAGATCTGTACACGCCTGAACAGTTTAAAAAAGTAGAAAGTTTTTTTAAAGATTCTATTAAAATGCCGGTAAGCTTTATTAAAAATTTAAAACCTTTACTTCTGCAGGCTTTGCTTTATCCTAAAATGCTTTCATGTAAATCTGCAAGTGGTATGGAAGACGTACTGATGAAATTAGCCAAAGAAAATAAAAAAGAGATCAGGGGATTTGAAACGATGGCAATGCAGGCCTCATTTTTTGATGATATCCCTTATTCTGTGCAGGCACAAGAATTATTAAAGGGGATTGATAGCCTGGCAGAACAGAAAAAAAGTTTTGATTCATTGTTATATGTTTATAAAACACAACAGTTAAAAAAAATTGAAGTTTTGATGAACAGTAGTGAATTTGGCTCCACAGTTAACCAGGAAATATTGCTCGATAAAAGAAATGAAAACTGGGTAAAACAACTAAAAGATTTGCTGAACAAAAAGCGTTTGTTCATTGCCGTTGGTGCCGGGCATCTTGTGGGGAAAAAAGGATTACTGGAATTGCTAAGAAAAGAAGGATATACAGTTAGGCCGGTCGAAAACCGCCTCCAGTAATTTATGAAGCAAAGTTTTTATTTTATTACTACTTCCTTAATCGTTCCTTCACCCAGCATTTCATTAACCCTTTCCATGATCTTTAATTTCTGGTATTGCAATTCATTTTTTAAAGGAGCCACGCTTGTTGTAATGAATAAGGAAGTGCCAATGATCTGTATCTTTTCTGTATATTTTGCAATGGTCTTCCCCATGATATCCTCCCATAATTCTTCAATACGCACTGCCTGGATACCACTTTTTAAACGACTTGTTTTTAAAAATTGCTCCATCGCATCCTGGAAAGAAATTTCTGCCATACTGTAAAGATAGGAGGGGGAAGTGAAAAGTGAAAATGTGAAAGGTTTGCAATGGTCCATGGTCTATGATCAATGGTAATCGTCCATCGTCTGTTTCTCAACCCAACTCAATGATCTGGCCCTCAATTCCCAGTAAACCAAAAGCCTGCTCCAGCCTGCTGCGGTGAGTATCAGTTATAAAAACCTGTCCTTCGTTTTTATTGCATACCCAATTCAGTAAATTTTTCATCCTGTTATCATCCAGTTTTTCAAAAACATCATCCAGCAATAACAAGGGGGAAAATCCTTTATTACTTTTTAAAAGTTCGTATTCAGCAAGTTTTAAAGCAAACAAAAGACTTTTTCTTTGCCCCTGTGATGCAGTGTTTTTAAAAACCTGGCTGTTCAAAAGAAAACCAATATCATCTTTATGTATTCCTGCTGTACTGCGTTGTAATAAAATATCTTTTTGAAGTAAACTTTTCAATAATTTTTCAAAATCATTTTCCTGTAACTGGCTTATGTATGAAAGATTGATGTTCTCAGAATGATCTGCAATGTCATTATAAAACTGTATTACAAGAGGAAAAAGCAGTGCAAGAAACTCTTTCCTTTTTTCAAATATTATTTTAGCAGGAGGAATCAACTGTTTATCAAATATATCAAGCAAAAGAGTAGCCTCTGGTTGATTGTAATAGTTTTTTAACAAGCTGTTTCTCTGTAATAATATTTTATTATATGTGATAAGGTGCTGCAGGTATCCGGCATCAACCTGGCTCAATACTGTATCTATATATTTTCTTCTTTTCTCTGTTCCTCCAGTGATCAGCTCTATATCATCCGGCGCAATCATTACTACTGGTATAAAACCGATATGCTTTGAAAATTTTTCACAAGCAACATCATTGACATACAACTCTTTTTTATTTCCCCTGTTGATGCAAACTATCACCTGGTCCTGTTCGAGCCTGCACATATGAGTTTCTACCCGGAACCCCTCCTTTTCAAACTGAATATTTAAATTGTCATTTGAAGAAAAATAAGATCGTGTAAAGCATGTATAATATATCGCATCCAGGAGATTGGTTTTTCCTTTTCCGTTGAGTCCGCAGATCCCGATCACATTATTTGTAAAATCAAATTGCTTTTTCCCATAGTTTTTAAATTGCGTAAGTATGATCTTTTGTAAAGTAAGCATGCACTATGCAAGATAATAAAAGAAGATCCTGTTTGCAGTTCGCGATATTGCCCTGCTTTTTACTCTCCGGTCACGAGTACAGAAAACGGGTTAATCATTAAGCAATCTTTATATTTTCTCCCTTATCTTTGCCGCCTAAATTTTTCACTCATTGGCTACAAAGTTTTCTAAAGAAACTTATCTGTATTGGTACGAATTAATGCTGTTAATGCGCCGTTTTGAAGAAAAAACCGGACAGCTTTATGGAATGCAGAAAATAAGGGGATTCTGTCATCTTTATATCGGGCAGGAGGCTGTAGCAGCTGGTTGTATGACAGCCACTAATCCTGGTGATAAGTTCATTACTGCCTACCGCGATCATGCACTTGCAATAGCCAAAGGTGTTTCTCCTAAAAAATGCATGGCAGAATTATATGGAAAAGCAACAGGCTGCAGCAAAGGCAAAGGCGGTAGTATGCACTTTTTTGGCGTGAAGGAAAATTTTTATGGTGGGCATGGTATAGTAGGAGCACAGATCGGTACAGGGGCAGGTCTTGCATTTGCAGAAAGGTATAACGGAACCCAGAATGTGGTTTTATGTTTTTTTGGTGATGGCGCTGCCCGGCAGGGGATATTGCATGAAACTTTCAATATGGCCAAGTTGTGGGATCTTCCCGTAGTATTCATTTGCGAGAATAACCATTATGCCATGGGAACATCTGTAGCACGAACCAGTAAAGTACTTGAAATTTATAAAATAGCCGACGCATATGATATGCCAGGAGATACGGTAGATGGAATGAGTCCGGAAGAAGTACACAATGCAATTTTGCGCGCAGCTAACAGGGCACGTGAAAAAGGCGGACCTACATTACTGGAGATTAAAACATACCGTTACAAAGGCCATAGCATGAGTGACCCATCCAAATACAGAACTAAAGAAGAACTGGAAGAATATAAAGAAAAAGATCCTATTGAACATGTGCTTAAAGTATTACAAAATCAATTTAAAATATCAGAAGAAGATATATCGGCAATAAATGAAAGAGTAAAAAAAGAGGTGGATGATAGTGTAACTTTCGCTGAAGAAAGCCCGTGGCCTGATGATGATGAATTATTAAAGGATGTATATGTTCAGCAAGACTATCCCTTTATTGTAGATTAAAATTATATTAATTCGACAGATAAATAAATACAGGATAAATAATAAATATTTTTTAAAAATGGCAGAGAAGAAAGTGATAATTACAGATACTGAAAATGTAGTTGTTGAAAACAGGGCAAGAGGTTTCTGGGATCAGTATAGCAAGCCTATAACGATAGTGGGATCAATTATCATTCTTGCAATTGCAGCCTGGTATGGATATAATGAATTTATTAAAAAGCCCAATGAGAAAAAAGCAAATGAAATGATCTTTGCTGCTGAATCTTTATTTGATAAAATGGCTTCTGTTACAGGCTTTAATAAAGACTCTTCCATTTATGTTATCAATGGAAATAAGGAAATGGAAATAACGGGGGTTATGAAAGTAATTAAAGATTATGGCGGAACCAAAGCAGGTAACCGTGCACAATTCATTGCCGGGGCTACCTATCTCCACCTGAAGGAATTTCCAAAAGCCATTAAACATTTAAAAGATTTTGATGCAGGCAATGCCCACCAGGTAAAAAGTAAAGCTTTTTTAATGATAGGCCATGCATATGCTGAGCAGAATAATACAAGTGAAGCTTTGGATTATTATAAAAAAGCTGCTACAGTAAATACCAAAGATATTGAAACTACTGCTGATGCTTTATTCCTGGCAGCTTCTTATGCAGATGCCACCGGAAAACAAAAAGAGGCGATCGACCTGTATACTTCATTAAAAAAAGATTATCCCGCTTTTGTTTCAGTAAAATCCGGTGATATAGATAAATATCTTGCAAGACTTGGAATACTAAAATGATCAGTGTTATAAAGAATTTCATATGGCTTTGAGTTCAGCTCAACTATACAATTTACAAGGCATCCGGTTACCCGCAGATGCCTTTGTTATTATAGTACGAACAGAATGGAACAGTGATATTGTTGATCTCTTGGAAACAGGTTGTTTAAAAGTACTGAACGATCAAAATGTAAAAAGTAAAATCCTCACAGTGCCGGGTGTTTTTGAAATAGGATTTGCCATTAAAAATTATTGGGATCATCAAAAAGAAAAAGATAATAAGCCACTTGCCTTTATAGCCCTGGGTTGCGTATTGAAGGGAGATACACCCCATTTTGAATATGTATGCAATGCCGTAACCGATAGTATCAATCAGCTAAATCTGTTACTGCCTGTTCCAAGTATTTATGGAATTTTAACGGTTAACAACCGGTCGCAGGCAGATGAAAGAACAGGCGGTGCCCATGGAAACAAAGGTGAAGAAGCAGCAATTACTGCTTTGAAAATGATTGAATTATCACAATCGTTTAAATAAAAAAGGTAGGCATGAAAGTTCAGATATTTATTCCCTGTTTTATAGATCAGTTGTATCCCAACACCGCTTTTAATATGATTAAAGTACTGGAAAAAGCCGGATGCGAAGTTGGCTATAATGTTAACCAGACCTGTTGTGGCCAGCCGGCATTTAATGCAGGATTTCTCAATGAATCGCGGGAGGTAGCTTCCAAATTTTTAAAAGACTTTGATAGTGTTGACTATATCGTAGCTCCCAGTGCCAGCTGCGTAGGCTTCATAAGAAATTATTACCCGGCTTTATTCGATAACGCATCTGTTCATAACAGGGTTAAAGATTTGGGAAAGAGAGTGTATGAGTTCAGTGAATTCCTGACTAAGATTTTAAAAAAAGAAGATTTTGGAGCTGTATTGCATCTAAAGGCCACGTATCATGATAGCTGCGCCGCATTAAGGGAATGTAAAATAAAGGAAGGACCAAGAAGTTTATTAAAGAATGTAATGGGACTTGAAGTTATTGAAATGAATGACAACGAAACATGTTGCGGGTTTGGTGGCACCTTTTCTGTAAAATTTGAATCTATTTCTATTGGCATGGCAGACCAGAAAATAATCAATGCTATAGCCACCGGGGCTGATTGTATAATTTCTACAGACCTAAGTTGTCTTATGCAGTTGGATGGTTATATAAAAGCTAAAGAATTAAACATAAGAACTATGCATATCGCAGACGTTTTGGCAAGCGGCTGGAACTGATATTTACAATGAAAAATAATCAATCTTAAAAATGCTGTCATCCTTGAGCCAGTCGTAGGACGAAGCTTGAACATAATAAAAACAAAACGGAATTTCTAAATCACCTCACTCCACTACGAATTTCATTTTAATGTTTTCAGGTATTGTGTTTTAAAGAATAAGTATAACTTATACCGTACAAAAGTGGAATGAAAAATAACCTATTCTAAAAAATGCTGTCATCCTGAGCTTGTCGAAGGACGAAGCCTGAACATAATAAAAACAAAACGATACTCTGTAACAAATTTTTTTATAAGAGCTCTTGTATTTTGTTTTGAAGAAGAGGTTTAATTAAAAGCCAGGCTGTAGTTATTTTTAATAATTAATTATATAATAAAAAAAGGCATTCTTTCGAATGCCTTTTGTATAAAATGATCTTTATTAATTAAATAATAAACGGATCAACAATTGCAGTAACCTGCGCTTTTGTAAGAGGTTCATCAAATGCAGCAGATGCAGCAGTAGCGGAAATTGTAACGCCACTGAAAGTACCAACTCCATTAAACGCACCTTGTTGAGTAACACCTTCACCGTCGTAGCTAGCCTGAACTAAAGCTGCAAATGGAGGAAGAATACCACTCTCATTGTTATTGATCCATGGTTTAAGATCAGCAGGTGCCAGTACAGCGCCTCCCAATTCTCTTCTCAGGATACGGATCTTGGCAGCATGCCTTGCTTCAACAGAATGTATTTTCAAAGCTGCTTCAAGCAGGTCATTTACTGTTCCTGTACTTGGTAAGAAATTAGCAGCCTGTCCTTTATAAGCCCTAACACCAGTGTCTTCAAATGTTTGAGACATTGCTAACGCTACTGCATAGTTGACACGGGGGTCATTGGCTCCGGAGAAAGGTCCGGTACCAGCTGCACTATTACCACCTGTAAGGTCAAACGCAGGAGCTGCAGGAGCTGGCATACTTGTTAAAGATGCAATAGTAGAGGAAAGGAAAGCAACGTGCTTATTTTCATCAGCCTGTATCTTAACAAAAGCTGCTCTTGAAGTTCCGGTCAAAGTTGCATTCAATCCTGGAGCTGCTACAACTGCATTGTAAAAAGCTGCTTCCAACTGCTCTAATAATAAAGCAAATTTCAATGAATCAATAACAGCTGTAGGTACAGCCTGGCCATATGCTTTATTAAACATCGAACCTAAAGCAACAGGAACAGCAGCTAAAGCTAATTTACCGGAAATGTTAGCAAAGCTTTTCATTGCCTTTCTTCGCGTATTCAATCTTTCGTAAACCTCTGGGTCTACACTTTCTATGTCGTTAATTATATTTTGTAAATTCATGATTATTAAAATTTAAGAGGTTGGTAAATTACTTGCGTTGATCTGTGTTACAATAAATGGATCAGCAGCAGCTAATACTGCAGCAGGGGTCATTGCAGGATCTAAAGCATTTGCATCAACAGTATCAGCAAATGAATTGATCTGTAATAGTTCCCTTATTGTAGCAGCATGTCTTGCCTCAACCGAAACTATTTTACCTGCATACAACAGATTAAGAGGATCCGTAAGAAGTTTACCTGCTCCGTTATATGCACTAACACCAAGATCTTCAAAAGTTCTTGCAGTACCTAGCACAGATGCACGGCTTGAAAAATTTATTGAGCTAAAATCTACTTGCAGGGCTCCGATAGCTGAAGCTCCCAGAGCAGCTTTTAAAAATTCACGGTGAACTACTTCATGGTCTCTTACATCAGTAAGATAAGCCTGTTCTGTTGGAGTGATACCTGAATAAAGGGTAGCAATAACCTGGATGTAAAATGCAGCTTCTAATTGCTCAAGTGCATAAGCATAATTAAGAATACCTACATCCCCACTTCCAAGATTTACTCCATTTTGATTGGGAGGGGCTGGATCATCTTTACATGCGGAACCTAAAGTAATAACTGCTGCAGATGCACCAAAAAATTTCAGCATATTTCTGCGTTGTAGCCCGTAAGCAGATATTTGTTTTTCCTGCAAGGGTGGGGAAGATGTTTGTCTGTTCATCATTGTTTATTTTAATGGTTTGTAATATTGGCTAAGAAAAGCCAGGTTTTTTTATATACGATACAACTTGTAACTTGGTTTTGACTATTAATTAGGGCAAATTTTTATTGAAAACCGATGCTTTATTAAATATGAGTATATGAATTTTTGGCTTATTAAATCAGAACCGGGTGTGTACAGTTGGGACCAATTTTTAAAAGACAAATCAACCTCTTGGGATGGAATACGCAACTATGCAGCCAGAAACCACTTAAAATCAATGAAGAAGGGTGATAAAGTATTCTTCTATCATAGTAATTCGGGTACTGAGATAGTGGGTATAGCTGTTGTGATAAAAGAGAGTTATCCTGATCCAACAACTACAGACGATCGCTGGGTGGCAGTGCGTTTGAAGCCATTTCAACAATTAAAAAAAAGGATTACTCTTGCAGAAATTAAAAAGGAAAAGAACCTTTCACAAATGGGACTAGTTAAAATTGGAAGATTATCGGTTTCACCGGTTAGTATGAGTGAGTGGGAAATTATTTTAAAAATGAGCGGGGAAAATTAGGTACATATTTTACCAATATGAAAAAAGTTGTTGTACTAACGGGTGCCGGAATCAGTGCGGAAAGTGGTTTAAAAACTTTTCGCGACAGTGATGGTTTATGGATGGGATACAATATTGAAGATGTAGCAACTCCCCGTGCATTTCTTAAAGACCCCCAGCTTGTTTTAAATTTTTATAATGACCGCAGAAAAGAAGTAAGTAAAGCCGCACCCAATAAGGCTCATATTGAATTGGTAAAACTGGAAAAACAATATGATGTAAATATAATAACGCAGAATATTGATGACCTTCATGAAAGGGCTGGATCTTCCAATGTATTGCATCTGCATGGCGAGATTTTTAAAATGTGCAGTTGTAATGACACCTCTGAAACATTTCCGGTTACTGGTGATATGTTTATTAATAATCTGGCTGAGGATGGTGGTTTGCTAAGGCCTGCGATCATTTGGTTTGAAGAAGAAGTTCCCATGATCGAAAAAGCAGCATATATAATGTCTTTAGCTGATATTTTTATTCTGGTTGGAACATCATTGCAGGTATATCCCGCAGCAGGATTGATACATTATTTAAGAAATGATATTCCAAAATTTATCATTGATAAAAAAATCCCGCAAGTTACACATTTAAAAAATACAATTACTTTAGAAATGCCTGCTACAACAGGAATGGAGGAAGTAATAAGGCAATTGACAGCATAATAATTTATACTATGTTCTTTGTAACCGGTTTAATTATTTGTTTAAATAGTCTTATTCACTCCCGGTAAAATTCCGGTTATCAGAAAATGCAATGCCATGCTTTTTTAATTCTTCCAGCACGGGGGCATATATTTCTTTAGTAACGGGTACATGCAAGCCGCGTAGCTGAATGGTTCCGTTAAGGATCAGTTTCGCCGCTATGCCTAAAGGAAGACCAACAGTTTTAGCCATAGCAGTATGAATATGATCATTTCCTTTTACGGTTAATGAACTTTTTATTGATTTAATAATACCATTGGAAACGTAATCGATCTCATGCAGCATAACGATCATGTCTTTTTCTCCCGGTAATAATGCCAATTTTTTTTCCAGTGCGAACTGCAAAACATCTGCTGCCGAGCATTTTCCTTTATTTATGAAAGTAGATTCATCATCCAGTCCAAGCCATATCAGTTGTTTCATGATCAGGTTGGCTTCATGCATTTTTTGAGCCATGGTACTGGCCGCATAATTTTTTATTTCATCGATCTCAATGTTTTTAAGGTCGCCCTTTTCATTGACCATCATAAAATTATCCGGAATATCTTCTCCTACTTTTTCGGCTTCTTCTTCAGCTTCCATTAATTTCATTAAGTTTTCAAGCAGTTCTTTTGTTTCTGTAAAACGTTCAGACAATTTTTCCTGTAGCCATTTTCCAAATCCGTTCTTTTCCAGGTGTTCTCTAAAAAACTGGTGAAGATTTTTATCTGTGGTATCATACTCAAATGTATCGTCAGTAAATTTCAGGTCGATCAGGTTTTTCCAGCCATACATAAAATCTGCATTGCGCAGTGTTGTGCGGATAAACGTTTCAGCATTTTCCAATCCATATAATTCTATATAGGGGATGCTGTTGCGGTTTGGATAATAACTGAATTTTTCAATATCATCTATATCGTAATCAACCAGCCGCGAAGCATCAAATAATTCTTCATAGTTTTCTGTAACCATAGCCCCATTCAATTTGTACACTGCTCCGGCCTTACCCGCCATTACCACATTCCTTGGATTCCAGGTTACTTTATAATGCCAGGGATTATTATCGCTTTCCGGTGCAACCAGGCCCCCGCAATGGCTTTTAAAAGATGAAACTTCACCTCCTTCTTCTCGTATTTCATCCAGGATTTGCATAGCACTCATGTGATCTATACCTGGGTCCAGGCCCATCTCACACAAGAATAAAATATCTTCCTGTAAGACCTCATCAGCCAATTTTTTTATTTCCTCATCTGCATAGGAAGCAGTAAGTAAATGTTTTTTTAATAAGATACAATCACGGGCTATTAAAATGTGTAAGGAGGGAGGCATCATCGATATTACAAGGTCCGCTTTATGTATCAACCTTAATCTTGCCTGTTCATCTGTTATATCAATGGCAAATATCTCTGCGTAGGGATTGCCATTTGTTTTTTCCTCAACAAGTTTCCTATCAGAATCTGCTATGATCACTTTCCATCCCATAGAACCTGGCACATTGCTATCTGCCTCTTCTAAAAGATAGTCAATTAACACGGTTGCCGATTTTCCGGCACCAAACAATACGATCGTTTTTTGAAATTCCATAACCGGCAAGTTATAAAAAAGCACGGTTGCAAACGTATTATAAAACTCATTATTTGTTGTTTTAAACACTGAGTTACTCAAAACGAAGTAGAATAAAATATCTAAGGTTGAATTCGATTAAAAATTGAATAATAAATTTTAACTATTAACAAAATCACAGTACTGAAATGCCCATCCATGGCTAATTTGCAGGTAAATGATCAGTTCTCCACATAAGAAAAAATAATGTGTACAATATATATTCAAAAAGCTTTCATTACTCATGAAAAACGGGTTTAAAAGGTTAGTTTTGCAGACTATAAATATATATGGAAAATCAGGACAATTTTGAGGGTAGTAATCTGAATAATCGCGGAAAGATCATTCCGGTGAATATTGAAGAACAAATGAAAACATCTTACATCGATTATTCGATGAGTGTAATTGTGGGAAGGGCGCTTCCCGATGTAAGAGATGGCTTTAAACCGGTGCATCGCCGGGTTCTTTTTGGTATGATAGAACTTGCCAACTACAGCAACCGGCCTTATAAAAAATCAGCCAGGATAGTAGGAGAGGTGATGGGTAAATATCATCCGCACGGTGACAGTTCTATTTACAATACAATGGTTCGTATGGCACAGGATTGGGCTATGCGGTATACACTTATTGACGGACAGGGAAATTTTGGAAGTCAGGATGGAGACCCACCGGCAGCTATGCGTTATACAGAGGTGCGCATGGAAAAGTTTGCGGAAGCTATGATCGAAGATATTGATAAGGATACGGTAGATTATCAGCTCAACTTTGATGACTCTTTAAAGGAACCAACGGTACTGCCTACCCGCATTCCTCAATTACTAGTAAATGGAAGCAGTGGAATTGCTGTAGGAATGGCTACTAACATGATGCCGCACAACCTGCGGGAAGTTGTTGACGGCTGTGTGGCCTATATTAATAATAGGGAGATCACCCTGGATGAACTTATAAAGCATGTAAAGGCACCGGATTTTCCAACCGGAGGTATCATTTATGGCTACGAAGGTGTAAAGGCCGCATTGTTAACGGGCAGGGGCAGGATAGTGTTGCGGGGTAAAACAACAATTGAAACAGACAGCAGGGGAAGGGAAAAGATAATCATTACAGAAATACCTTACCAGGTTAACCGTGATCTGCTTACACAAAAGATCGGGGACCTGATCAATGATAAAGTTATTGAAGGAATAAGCGATGTAAATAATGAGAGCAATAATAAAGAAGGTACCAGGATAGTTGTGGAATTGAAAAAAGATGTGATCGCCCAGGTGATCGTAAATCAATTATTCAAATTCTCAGAATTGCAAACCTCGTTTGGTATAAATAATGTGGCGTTGGTAAAAGGCCGCCCGAGAATATTGAATGTTAAGGACCTGATAGCAGAATTTGTTGATTTCAGGCATGAAGTAGTTGTAAGGCGCACCAAATATGAATTGAGAAAAGCAGAAGAACGCGCCCATATTTTAGAAGGATATATCATTGCTTTGGATAACCTGGATGCGGTGATCAAACTCATAAGAGAAAGTGCCACGCCTAATCTTGCACAGGAAGGTTTAATAACAAATTTTGAAATGTCGGAGATACAGGCTAAAGCTGTATTGGAATTACGCCTGCAAAGACTAACCGGGATGGAGATCGATAAGATCCGGGAAGAACATGCAGAGATCATGAAACTTATAGAAAGGTTAAAAGAGATACTTGCAAATGAAGGTTTACGCTTTGATATAATTAAAACAGAATTGCTGGAAGTAAAAACAAAATTTGGTGATGAACGCAAATCAGAGATCGTGTATGCAGATAACGAAATAGATATGCTGGATCTCATTGAAGAAGAAGATGTGGTGGTAACTATTTCACATCTTGGTTATATAAAAAGAACTTCGGCTACAGAGTACCGTCAGCAACGCAGGGGTGGGCGGGGATCAAAAGGAAGCGCTACCCGCCAGGAAGATTTTATCGAGCATTTATTTGTAGCCTCTACGCATCATACTTTATTATTCTTTACAGAAAAAGGGAAATGTTTCTGGTTAAAGGTTTACCAGATACCGGAAGGAGACCGTACCGGTAAGGGCCGGGCTATTCAGAATATGGTGCAGATACCTGCCGATGATAAAGTAAGGGCGATCATTGATGTTAAGAATTTTGATGATGAGGAATATGTAAAAAAACACTACATCATTTTATGCACGAAAAAAGGCATCATTAAAAAAACAGATCTGAAGGATTTCAGCCGGCCAAGATTGAATGGCATCAACGCTATAAATATCCTGGAAGGGGATCAGTTGCTGGAAGTGAAAATGACTGATGGCAATTGCGAGATCATGATGGCTGTTAAAAGTGGCCGTGCTATCCGTTTCCCGGAAAGTAAAGTACGTTCAACAGGCAGAGGTGGAATTGGCGTATACGGTATTGAGGTAGATGATCAAAATGATGAAGTGGTAGGTATGATCTGTGTTTCCAAAGAGGATAAAAGTAAAACAGTATTGGTTGTAAGTGAAAAAGGATATGGAAAAAGAACATTTTTGGATGATCCGGGAACGGGAGAACCCAATTACCGGATAACCAACCGGGGCGGTAAAGGAGTGAAGACGATCAATGTTACAGAAAAAACAGGCGGATTGGTAGGATTGCTGGATGTTACCGAAAAGGAAGACCTGATGATAACCTGTGTATCTGGTGTAACTATTAGAATGTCTGTAAGCCAGATAAGTGAACAGGGGCGGGCAACACAGGGAGTTAAACTGATACGGGTAGACGAAGGCGATGAGATAGCTGCAATTACACAGATGGATGAAAAAGAAGAAGAACTGGATGAAGTGATCGCAGAGCATGCAGCAAAACCGGATGAAGCTTCAGAAATTATTGAAGATGATGTGGAGAAAAAGAAAGAGGATGAAGCGGAAGAGAATGAAACACCGCTCTGATCAAAAAATTATTGACTTGAAATTTTTTTTATAATATAAAATTTATAATGGAAGATTATAAGTGGCAAGGTCTTCCATTGCATGTTGCAGTTTGATGGTTGTCATTTTGGATCTTTGTTTTAAACAAATAATTTTTCAAGATATATAGCCTTGAATATATTCAGGTTTTAATTGCATTCGCTAATATCTTCTCCACAATCTCCGCTAAGAGGGAAGCGAGGCAAAAAATACAACAAAGCATCTGCGCCTGTTTTACATAAAAATTCGTTATATGTAACCGTTAGTTGCAATGTTTACCTTTTTACGATCTTTGGCAACACTAAGAACATTTAAAGAGCCAAAGATCGCAACAGGTAAACCAAACCGGCATAGCGTAAAAGAAAGAGAAACTAACGGGGCGCATATAACGCTATATTATGTTACTCAGGTTAGCAAAAGGGAAGGGCAAAAAGTTAAGTTTTATTTATAAACTTTTTGCATGAAGGGAGGGCTGTTGTAGCGTTGGATGCCTTTAGGATTTTTGGTTGCCGGAGGCTTTCTCTGAAATTAACCAACCTTGCGTAGCATGGGAGGGAAATGAAAGAGAAAAAACCTTATCCCATAAAACACTCACCATATATGATTGCAGATGTTTTTAATAAAAAAAAGGTTCAGCCCTGCGCCATAGGCGTGGGGTTATTTCTTTTTTATTGAATCAGTCAGAATTAAAAGGATGTGATTCATTTGGTTTGCAACTTCTTTATCGGATATTATTCTTTCGCTGTCTATTCTTTGCTCTTGTCGTTCTTTATCAACTTGCAGTTGCCCTGTTACTTTATATTGGTTACACTGATATAGCTGTAAAGATGTTATAAGTAATGTAAAAAGTAGAGTAGCGCTATTGGAAATTTTTGAGAAAGTATTTGTAGATTTTACATTAGCATTGGTATCAATAACAGACTGCATCTGCTCGCTGTTTAATTTTTTAGCCGCCTCTTGCTCATCAAATAAATGCTGATAACCGCCAAGCGTTAAAAATCTTCTACCTAATCCGGTTAAATAAAAGTATCCGCTTTTAAGCGGATACTCGACCATGTATCCATCTATAACAAGTTGGTTTTTTGATATTATTAGCGGGTCAAATTCAGACCGTAAAGTTCCAACTCCCGCCGCATTAAGTTTCATCTCTACGCTTGCTGTTAAAGAAAGTAATTCAGGAATGCAATTATCAACTGTTTTAGTTGGGTCAGGATCAAATTTATCATACATGCACCGCAGTTTAGTTTGCACTAATCTAAAGCATAATCTAATACTCAAGTGTGGCAAGGGAAAGAAAAAGGAAAGACACCGTGTGCCTGTTTAACATAATATTAATTATAGGACTTTTTCATTATTCTTTAATTTAAGGTTTATTGCAGGCAAGTTGCCATGGGTATCCAGTCTGTAATCAAAAAACTTGTCATAAATAGATCATAATAAATAAAAAATAATTTCAGATTATATTTCATCCTATTTTTGCATTTCAAATTTCAGCAATGAATTTTATTCAATTACATCATCATCATATTCATACAAGCTACCAGGCCTGGAAGAAATGATTGTATATAAACATTTTTAACCCGCCTGAGTAAATCAGGCGGGTTTTTTATTTCCCACCACCTTGTTTACCTGGCTCAATAAAACACAATGAGTAAATTAAAGATCGCCATACAAAAAAGCGGACGGCTTAGCGAAAAATCAATGAACCTGTTAAAAGAATGCGGAATTAAATTCTCTAACGGCACAGGTAAATTGATAACAGAAGCTAAAAATTTTCCTATTGAACTTCTCTTTCTTCGTGATGATGATATACCACAATATGTTGAGCAAGGTGTTGCCGATATCGGAATACTGGGTGAAAATGAAATTTGGGAAAAAGATAAACAGGTAAGTATTGTCGAAAAGCTGGGCTTTGCAAACTGTAAGCTTTCATTAGCGATTCCAAAAGATGAAAATTATACAGGCATTACCTGGTTCAACAATAAAAAAGTAGCCACTAGTTATCCCAGGATACTTGAGAAATACTGTAAAGAAAAAAAACTTACTATTGAAATTGAGGAAATTGGTGGAAGTGTTGAAATAGCCCCGGGTATCGGCCTGGCAAATGCAATATTTGATATCGTAAGCACGGGAAGCACCCTATTATTAAATGGTTTGAAAGAAGTAGAAGTAATAACTGAAAGTGAAGCTGTTCTTATAGCCAACAACAGTCTCAACGAATCAAAAAAAGTGACACTTCAGAAATTATTGTTCCGTATCAAAGCGGTAAAAAGCGCTGCAGAAAATAAATATATTCTTCTCAATGCACCCAATGATGCTGTGCCAAAAATATCCGCTATTCTTCCAGGAATGAAAAGCCCGACTGTTCTTCCCTTAACAGAGCCCGGCTGGTGCAGCATACATTCTGTAGTTAAAGAAGATGCCTTCTGGGATGTAATTGAACAGTTAAAGAAAGCAGGTGCTCAAGGCATCCTGGTTATTCCTATTGAAAAAATGATACTTTAATTTTATGCAACTAATAATAAATCCTGAAAAAACAATATGGCCTGCTCTTACAAAAAGGCCAGTGAAATCCTATGAGCAATTGGAAAATCTTGTAAAAGATATTTTTAAAGATGTAAAAGATAATGGTGACGAGGCATTAAAAAAATATACCCTGCAATTTGATACAATTGCTCTTGAAACATTCCAGGTAGATAAAACAGTTCTTGCAAGCAGTATTAAAAATGTTCCTATCCCCCTACAAAAAGCTATCAAACTGGCGAAGAAAAATATAGAAAATTTTCACACCGCTCAAAAACAAAAAATACGTATCATTAAAACTTCCAAAGGAGTACGATGCTGGAGCGAAAGTCGTGCAATAGAAAAAGTAGGGTTATACATCCCAGGTGGATCAGCGCCATTATTTTCAACTGTGCTGATGTTGGGTATCCCGGCTGTGATGGCGGGTTGCAAAGAAATTATTCTTTGTACACCTCCTGGTAAAAACGGAGAAATTAATCCAGTTATATTATATACGGCTCATCTAATCGGAATTAAAACCATTTTTACTATTGGAGGTATCCAGTCAATTGCTGCATTAACCCTGGGCACGCAAAGTATACCGCGGGTTGATAAATTATTTGGTCCGGGAAATCAATTTGTAACAGCTGCCAAACAGGAAGCACAAAAATATGTAGCTATTGATATGCCAGCCGGCCCCAGCGAAGTATTAATAATTGCTGATAAAAATGCGGTGCCTTCATTTGTTGCTTCCGATCTTTTGGCCCAGGCAGAACACGGAACTGATAGCCAGGTAATTGTTTTAGGAACAGATAAAATCATGCTTGAAAAAATAGTACAGGAAGTCAATTTCCAACTCCAAAAATTGCCCAGGAAGGAAATTGTATTAAAGACCTTGGAGAACAGTAAGGCCATCCTCTTACAAAACCTAAATGATTGTATCGAATTCAGCAACCTTTATGCCCCGGAACACTTAATACTAGCTGTTAAAAAACCTGAACAATTAATAAAAAAAATATCAAGTGCAGGATCTGTTTTTCTTGGAAACTATAGTTGTGAAAGCGCCGGAGATTATGCAAGTGGTACCAATCATACTTTACCCACCAATGGATTTGCCCGTTCATACAGCGGGGTTTCTCTCAATAGTTTTCTTAAAACGATCTCATTCCAGGAAATTAATAAAAAGGGAATTAAAAATATTGGTCCTGCTATTGAAATAATGGCAGAGGCCGAAGGATTAACTGCTCATAAAAATTCAGTTTCTGTTCGCTTAAAATCTATACAATGATTGATGTAGAAAAATTAGTTCGTACAAATATCTTACAACTAAAACCATATTCAAGTGCAAGAGACGACTATAAAGGTTCAACAGGTGTATTTTTAGATGCCAATGAAAATCCGTACGGTAAACTGAACCGCTATCCTGATCCTTACCAGGCAGCATTAAAAGAAAAACTCAGTAAACTAAAAAAAATCCCGGTACAAAATATATTTATTGGCAATGGCAGTGATGAGGTGATAGACCTGGCTATAAGAATATTCTGTACCCCGGGAAAAGATAAGGTGCTGCTGCTCTCCCCTACTTATGGAATGTATGCTGTATGCGCCGTTATAAACGATGTGGAAATTATTAATGTTCCCCTGGATTCTTCATTTCAGATAAACAGTAATGAACTCAATAGATTTATAGCCGATGCATCTGTAAAAATTATTTTTATATGTTCTCCAAACAATCCTACCGGAAATTCAATCAATGGAATTCAATATGTTCTTGATCATTTCAAAGGAATTGTATTTGTAGATGAGGCCTACATTGATTTTAGCAAAGAAAAATCCTGGATCAGTCAAACAAAGAAATATTCTAACCTGATTGTAAGCCAAACCTTCAGCAAAGCTTGGGGATTGGCTGCTGCACGGGTTGGCACGGCCTACGCCTCTGCTGAAATAATTAACTTGTTTAACAAGATCAAATATCCATACAACATAAGTTTCCTGAATCAAAAAGCAGCCCTAAATGCACTATGCAAACAAAAACTATTTAAGAAAAGAAAAAATATCATTCTAAGTGAGAAAGATAAAATGAAGAGTAAATTATTACAATTTCCTTTTATTAAAATAATCTATCCCTCTGATGCTAATTTTTTACTCGTAGCTTTTACAGAGGCAGATATTATTTACGATTTTTTAATTAATGAGAAGATCATTACCAGGAACCGGAATACTGTTGTAAAAGATTGTATTAGGATAACTATTGGAACACGACAGGAAAATAAAATTTTGATCAACGCATTAAAAAGATATAATGAAAAAGATCTTATTTCTTAACGAAGGTGTATTATTAAAACGGATTACAAATAATACAACCCTGGATATACATGACACGGAATTTTATCCAATGGTTTTCCAGTATTTATACCGGATAAATAGTGAACTCGGATACAATTTCGTCTGGATAAATATTAACCCTGATACTGGTAACCAGGAAAACATGATAAAGCATTTTACAAACGAAGGAATTCTTTTTTCTGATATTCTTTCTAATAAAATTTTAATTGAAGAGACATACAAAATTAATTGTGACCCCGAAAATTCATATATTATTTCAAATAATAAAGAAAGAGAAATTTCAAAAAGAATTCCCGTTAAAACAATTTTATTAGGCGAGAAAACTACAAGTGAATTAATACACTTTTCAGACTGGCAGAATATTTACCAGTTCCTGAAAACACAGCCCCGCAAGGCAACTGTAACAAGATCTACATCAGAAACAAATATTCAAATAGAACTCAACCTCGAT
This sequence comes from Ferruginibacter sp., assembly GCA_037720515.1. Classification (GTDB taxonomy): domain Bacteria; phylum Bacteroidota; class Bacteroidia; order Chitinophagales; family Chitinophagaceae; genus Ferruginibacter. The sequence goes on from JBBJMM010000003.1 coordinate 136,145, forward strand.
GGCAATGGCATTAGTAACATTTCAACAGGCTTGCGTTTTTTTGATCATATGCTTGAACAAATAGCACGGCATGGAAATGTAGATCTCTCCATCCAGGTTAAAGGAGATCTTGATATTGATGAACATCATACAATGGAAGATGTTGGATTAGCATTGGGTGATGCAACATTAAAAGCGCTTGGCAACAAAAAAGGCATTGACCGGTATGGATTTCTATTACCTATGGATGATTGCCTGGCCCAGGTAGCTGTTGATTTTGGTGGCCGCCCCTGGTTAGTATGGAATGCAGATTTTAAACGGGAAAAGATAGGTGATGTACCGACAGAAATGTTTATGCATTTTTTTAAATCTTTCAGTGATAATGCCAGGTGCAACCTTAACATCCAGGCAGAAGGAACAAACGAACACCATAAAATAGAATCTATCTTCAAAGCCTTTGCAAAAGCATTGAAAATGGCTTTTAAGAAAAATGATAACAATACAATACCCAGCACAAAAGGAATTTTATGATAGCTATTATTAAATATAACGGAGGCAATACGAGGTCGGTTCAAAATGCTTTAAGTCGTTTACATTATGAAAGTTTTATTACAGATAATGTGCAAGAAATACGCAATGCATCGCATGTGATACTGCCGGGTGTTGGGGAAGCGAGTTCCGCAATGGCTTATTTAAAAAACAAAAAGCTGGATACCACTATAAAACAATTGAAACAACCATTCCTCGGGATTTGCCTGGGACTGCAATTAATGTGTACACATTCTGAAGAAAATGATACTACTTGTCTTGGAATTTTTGATGTTCCTGTAAAAAAATTCCCTCCTGTAAACATTGTACCACATATGGGTTGGAATAATTTAACTGGCACTACTGGAAAACTATTTGCATCTGTATCGGTAAAAGATGATATGTATTTCGTACATAGTTTTTATGCAGAAAAAGGGAAGTATTCCATTGCAGGATGTGAATACATTCTTCCTTTCAGTGCAGCTATGCAAAAGGATAATTTTTATGCTACCCAATTTCACCCGGAAAGATCGGGAATTGCCGGAGAACAAATAATAAAAAACTTTTTGTCTTTATGAGAATAATCCCGGCAATAGATATTTTAAATGGTAAATGTGTAAGGCTTACAAAAGGAAATTATTCAACCAGTAAAATATACAATGAGAACCCTCTAGAAGTGGCTAAAGAATTTGAAGCAAATGGTATCAGGTATCTGCACCTGGTAGACCTTGACGGGGCAAGATCGCACCGTATCATAAATCAAAAGGTTTTATTTGACATTGCTTCCGGAACTAATTTAATAATTGATTTTGGAGGAGGGATCAAGCATACCGATGACCTTACCATTGCATTTAATAATGGAGCAAACCAGGTTACTATAGGAAGTATAGCTGTTCAAGAACCGGATTTATTTAACGGCTGGATGAAATTATATGGAACAAATAAAATAATACTTGGGGCTGATTGTAATAAACGTAAAATAATGAGCATGGGATGGGAGAAAGAATCAGACCTGGATGTAATTGATTTTATTAAAAGTTTTCAATTACAGGGTGTAAAAAATGTAGTGTGTACAGATATATCTAAAGACGGTATGCTTACTGGTCCATCAACAGATTTGTATAAAGAGATTTTATCTGAATGCCAGGTAAATTTAATAGCAAGCGGCGGTGTTGTATCTCTTAATGATATTGAAATTTTAAAAACTATCGGTTGCGAAGCAGTGATCATCGGAAAAGCGATCTATGAGGGAAGAATAAATATAAAAGACCTGGGTAAATTATGCTGAAAAAAAGAATTATTCCATGCCTGGATATTAAAGATGGCAGAACAGTTAAAGGAGTAAATTTTATTGATTTAAAAGATGCGGGCGATCCCGTAACTCTCGCAAAACAATATGTATTGCAGGGAGCAGATGAATTGGTTTTTCTGGACATTACGGCAACTATTGAAAAAAGAAAAACCTTAGCTGCCCTGGTAAAACAGATAGCGTTCGAGATCAATATACCCTTTACTGTAGGTGGTGGCATCAGTACGCTTAATGATGTATCTGTATTGTTGAGTTCAGGAGCTGACAAGATCAGTATTAATTCTTCAGTTGTAAAACGGCCGGCTTTAATAAATGAAATAGCAGGTGAATTTGGCAGTCAATGTGTAGTGGTAGCCATGGATGTAAAGTTTGAAGAGAGATGGATGGTTTATGTAAATGGAGGTAAAATAGCTACTGGTCTTGAAGCCACAGAATGGGCTAAAAATGCGGAACAAAATGGTGCAGGTGAAATTCTGTTGACATCAATGAATAACGATGGAACACGAAAAGGTTTTGCTATTGATATAATTGATCAAATAAGCAAGGCAGTAAACATACCGGTTATAGCTTCGGGAGGTGCCGGAACAATGGAGCATTTCCTGGAAGTTTTTCAACAGACAAATGCTAGTGCTGCTTTAGCTGCCGGTATATTTCATTTTGGAGAAGTACAACTTCCTTTATTGAAAAATTATTTAAGCACACAAAATATTGCAATACGATGAACATAACTTTTAACAAAGACGGGCTGGTTCCGGTAATCATACAAAATATAATTAACCTGGATATTTTAATGCTGGGTTATATGAATGAAGAGGCCTTGATAAAAACACAAAAAGAAAAAAAAGTTACATTTTACAGCAGAAGCAAAAAACGTTTATGGACAAAAGGAGAAACATCCGGAAATTATTTACTGGTAAAAGACATACTGGTTGATTGCGATTCGGATACTCTTCTTATTAAAGTGAATCCGCAGGGTCCTGTTTGCCACACAGGTTCAAAAACATGTTTCAATGAAAACTCCTCAAAAGGCTTCCTGTATGAGTTGGAAGAAACGATCTCAAACCGGATAAATAATAAAACAGAAGGATCCTATACATTTAAGATCTACAACAAAGGATTAAATAAGGTGATTCAAAAAGTAGGAGAAGAAGCAATTGAACTGGTTATTGAAGCAAAAGATAGTAACGAGGAGCTTTTAAAAAATGAAGCTGCAGATCTGCTGTATCACTTTCTTATACTTTTAAAAGCAAAAAAAATTAAACTCGAGGATATTGAGACAGTTCTACAGAACCGCAACAATACTGATAATAAAAAGGGTACGTAATGCGGAGCCGTCAATACATAATGGTTTTAATTTTTATAATTTCGCAGAATGAATAATGAATCTAATATACAGGAAGAATACCTGGGTCGCTTAAAGATCAGTCACCTTAATAAAATGCAGCTTCAGTCAATAGAAGCAATAGAAAAGAATGATTCCATTGTTTTATTATCTGCTACCGGTTCCGGCAAAACGCTTGCATTTCTTTTACCCTTGATCCACTCTCTTCATAATGATAACCGGCTGGTGCAAGCCCTTATTATTGTTCCGTCCCGGGAACTTGCCTTGCAAATTGAGTCAGTGATAAGGCAAATGCAAACCGGGCATAAGATCACCGTTTGTTACGGCGGACATAAAAGAGAAATTGAAGAAAACAACCTGGTTCAGCCTCCTGCTATCATAATTGCTACACCCGGAAGGATGGCTGACCACATCAGGAGGGATAATATTGATCTGTCTGCAATTAAATTCCTTGTACTGGATGAGTTTGATAAAAGTCTTGAACTTGGATTTACAGAAGAGATGCAATTCATTATCAACTCCCTGCCTTCTGTTGAAAAAAGGATGCTTACTTCAGCAACTCACACAGTTGAAATACCTGGTTTTGTAAAAATGGAGAATGCTGCAACACTTAACTATCTCCCAATACATCCCGAAGCGTCCGATGCATTGAGGATACAGACTTTGCAATCTCCGGATAAGGATAAATTGGTAACCCTGTTTGAATTGTTATGTTATGCAAAAAATACTTCCACTATCATCTTCTGCAATCACCGTGAATCTGTAGAACGTACCAGTAAATATTTATCAGAGCAGGGAATTGTAAATGTATTTTATCATGGAGGCATGGAACAACGTGACCGAGAAGTTGCTTTGTGCAAATTCCGCAATAGCAGTTCAGATATATTGGTTACCACTGACCTCGCAAGCCGTGGACTGGATATAGCTGACATACGTAATATTGTTCATTACCACCTTCCTAACGACGAACCTGCCTTCACACACCGTAATGGCCGTACAGCCCGGATGAACGCTACCGGTAACGTATATGTGATTTGGTCTGATGATGAAAAATTACCGGGATATATTACAGAACATGCGGCACCGTTCGAACTTCCTGAAAAACTAACATTGCCTGAAAAACCAAAATGGAGCACACTATTTATTTCTGCCGGTAAAAAAGATAAGATCAATAAAATTGATATTGTAGGTTTCCTTTCCCATGTTGCTAATCTAAAAAAAGATGAAATCGGACTCATCGAGGTTAAAGATTTTTTTTCCTTTGCAGCCGTAAGAAAATCCAAGATCGGGAATGTAGTGGAAACGGTAAAGAACGAGAAAATGAAGAATAAAAAAGTGCAGGTTACCGTTGCCAAATGATCTACCATAGAATATCATGCATAAAAGTAAGCACGGTCTTATCAAACTTTTCTCCTTCCCCGAATAAAAAACTGTGTTTAATGGGCAACACATAGATGGGATATTCTTTTAGTTCATTCCTGAATTTTTCAAGGCGCACCCCATCTTTTTCTGTAGTAATGATGATCTTACCCTTTGACTGTATCTTATCAAATTGACGGATAATTTCCTGCAGATCATCACTGGTAAAAATATGATGGTCTGAATACCGTAACATATCATATGTATGTACGTGTGTGGCCAGGAAATCTTTCAATGGTTTTGGATTAGCTATCCCGCACAAAAGCAATACATCATTATCATGACTTACCCTTACCGGTATCTTCTCAAATAAATGATAGGGCTGCCCGTAAATTATCTCTGTAAAAAAAACCTGCTGATGCACTAAGGGCTTTAATTCCTTTATTATATTTTCCTTCTCCTCAATAGTAATATTCTGTTTGCATTTGGTAACTATTATTACATCAGCCCTTTTGCTGCTGGATACAAAATCCCGCAGATCTCCGGCGGGCAATAAAAGGTCACGGGTATATAAATTCCTGTAATCTGTTAATATAATATTCAATCCTGCCCGAACAGTACGGTGTTGAAAAGCATCGTCTAAAATTATCACCTGGGTTTCTGGTTTCTCATGCAGCAATTGTGGTATTGCAACAAGCCGCTCCTCTCCTACAGCAACGATGATCTCCGGAAATTTCTGATGAAACTGCATCGGCTCATCTCCTATATCAATTGCTGTTGTATCTTTTCCTGCAATAGCAAATCCTTTGGTTTTTCTTTTATAGCCCCGGCTTAATGTAGCAGTTTTGTATTTATCTTTTAGAAGTGCAACAATGTATTCTGTCATTGGAGTTTTACCGGTGCCACCCGTTACCAAGTTACCTACACATATTAGCGGAAAATTAAACATTGCTGATTTCAGAATGTTCTTATCATACAGGAGATTGCGTATCCAGATAATTATTCCATACAAAACAGAAAAAGGGAATAAAAGAAACCGGAAACTTTTTAACAAGGGTCAATTTTTAAATTACAAATGAAAAGGTCTCATAAGGCGTAATACATTTATCCATCGGGATATCATATTCATTTACATCATCAATAGCAGTTTCAGGAAGAAAAAAACTAAACCCGGTCTTTAATACATCCTTTCTGCATTGTATTAGAAATCTGTCATAATACCCTTTTCCATATCCCACGCGAAATCCTCTTCTGTCAAAGGCCAGTAAAGGCAAAATGACCATATTAATAGTTAGCGGATCCAGCAACAATCCATCTACAGGCTCCTCAATTCCAAATTTGTTAGGAGAAAAAGCAGTTTCCCCGCTCACACTAAAGATATGCATTTCATTATCTTCCTTTATAACAGGATAAGCAAAAGTACAACCCGGGTTTTGAAAATGTAAATAGCGTTCGATAAGATAGGGATCATATTCTTTATTTCGGGAACAGGCTGCATAAGTAAGAACAACATTGGGGGCGGGTAAACCCAGGGATTGAAAGTTTATCAGGATAAGATCTTCCAGTTTATCAACTTCAGCATTAAATAATGCAGCACGTTTTTCTTTATATAATTTTCTCAGTTCCTTTTTTGTCATTTAAATCAGGATTGTTTTACAAAAATGGAAAATATTGTAGTTCCATAATTTCTTTCCGTTTTGTATAACTCAAATTTTTTATAATCATTCCTGGGAGTATGTTCTAAAACAAACCACCCACCTGAATTTAAAAGGTTCTTCTCAACAATTTTTTTTGGAAGTTCATCAATAGTCGTCAATGCATAAGGAGGGCCGGCAAAAATAAGATCGAATTTATCGGGTGTGGTATCAATAAAACGGAATACATCTGATTTGATAACACTTATTTTATTTATTTGTAAATCGGAAGAAGTTTTTTTTATGAATTCATACATCGCAGGATCCTTTTCTACAATGGTGAGATCCATGACTCCCCTGCTTGCCAATTCGTATGTGATGCTTCCTGTGCCACCGAAAAGATCAAGTGTTTTTAAATTTTCAAACTGTAAATTATTCTGCAGAATATTAAAAAGTCCTTCCTTAGCTATATCAGTTGTTGGGCGGGTATGGGGCATTTTTGAAGGTGGCGAAATTTTTCTGCCTCCAAAATTTCCACTTATGATACGCATTTTGCCAAAGCAGTTAGTGGGCTGAAAAAATGAGATGGATATTGGCGGATCGCTGCAGATAAAAATATTTCGTCACTTACTGATTCAAAATTTATATTTAGAAAATATTTATACAATTCAGAATATAAATTAGATTTTTCATCTATCATTCCGCTTAGCACAAGTACAACTTGTTTAGAGTCTACATTATATTTATCACAGGTATTCAGCAAATGATAAGTAACATCTTCGGGTGTGATATAATCAAACTGCTGGATCAGTTGTAAGCGGCTATCTTTAATTAATATAACCTTGATTGTATTATGATACAAAATACAATGAAGGTCTGCATTGGTATCAACCTGCACCTGCATACTGGAAGAATGTCTGAATAGTGCTCCCGGTAAATTTTCAGTTATAACCTGGTGTATTGCCCGGGGAACACGGTAAATGTTGCTGATCTCTTCAGTATCGGCAATGCCGGTATCATAATTAATAAAATCGGTCATTACCAGGCTATCCGTTGGTTCACCGTAAAAAAGATCAAGCACTTTTTCCCTGTTTACTTCTTTATAATAATTACCGGGAACGATTACAGATTCTTTAAAATTATAAAAAACAGAAGTGGTTGAAAAAGGTGTCTCAAATATTTTATTTTTTTTAAAAATACCAGTAAGTAATTCCGGTAGCTCACCCGGTAAAATCTTATCATTAAAATTATAAGACAATACCCCTTCCAGTGATAATGGATCACTTTTATACCAGGCAAACACAATCCCGTACCAGCCTGTTTCTACAAGCATATGCATGGGCGCTGAACTTTCAGCTTCAGGTATTAAATTAAAAGCAGGATTCAATAATATAATTTAGGAAAGCAAAATAAGATAATTTTGCTGACTTTATGGAAACGGGTGGATCAATAAATAATTTAAAAGTAAACGTCAACAACAGGCAGATACTTTCTATTGCCTTGCCAATCACACTTGCGATATTGATACCTCAGATCAATATGCTTACCAATAGTATTTTTTTAGGAAGGCTGAGTGAAGAAGCCCTGGGGAATGCCGGTATTACCGGTGTATTTTATCTCATATTTGCTGTAGCCGGAAATGGATTGAATAATGGCCTGCAAAATGTTTTTTCCAGAAGTGCAGGCAGTGATAACAGCCAGGATTTTAAGATCATTCTTTCACAAGGTATACGTATCAGTTTGCAATTTGCTCTGGTATGTATTCTTTTTACCTGGACACTTGCCCCTTTAATAATGAAGGAAGTAGCTAACCCTGCCGCCTATCCGCAGGAAATGAGCTTTCTACGGATCCGGATACTGGGCCTGCCTTTTCTATACCTTTTTCAAATGGGAAATGCATTTCTTGTAGCTTCCCTGAACAGCAGGTACCTCATGATAGGGTTTATATTTGAGGCCCTGATCAATGTATTATTTGATTACCTGCTCATATTCGGTAACTGGGGTTTTCCGGAAATGGGTTTCAATGGAGCCGCTGTGGCCTCTGTTATTGCTGAATTCACCGGAATGGTCGTTATCTTTTTAGTTCTGCTTTTCACCGGACTTAAAAAAAAATATGGTCTTTTACAAAACCTCAGGTATAATAAATTATTCAGTAAACAGATAATACGGATATCATCTCCTTTGGTTTTACAATATTTCTTAAGTGTTTCCACATGGCTTGTGTTCTTTTTATTAATTGAAAACCAGGGTACAGAAGCCAAAGCAATAAGCAATGTAATGCGCAATGTATTTGGCCTGGTGGGTGTGTTTGTATGGGCCTTTGCCAGTACTACTAATGCAATGGTAAGTAATCTGATGGGTCAGAAAAGAGAAGAAGAGGTATTGCTTCTTATTAAGAGGATCATGTACTGGAGTATGGGTTTGTGCCTGGCTATGTGTATCTTTTTAAATTTATTTCCGGGTGTTTTCTTTAGTTTGTTTGGACAAGACCACAGCTTTGTAAATTCCGGTATCCCGGTTATCCGTATGGTTTCCCTGGGTTTATTATTTATGAGTATTGCAAACATCTGGCTTAACGGGGTAACGGGAACGGGTAAAACAAAAGTTAACCTTTTCATTGAGATCGTTGCGATCGTGTTGTATTTAATCTATACTTATTATTTTATGAAGGTGAATTATATTTCATTATCGATGGCATGGAGTAATGAATTTATTTACTGGACATCCATATTCATAATGTCATTCCTCTATCTCAAAAGTGGAAAATGGAAAACAAAAAAGGAGTGAAAATACACTCCTTTTTAAAATCACTTATTTATTATTAAAAGATTATTTTTTAATTATCCTTTTACTGATTACCTGGTTAACAGTTACAACCCTGATAAGGTATGATCCGTTTGCATATTTACTTACATCCAAATTTTATCTGTTGACTTATTTGCTTATCCAGTTGTTATTAGTAAGATTCATATCAGGCATTGCTTTTCCTTCATCGATCTTAACCCATTTTAATGGTTGATTCTCAGGGATGCGTGTTTTAAATACTGATGTATTGTTCCAAATGTCAACCGGTAATTTTATATTTCCTTTTTTTCCTGAAGCAGTTTCATAAGTGAGTAATACAGGCATTGCCATCTGATCAAGGTTGGAAAGAGTAACCACAGAACCATTATCAGGTTTAGAGGGATCATAACTTACTGAAGTTATTGCCTGGTCAAGTTTATAATTTTCCATGAACCAGCCTCTCCAAAACCAATTCAGGTTCTCCCCGGCAACGTTTTCCATTGTCCGGAAAAAATCCCAGGGTGAAGGATGCTTATAAGCCCATCTTTTAATATATTCCTTAAATGCAAAATCAAACCTGTCTGCACCCAGCACATGGTCTCTTAAGATAGTAAGCCCTAATCCTGGTTTATAATATAAGGCTGAGCCAATGTTTACTTCCTTCATGGCATCTGGCGTATTCAGGATACTTTCGCTCGTTGAGCTGAAAATATAAGGAACCAGGATATCGGCTGTAATATTGTTTTTATATTCACCTTTATTAAAATCTTCCGTTGCAAGTGTATTGATAAATGTATTGAAACCTTCATCCATCCAACCGTACTTGCGCTCATTGCTGCCTACTATCATGGGAAACCAGGTATGTCCGAATTCATGATCGGTAACACCAAACAGATCACCTTTGGTTGCGTTTGAACCACAAAATACTATACCGGGATATTCCATTCCGCCTACATTTGAGGCTACATTAACGGCTACCGGGTACGGATAGGTGTACCAACGGCTGCTGTAATTTTCTATACTTCCTTTGATATATTCTGTTGATCTTCCCCATTTATCATTGCCATTGCTTTCCGTCGGATATACACTCATTGCAAGCGCTTTTTTATCGCCCGGCAAATTTATACGTGCAGCATCCCAGATAAATGATTTAGATGATGCCCACGCAACGTCTCTTGCATTTAAAATTTTAAAATGCCAGCTGAGTGTTTTACCACCCGGCCTCGAAGCCGGATTGTTTACCTCTTCTTCAGAACGTATAACAACTGTATTATCACTTGCTTTTGCTTTGGCAAGCAGACCTGTTTGTTTTGCCGTAAGTACTGCTTCCGGATTAAGTAATTCTCCACTGGCCACAACAATATGAGAAGCCGGTGCATTTATAGTAAAATCAAAATCACCGTATTCAAGGTAAAACTCTCCTGCTCCCAGGTAAGGTAAAGTATTCCAGCCTTCAAGGTCGTCGTACACACACATCCGGGGATACCATTGTGCTACCGAATAAATATTGCCATTTTTTGTTTTTAATATGCCGCTTCTGTCTGCGCCGTACTCCGGCATTAAGTAAGAATAATCGATCTTGATCTTTATAATATCACCACCTGGCTTTACTGGTTTTGGTAACCTGATTTGCATTCGTGTGTCATCAATAATATAATTTCCTTTAGAATTGTCTGATAAAAGTGTAACGGCACTGATCGTATATCCACCTTTAAATATACTTTTTGAATCGCCATACCTGCTTCTGCCATCTACAGGCAAACGGGAGGCACCTCTGCTGCTTTTATCAAATAAGTTCTGATCAAGCTGTAGCCATAAGAACGGTAACGCATGGGGGCTGTTATTTTTATAAGTAATGATAACGGAGCCGCTTAACTGATCTTTTACGTCATCAAGTGATACATTGATCTGGTAGTCTGCTTTGTTCTGCCAGTAACCAATATTAGGTTCTCCGGATGCTGCACGACTTATTGTACCACCCGTAGGATAAAATATCGGGGAAAACAGAGCATGCGGGTCGTATTTTGAAACAGGTTTTGCTTCCTGTGCATTCACTGTAAATACCGGTAAAAAGAAACAAATAAGAGAAAGTATACGTTTAGACATTACTATAAATTTTTAACGCTCTCAAGGTAGTAACAAATAAAGTATGCGTTAAAAAATTATTCTATTGCCAGTTTTTTAAAAGAAGAGCACTCTCTTTTTTAATTCCGGGATCATCTTCAATTACATTTGGAAGCGATAATAAAGTTTTTAGCAATGCGATCCCTTTCTGCTTTTCATTATTTTTTTTATAGGCTTTAGCCAGTTCCAGGTAGTTTAAAAGAAAAGCAGCATTTAATGCACGCGCCTTTTCATAAGCATTTATTGAATTTTTTATAGTAGCATTTGGAAGCCCTCCGTAAAAAACTTTCGTAGCAGCTTTTTCTACCATATTCAAACTGCTCACTTCATAATTCCATTTGCCGATAATATGCCAGGCTTTAAAATTATTTGGATTGATCTTAATGGCAGCATCGGCATACTGTTTAATTTCTTTAGCAGCTGCTATTTTTTCTTTGCCACTTTTAACCAGGCTTGTTCGGCCAATAGCTATTCCCATTGCCACGTTGGCCTCATCAGATAATGGATATTGTTTCAATGCATTTTTTGCATAGATCACAGCTGCTTCAAAATAACTGTCACGGGATTTTGGATCTTTTTCCCGCTTCCCTATCCTGCTGCACAATTCGCTGCATTTGGTCAATGCTTTTAAATTATGCGGATCCAGTTTCAATACTAATTTGAATTTATTAAAAGCAGCCTTTTCATCAGGAAGCGATTCGAGCTTATCAGCTTCTTTAATCAATAATGGAATATCCTGCGATTGTACGTTAGAAGAGATCAAATAAAAACAAATAATAAATAACAGCTTCATAAAAATTCTTTATGGAAGGTAACACCAACACTTCCTGTAAAGTTATTGATAGGCGGGTTTAATTTGTTAATACTGATGTTAATTGTTTTGATCCGGCTGTCATTTTTATAAACTTCTTCAGCTATCTGCATAGCGACTGTTTCCAATAAACGCGAGGGTTTTTTCATATGTTCTTTTATCACATTATATACATCTATATAATTTATGGTTTGATCCAACGAAAGGATCTTTTCAATTTCATCAAAAGAAACAGAAACATTTATTTCGAAATCATTTCCCACAATAGTTTCCTCTTCATGAATGCCATGATGAGAAAAAAAAAGCAGATTTTTTAAATATATGGTGATCATATTAATGCAAACCTTTTTCACTGAGATAGCGCTCTGCATCCAATGCGCCCATACAACCACTACCGGCTGCCGTTATTGCCTGGCGGTAGATCTTATCCTGTACATCTCCTGAGGCAAAAACGCCTTCAATATTTGTTTTACTGCTTCCCGGAATGGTTTTTATATAACCGGCCTCATCCATGTCGAGCCAGCCTTTAAAAATAGAACTGTTAGGAGTATGCCCTATTGCTACAAAAAATGCATCTATTTTAATTTCAAATTTTTCACTGGTTTTATTATTCAACAAACGAACGCCCTCTACTTTATTTCCTCCAAGGATCTCATCGGTTTCACTGTTCCAGTAGATCTGAATGTTCTCCGTTTTTAAAACCCTTTCCTGCATTACTTTACTGGCACGCATAACATCCTTCCTGATGATCATATGTACCTTACTGCAGATCTTTGAAAGATACAATGCTTCTTCTGCAGCAGTATCTCCGGCTCCAACAATAGCTACCTCTCTTCCTTTAAAGAAAAATCCATCACACACTGCACAGGCGCTTACACCATGTCCGTTCAGTCGTTGCTCACTTTCTAGTCCCAGCCACTTGGCAGATGCACCCGTGCTGATAACTACGGCATCTGCTTCTATCCATTTTTCTTCATCTATTTCTACTTTTAAAGGATGTGTGGTAAAATCAACATTGGTTGCCATACCGTACCGAATATCCGTACCCATCCTTGCAGCCTGCTTTTCAAAATGAACCATCATTTCGGGCCCTTGAATACCATCCGGATAGCCCGGATAATTTTCTACATCGGTTGTTATTGTTAACTGTCCACCCGGCTGTATTCCCTGGTACATCACTGGTTTTAAATTTGCCCGCGCTGCATAAATGGCCGCTGAATAACCAGCCGGACCCGATCCTATTATTAAACAACCCACTTTTTCTGATATCTTATTTTCCATTTTTAACCTTTATTGCTTTGCAAATTTACACATTATTAGGTGAAAGATTTCTTTGCGGGGCCGATAGCATTAGATCCTGTTTTCAAATTGAAAAGGAAAATAATTTATATGCATTTATCTTTAGAAGTATTCACCAATTATTTCCACAAATTCTAAACTTCACAAATGTTTACAAATAATATCAAAATATTTTTTCTATCCATAGCTGTATTTTACTCATGCAGTGCTGCAAAAAATAATAACAGGCAAATAGAAAAAGAGATTTTTAAAGGAAAGTTTACTGACGACTATTCTATCCGCTATACAATTAATGATACACTTTTTTTACAGGAACCGGGTGTGCGGTACCGTATACTATTATGGAATACCACAAAGCAATATATCATTGCAAAGAATGGAGCACACAATCCTACAGAAAAAAATTTATACACCCGCATTGACTACATGAAATTTACCGGAATGGAACCCTATCATTGGGGTTTTTGTTACACCTCCTATAAAGCAGCAAGTAAAAAAGAAGCATTACTTACAATTCCTGCAGACAGGTTACAACCCAAAAAAGGTTGTAATGGTTTTCCTTACTCCCGCATGAAAAGAATTGAATAATGGAAAAGAAAAAGGACAGCCGAAGCTGCCCCCCTTCCTGTATGAAGAAGAAACTTTTATAATAATATAATACGTTGCGTACTGTTTATTGTTCCGGATTTGATCTGGATAAAATAAACTCCTTTCGGATGCCTGATCATATCCAAAGTGATAATTGAATTGTTGTTGTTACCTATTTTAATTTGATCTACAACTATTCCTGCTGCATTGCTGATATTAATCACTTTTGCTTCCTTTACCATATCACCAGTAAGTTCTATGTTTAGCAACCCTTGTGTTGGATTAGGAAAGTATTTTACAGAACCCGTTTCAACACCATCGAAACGTACAAGCCTTGCCGGCGTATATACCAGCCTGTTATCCAGGTCAACCTGTTTTAACCGGTAATAATTCAAACCTTTTTCGGGTTGTGCATCTGTAAATCGATAATCCAGGGCAACATTACTGAATCCCGCAGCTTTCACCCTTCCAATGGAAATAAAATTCACAGCATCAATACTTCTTTCCACTTCAAAATAATCAGAGTTGATCTCCTGCGATGTTTTCCAGTTTACCAGCACACCTGATTGTTGCCTGGTTGCGGTAAAGGAGAGGAAAGTAACAGGTAACGGTCCTTGTGGCCTGTAGGTACTTGCCCAGCCATCACCAATGCCGCCTAAGAAAATATTGAAACTTGATTGTATGTAATTTTTTGTATCCCATCCATCTCCGATACCACCAGTAAAAATATTCTTCGACTGCTGAATATAATTCCGGCTTGCCCATCCATCTCCTATGCCACCGGTAAAAATATTGTTTGACTGCTGAACATAGTTCCGGCTTGCCCATCCATCTCCTATACCTCCCCTGAATATATTTCCCCCGTTTTGTATATAACTCAGCGAATTCCATCCATCTGCTACACCACCTTTAAATATATTACCACCGATTTGATTGTAATTAAGTGAATTCCATCCATCGGCATTTCCGCCTTTAAAAATGGCATTATTCTGAGCGAAAGAAAAATTATTAAAACACAACACTATTATCACACAGTAAAATATTTTGATCATCCTTTTCATAAATTAATTTTAATGTGAAGGATTAATTATTCTCCTGTTCTGGCTAAACGTATTCCTAACATTCCTTGCCTGTTTGAATAGGTACTATTTCCTGATCTGTCTGAGATAGTAAGTATGGCTGGAGAATCATTAGAACCCCCACCTCTAAGCATAAATGCAAATATTTCATTGCCGGGCCATGTTGCTACATTGTAATCACCAGTTGCCGTTAAATAACCATCACCATGTGTGCGGGTAAAAGCTCTGCCACCAGGAGATCCCACGCTTATGGTTAATTCAATTACGTTTCCAGACATTTCCATAATACCATAATAAGATCCTCCACTTTGCTGGCGGTTACTGGTAGCAGTAGCATAAATTCCTGTTCTGAATGGTGTGCCTATGTTTCCACCATAATTGGCATTACCATTTGAAGCCATCTCATTAACCAGGCCTGGGTTAGTAAGAGCATTAGTTGCTACAATAGTTGTGTTGCCCCAGGCATATTCATTTGCTGTGGGCAGCTGATTAAAACCACGAGTGGCTTTTTCATATTCCAGTTCAGAGAATGGCCGCATACCAGCCCAGTCCGCAAAAGCAAGTACATCTGGTACATTCATATTATTTGCAGCGTGTTCAGGTACAGGAGCTACTAAATTGGGATGAGTACCTGTATAAATACCTGCATACCTGTTATTTGCTTTTGCAATATCTATATTATTTAAAAAATCTACATACTGCTGCTGACTGGATTCATATTTCATTAACCAGAATGCATTAAAACCTTTTGGAAAACCAGCAGGAATAGGGCTCCCACCATCACCCGAAAACCCACCTGGAGCATAATACAAATTGGTTGCTGTATTTGCTACTGTAATCGCACTTTCAGAGTTTACATTGTAAGGATTGTTAGAACCTCCTTCAGAAAAATGAGCGGTTTCTGTACCACCGCTTCCGAGTTTAAAAGTTCCGGCAGTTACATAAACCATTTCTAATGCAAAAACCCTTATCTCCACACTATCCGTGTTCAATACACCATCCACACCATAATTCCATTGAATTTTTGCACCTGTATAATTTACATTGCCTGTAAAATCAGATGCAGGCAAAGCACGGTAAATCCAAACGCCTTTTCCATCAAGGGATGTTTGTATGGTACTGTTAGCGGGCATGGTTGCCCCTGTTGAGCTGATAGTTGCATGCTGCCAGGTATTGCTTGTTTTTTTCCTGAACTTCACAAAGATCCAGGCACCATCATAATTGGCCTCATTCGTAATAGTGCGCCAGCTATTGTCCCAGCTGACATCAAAATTAATTAAAGAAGATTGTGTGGTAGTGTTTTGTCCGTTTACTAAAATATTTGCCAGTTGAATATTATTGGCAAGAGCAGTAACAGATAAAAAAATAAACGCGATAGATAATAATTGATTTCTTCTCATACATGTAAGTTTTTTAAATAATATTTACAAACATGATAAATTAATACATCAATTCTATACCGTTAAGCGGGTATATTATAAAAAAAGGCCCCGGAAGATCGGGGCCTTAAAAATTAATTTTTTTATAGTTTATTAACCCAAATAAGCTTTCAATGCGCCGCTGTAACGGGCTTTTTGTAAACGTTTGATCGCTCTTTCTTTAATTTGGCGTATACGCTCTTTCGTTAGGTCATACTTTTGCCCTATCTGTTCTATGGTAACTCCATTCTCACCGTCAAGACCAAAATATGCATTAACGATCTCAGCTTCCCGGGGACTCAAAGATTTTAAAACACGGCGTATCTCATTTTTCAATGAATCATGCATTACATCCTCATCAGTTTCAGCACCTCCTTTTAATAAATCGCCCATTGCCACATCTTCTGCTTCATGCACAGGTGCATCCAGGGATGTATGCCTGGTATTGCTCTGAAAAATATTATTGATCTCGGTTTCACTCATTTCCAGTAGTTCTGCAAGTTCTTCTGTGGATGGCTCCCTTTCATGCTCCTGTTCAAAGGCCATATAAGCTTTATTCGCTTTATTATAGGTTCCAATTTTATTTTGAGGTAACCTCACCAGCCTGCCCTGTTCAGCCAGAGCCTGTAAAATGGACTGGCGTATCCACCAAACGGCGTAGGAAATGAATTTAAATCCTTTAGTTTCATCAAAACGCTGGGCAGCTTTGATAAGGCCAAGGTTACCTTCATTGATAAGATCACTTAGTGAAAGGCCCTGGTGCTGGTATTGTTTTGCAACAGATACAACAAAACGCAGATTGGCCTGAACAAGCTTATCTAATGCCCGCTGATCCCCCATCTTTATTTTCTGTGCTAAAATGGTCTCCTCTTCAGGAGTGATCATTGAAATTTTGGAAATTTCCTGTAAATACTTTTCAACGGCTTGTGAATCCCGGTTTGTGATCTGCGTTGCGATCTTTAGTTGCCTCATGATTTATTATTATATTCAGAATACGTATCGTAATCCAGACAATTTTTACATTGCACCTGCTGCAATTAGGAGATTATAAGTAAAAATTGTTTGCAAAGGTACCATTGTAATTTTGAAATTCATAACTATAACGAAAAAAAGGAATAAATGGTGCATAAAAATTCTTAAAAATTCTTTATACACCTATATTTAAAGCATTTTTCAAGCCCTAAATCAATATAAGTACCTGTTTTAATTAATTTTATTTAATTATTTCAAATTTTCCATTTTTACATTTGCCGCATGATTACTGATTTACGTTCTGATACATTTACAAAACCCTCGTCTGAAATGTTATCAGCAATGATGAATGCGCATACCGGAGATGATGTTTTTGGTGAAGACCCAACGGTAAATCTCCTGGAATCTATGTTGTGTGGTATTTTCGGTATGGAGGCAGCGGTTTTTTGTCCGAGTGGTACCATGACTAACCAGATTGCTATTAAATGCCATACTCAACCAGGTGAGGAAGTTATATGCGATGCTAGCAATCATATTTACATATATGAAGGTGGTGGAATAGCATTTAACAGCGGATGCCAGGTAAAAGCAATAAAAGGGGAACGTGGCAAAATAACTGCAGGCCAGGTGAAAGAAAGCATAAATCCTGATGACATCCACCGTTCAAAAACCAGCCTGGTAAGTGTAGAAAATACGGCTAACCGGGGCGGGGGGAGCTGTTATGAATTATCTGATTTACAAGAAATTAAAGAAGTATGTTTACAAAATAACTTGAAGTTTCATCTTGATGGTGCGAGGTTATGGAATGCCTTGATTGCAAAAGAGGAAGATCCAAAAATGTATGGTGAAATGTTTGACAGCATTTCAGTTTGTATGAGTAAAGGGATGGGTGCTCCTGTAGGAAGTGTTTTGCTGGGTAATAAAGAATTTATACATAAGGGAAGAAGAATACGCAAAGTTTTAGGAGGGGGAATGCGCCAGGCTGGCTATTTGGCAGCAGCAGGAATTTATGCATTGCAAAATAATTTTCAAAGATTACAGGAAGACCACACACATGCAAAGAATATTGCTGCCGCACTTATTAAAAAGCCATTTATTGGAAGAATGCTACCGGTAGAAACAAATATCCTGATCTTTGATGTGAAAGAAACGGAAACACCTGCCTCGTTCTGTAATACTTTAAAAGATAATGATATTCTTTGTTTGCCTATATCCCCTACCCAGGTAAGAATGGTAACTCACCTGGATGTAACTCCTTCAATGGTTAACAAACTGATAGAATTGATCGAGATAATGTAAATAATACTCACCTCCCGAAAATTAAAATATACACCCCTTTAAATAACTACCAGCCATTTATAAAAAGAATATTACAGCCTTTGTTCGTCCTTCTTTTTAAGTTCATCTCTCTCCTAATTCATAACTTCACCTTACTAAAATTTAAATATGTTTCCAAAAATAGATCCATTATCAACTGACGCGTGGCAACGTTTACAGATTCACTATAATTCAGTTAAAGATGAAAGGATAAGTGATCTTTTTCAACATGATCCCGGAAGATTCAAAAGCTTTTCCATTACTCATGGAGATATATTATTTGATTATTCAAAAAACTTTCTAACCGTTGAAACACGAGATCTTCTTTTACAGCTTGCAAAAGAAACAAAACTAAAAGAAGCAATACTTGCAATGTTTTCAGGTGAAAAGATCAATGAGACTGAAGGCAGGGCAGTTTTGCATACTGCCTTACGTGATTTTACCGAAAACGAAATATTAGTTGATGGAATAAATATAAAACCGGGTATCAATGCTGTATTGGCCCAGGTAAAAGACTTCTGTAATAAGATCCACAGCGGTGAATGGACTGGATATTCTGGTAAAAAAATAAAATACATTGTAAATATTGGGATCGGCGGAAGTGACCTGGGTCCGGTTATGGTTACGGAGGCTTTAAAACCCTATTGGCATTCGGGGATCGAAGCCTATTTTGTCAGCAATGTAGATGCCTCTCACATCTCTGAAACATTAAAAAAAATAAAAGCAGAAGAAACCCTTTTCCTGGTGGCAAGTAAAACCTTTACAACCCAGGAAACGATGACAAATGCCATTTCAGCGAGAGACTGGTTTCTTGAAAATGGCGGGAATGAAAAAGATATAGCTAAACATTTTGTAGCAATAAGTACCAATAAAGAAGCCGTAATACAATTTGGGATCGCTGCTGAAAATATGTTTGTTTTTTGGGACTGGGTTGGAGGAAGATATAGTTTATGGAGTGCAATAGGATTATCAATTGCTGTAACCATCGGGTATGAAAACTATGAGCAATTATTAAAAGGCGCCCACGATGCCGACATTCACTTTCTGCAGACAGATCTTGAAAAAAACATACCGGTAATGATGGGGCTCGTAGGTATTTGGTTAAGGAATTTTTATGGAGCTGCAACAGAAGCGATATTGCCATACGATCAATATATGCATCGCTTTCCTGCCTATTTTCAACAGGGAAATATGGAGAGTAATGGCAAGCAGGTTGACCGGGAAGGAAATAAAATTACTTATCAAACCGGGCCGGTGATATGGGGGGAACCCGGAACAAATGGTCAGCACGCATTTTATCAGCTTATTCACCAGGGTACACAGATTGTTCCCTGCGATTTTATTGCAGCAGCTCAATCACATAATGAACTGGGGGATCATCAACAGAAATTGTTAAACAATTTTTTTGCGCAGACAGAAGCCCTTATGAATGGTGCAGATAATAAAATAGCACATAGAAATTTTAGTGGCAACAGGCCTACCAACTCTTTTTTAATAAACCGGATCACTCCTTTTACTTTAGGCCAGCTGATAGCATTTTATGAACACAAGATCTTTGTACAGGGTGTGATCTGGAATATATTTAGCTTTGATCAGTTTGGTGTTGAACTGGGAAAGATCCTCGCTTCTAAAATTTTACCTGAGTTATTGAATGATCATCCGATCTCATCACATGATTCTTCCACAAACGGACTGATCAATACATATAAAAATATGAGGTCCTAAATCTATGAATCAGTTTAATAAAATTTTATAAAAATGAGAATAAAAATCATTGTTTCAACAGCTGTTTTATTTTTTATCGCCGGGGTTTGTTTTGCAGGTGGGCATGAAAAGCCAAAGGACGAAATTTTAGAAACTCCACAAAATATTCCGGCTAAAATAAATTCAACAGAGGATACTTCATTACCTGGGAAACTGATCAACCAGGAATTTATTTTCAATCCTTGCCCTGTGACCCACAAATTTAAAAATTAAAATACTGGCATAAAAAGATCCTTCAATGAGAAGGATCAGAATATATTTTTTTATAAGTTGTAGCTGTTAGATCATTACCACTTATCAACTTCCTCATTGCTTCCATTATCGGTTGGAGGAACAACAGTTTGCTCAACCGGATCTATGTGGGCAGCCGTACTTTCTGGTTCCTTATCCAACACTGGCTCGGATAATTTTGTTTCTTCTGAAGCTTTAACCGGGTTACCCTGGGAGGCCTGACCTTCTTCTCCTTCATAAGGAGTATCATGATTAAAGGCATCAAAATCAAAATCAGGCATTAACTCTGTTTTTACATAATCAACTGCTTCGCCCAAACCCTTGATGAATTTATTAAAGTCTTCTTTGTATAAAAATATCTTATGGCGGTCGTAACCTTCTGAATCAAATCGTTTACGGCTCTCCGTTATGGTAAGGTAGAAATCATTTCCACGGGTTTCCCTTACATCAAAGAAATAGGTACGGCGTTTACCTGCTTTAATACGTTTGCTATAAACGCTATCCATTTTTTTATCGTTATTCTCGTACTGCACCTTTAATAATTTTTATTTTATAAATTGTTTTCTCAGGAAGTAAAGATAAATGTTTTCGGTAAAAAAGAATAAAGCGTTTATTTTAAATATATAAGGTTAATTATGATCATTTATAATGATCACTTGCCTGTTGTCTTTCAAACATTTCCCTGTACATTCCACCCAGGGCTATTAACTCTTCGTGTGTTCCCTGTTCTGCAATCTTTCCTTCATCCATTACTATGATCCTGTCAAATTTAAATAAGGAAAAAATACGGTGTGTTATTATAACAGCAGTCTTATTTTTCAAATAATCATACAAGCTGGATAGAATATCTTTTTCTGTCTTTCCATCTACTGCACTCAGGCAATCATCAAAAATTACAATTTCAGGATTTCTGATAAGCGCCCTGGCAATGGATATCCGTTGCTTCTGTCCTCCGCTCAAGGTTACACCACGCTCTCCTACCATTGTTTCAAATCCATCCTGAAAATTTTCTATCTCTCTTAATATACCGGCACTGGAAGCTGCTTTTTTCAATTCCTCTTCACCCGCTGTCTTGTTCCCAAACAAAATATTATTCCTGATAGTTTCACTGAATAGAAATACATCCTGTGGCACGTAACTTATTTGTGACCGCAATGAATCAAGGTCGATTTTATTTACAGGTACCCCATCATAATCAATTATACCATTTTGCACATCATACATTCGAAGCATTAACTGGGCAATAGTGGATTTCCCGGATCCGGTTCTGCCAACAATGGCAATTTTTTCTCCTTTTCTGATCTGTAATGTAAAATCTTTCACTGCATGAATCCCGGTGTGCGGGTAAATGAAATCAGCATGTTTAAAACCAATATTACCTTGAAGGTGTAAATCTACAGGACGGTTGTCATTCTTTATAAGCGGTGCTGTAAGTAAGAATTCATTGATCCTCTTCTGGGAAGTTACAGCCCGTTGCGTCATACTTGCCGTCCAGCCTATTGCACTAACAGGAAATGTAAGCATCTGGATATACATTACAAATTCAGCGATCTTCCCAACAGTGGCACCTGGTACTCCCCTGGCTACATCAAGCCCTCCCACCATTATAGTTATTAATGTACTCAACCCGATCAGTAAGCCAATACTTGGAAAATAGATCGCCTCTGTACGGGCAAGGCTTAATGCGCTATTCCGATATGCTTCGCTGTTATTTTTGAAAAACCCCAGCATTGCATTTTCCTGCACAAATGATTTAATAACTCTTATTCCTGAATACGATTCCTGTGCATTTGTGGTAAGGTCACTTAGCAAAGACTGTATTCTTTCACTTTTTCTGTTGATAATTGTATTAACGAAATAAATGGTAAATGCAAGAACCGGCAACGGGCATAATGCAACAATTGTAAGTTTAACATCCGACCTCATCATAAAAAAAATACTGAATCCAATTACGGCGGCGAGGTTAATAAAATACATTACTGCCGGTCCGGTATACATCCTCACACGACTTACATCTTCGGCAATGCGGTTCATCATATCACCCGTACTATGGGTTTTATAAAATCCCATATCCAATTTTTGGTAATGTGCAAAGACTTCATTTTTCTGGTCAAATTCAATATGCCTGCTCATTACAATTATCGTCTGGCGCATCAGGAACATGAAAAATCCACTGATCATTGCCAGGATGATCAATACCAGGCCGGTAAAAAATATCTTATCCCTGAATGAATAATCTTCGAAAGTATTTATAGCAAACCTTACCAGGAAGTCTTTATCAACAGTGGTATCTGTATTGCCCTGGCTCACCCCTGCCGGGTCTATTACTCCTATCACAGAATTAATGATATACTTTGTAAGCTGGGGAGTTAATATCCTGAAATAATTGGTAAGAATTACAAATATAATACCCAGGATAAAATGCCACCGGTATTTGTAAAAATATTTATTAAGGGTGGAAAGCTGGGTCAT
This sequence comes from Ferruginibacter sp., assembly GCA_037720515.1. GTDB lineage: Bacteria > Bacteroidota > Bacteroidia > Chitinophagales > Chitinophagaceae > Ferruginibacter. The sequence goes on from JBBJMM010000003.1 coordinate 159,155, forward strand.
GGATTGTCAAAAATAAATAATAATTATTGACCAGGAAATTTGCGAATTAACCTATTCTGTTTTACAATGCAATTTCATTATATCCATATATTCAAATCAATTTTTTTTTATAGGGCATATATCACTTAACAAGTGAAGAAGAGCCGCATCCATTTGTAATTCCATTGTTCTATATTTGTAACCAGAGCAGCATAAAAAATGCAAACCCCCTATATTCTTTTAGTTGATGATGATCCGGATGATCTTATGCTTTTGCGTGAGGCTATCGAATCTTTAGGTGAAAATTTCCTGGTATTCGAATGTAAAGATGGCCGCAGTGCCTTGAATTTTCTCAAACAAAAACAATTAGACAACTCACTGCCCGGACTTATCGTACTTGACATAAATATGCCTGTTTTAGACGGGCGGGAAGTATTGGCCATTTTAAAAAGTGACCCCGGATTAAAAAAGATTCCCGCAGTTGTTTTTACAACTTCATCCAACCCCGCAGACATTAATTATTGTGCACAATTCAATGTTGCATTATTTACCAAACCCTTCAATATATCCATGCTGGAAGAAATGGCGAAGAAGATAGTGTCTTATTATGAAGTGTAATGTAAGCTTAGCCTTGATTATCTTACTCTTATTTCCCTATATTTTCTAATACTCATTTCTTATCAGTTATTTTATTAATACATTATACCATCTGGTGGGTATATCCCTGTGTGCGGTTGTTAAATAGATTGCCCCTCCTAACATATTGCGGCTATCTTACTTTTTCTAACAAATTTTTTTTTATGAAAACATTTTTATCACCTCTTATTATTTTATTCAGTTTAATTCCTTTTTTGATCCATGCACAAACAGTTTCATTAAAAGCAGGTTTTGGCACAAATGGATTTAATGTAACAAATGTAGAAACCACAGGAGCTGTAACTTCTGACCAGGAAGTACGATCGCTGGTTATACAAACTGACGGAAAAATTTTAATGGGCGGAGTAAGTGCCGGCCGGGGAATTATAATGCGTTTTAATGATGATGGAACTACAGATGCCTCCTTTGGAATTGGGGGTAAAACAACAGTTTATGCCGGACGCGTGGGTAAAGTTTTATTGCAAAGCGATGGAAAAATTATTGTAGGTATCGATCTTTATGTAAATAATTTTACTTTTTTAAGATATAATACAGATGGTACTATAGATGGTTCATTTGGAAACGGGGGTATAGTTACCATTGCTGCAGGGCCTAGAGGGTCTTATTTAAGAGACCTGATCCTTCAGCCTGATGGTAAAATTGTGGGTGTGGGCAGTGCTACAGATATTCATCCAACCCTCGGCTATACGATCAATGATGTAGCGGTTACAAGGATCCTGTCTGATGGTAGTCTTGATCCTACTTTTGATGGTGATGGAAAAAAAATAATCTCTGTTTCTCCGGATAGTGAAACCGGCTTAGTAGTGGGGCTGGATTTTAGTGATCCCGTATATACTACCGGTAAGATCGTGATAGGTGGAACCACCTCTCCACCCGGTGCGTTAAAAGTAGTTACCATTCGCCTGCTGCCTGATGGAACACCGGATACAGGATATGATACAGATGGAATTCTCATAGATAATTTCAGTGGAAATTCTACATTCAACGACATTAAAGTAATGAGCGACGGCAGAATCATCACTGCCGGTGGCACATACAGCAATACTACTTTTTCGTTTGAACTTACATTGATAAGGTATAATGTAAACGGAACCCGTGACAATACTTTCAGTGGGGACGGTTTGGTTTTAAAACCTTCAAATGATGTAAACACAACAAGTCCGGCTATTGCGCTTCAACTGTTGCCGGGAGATAAAATTATAGTTGTTTCTGATCGTGTAGGCGGTTCGCCGGGAAATTCTTTTGTACTAACCCGTTACAATACAGATGGCAGTTTGGACTTGTCATTTGATACAGACGGTTTAGTTACATCAAATTTCCTTGCATCCAATTTTGATAATATTTATGACCTGGCGGTAGACAATGCAGGAAAATATTTGGTAGGCGGTTTGTCAATGACCAATATGAGCATAGATAATTTTGCAATGAGGCGTTTTAATTCAACCGGCACACCTGACAATACCTTTGACACTGATGGTTTACTAACCTTTAATCTTCCTTCATCAGCAGATGTTAACAAAGGTATTGCACGACAGGTTGATGGAAAGTTGGTTGTAGCAGGCTCCAGCTTTAAAAATATATCCGGATCTAATGTAACTAACAGAAATTTCACCGTGGCCCGGTATGATGTTAACGGTGTACTGGATCCGGCTTTCGGAACAGGTGGTATCGTACTAACCGATATTGGTACTGGTACAAGTGATGAAGCAACCAGTGTGGTTATACAAACAGATGGAAAAATTGTAGTAGCGGGATATGGTGGAGTTGGTATTGCATTGGCCAGGTATAATACAAACGGAACACTGGATGCAACTTTTGATGGTGATGGTAAATTAAGTAGATCCTCATTGAATAGTTATTCACTAGGCAACATTACCAATATAGGATTAACATCAACGGGCCAGATCATTGTGGCTTGTGGTGCTTTTTCAGGAGGACAGGATTATGCAGCGTTGATAAGATTTAATTCAGATGGAAGTATTGATAATACTTTTGGTGGTAGTGGACTTGCATTATATGGTAGTAGCAACAATACAGATGCAAGTTATGGTATGGCAATTCAAAGTGATGGTAAAATCGTGCTTTGCGGAACTTATAACGGGCAGGGAGGATTGTTGCGTTTTACCGCTGCCGGAATTCTGGATGCAGCCGGCTTTAATGGTGGCCGTGTACAAATTTCAATAAGCGGTACTGCCCCTGTTTTTTCTACAATTGCTTTTGATGCATTAGGAAATATATTTACCGGAGGAAATGTTTATACTTCTACAGGATCTATACTTGCCATTGCTAAAGTAAATAGTGCAGGGATACCTGATATGACTTTTGGAACTTCAGGATCAGCAAGCACCAATCTTATTCCCAGCAATGAAGAAACCATTACTTTTTTACAGGTACAGGCAGATGGAAAAATAATTGCAGCCGGAAATTTAAGGCAGGATGGTCCGGACAGAAATCCATTTGTTGTGAGATACACCGCAACAGGAGCACAGGATGCAACATTTAATAATAATACCGGAATATTTACAAAAGATCTTTACCCTGGTTCCCTGGATTATATAAACCAGTATATACAAGGCGGAACCGTATTGTATGGTGCAGGATATATACAAACGGATAAACAATCTGATTTACTAATACTTGCCATCGAATTGGTGACTGTTGCAGTGCCCGTTAATTTCATTGACTTCACAGCGCGCAAAAATTCAACTGATGCACAACTTTTATGGACAGTGAGTGGAGAACAAAATGTAAAACATTACCTGGTAGAACGAAGCAAAGACGGGGTTTCATTCAATTCTATCAATACCGTAAACAGCCTGGGTAACCTTAGCGGTAATCGCACCTATTCTTTCAAAGATGAAAATACTCTTGAAGGATTAAACTATTATCGTATACGCAGTGTTGATATAGATGGTAAAACCAAGCTTACACAAATAAAGCAATTAAATTTTGATGGAATATCACGCATTGACATTTACCCAAATCCGGCGCAGGATTTTATAAAAGTAATCACTCAGGGTAACCTTGTAAATAAAAGAAATTTATCTGTGTTAAACAGTTCCGGACAAAAAGTATTGGTAATGAAAAATATTACCGGTGAAGTTGTTACCATAAATATTCAGCAACTGCCTCCCGGTATGTACTGGCTTATCAATGGCAAAGAAGAAAAACAGTCTTTCATCAAAAACTAAAAGTTTCAGATTTAAAATACCAAAGCCCGGGGTTTCTCCGGGTTTTTTCATTTTACTTTGCTTAATAAAATTCATCATATTGAATATTACATTCATGAAAAAAAATCTTTTATATTTTATAATATTCCTTGGCTTTGGCGTTTCCTGTTCCAGTACGCGTAATTCCGGAAGCACTGACAATAAAACTATTGATATAACTTTTGTTCAGATCAATGATGTGTATGAGATCGCCCCGCTGGAAGGTGGCCGTATTGGTGGCATGGCCAGGGTTGCTTTTATAAAAAACAAGTACCTCACACAGAATCCAAATACTTATTTAATAATGGCAGGAGATTTTTTAAGCCCTTCTGTATTCAACAGTTTACAATTTGAGGGAAAAAGGATCAGGGGCCGGCAAATGATTGAAGCTATGAATACAGCAGGTACAGATATAGCTGTATTTGGTAATCATGAATTTGATATAAGCGAAAGCGAATTGCAGAGCAGGATAAATGAATCAGGTTTTAAATGGCTTTCCTCAAATACCTATCATAAAAAAGGAGATGTTATAAACCAATTTGTAAAAAAAACCGGGAATATAAATGATACTGTGCCATTGACATACATTATGAATGTAAAAGATGCAGATGGCACTACAGCAAGGATAGGATTCATAGGCCTCACCCTACCCTATAACAAAGCTTCTTACGTCATGTATACGGATCCGTTAGTAGCAGCGGAAACAATGTATAACCGTATCAAAGATTCATGCGATGTGGTAATAGCTATAACTCACCAGTTGTTAAAGGACGATATTTTACTTGCACAGCGATTACCAAACCTGGCCATGATAATTGGCGGGCATGAACATGACCAGCGGTTTCAGAGAGTGGGAAATGTAATTATATCAAAAGCGCATTCAAATGCAAAATCAGCTTACATTCTAAAACTTAAGATCAATAAAAATAAAGCGGATTTTAAAGTAAAGAGTGAACTGGAAATGATCAATGAATCAGTACCTATGGATCCGGTTACGGAACAAGTGGTGAAAAAATGGACGGCCATTGCTGACAAAAGTTATTCTTCCATCGGGTTTGATGCAAAAAAGATCATTCGCACATCAGGCGATCCACTTGATGGCAGAGATGCCGAAATACGAACACATCCAACTAATTTTTCCAGGATCATAGTTGCCGCAATGGAAGCTGCTGCTCCAGGATCAGACCTGGCTATTCTTAACGCGGGATCCATAAGACTGGATGATATACTCCAGATGCCCGTTAGCCAATATGATATTCTCAGGAGTCTTCCTTTTGGAGGAAATCTTATCGAAGCGGATATGATAGGTTCCTTATTGGTTAAAATACTGGATGCCGGCAGAAAGAATGCCGGCATTGGCGGATTTCTGCATTATTCCAATAGCCTAACTTATAGCTCTGCTTCCTCAAACTGGACATTACAATCAAAAGAAATAGATCCTCTGAAAAGCTACAAAGTAGTGATGACCGATTTTTTATTAACTGGCGGAGAAGCAAACCTGGGTTTTCTTAAAAAAGACAACCCTCAGATAATAAAAGTATATCCCGTAGCCACATCCCTAACCGACCCTAAATCTGACATAAGACTCTCAATAATAAGGTATATGGAAAATCAGCCAGCTTCAGCTTTTTAATAAACAGCACCTTTGTCTTCCCAATTTGTAGAAGTTTTATGCATTTATTTCGAGATATCCACATTTTCTAATTGTGGCATTATCCTTGACTATACCGCTTGAATTAAATCAGAACATATGTCTTTGATTTTGCAAGTAAAGGATTTTTTTAATTTTAAAGTAGATAAATCTTTGAAAATTAATAACATACAATTGCAAAACACAATAGGTCCCGCTTTTAAATCCATCTTTCATACTTCCAATATCCTTCTAAAACAAACCCATTTACTTCTTAAGATCAGTATTTTAATAATAACATCATTTGTGATAGATTCACAAAGGATTATTTTACCGAATATTATTTCCTGATCCAAGGTTTTGTGGCAGAATTCATTATAATAATTCCAATACTGAAAAAATCATCTGGCTATCATTGCAGGTAAAATGCCTTTGCCTCTGAAACCTTTTTTTATTTCTGATCAATGTCCTTGTCCTTTACTACCTCCCTGTGAACCTTCACGGGTCCTGTCCTCTTCCTTTATATTTGATGAACCGTTTTTCTCTTTTTCTTTAATTCCTCTTTCTTTAAGATCATCACCCAACCGCCGGGTTAATCCATCATTGCTGTTTCCTTGTCCGGGTTTACGATCAGTACCTTCACCTGTTTGTTCTTCACCAGGTTTAGCTGAATTTTCTTCGTTGTGATTGATAGATTGTGTCATTAGTATAGTTTAATTAAAACAATATTATAAAAATTTTTAAGGGAGTTCACTTTTAATGTTTTTTAAAATAGTTGCATACTTATTTCTCTCAAACAGGCTTTTAAAAAATTTAAGAATTCCATACATAATAGCGCATATAGAAATAATTTGAGCAAAAGACGTATTTGTTTTTTTGGGGCTGATCATATAAAAAGCTATTCCTGCAATAATAATAAATACGGCAGTAAGGAGTGAAGAGTTTGCCCGGGCCTGCAGTCTTACCGCATGTTTAGGTAAACTTAATATAACTGCTTCTGCATTTGATTCTTCCATCCCAACTTCAACCAGAGAGTTAAATATTTCCAGATCGGTTTTACCATCTCTCTTCTCGTTCAGGGCGACTGATAAAATACTGGAGTTAGTTTCGGTGTTTATAAAATTTTCAATTTTTTCAATTGATTCTGTTTTTCTAATTAAAGTTCCATCCCTAATCTCATCAAAAACGGCGGTATCTATTTGTCTTTTTTTGAATTCAGCTTGCAATAAAAGCAACGCTTCCTCTGTTAATCCTATTCCATCTTCCCGGGCAAAATTTTCTAATTCACCATCGGTCATTGCTGTGTAGCGTTCTCTAATAATTTTCTGATCAGCCATAATGCTCAATTTAGAAGCAGCAATTATTTTATAATGAATTTTTCAAAAAATTTTTCTTCACACCAGGTTATAATTACTTCATCAACTTCTGCCAGCCGCGGTCCTTCTCTACACCACTTTTCAAACAGAACCAATTTTTCAGGATCACCCGTTACCATGGCTTCCACATCGCCATTGTCTTTATTTTTGATCCAGCCGGAAACTCCAATTGACAATGCCTCTTCCCTGGCATTTTTTCTGAAAAAAACACCCTGCACGCTGCCTTTTATAATTAAATGAATGGTAGCCATGTAATAAAATTAATACAGCTGTTTAATCTAAACTGATTTATTTTATCTTCTTTTTTATAAATTTCCTGAATTGATAAAATTCTTAATGTTTCTCGTTATGTATTTATGTTATTTTGACGGGTATAAAATTATTGGATTAAGCGTGATCAGGTTTATATCAATAATAAAATATGTAATGCACAACTTGAATATAACATCAGATTTTGAAGGAGGTTGAATTTCTACTTCATTCTACCCTATCAAGATAAAAGGGAAGTTTACGCATTATAAAATTCTTAATTCAAAACTCTTTAAAAATGATCGTTAATAAAACTGTGATCCTGGTTTTTTTTATTATTTTAAAATTTACACTTCATTGGTTTCTTATAGCGCCAGGGTTTGATCTTCACCGGGACGAATACCTGCATCTTGATCAGGCTAAGCATCTTGCCTGGGGTTTTGAATCAGTTCCCCCTTTCACATCCTGGATCTCGTTTATTATTTTAAAAGCGGGAAGCCCTGTCTGGCTTATAAAATTCTTTCCTGCGCTTTTTGGAGCTCTTACGATGCTGGTTGTGTGGAAAACCATTGAATTATTAAAGGGTAATTTATTTGCGCTTGTATTAGGAGCTATCGCAGTAACCTTATCTGTTATACTCAGGATGAACATACTTTATCAGCCCAATTCATTTGATATACTTTGCTGGACTGCTCTTTATTATTATATAACCAGATATATAAATGATGGCAACAGCAGTTGGCTTTATTATGCTGCCTGCGTTTTTGGAATTGGATTTTTAAATAAATACAATATTATTTTCCTGGTAGCGGGCCTTGTGCCTGCCTTATTAATTACTGAATTGAGAAAAATATTTTTAAACCGGAACCTTTACTTTGCAATTGCTACAGGCCTGCTGATAATTTCCCCAAACCTTATATGGCAATACCAAAACAATTTTCCTGTTATTGGCCACATGCAGGAGCTTACTGATACACAGCTAGTAAATGTAAACAGGATGGATTTTATAAAAGAACAATTATTATTTTTTACAGGTTCTATCTTTATTATTCTGGCGGCCTTTATTTCATTCTTTATTTATCCGGAATTTAAAAAATACAGGATACTTTTTTATTCTTATATTTTTACGATCTTCCTTTTTATTTATTTTAAAGGGAAAGGTTATTACGCTATCGGCCTCTACCCTATCTTCCTGGCTTTTGGTTCCGTGTATCTTGAAAGATTGCTGCAACATAAACCATTTTATTACCTGCGAATCGTAATGCTATTTATCACTACAGGCCTGTCTGTTCCCTTACTTATGTTTGCATTTCCGCTTTACACACCTGAAAAAACTGCTTTACGGGCACCCATGTATAAAAAATTGGGAATGCTGAAATGGGAGGATGGAAATGAACATGCTTTGCCCCAGGATTTTGCAGATATGCTGGGTTGGAAAGAACTTGCTGCTAAAACGGATAACGTTTTTACATCCATCAAAGGTGATGAAAATACACTTGTGCTTTGCGATAATTATGGCCAGGCAGGAGCGATCAACTTCTACTCCAAACAAAATCTGCAAGCTGTGTCTTTTAATGCGGATTACATCAACTGGTTTGATTTTTCCAGAACATATAATAAAATAATTCTTGTAAAGGAAAATGAAGATCCTGATCCGATGAGGGAAGAAGAAAAAAAATATTTTAAAAATATCATTACTAAAGGCAAAGTAGAAAATAAACTTGCCCGTGAATCAGGAACGACCATTTTTTTATTGGATTCACCTACAACTCAGATCAATGAAATTTTGAAGGAGGAGATCATAAACAGGAAAAAAAATAAATAATTTATTTACTTACCACTGGTTGTTCCAGTTGTGCCTTATACCTTGCGATGGTATTGTGGGCTTCGATCAGTTGTAATTTCAGGGAATGAACAACAGGCAATCCCGACTCGAGTAATGCCTCGGTTTCCTCATTATTTTTCTGTAACAGAAGAATATCCCCATCCATCTGCCTGATATTTTTTTCCAGTTCCCTTATTTTAAATTCATATTCATCCAGCACTTTATCAGTTCTGTACTGGAATACTTTATTTTCTTTATTCAAAGTTTCTTTTATTAGTTTTTCACTTTCTAAAAAACCTGCCAGGCTTTTATTGGATTTTTTTATTGATGCTATTGAAATGGTCCGTAAAACCCAGGCAATAACAAAACCGGCACCGAAAGCAGATGCCAGGTATACATATAATTGTTGCAATGTAAAACGTATATAAATAAAAAAATAGGCTGATAAAAATTAAAGCCGGTTACTATCAATACCAAAAATAATTTATTTATAACATAAAATAATCCAGCCATAAATTTGTTATTTCACATTTTATATTCATCTTTACTATCCAACCTGTGAAAATTCTCTATTATACTCCCAAAGTTTACTGATTCATTTATTATTCATTATCCTTATAATTTCTACTTTTTTTTAAAGGTAAGAGAGCAAATTTGTTATGCTCCCAACCCTATATGTTGAATTAGTAAGATCATATATTTTTTTTAACCAAATCAATAAGAATGACACTTACACTACCCTTACGTACATTGGTCTATGTTTTTTCCTGTATAATGAGTATTGCTTTTTCAATACCAGGACAAGCGCAATGTGGAAATCAAAATTATCCTGCACCTTCTGCAGTACTCGCAAATGTTCCTGAAGCTGCCGGTTACAATTTTGTTTACGGATTGCCTATTCCTTCAGCAAACCAGCAATGGCTTAGCCAGGCTGATGTTCCCTATTCAGTGAACAATGCTGCAGCACTTGGCTCAACACCTTTTACAAAGGTTGCCTATTATTTAAAGCTTGAATCTCCTACAACCGGAGTTCAATGGGTTTGGGTATCCATGAATGCTTTCACCACTGATATCGGAAGGATTGGAATCCCTACCGGCACTATCCGTTACCAGCAACAGGTAACCAATATGAATGTGGTGAATTCTGCAGGAACCAACAGAACAGGTGTTGCGGGAAATATTGAATTCTGGCCGGATTGTTATTACGCTCAAAACAGTGCTGGTGTACCCAATGCCTCTGATGCTGTATTTGATTTTGGTGATAAACCCACAACAGAGAATTGTAATTATGGATCATTCCAGGTACATGATTTTAATGCTATGGAAACTTTACTTTCCTATAACGGATGGTCTTCTCCTGATTTTACTTCCGATGATCTTGGTATTGGTAACTGTGCTTCCTGCAGTTTCCCTAATAATACAGACTGGACCTTCGGGTTCAATGCTAGTGCGTACCAGGTAAAAGAATTATATGTTTTTGTAAATAAGCCCGCTTATCAGCCTCAGTGTAACAATGCATCTCTACTCTTAAATAGCAATGGATCTGCAATTCTTTCTCCTTCCATGGTTACCCCGGCTATAATAGGAAACTGTGGTGTTCAGAATATCCAGTTATCTAAAACAAATTTCAGTTGTTCCGATATTGGCAGCAATACTGTGACGGTTACTTTTACAGTTAATGGAAATACTTCTACCTGCACATCCCAGGTAACTGTTATTGATAATATTGCCCCTTTAGTTACTGCTACAGGTACCGCGGTGATACTTGGATGTAACCCTACAGCTGCAGCAATTGAAAGTGGATTGGGAACAGCAACCGCTACTGATAATTGTGGTATGCCACAACTCACTGTAAGTACCGGCCCTGTAGTGGTAGTTAATCCGGGTACAAGTTCACAGTCAAGAACTTTTACTGCTAAAGATAACAGCAATAACACTTCAAGTGTAACCCGTACCGTTACCTGGACCACAAACTGCACAACGGCTACTCCCCACATTTTTTCTATGTCTGTTTCCTGTAAAGAATTCATTGCTGGTGCAGATCCTTTACTGAATGTTTGTTATACTGTAGAAAACCGCAGAATAAAAAAGGTAACACCTCATAATTTTTATTATTACACTAAAGTTACTGCACCGGCTATGCTGGGGCCTGGCAACAGTTTTTATACAGATATCATTCAATCTAAAACATGTGCTGCTTTTAAATTGTATGGTATACAAGGAAACCAGGTTCGTGCATATGATATGAGTTGTAACAAAATAACAAATGGTTCAGAAGTCAGCGATGGCCAGGGAAGGATCAGGCTCACAGGAGCTACTCCTGGAAGAGTTTATATTATATCTGTGAAATACAGTACTAAATCCCTGGAAGGTTTATCAACCGGCTCTTCAAGCAATAATTGTGAAAATAATTTTGTTGCAAAGACAACATTAGGATCATTTGGAAGCGGCACAATTGTTCCCAATAGTCAGGGTTCAATAAAAGCAAAAGCCGGTTGTTCTGTACCAAATGATGATGATGACGACGATCATGATGATGATGATGACTTTAGTAATAAAGCCAGCTCATTTGAAACAGATATCAATAATAAGGAATTAACTGTATCCTCTTCACCCAATCCTGCATCAACACATTTTATTCTTTCTGTTAAGAGCAATGCCTCTACACCAGTAAGTGTGCGTATAACAGATATCACCGGAAGGCCGGTATACAATACCACTAATTTAAACATGAAAAATGCACTGTATGTTGGCCATAACTGGCAACCGGGCACATACTTCGCTGAGGTGATTCAGGATAAAAAACGTCAGGTAATAAAGCTGATAAAATTATAAACAGTAATCTAAAAAAAATACCGGCCTGAAGTGCCGGTATTTTTTTTTGTTCCAGGTTTTAATTCCGAATTAATTTTTTTATTATTTTATTTTCATTTGAAATGATCTTTAAAATATAAGTGCCGGCCGGTACACGTTCCATCATATCAAGCTGAATGGTATTATTACCAATCTTTATTGATTCCTCTGTGCTATATAATACTTCACCAAGTATATTTATAAGTACGATCTTGATCTTTTCCATTTTAGGAGAAGAAACATAAATAAAAACTTTTCCGGTTGTTGGATTAGGCCCTGCTTTTATAGAATAATTATAAATAAGGTTACAATTAAATACTAATGTCACTTTATTACTGAAGCGGCTGTTGCCAAGTGTATCAATTATTTTTAAACGGAAATAATGAGTTGAATCCTGCCCGGCAGGGCGGTAACTAAAATTGTGTTGCTGATCAGTATTTGTATTTGTACCCGCAACTTCCCCAACCTTTAAAAAATTAATATTGTCAGTGCTGTATTCCACTTCATATTTAGAAATGTTATGCTCAATTGTAGTGATCCAGTTAAGCTGAGCGGTACAAGAGGCATCTGCTATAGCTGAAAGGCTTACCTGACTGGGAGGCAAAGGAATGATCACTCCCCCATAGGTAATTGTTCCAACAGCATTTAAAACCCAGTTATTAGGATCAACTATTAATCCATCCGGTGTTTTAGAATAATTAAACCTGAATTCCTGGTTATTCGTTGAAAGGTTAACAAGTAAAGTTGTATCTCCGGCAGGTGATGTGATCTTAAATTCATATAACCCTTTAAAGAAAGGAGTTACTGAAGGCATGCTGGCAGTTTGATTAATCTTTAAAACCAGGATTCCATTTCCTTCTTTAAAGTAATTAATATTAAATGTCGGGTAGCCCTCACCGTAAACCCATTGATTAAAAAAATCCGACAGGTTTTTGCTGCTGGTTGTTTCTGCCACCCTTTTAAAATCTTCTGTAGTTGCAACCGAATCTTTGAACTGTAGCTGGTAATTTTTTAATACCTGGAAAAACAGGTCTTCATTCTGCATTTCAAAACGTAAATTATGTATAACTGCCGCTCCTTTGGCATAACTCAATCTTGAACTGAATATACGGCCTTCATCATATACAGAAGCGTCCGGTACATATAAGCTGCCTCCCGCTGCACTCATTACACTATTATGATAGTTCTGCATGAACGCACTAGCAGTGATACTGGGAATGAGTGCCGGAAATTTTTCTATCATCAGGTATTCGCAATAGCTGGCAAAACCTTCATTCAGCCAGATGTGATTCCAGGTGGCACACGTAACATTATCCCCCCACCACATATGCCCCAGTTCATGAGCAATTAATGTGGAAGTAAATGCTGCCATTGTACTCATTGTCTGATGTTCCATACCACCACCGATGGCTGCATGCGCATGGCCGTATTTTTCATTTTTAAATGGATACATGGAAAACAATTCGCTCATCTTTTCAATAAACACAGGAGTTTTATCCAGGTTAGGTTTTATTCCGGCGAAATAGGTGGGATTGTTTACAATATAATGTTGTATCAGCAATGAGTCAGGGGCCATTCCGGCCGGCTTTGCATAGTTCAGGTATTCCATATAATTACCTACAGAAAAACTAGGCATATAATAATTCATTGGATATGTTTCTTTCCAACGGTATTGCAGTTTACCACCGGCTACAGGTACAACTGATTTCAACAATCCATTTGAACCTACTTTATTGATGGAGGAAGTAGTGAACCACAGGTCTGCAGAATCTATTTTGTCTTTAAGAAATTGTTTTGCAGGGAACCATTCTCTTGCCTGGAAACTTTCAGAAAGTGTAGCTGTATAATTTAAACCGTTAGATGGTACTGTGCCCGCAAAAATACCATTTGCAACTGTACCCCTGTAATAGACCAGTGCATTTACATTAGCACCCTGGGGAATAGCCGGAACAAGAGGCACATAAATATGATCTGAATTGTGAGCAAATACCTGACGGGTTCCATTAATAAAAAGGGAATCCACGATCATGTTATTTTTTAATTCGATTATAAATGAATCCAGGGGGGCGGTTGCTTTTGCCATTGTTAATGCTGAACCCGACACTACCCGTGACCCTGTTTCCACAACAAGATCAAGTTTTAAATACTTGATATCATATTTATTCATTGAAGGGTACTGGTAATAACTAATAAGCTGGTTTCCTGCAATGTCCTTTGACCGTCCGCAGGATTGAACAGAGGCAATATCTTCCTGTGCTAAAGATTGAAATGAATAGAATAGAGTGAGAAAAAGTAAAAAAGGTTTCATAGAACGTAGTTATACTGTAAATATATCAACTTTATCCTCCTGAAACGGTGTGAGAGTAGTTAAAATTGCCCTGGAAACAGGATATTAATGATGGTCAGAATATGATTCTAAAACCATTTTTTAAACTATTCGTGGCATTACCTACTTAAAATAATTATTAGCTTTTTTCTGTTTATTTTTTTTTAATATTTTTAATAGTTCTTAAAATATTTTTATACTTTCTTTTTTTGTATTACCTGCAACTTTATCAGCACAGGAAATTAAAATCAGGAACATTTTGTTATCTGAGAATTTTTCAACTGAATCACTGGCAAGTTTTATCAGGGCAATTATAAAAAGATAAAGAAATATTTTATGCGATCCTTCATTAGGTTGGTTACAACTTTCTTTGGTAATATGCTTTTTGCACAAAATACAATTGAATACCAATTATGCGTTTTTTTAAACAAATAATATTAGCAGGAACTATATCAGGCACTTTAGATATTTTGGCAGCTTGTATTCAGTATTTTATAAATACCGGGAAAAACCCGCAAGTTGTATTTAAATTCATTGCCAGTGGAATCTTCGGCTTACCAGCTTTTACAGGAGGAAACAAAATGATCTGGTTCGGTTTATTATTTCATTTTCTCATCATTTTTATTTTCGCCTTGTTCTTCTATATTATTTATCCATTACTATTTGATTTAATAAAAAATAAAATTGCATCCGGAATTCTTTATGGAATATTTGTCTGGCTGATTATGCATTTCCTGGTAGTTCCTAATTCTAAAACTCCTCAACTTCCCTCTGATCTTAAAAGTTCAATAATTGCTGTGGGGATCTTAATAGTATGTGTGGGTATTCCTTTTTCTTTTATGATAAGTCCTTATAGAAAAAAGAAAATACTTCGCTAGTTATAAAAAAAATGCCTCATGAAGGAACATTAAATACAAATTGTTCCTCTCTCTGCTTTGTTTTGCCTGTTTTCATTCCATTAAACCAAATCCAAAGTACAGGGTCTATAAAAAACACCCTGAACACAAAATTTTTTAATTAATCATTTTTTAAAATCTGAAATTATGCGTATCAAATCATTATTAATGTCGCTGTTGGCTGTAGCAGTACTGGCATTTACTTTACACTCATTTACTATTGGCCGAGGATGGGTAAAATTAGGAGAAAAACGAGTTGACTACAAGATCGACCATGATGTTATGAATGTTTCTGTTAGAGACGGAAATTTTAAACAACTAAGATTTGCAGTGAGAGAAGGATCTCTTAATTTGTACAGATGTGTGATACATTTTGAAAACGGGGGAACCCAGGAAGCAGATTTGCGTTTTCATTTTAAACGTGGCAGTGAATCAAAGATCATTGACTTAAATGGAAAAAACAGATTTATCGAAAAGATATCATTCTGGTATGACACAAAAAACGCTTCAAACAACAAGGCAGTTCTATTAGTTTTTGGAAAATAATGATCAATAATTACAAAAGCCCTGCAGATCATCTGTAAGGCTTTTGTAATTATCATAACTACTGTTATTCAAAAAATGTGATTTAAGATCAGATATCTCCCTCCTATCTTTTTAGTGCTTATATTTAAGAATAAGATTTAATACTATTCTTTATGCACAAAATTCTTCTTCCTCTTTTATTCTTTATCTCTATAGCCCACCCTGCAACAGTTTATAGCCAGTCTTATAAAAAATTACATTTTCGTTCCATAGTAGCAGATGCACACAACGACCTGCTGAGCACAGCTTTGGATGTTAAATTAATTATTGATCATGATCTTACGGGTAAAACCCATTCCGACTTAGGGCGTTTCAGTAAAGCAGGAGTAGATATACAGGTATTCTCTCTCTGGTGTGATGGTAATAAAAAAAACCCTTATAACTGGGCTAACAGGGAGATAGATACTTTATATGCCGTGGCTGCCCGCAACCCCTCCCAGATCAGCATAGTACATGATATGCCTGCTCTTTCAAAAGCAATAAAAGAAAAAAAGTTAGCTGCATTGTTTGGTTTGGAAGGCGGACATATGATTGAAAATAAACTGGAAAATCTTGATAATTTTTATAACAGAGGAGTAAGGTATATGACTCTAACCTGGAATAATTCCAATGACTGGGCAACATCCGCACTGGATGAAACAACGAAAGGAGACTCACTACTTCACAAAGGCCTGACTGCTTTTGGGAAAAAGGTTGTGGAAAGGATGAATAGACTGGGAATGCTGGTAGACCTTTCTCATGTAGGTGAACAAACTTTCTGGGATGCAATTTCTATCTCCGCAAAACCAGTGATCGTATCGCACAGTTGTGTACATAATATTTGCCCACACCGCCGCAATTTAAAAGATGAGCAGATAAAAGCTGTGGGTAAAAATGGCGGAGTGATACATCTTAATTTTTATTCTGGTTTCCTCGACAGTAGTTTTGAAAGACGAAATGAATTGTTTAATCAATTACATAAATCAGAAAGAGATTCTTTATTGAAACAAAACCCGGAGCCTTATTTTGCAGATCTTTTCCTTTTCAAAAAATACAAATCAGAGGTTATTGCAATGCGTCCTCCCCTTTCTGCAGTAATAGATCACATTGATCATATCGTGAAACTGATAGGAACAGATCATGTGGGCTTAGGGAGCGATTTTGATGGAGTTAATTCTTTGCCGCAACAACTGGACGATATTACTGCAATGCCTCTCATTACAAAAGAATTGCTGAAAAGAGGATACAGCAAAAAAGATATTCGTAAAATATTGGGTGGTAATTTTTTAAGGATACTTGCAGGGGTTAAGAATTAAGAATTATGAATCACTATTGTCCGGTAAAAATTATACTCTTTCTTTAAAACACAATACCAGAGCCTTTCAAAAAGAAATTTGTTTTAGGATAGGTTCTATTTCATTCCACTTTTGTCTTGATACAAATCGACGCAGGAGATTCAGCGATAAATTTAATTAACAGAATAAGCTAAAAGTGGAGCAAAAAATCAAGGCTGCATAAAAAATCCTAAAAATTGAAGCTGCAGGCTAAAGAAAAACAAGTTCCATCTTCATAACTCAACCAAGCCAGGTGCGACTTACAAGCTAATAATATAACCTGGCTTTAGTAACACCTGTTTTTCTTCTTAACGCCTTCCGCTTCAATTTTCTTGACGGATTTTTTATGAGGCCGAATGAACAGCATTTTAACCGTACAATAGTGATTTAGAATTATGAGTTAAGATGGATAAGTGATTTTAAAAATGCTGTCATCCTAAGCCAGTCGAAGGACGAAGCGTGAACATAATAAATAGAAAGCGAAATCCAATAAATGATCTCACTTCGCAAGAAGTTTCTTTTTAAAGGGATCTGGTAATTATTTTATTGAAAAAGCTAACTTATACAGTACAGTATGAATTGGGAATTTGTGTCTATTCCTGAATTAGGATGATTTAGTCCCTCTTATTTGGAGAGATTGGGAGAGTTGTATAGAATTGGAAGGTCCATTTATAACTCTGAATTCATAACTATTACCTTTTATATATTCATATTTCCGGAAATTCAACTACATTCATCCACTTAATAAACGAACATAAAAATAAAACAATGCTAAAAGAATTATTTGAACTTGTAAAAGGATCTGCAAATGAATCTGTAATTAATAATACAGACATTCCCAACGATCAGAATGATGCTGTTGTTGCTGAAGCAACCAATACAGTTGCATCTGGCTTGCGCAATATGGTTGCCGGCGGGGGACTTCAAAACATTCTCTCCTTATTTGGCGGAGGCGGAAATAAAAAAGGGCTTTTAAGCAATCCCCTGGTTACAATGATGATCGGTCATTTTGCAGGCAAACTCATGAATAAATTTAATCTGAATAACAATCAGGCTAATAATGTAGCAGGCAATCTTATTCCTGGTGTATTGGGTAACCTTGTTAATAAAGTAAACGATCCCAATGAGGCTGGTTTTTCTTTAGACAATTTACTGGCATCCATTACCGGTGGCCAGAGCACACAATTAGTAGAAGAACAGCGTGCAAAAGGGAATTCGGGTTTTAATTTGCAGGATTTACTGAGCCAGTTCAACGGACAGGAACAAAACAATGGCGGTGGTGGAGGTTTAATGGATATCATTGGCAAACTCGCCGGAGGTGCACAATCGCAGCAACAAAGAAATGGTGGCGGTTTACTGGATCTTATAAAAGGATTTGGCAGGTAGAGAAATGTTGAATGTTGAATGTTAAATGTTGAATTAATAAACTGACAGAGTATAAAAGGTTTATAAACAGCATCAGAAATTCAAAATTTAAAATTCAACATTTAAAATAATGCTTTATCTCTGCGATTTTTTTTTTAAAAATAAGTTGAAAACCCAAATTGAAAAGCACCCACTTTAGAGGGCGGGTTACCCAACAGGTCGGTTTGTTCGCTATACCTGTAGTTGAACCTGATCACTGTTTGTGGAGTGGGCCTCCAGCTGAGGGCTGGTGAGATCGCAAAAATTTCGTCGCCAACCTTTCCCCCGGTTGATTTGAAATCGGCTTTATTCCAGTCAACATATTCCATTCTTACTGAAACATTGAACAAGGAATTATCAAAGCCCAGCAATGACCTTTTAAAAATTGGTTGTACAATATCAATAAAGCCGCCCTGTTGTTTGCGCCCAAATTGTTCAGTAAATGATTCAGGCAGATCAATAGCTACCAAAGCATATTCTGCGTTTATGAATGTTTGTAATTTATTAACTGTAGTATTAAAATCGATTGCATATACATTAACACGGCGTTTTTTATCTAAGTCAATGCCATCAGATTTGAATTTATTATAGGCACCTCCCATGTAAGACAAACCTATCTCTCCTATTTTGCGGTTTCTCAAAGCAATTTTAGCGGTGAATAAAAGTGCCCCGTTAAAACTCTCTTCAAAACGATCCGGATTTACTTTTGTAGCCGGCAAAAATGTTTTATTCATTGTATTGTCTATAATACTTTCATCAAAGCCATTGCTCAGATATGCTTCATAAGCGTATACCCAGTTACCCGTTGTTTTTTTCCCATACATCCCTGCCCCTGCATTGCTGAAAGTGGCCGGCAATAATTGTGTTGCAGAAATGGGTCTTTCAATAAATTCCCATTTAGGCCCATCATGATTCTGATTAAAAGCGCCGATCGGGTTCATAATAATTCCTCCCCTGAAATTTAGTAAAGGCGCAATTTCCAGTTCAACAGAAGCAAATTCTATATTGATTTCTTTTGCACCATCTTCAAATTCTATCTCTGTTAAAAACTTCAATCTTTGTGATAATGTAGAGGAAACAAATAACGTGAGCCGCCTGAACTGAAACTGGTGGCCTTCTGTGATACCATTTTCACCTACATACTGGTAATTAGCTTCTGCATATCCGCCTAATGAAACCGGTAGCTTTCCTGCTTTCACAAACGGCCTGTTGTAAACAGCATCCATATTAAGTTGCAGGCTATCCCCTTTATTATTTTCATTTCTCAGCAGTTCAGGATCTACCTGTGCCAGGGAGGTAAAGGAAATAAAGCAAACTGAGATGAATGAGAAGAAATATTTCATGATTGTTTTCTAAGGTCAATAAAAATTTCTTTTCCATTAACTGTTACCGGAAAAGTGCGAAGATCACTATCAGCAGGCCCGCCTGTTACTTTACCCCGGTTATTAAATTCACTTCCATGTGCAGGGCATTGCAGGTGGTTTCCTGTGGCATTTAGTTCAGCACCCTGGTGTGTACATTTCATCCACAAAGCACTGTATTCTGTATCACTGAAACGGTACACACATACCGGGTATTTAAGCGTTTCATTGCGAATGATAAGAAACGACCTGTAATCACTGTTGCCTTTGTCTGTTAGTTTAAAATCATCCGGACTGATAACAATTCCATTCTTTGTTATCTTTCCATTGGTATTAGCAAACGTAGCACAACTGCTTACCAAAAGGGGCAAAGCAGAAATGGATAGACAGGCTGTACAGCTGTTCCTTATAAAATTTCGTCTGTTCATAACAGTTATCTATAGAGATTTTAGGAATTTTAAAAAGGCAGCTTTCTCAACGGTATTCAGTTGCTGAAATTTTTGCCGGCTCTGCAACGCTTCGCCTCCATGCATTGTGATAGCTTCTTCAATACTACGCGCCCTGCCATCATGCATTAAAAAAATATTTCCGCCCTGTGAGTTCTCTGATAAGCCCAAACCCCATAATGCCGGGGTTCTCCATTCGGAAGTTAATGCTGTGCCTTCTGTATAATTATCGTTTAGAGCGGCCCCCATATCGTGCAACAGAAAATCAGAAAAAGGAAAAAATGTTTTATTTGATAAGGCAGCAATAGAAAAATTGCCTGTTTTTAATTCCGGTGTATGGCATTTTCCGCAATTGCTGGCCATAAATAATACTCTGCCTGCCATTACATCTTTATCATCCTGATTGCGCTGAACCGGTGCCTTTAAGGTTTGCAGGTAAAAAACTACATCCTGAACTGTTTGATTTGTTACTTCAGGATCAGCCTCCTGCCCGTTATATGTATTATAAGGTTCAAAAGAAGAATTAATACCCATATCCTGGTTATATGCATTTACTGTTTGCTGTAGAAGATCGAATACAGAGGCTTTTTTGCCAAAACGCCCGATGTATTTACCATTACGGATGATTGTTCCCGGGCGAACCTGGCTGTAGGCAGGGATTGATATCCAATTAGGGCGGCCGGAAATGCCATCCCCATCTGCATCATTTTCATCAGCGAGTGAAAGAATGGTTGCATCAGTAATGGCTTCAAAAAATCCAAGCCCTGTATTTGCAGGTGGTGTTAATTTTGAAAAGGTAGCGCTTGCAGGCAGCTTTTCTGCCAGAAAACCATTTATAGAACGGTGCTGTAATTGCGGTCCGCCCATAGAAAGAAATTTATTACCGGTGGTATCACTCTGGCCAAAGCGTGTGAGAGAAGAAAAGGGATGGCCTTTTCCATCCCCGGCATGGCAGCTTCCGCATGAATTAGCTACAAACAGAGGGCCCAGCCCTTTTGCCTGTGTAAATATGTCATTATTAAAAGCCACATCTCCATTCAAAAACATTCTTTTCTGCTCACTGTTCAATCCTTCGATGGGCCCATCCAAAATCTCATCATCACCAGGCGCGCCGGGTAAAACTTTATTGCAGGAAACATAAAGAAGCATTGACACAGAAAGAAAGCATAACACAAAAAGCTTCTTCATCCTTTTAAATTTAAATAAAGGTAAGAAAAGAAGGTAATACAAAAAATATTTATTTGGGTTACCAAATTTTTAAATAAGTTTAATCCCTGTATTTTTGCAGGATGCAGCATTTCTCCCATCACTCAGAAGAGAATTACCTTAAAACGCTCTATAAACTGGAGCACATGCAGGTAAAAAAGGTAAACAACATTGCTCTTTCCAAAGCCTTATGCCTGAATCCGGCAACGGTGTTGGAAATGATAAGAAAACTGTGCCTGAACAAACTTACCGAGATACAACCTGACAAAACGATAATCTTAACTGAAAAAGGTAAAAAAAAGGCATTGCAGATAATCAGGAAACATCGTATATGGGAGGTGTTCCTGGTAAATAAATTGAATTACAAATGGAATGAAGTGCATGATATGGCCGAACAACTGGAACATATTGAATCGAATGACCTGGTAAAAAGGCTCGAAGCTTTTTTGGGTTTCCCTTCCGTAGATCCGCATGGGGATCCTATACCGGATGAAAATGGAAAAATAAAAAAAGTGAAGACCCAATCACTGGATATTGCTCCCATGAAAAAAAAACTGACTATTGTCAGCCTGGGCAATTCTTCCAACGAATTTTTAAAGTACCTGGATAAGATCGGTTTGGCAATTGGTGACACTATAGAGATCTCAGAAATGGAAGATTTCGACAGATCTATAACAATCCGTAATAAAAAAAATCAGATTATTTTAAGTAATGAGGCAGCGAGTAATATTTTTGTAACAATGTAAAGCGCAAAATTGAACGCTCATTATCATGATCGTTATGATTTTATTTCTTTGAACGCTGATGGTTATGATTGTTATGATTTAAATGATTTATAATCCGATCAATCATAAAAATCTTAAAAATCTGCGTTCCATCATTAATCTGCGGTCTATTTTATTCTGAAATTTCTTTAGCTGCTTTTTTCTTTAGATATTCAAAAAGCACAATAGTGAGTAGTAACCAGGCAAAGCCAATACTAAAGCCTGCTAACACGTCACTTGCATAATGCACCCGCAGGTAAATACGCGTAAAGCCTATAAGAAGTGAAAAAAATATAAAAAACGCAACCATTGCATATTTATATATTTTATACATGTTGGATTTCCAGATAAGGTAAGCTAACAAACCATAAAATATCTAACCAGAGGTAGCATGGCCACTGGGAAAACTGAAATTCATTAAAGGATCTATAAGGGGATGCGGGGGGCGCGGTCGATGAAAGTTTACTTTCAAAAAATAATTAACCAGGAAACCACCTGAACCAATTATTGCAATTTCAACAGTTCTTTTATAATCCCTGTAAGCCAGGTAAACAATAATAAGCAGGCCATAGGATATTTGTAAGAAAGAAGCTGATGCAAAATTTGTCACCGTTTTCATTACTCCGGTGAGTGAAGAATTTATAATATGAGCAGAGAAAAAATTAAAAACATGTATGTCAAATACCTCTTCTTTTTCAATCAATACTTCATGAATAATAATTCCGAATATAAACAATGAGCCTGTAAAAATAGCAATCAGTAATAAAACCGCGGGTGTAAGTTTTGAAAAATATTTCCGGGTAAAAGTGATGCTGCTTTTCATTTCATTTATTTTGAACGCGGATAATCATGATCGTTGTGATTAAAATGATTCAAACAGGTCGATCATAAAAATCCTATTAATCTGCGTTCTGTTTTTCTTAATAATCTGCGTTCTAAAAATCACACTTTCATTTTCTGGATCCTAACTGCATTTAAGATAGCCAGCAAAGCCACGCCCACATCAGCTATAACGGCCTCCCATAAGGTTGCAATTCCACCGGCTCCCAATACAAGTACAAATATTTTTACGACCATAGCCATTGTGATATTCTGCCATACAACTCCTCTTGTTAGTTTACCGATCTTTATTGCCGTTACAATTTTTGATGGCTGATCATTTTGAATCACCACATCAGCTGTTTCAATAGTAGCATCACTGCCCAGTCCGGCCATAGCGATACCGGCATCAGCCAGGGCAACAACCGGCGCATCATTAATTCCATCTCCTACAAAAGCAATCCGCCTGCCCTGGTTTTTAAGAGCCTGTACTTTCTCTACTTTGCCTTCCGGCAGCAGATCTCCATACGCTTCCTCTATTCCTATTTCCTTTGCTACTTTTTCAACAACAGCTTTTTTATCCCCGGATAACATGATCGTTTTAATTCCAAGTTTATGCATTTCGGTAACAGAAGATGCAGCGTCTTCTTTAATTTCATCTGCAATGGATATATAACCTGCATATCTCTCATTTATTGCAGCTATTACTACAGTATCTACTATCTCTTCTATCTCAGCAGGAAAATTAATATTGAATTTTTTCATCAACTTTACATTTCCTACAAGCACAACTTTTCCACCGACTATCGCTTTTATTCCATAACCCGGAATTTCCTCTAGCTTTTCCGCATCAGGCAGATCTGCATTTGCCGCATATTCTGTTACAGCACGGGCAATGGGATGAGTGGAGTTTTTTTCTAATGCAGCTACTGTATTAATAAAAATATTTTTTTCTATATTGTCCGTTACAACATCCTGCACTTTAAAAACCCCTTTTGTCATCGTACCCGTCTTATCCATTACAATCGTATTTACTTTGGTCATTACATCCAGGAAATTTCCACCTTTGAATAAAATACCATTACGGGATGCCAGTCCTATTCCGCCAAAGTATCCCAGCGGGATGGACACAACTAACGCACACGGGCAACTGATAACAAGAAAAACGAGGGCCCTGTAAAACCAGGTTTCAAAAACATAAGTATCAACAAAAAAATAAGGAACAAAGCAAACCGCTACAGCCAAAGCAAATACTATGGGTGTATATACTTTAGCGAACCGCGAAATAAATAATTGTGTCTGTGATTTTCGTGCTGTGGCTTCCTGCACCATTTCCAGGATCTTACTTAATTTACTGTCTTTAAAAAGGGTGTTAACCTTAACTACTGCAACAGTTGTAAGATTTATCATACCCGCATAAACAACTTCCCCTTTATTTTTTGAATCAGGTTTGCTTTCCCCAGTTAATGCAGCAGTATTAAAGGATGCATTTTCCGAAATGAGTTCGCCATCCAAAGCAACTTTTTCACCAGGCCTTATCTGTATACTTTCACCCAATTGCACCTGGGCAGGATGTATCGTTTCCGTTCTGCCATTTCTTAATACTGTTACCGCATCCGGACGAATATCCAGCAAGGCTTTGATATTTCTTTTTGCGCGGTTAACAGCAGCATCCTGGAACCATTCTCCTATTGAGTAAAATATCATTACTGCAACGCCTTCGCTGTACGAACCAATTGCAAAGGCGCCGGCAGTTGCAACACTCATTAAAAAAAATTCATTAAAAAAATCTCCTCTTTTTGCTTTGCGGAAAGCAAGTTCCAAAACTCCGTACCCGGCAAGTAAATAAGCTATGCCATAAAAAATTATTTCAACAGGGAATAAAGGTTTGTAGTTAAATCCGAATTCCAATACAAGCATGATCAATAATATCGCTACAGCTATTAATAATGGAAGATGAGATTGCCATCCGGGTGGCTCTGCGCTTCCATGATCATGACCGTCATCATTGCTATGATGATGATCATGTTCCGTTTTACTGGATTTATTTTTGACAGAAACATTCCGTTTTTGTGGTATGTCATCCTCCCCTGTATCGCAACAAGCCTTTGCCATAATTTCTTAAGAAATAAAAAATGAAATGATACCGGTTATCACCAGGGTTATCCCCGTTATGATCCCCGAATTGTGTTCCAGCTTATGCCAGTTTAATTTTAATAAGCCATTGTAAGCATATCTTACCAATAACAACATCCCTGCAGTAGTTATAACGAGATATAACAATGCGATCACATATACCAGCCACCAGGCATGGGCACCGGCCAGCAGAAAATAAGCTTCTATTTCCATACAGGGCGATAAAAACATTGCAATAACCAAAGCTGTAATAATTGCTGATTTTGATCTCTTCTTTTTTATGCTTTCATCTATGTGAAAATGTTTGTGTTTGTGGTGCCGGTAAATAAAAAGGATACCTATAGAGATGAGAATTGCGGGTGCGATCACTTTTGTGAAAGATTCAACATTGTCAGAAAGTTCTGCACCCACGTAACTAAGTATCAGTCCAATCAATATTGTACTTATACCATGAGCCATAGCACACGTAAATGTTACTTTTAAAACTTCTGATGTGGACCATTGTTCTTTTCTTCCTATAGCAATAACAGGAAGCCAGTGATTCGGAATAATAGCATGCAGTAAACTGATTATTAAACTTCCTGTAATAATAGAAACCATATTGATCGATTAACACACTGTAATAAAAGCAAGTAATTACAACTTCAATTTTAAACCTCCGTTAAAAACAAATCCTTCAGTATGAGTCCATATCTCATCAAATGTGGGAGCCAGATGTGATCCGTTTACAACATTTTTATACCTGGATTGGCGGGTGTCAGTAAAATTTTCAAAATTAATATACAATGAAAATTTCTTAAATATTTTTTCTGCCATAAAACCCAGTTCTTTAAAAGCAGGAGTACGTGTACCGCCAGATAAAAATTGCCTGCCGGTGAAGTATCCTTCCAATCCTAATTTTATTACACCTTCTTTTTCATAGATCAGCGCCGAATTCAATTTTCCTTTAGGCACCAAAGGCAGGAACTGGTTACCGGAAAGATATTTTCCTTTGACATCAGTAAAGGTGTATCCCAGGAAAAGTTTGAAGTTTTCTTTGTAAATAAACTTCGCATTTGTTTCAAATCCTAAGCTTCTGATGTTGCCCGAAGCATTTATAAAGTTAAAATTGTTTATGCCCGTATTTAATATCAGCGGATCAGTGATGATCGTATAAAAGAACATTTGGTTTAATGAAAATGTAAGTTCATCTGTAACATTGGTTTTAAAGTTTGCGTCAGCAGTTCCACCATAACTTTTTTCCGAATGCACATTCAGCAGCTGATCCACATTTTTATATTGAATGGTTTCTGTTTCTTCTGTAAATAAAGTGGGTGTTTTATAACCAATTCCCCCTCCTATCCTTGAAGACCATTGAGAGTTATACTTTATTAATAATGAAATGCGTGGTAAAACAAAAACTTCTGAATTGCTGTATTGAGAATTTTTATATCCGGCAATATCTACCCGCAGTCCGCTTTCCAATTTAATTTTTTCAGAAGCATCCCACGTATGCTGCCCATACAACCCCCCTGTATTTGTAGTATTATTTCTTTTTGCATTTCCCTTTTCACTGAAGGAGTTGTAAATATAATTAGCACCCATAACCAGCGCATGATTACCGGTATTGGTTATATAGGATATATCTGTAAAAGCATTGTGATCAAGGCCCGCAAAATTATAGTCGGGAATATTTATCTCCCTGTCAAACACACTATAGCTTTGTTTAAAAATGAATCTTTTTTTATCTCCTATCCGCTTATCAAATTCCAGTGTACTGATATTACGTGTAGTTTTATTTTCTTCAATATAGCGGTGAGCAATATCCGCCTTATTTCTGATTACCTGTATATCTCCCGCCTTTCTGTTTCCTTTGGTAAAACTATGGCCAATGGTAATTAAGGAACTTTCCGAAGGATATATAAATAACCGGGGGTGAATGGTAAATCCATTTGATTTTGGTATTTCAGTAAAGTCATCTTTATCAACATCGTATTCTTTCTGCCAGTTGTATAATGCCAATAATGTATACCCGATTTTTTTTCCTCTACCCATGGCAAAACCACCGATATTACTCTGGCCGACATTGGATTGATTAAAAATAAAATTGTATTCCGGTGTAAGCTTTGGAGTTCTTGATATAAAATTAACTACACCGGCTATAGCACCACCCCCGAATAAAGGAGAAGCAGGGCCTTTAATTATCTCTACCTGCTTGAGATCCAGTGGCGGAATTTCCAAAACGCTCAACCCGCTGGAAAAATTTCCAAAATTTGCGAACCCGTCTTTAAGTAATTGTGTATACCTGCCATCCAATCCTTGTATGCGTATACTTGAATTGCCGGAGGTTGCTGATGTTTGCTGAACCTGGATACCGGTACTTTCATGTAATATCATGGCCACATTTGCCGGGCGCATGTTATTTTTTTCGTCAATTTCTTCCAGTTCTATTGTTTCTACACGGGTTGGTACATTAGCAATGGTACGACTGGTTCGTGTGGATTGAACGATCACTTCTTCCTCTTCTTCTTCCTCACTTTCTTTTAATGTTACCACTAAATTATTTTCCTGCTGCGGTACTATTATAGTAAATGTTTGCGCCTCCAGGCCTGCATATGAAATTACAACCGGGTAACTTCCTGCCGGCAGATTACTTAATAAAACATTTCCGTTACTATCAGCCACAGCTGTTTTATTCAGACTTTTTATTTCTGCTGTTGCACCAGTGAGAGGCAGATTTTTTTCATCGTGCCGTACCGAAATTGACAAAGTATGTTGAGCCTGGATTTGTGAAAACCCAATCAGCATTATACATACAGTTAGTATATACTTCATAAATAATATAATTTTTGTGTAAAATTAAATTCATAATTACACCAGGTTGCGGGGAGGCTGCCAAACAGCGTGCAAATCAAGAGCATTATAATCAGGGTGTGCAAATTGAAGCCAATGATGAAAAGGTAAACCCGGGGATTTAGCAATCGGTAACGGTTGACTAATTATTGATAAAGCACAGCAGGAACAACTACAAAAAGGGGTGCAAATTTCGCTTTGGTGTTCATGCTGTTCGCTTTGTAAAATTGATTGTAATTGTTCTTCCATTGCAGAACACTCCAGCTTATCCCCGCATGGAATAAAATTGAGCGATAAAATATAAAAGGAGAGAAGAAATGCAAATAATTTCATTAGTTGCAAAGATAATTGATGGCATTTATTAAAAGCGAAAAAATTGCACAGGAGTATAGGCTATTTTAAATTTTAAATTTTGAATTTTGAATTACTACTGTCCTGTAAAATTATACTCTTTCTTTAAAACATAATACCAGAGCCATTTAAAAAGAAATTTATTTTAGGATAGGTTCTTTTTCATTCCACTTTTGTCTTGATACAAATCGACGCAGGAGATTCAGCGATAAATTTAAATAACAGAATAAGCTAAAAGTGGAGCAAAAAATCAAGGCTGCATAAAAAATCCTAAAAATTGAAGCTGCAGGCTAAAGAAAAACAAGTTCCATCTTCATATAAAACCAATCCAGGTGCGACTTACCGACTAAAAATAACTCAACTGTAGTAACATCTGTTTTTCTTTTTAACGCCTTCCGCTTCAATTTTCTTAACGGATTTTTTATGAGGCCGAATGAACAGCATTTTAACCGCAATAGTGATTTTGAATTTTGAATTTTAAATAATTGCAAAGCACTTTATAAAAGTTGTCTTGTCACGATAGCTTTCTGCTAGAACACAATGCACTTATAAAAGCTGTAATCCTGTATTTATCGAAGGACGAAGCACAATGATCATATATGTATAATAGACAGAATTTTTACATCTTCCCGCTAACTATTGGCTTGAACTATAAAACTCAATATACTTTGTGAAAAGCTGTCATCCTGAGTTTATAGAAGGACGAAGCAGAATGATCATTTATGTGCATGAGATAGAAATTTTACATTTACCAATAATTTATGGGGAATACTTACCATTTTACACTAAGTTATTTTACAGGATTTACTCAGTAAGATTATTTAAATTGTACTTATGAATAAACAAATTGCAGTAAGCATTCTTACCTTTTTTCTGATAGCTTTTATACTGACTTTCGCGTTTAGCCAACTTCCACTTTTAATGCTTTATTCAGTAAACATTACAGAAATCCTATGTGGTGCAGGGCCTTTAATAAGCGGACTATTATGCTATAAAATCTTCAAGACACCCACTACTTATTCTTTAGATGGGAAACAACCTATAAAATCCTGGTTGCTGGTCATTGTTTCTGTAATAACATTTATGCTTACAAATACAAGAAGTTCATTCAGCAGTAATCTGGTTTTTGCAATTACACAACTTTTATATTGCTTCGGAGAGGAATTTGGCTGGCGTCACTACCTGCAAAGTGCCACAAAAAAATCCGGCAGATTGCTCCAGGCTCTAATAATCGGATGTATATGGTTCTTCTGGCATTTCAGCTGGTTACAAGATCCTGCTAAAGCAATGACAGGATCAGGCATAAATGCACCTGTTTTTGCTGTAATCCTATCAGCGATCGTTGCATTATCATTAATTTCATTTTTACTAGGATTTTTAATGAATAGAACTACAGCTGTTCTTTTACCCACCATCCTTCACTTTGCAGTAAAAACTAATTTGCCAACTTTGATAATAACTTTCACTCTTGTAATAATAGCCCATCTAACCTGGAAAAAATATTATCTAAAGGAAAAAGTTTTGGTTTGAAGAAAGAGGTTAATGTTCATTTAATCATCTTTCATCTTCTTGGTGACTTCTTTTTTGTTTCAAAAAAAAGGTTGTCATAAAAATGACAACCTGTATAAATCGGGGAAAAAAGACAAAACAAATTTTTAATCTTTAATTGCCAAAGAATTCAACGCTGTATCGGCAATAGATGTTAGCAGCTCATCACATTTCTTTTCTTCACCTAAAGTTTTCAATAAGTTTTTCAAAGCTGCTTTATGTCCTAGTACCTTAGCAAAAGCTGCTAATGTACCATAAGTAGCAATCTCATAATGCTCTATTTTCTGAGATGCTGCTATTATACCGGCATCCCTAACAGATCCGGGCTCAGTCTCTTCCATTATACCTTCTCCTTCCTTAATCAATCCTTCCATCGCATCACATTTTTTAGCAGTTGCTTTTTTTCCTATAGATTCAAAACATGCTTCTAATCGTGTAATCTGTTCTACAGTTTCTTCAAGGTGTGAGGCAATTGCTTTTTTCAATTGAGGGGAAGTCGCATTTTTTCCCATTTTAGGCAAGGCTTTAGTGAGTGCTTTTTCAGCCCAGTAAATGTCTTTTAAACTATCTTCAAAAAGATCATCTAATTGTTTGGCGGCGTCCTTTTTAGCAGGAATTTTTCCACTTGTTTTCGTCTTACTTTCCATATTATTTTTGTTTAATTAAGATAAACTTGTTTAATAATGTTTAATACTTATTCAAAAGATATGCCATCTATAATGATTGATTGATTACATGTATTGTATAATACACTGCAAACATTGAGCAAACAGACAATGAAATTAATTATACTTATATTTTCAAACATCCTTACAATATTAACTTCATGCAACGGACAAAACACTTCTAAAAGTTCAAAGGGTAATTCTAAAACACATCTTTTAATTATTGCAATTGGCGATACTGTTTCAGAACTTGACAAAGCCATTTTCATAATCTTTCAAGACAAGAATAATAATTATTGGTTTGGGAGTGATGGACAAGGGGTTTATCACTATGACGGAAAACCATTATTCATTTCTCAACCAAAGACGGTTTGTGCAACAATCGTATCCGGGAAATTCAGCAAGACAAATCAGGAAACATTTTATTTAATACACCTGGCGGTATCAGCAAATTTGACGGAATAAAATTCACCACATTAATTTTGGCAGAAAGTAACTCATCCGGTAACGAATGGAAGTTGCAACCTGATGATTTGTGGTTTAAAGGAAACCAGAATGAGAACGGAGTTTATCGCTATGACGGTAAATCCTTACACCATTTAAAATTTCCTAAACATTACCTGTCAGACGATTACTACGCAAGGTTTCCAAATAATGCCTGGAGCCCTTATGAAGTATACACAATTTACAAAGACAGTAAAGGAAATATGTGGTTTGGCACATCCAACTTTGGCATTTGTCGCTACGATGGAAAAATCATTGAGCTGGATGTACGAGGAGCATTTGACTACAATTGAAGGAGGTGGTTCTTTTGGAATTCGATCAATAATTGAAGATAAAGAAGGGAAATTTTGGTTTTGCAATACTAAATATCGGTACACTATATTTCCTGGCGAAATAGAAAAAGGTTTAATTAACAAGCATCACTTGTGGATGGCTACATATGGTTTTGGTGTTTGGCTATACGACGGAAAAAAAATTATCCATTATCCTGTTAAAGATGACGCAAAAAATATTACGCTGTTCTCCATTTATAAAGACAACCTTGGCATGCTATGGCTTGGCACTCACGAAGGTGGTGCATATACATTCAACGGGAAGACATTTGAAAAATTTAAACCATGAGAGCAGAAAGAAAAGTAGCCTCTGACATAACAGGCATAAACCATAGAGAAACTCAACAATTATCTTGCAAAATTAAAAAAGACGAAAAATATCCAACTTATTGATTTGGAATTACATTTTTTCGCTCCGCTATTAAATAATAAAGAGAAGTAAATAAAGTAATGAATATAAAAGCCAAAGTCCACTTAGCTTTTTCCTTTTTATCTATCCTATTTGATTTATTTACTTCAATCAAAGCTGCGATAATACAGGGGATATAAATTAATTGTGCAACAGCCATGATTTTAAAAGCACCCCAACCTGGAAATAGCAATTGTAAACAGGGTGTAACGAAAAGCATTACGACAAATCCTATCTTAAATGAATCTATTTTCATCAATTATTTTTTATCTGCAGTAATGTAGTAAAATAAATTTGAGAATGTATAATTTCGTAGTTGGATTTTTTTGTTTTTTAAGTTTTGTAAAAGCAAATATATTAGTGTATAATCACATGCGCCAATTTCCGTTTTAAGCATGATCTTTGCAAACGTTATTTTAACTATAAAACCCATTAACACCACCTTAGTTTACTGCACTGATTTTTTATAATAAACCTATGTATACAGCTTTTATGTTTCCTAAGGCTCTGGCTGCAGCCATTTTCCTTGTAGTATGTTTTTCCAGTTGTAACCAATCAGCCAGCGGCGATCCCGCTGTCACCGATAAAAAAGGCACAGTCAATTTACCCGAGCAGGAGCCGGCTAAAAGCGTATTTGATAGTGCGGCATATAACCGTAAAATGCAGGCATTAAGTAATGGAGATACTACGGGCAAATGGCCGGTGAAAACCGTTTATCCACTGGTTGGTGCTATTTTTCCAGATCACCGTGTTATAGCTTTTTATGGTAACCTGTATTCAAAGAGAATGGGAATACTGGGTGAATTGCCAAAAGATGAAATGATCGCCAAATTAAAACAAGAAGTGGCAGCATGGAACGCCGCCGACTCTTCTGTAAAAACGATTCCCGCATTGCATTATGTTGCCACCACGGCACAAGGCGCTCCCGGTAAGGATGGTAAATACCGGATGCGGTTGCCCTATTCAAAAGTTGACACCGTGGTTACCTGGGCAAGGGAAATTAATGCCCTTATATTTTTAGATATTCAGGTAGGGCATAGTACCGTGAAAGAGGAAATACCTGTGTATGAAAAATATTTGCAGCAGGCTGATGTTCACTTTGGCATTGATCCTGAATTTTCTATGAAA
This sequence comes from Ferruginibacter sp., assembly GCA_037720515.1. Taxonomy (GTDB): domain Bacteria; phylum Bacteroidota; class Bacteroidia; order Chitinophagales; family Chitinophagaceae; genus Ferruginibacter. Next base: position 191,958 of record JBBJMM010000003.1, read on the forward strand.
AATGGAGAAGTTCCCGGTTCTATAATTGGAACTTTTGCGGCAGCGGATATCAATGACGCCATCGACTACCTTGCGGCACTCGTTCGTAAACACAACCTTCCACCAAAAATTCTTGTAGTTCACCGCTTTACGCAAGGCATGATTACCAATTATGAAAATATTAAGAAAGTTCCGGAAGTACAGGTTGTAATAGACATGGATGGCTTCGGCGACAAAATATTGAAACGATCTACGTGGTTGCATTACATTCACAAAGAACCGGTACAGTTCACCGGTTTTAAATTGTTTTACAAAAACGATTCAAAACCAAACACCGGTGGCATGTACAGCCCTGAAGAACTTGTGAAGTTTATACCCAAACCCATTTATATACAATACCAATAACCCGCCTTTACATGAGAAATGTTTGGTTCTGCCTGATGTTGCTGGCTGCATGCAATTCCGGTGAATTTATTAAGTCTTCTGGCAATCCAGCAAAAGACACAACCCCTGCCAACGTTAACGTAACACCAGTTAAAACGGCGTCGGACCTGGCAACTATTCTTTCTAAAAAAGAAGTTCCTGTATTGTGTTACCACCACATTCGTAATGGTAAGGGCGGCGAGAGCGAGTACATGAAAAGTTATTCTGTTACCCCGGCAGGCTTCGCAGCGCAAATGAAAATTTTGCACGATAGTGGGTATCAAACTGTGTTACCCGATCAACTGTATGATCACCTTTTATTCGGCGGCACACTTCCCCTTAAGCCAGTGATGATAACATTTGACGATACCGATGAGGAACAGTATAGCATTGGTGCAGTGGAAATGAATAAGTACGGATTTAAAGGAGTGTACTTTATTATGACCATTGCTATAAACCGTCCACGCTACATGAAGAAAGAAAATATAAAAGAACTTTCAGATAGTGGTCACCTTATAGCATGCCATACCTGGGATCATCACATGGTCACAAAATATGAAGGAGCCACATGGGACACTCAACTTGTAAAAACCAAAATACAACTGGAAGCTATTACCGGGAAACCTGTAAAATATTTTGCTTATCCTTTTGGGTTATGGAATCAGGCGGCCATCCCGGAAATTAAAAGTCGGGGTTATAACCTTGCATTTATTCTTTCAACCAAAAGAGATTCTACTGAGCCGCTATACACTGTCCGTAGAATGATTGTGCCGGGCACATGGTCAGCTCCTGGCATGATTAAAGCCATGAACGCTACCTTCAAGAAAAGAAAATAAACCTGCGGTACTGAACAACTAACACAGGATCGTATCAATATTTATAAACCGGTCTTGTAATCACTTATTTTTTCTACCTCGCTAACTGGTCAGACATCATTTCTCCTCTTTCTTTGGCAAGATGACATAAACAGGTTTGTGTTTCAGTAAGTCCGGAACTTTGATCTAAATTGAAAAAAATATTTCCCTGCTGTTTTTTGAATATGAAATTTCTTTTAAAAATGCTGTATATAAAAAAGCAACCTCACTTCAAAAAACCATACGCATAAACCATCGGCTGCAATTTTTCACTGAGCGCCTTATAAGCCTTTTCAAATGCTTTAAAACTCACCGGCGGGAAATCTCCGCTTGCATTGCGTGCCTGCAAGGCTTTGCGTATCTGGTACCAACCAACATCTGCACGGTTAAGTTTTAACTCATCCCGAACGGCACGCACATCTGTATGTGCAAAGTACGCCTGCCATAATTTTTTACCTTCTGCAAGCACCACATTTGCTTCATTACTGAAAATTTTATCTGCCATATATTGAACCATAAAATCACTTTCAAAACGCTCCGGTGCATTGAGTTCCTGTTCTGTAAAAGGAATGAAATGATTAACTATGCTCCAGTTTTTATCATTCCATTCTAAATCATTGGCACTGGCTGTAAGGTTGCTGCCGTTAAAAAGCATCCACACCAAACAATCTTTTTTAAATTCTTCACTCAGTTCTTTATTTGGTTGTAAGAATTGATCACGGTCATTGAGCCAGGTTTGTTTTATTAATCGCCTAACGGAAAATACGATTGAGGCTTGCGCCAGATTTTCCAATGTTAAATAGAAACCATGACCTTGCCCCCAAACAGAAGAAAATAATGCAGTCATTGTAGAAGCCTTTTGAAAATCATTGCTATCACACCACATATAACCTAAAGCATTATCGGACCAGTTTTGAACATGAACTTTCTTTTCATAAACTGATACACAATTTTTTAATGGAACAACAAGCGTATTATTTGCTCGTGGCCGTTTAATCCAAACATTTAAAAAAGATTGGTTAGGTAAATTATAAAAAACTTTTTCTCCAATAGGACTTGCATTTTTATTTAATACATCAACTTGGATATCATTGAATGGTATACTATTCCCGGGAGTGTTATTCGTTTTCCAAATCAAAAAACCAATGGGGAAATTACCTTTTAAACCATCAAAAGCCTTGCTATGAACTACAAAACCTCCCAAATATTTTGCCTTCCAATAGTTTCTAAAATTTTCAAAATTAGGAGCACTTACATACTTCATTTTGCTAAACATAGCTATGGTTGCAGTTGGTATTTCTTCATAAATACGTGCAACAAATTGAATAAATAATTCATTCCGTGCTTTTCCATACTTTTCCATTCCGGTAGCAGCAAACTTTGTTTTAGCAACTGCTTCTTTAGAATCTTCTCCCATTGTATTTCCCGCCTCCGCATACGGCGGATTAATCAACACCAAAATTTTCTTTCCTTCTGCAATTGCATCCCGTAAGCCCTGCGGTATTTTATTTGTTAGGGCATAATCTATGTTTCCGTCATCTGTAATATCATCATTCAAATAATCATATTGAAACCTTGTGGCAGCAACGCAGGTTTTGGTGGCCCGCATTACATTCACATCAGCCGCATCAAGCGTGCTCATATAAATGTTTCGGGGGTTGCTGTGCTTTACTTCCAGGTTGCCCACACCGCAGCACATATCCCAAACGATATATTCTTTTTGCCAGTTGTTGCCAAGGGTTTCGGTGAGCTTGTCGTATGCCTTATCTACCACATGCAGCGGGGTATAATAGGCACCTTTAAAGCTGCGTTCATCAATGGGTATGAGGCTGTCACGCCTTTCTAACAAATAATTCCGGTATTCCTGTTTCGGCGGCCGGTGGTATATGGCCCAAAATTGCCGGTAGCCTTCGCGGTTGCCCAGTTCATAGAGCTTGCTGCCAAGGCTGAAAACCGGCATATTGTTTTTATGCAGCAGTTCTGCCGGCAGGTCATTATGTGTAGATACAGTGCCGTCGCTCATAATATCTGCAAAGAACAGCAGGGCATAATCTTCATCTTTTACATCCTTTAATTCAACACCTATCATCTGCACCCATTTATCAAAAACCTGTTTGAGGTTATCAGGCGTAATTTGAGTGCGTATGATATCGCCGCTTGCTATCGCATTCTTAATCGTATTTATAAATTCCGGCTCATGTGTTTCTATTCTAAAAGAAACGAAGTAAGTACCGATGTGTGCCGACACTGCATCTAATGCTTCCGTTGTATAGCTGCTGGCATTTTTGCCCCATTTAATCGTTTTCTTTTTGAGGAATGGCAGTACATCAGCGGTTTTCATGATGGCCGCTTTCTTGGTGTCTATCACGCATAAAAACGGCGGCATATATTCGCCCTTATCCAACGCCTGCTGCACATAATGCATCAGTTGCGTAAACATGGCGTAAGTAGAAGTATTGTAATTGTCTTTTGCCTCAAACCAAATTTCTTTGGTCTGTATATCTATCAGGTTTTTGGAATAACCTTTCAGCCCCAATGCTTTTATGTAAGCATCTTTTACATCTTCTTCGCTCCTTGCTTGTTGCAGGTTTTGGTAAAGTGTCATTTATGTATTGCGGTTAATAAAGGAGTAGCACAAAATACAAATGTTTTGAGGAAAATCATGATTGCTAAATTTTATAAAGTTTAGACCACAGCGCCGTTAAAAAGTATTTCATCAAAAACTTGACTACATTCTTGTCCGACTGACTGGCAGGCATAACAATCCTTATAACGCAGGGTTATGTCGATCTACAAAGACCATTATTACTTGTCTGCCATTCTATGAAATAGATTTTTGATTCATTTAATTTGCTTAAACATTACATGGGATAGTCATTTGACATTACCCCATCCTGAACTGCATTGACAACATCCGCAGCGGGGTGAATGTTTAGAATCAGTAAATACAAATTTGGTAACCAGTGAACTTTTAAACCTGCTAACTGTTACTCTGAAAAATAAAGTTTATGGAAAGTACAGATTTTACAGTTGATATTTCAAAAGAATTTAGTGTTAGTGTTGAAAAATTATATGATTCATGGATTAACCCTGAAAAGCTTAAAAGCTGGTGGAAACCGATGCACAAAAATTTAATAGATGTTGCGAATGATGTTAATGATGGTGGAATAATTAAGTATGCATTTGATGATAACACTTTGATAATTGAGGGAAAATATATTGAAGTAAAGAAGCTTGAAAAATTAGTTTATACCTGGAACTGGCGATTACCAAATGATGAAATTAAAGATTCCAGTTATCAATTGACTGTAGCGTTCTCTGGCAATGATAATACTTCTGCCATTCATATTTTACAGGAAAACTTCAAAGATGAAGAAGGCACCTTGCCTCACAGAGAAGGCTGGATAAAAGGGCTTAACGACCTGGAGAAATATTTGGAGAGGAAATGATAAAAGCAAAGTGACTTTTTATTGTACTTTCTGTTGCTCTGTATTGCCACACGTTAATTGCTGATATTTACACTTTCGCTAATAAACTCTATGGTGAAAATTACATGGGATCGGCAAAATTTTGTGTTGCGCACATAATTCAGCTATCCCCTGCATTCTCCAAGCCTTTAAAAGCACCTGCGTCGCCGGTAGAACGTTCTTCGTTAATACCTTCTTGTTTAGATGTTTTTTCACTGTCTTTACTAATAGGTTTTACTGGCTGGGCTTTATGCCTGTTCACATCTTCCCCTAAATTTCCCGGAGAACTTGTAGACTGGGTTTTTTTAAACTCATCGTTTCCCGCCTTGGTGCGTGTCACACGCAACAAAATCTTCGATCATTATTCATTCATCAAGTTCTAAAAAAAGATCTTTCAAAAAATAAAATCCTCCCGCTTAGGTATGTGTCACACGCAACAAAATTTTTGAAAGTTATCTATCTTTAAAGTCTAAAAATAAAATCTTTTATAATCCATCTCATAGAATTTAGTCTAAAATAATAGTAGTTGATACTATGCATAGACAGTTTTTTAGTCCCTTCCACCTTCCTGTTCCGAATTTTTAATTTTGTATATTTAAATAGTATAGATGATAAATGTTTATTAAAACTTTGCAAAGTATTGTATGCAAAATGTCACATATGAATTCAAAATCTTAAATGAGATCTGTTTTACCCATAATAGTAATTTCTCAATTCTTATGCACTTCACTATGGTTTGCAGGCAATTCAATTTTATCAGACATTATAATAGACCGGCATCTTAATGCAAGCTTTTTAGCAGATATCACCAGCGCAATACAATTGGGTTTTATAACCGGCACTTTACTGTTTGCCATCTTTACAATTTCAGATAGATTTTCTCCTTCCATGGTTTTTTTTATAAGCGCAATGTTTGCCGGGCTATTTAACCTTGGAATAATTATCAATGATATCCATGCAACAGAAATACTCTTATTCCGATTTTTAACCGGCTTTTTTCTTGCTGGTATTTATCCTGTCGGTATGAAGATAGCGGCAGACTATTACCAGGCAGGACTTGGAAGATCTTTAGGCTTTTTAGTTGGCGCATTGGTTATCGGAACGGCGTTTCCGCATTTATTAAAAAATTTTACGACAGGTTTTCCCTGGAAGTATGTTCTATATGCAACAACAGCTTTATCAGTATTGGGAGGCTGCAGTATTTTAATGTTTGTGCCCAACGGACCTTACCGTAATCCTGGTCAAAAATTAAAATTGACAACTTTTATAAAAGGATTTAGGAACCAGCATTTTCGTGCTGCTTCTTTCGGTTATTTTGGACACATGTGGGAATTGTATGCTTTCTGGGCATTTGTTCCTGTAATGTTATCTACGTACAATTATCATTATGGTTTAGCACTGAATATATCTTTATGGTCATTCCTTATAATTGCATCTGGCGGATTAGCCTGTGTATTCAGCGGAATACTATCGCAATATTATGGTACAAAAAAAATTGCCACTATCTCCTTGTCTTTATCATGTTTGTGTTGCATTGTATCTCCGCTTGTTTTGCTTTCTCATTCAGTTATTATATTGCTTATTTTTTTATTTGTTTGGAGTGTTACTGTAATTGCAGACTCTCCTTTATTTTCAACATTAGTAGCGCAAAGTGCTCCGGCAGAATCAAGGGGCACCTCACTAACAATTGTAAATTGTATAGGATTTTCCATTACTGTTATCAGTATTCAAATTATCGGTTTGCTATCAAACAAGATAGATCACCAATATATTTACTTAGTGCTTGCTATTGGTCCCATACTGGGTCTCAAAGCTTTATTGAAAATAAAATTACCAAGTCTAATTCGGTAAGTGTTATGTGGTGAGTTATCCATCATTACGAAATTTTACTCAAGCGTGCAATAAGAAAGCAAAGCATAGAATAAAAATACTTATGGAATTGGCAGAACATTACGCAAGAAGGGTTTAGTTGACTTGATAACATCCTCCTCAAAAGAATCAGTTTAGACAATCCCGTAGATTCAGTAGCAGCAAACACTGGAAAGTATTTATATGTTCAGTATAATATTCTGAATAAAGGAAAACTGGACCAGTCGTGACCCTTACCATGGAGCATGGAAAAATATGATGTCAAAAGATCTTTTATATTTACCCAACCAAGTTTGTTAAATTTGCGTAACTTAAAATAAAAGGTTATGAAAAAACTATTTACTTTAGTACTATCTGCCGGATTTTTATTTTCTGCCTGCAGCAAAAGCAGCGACGTTTCAAGTGATGCCATTGCAGATTCGAGGCCGGTTGCTCATTTTAAGATCAATAATCTTTTAAGTCCGGGTATGGCAGGTGAAAAAGTTATTCTGGATATAACCAATGATTCAAAAAATGCCACTACTTATTTCTGGGAATTTGGTAACCAGTGTAATTCTACTTCAAAAGTTCCTGAATATTCTTTTCTGAAATGTGGCGGCCCTTTTACTATTAAGCTAACTGTTACTGGTAAAACGGGAGAATCCCATTCATATTCAGAATCATTTACAGTTAAGTGTGCAGGAGAAGCGGGCGGCACTCCCTAATTGTAAGTATTAATATGCCACCAATTCCTACAGGCATAAAGAACAGGATACCTATTTTATTTGGTTTTTGTTTCCTGTTGATTTAATCAGCATTATAAGAGTTGGAATAAATAAGATTCCAAAAGTGAATGGAAGAAACCAAATGCCGATACCCTTTGTAATTTTTACAACACTTAAATAAGTAAATAGAATAAGCAAAGTAAAAATTATCAAAACTGCCAGCTTTACATATCTCAACATTCTTGTTGCAACAGTATATTGAAACGCAGCATTTTTCTCAGTGATCTTTATCATATAATTAAATAAATGCGGGTAGTTATTTAATTTAGTGATCCCTGCATATATAATTGTTGCAATAACAGGTAAAATCAGCAATGTTATCTTATTACCATAACGGTTTGCATTACCTGCTGCATTAAAGTGTACGGGAATTATCTCTGGCAAATTTACAAATACATATATAGTTATTCCCCACATTAAACAAAGAAGAATTTTACCTATTATCTCAAGTAATTTGTCTGTTTTAGTTAGATTGTTTTTTATTTTGGGCCTTAAATCCATATTATAATTGACGTATCCAGTTTTAAAAATAAAGGGTATAATTTAATTATAAGATTTCCTTAAATTATTTCCATCTAAAAATTTTTACATTGAATTTGAATTCCTATCGGAACAAAGTGCGGAGCGGCATCATGCATTATTGGATTTCGTTTTCTTTTTATTAATTTCTCGCTTCGTCCTTCGATAAACTCAGGATGACAGCATTTTTTAATTCCACTTTCGATGGTTATGCTTTACGTGCAAAGCGGGGTAATTGGATTTCATTTTATTTTATTAAGTTCTCGCTTCGTCCTTCGATAAACTCAGGATGACAGCATTTTTTAATTCCACTTT
>JBBJMM010000026.1:0-42917 GCA_037720515.1 Ferruginibacter sp.
GCCAGGTAATTGATTCCGGCAGGAAGTATCTTAAGATCAATTCCTTCCTCCCAGCTGCTGAGTGCCAGCCGGGCTGTTCCTTTTTTAAGCGGCCTCAGGTGCCATTCATTTACACAAAGCCCTTCGCTGAAAATCAGTACCACACCATTTTCTTTAAAAATGTTTTTACAGTGTTCAAAGGTTGTATAATTCCTGGAAAGATTTTCCGTTCCTTCGCTGGTTCTGTAAACAGGCAGCATTTTTAATGAGGTAAGGATGCTGCTGAAAAACGGGTTTGAGTACACATCACCTCTTGTAAGCGAATAAACTGGCCTTTTAAATAACGTTGCTATGATAACGGCATCGAGAAATGAATTGGGATGATTGCAGGCTATTAACAAAGGCCCTTTTTCACTCAGAAATATTTTATTGTTTATTTTTACCGATCTGCAATAAAGCAGGAAAGCAATTTTTGCAGGTATTTTTAGCAGTTGGTAAAACAATAACTTTTTTGTGAATATATATACAAAAGGCTTTCCTTTCTTAAATCCATTTACAATGTGGTAATAAATTTTAAATTATTATTGTCCTGTTAAAATGCTGTCATTAAAAAAATGCTGTCATCCTTGAGCCTGTCGAAGGACGAAGCTAAGATCATAATAAAAAGAAATCGATCCAAAAAAACATAATCAGAATCACACTCCGAAAGAAATTTCTTTTTAAAGTTATCTGGAATTGTGTTTCAAATAAAGAATTACAAAGCATTAATTTGTTTTAACTCAGTGTTCTTTGTGGTGTATTTCCTTCGTGAACTTTGTGTTTAAGTTTTTACCACAAGGGACACTAAGTTTACCACAAAGGACACTAAAGTTTTCACTTAGGGTTAACTTATACAGGACAGTATTTATTTCACAAATTAATTTAGTTGGGGATCGATCGGAAAATTTATCATCATCTCATATTTTCCTCCCAGGTGGCGTAAGCCTGCTTTCCAGATATCAGGCAGTGGTGTATTAAAAACTATATTTCGGTTACTCGTTGTGGTTAGCCAGCTTTTCTCAGTAAGTTCAGTATCCAGCTGACCGGTGCCCCAGCCACTGTAACCTATAAAGAATTTGATCTTATCAGTGTCTATTTCTTTATTCTTGATTAATTTTTTCACAATATCAAAATCACCGCCCCAATAAATGTTTTCAGCTATAAGCTGACTATCAGGAAGCAGGTGGGGATATTGATGTATATAATGAACGGTGTCCATTTGAACCGGTCCTCCTTTGAATACAGGTAATTCAAAACCATCCAGGTCGCTGATAAGGTTACCCAATGAATGTTCGTACAATTGATTGAGAACAAAACCAAAACTTCCTTCTTCTGAATGCCTGCACATAAGTATTACGCTTCGCCTGAAGTTAGAATCTTTTAAAAATGGATCTGCTATCAATAATATGCCCTGCTCCGGTGAAATCATATTTCTAAAGTAGCATTTTCTGATAAATATTTTAAAAATTTCTGTTATCAAATAACATAGTGATAAAACCTTAGTTAAAATTTGACAAAATAGCTTTAAAACACTTTTATAACTATCTTACCGGTATACATTTGCAGAACAAAAGGATAATAAAACCTGAATTGATTACATGAAAAGAATTTTCCCCATTATTTCCTTTCTTATCCTTTTATCATTACTCGGGTTGATTTTCTTTCAGTTTTTATGGATCAAAACCGCAGGCAAGGTTAAAGAACAGCAACTGGATATGAATCTCTCACTGTCGGTGAATGATGCTGGAAATAAATTAGTGGAAGATGTTGTGCTGTTTCCCCTGAAAAAAAAATCAGATCTTCTTTTTCCTTCAGATAAAATGCAGGCGGATATTTTTAAAGGATCAGTGTTACAACGATATTCAAAAGAAGAGATACATGATATTGTACGGAAGGCACTGGATAACCACATGTTGAAAGATGTTGATTTTGAGTTTGCAGTTACACAGAATTCTCTGGCGGGCGACCAGGTAGTTTCAGAAAACTTTTTTAAATATTATGAAGACAGTTCAAACAATACACAACATGTTTATCCGCTGATACCTCCCAGCGGAAGTAATTTTGAAAACCTTGCACCAGAAGAATACCTGATGGTTATTGTACCTCACGAGCGCACGCTGATTCTAAAAGGGATAACCTGGTTCATACTTGGTTCAATATTATTTACATTAATAATCAGTGCCGCTTTTTTTCTTACCATCCGCACCTTATTGAAACAGAAAAAATTAAGTGAGATCAAATCAGATTTCATCAATAATATGACGCACGAGTTTAAAACCCCCCTGGCTACCATATCACTGGCGGTGGATGCTTTGAAGAATGAAAAAGTTTCCGGTGATAAGGAGAAGACAAATTATTTCACAGGTGTGATCAAGGAAGAGAACAAACGGATGAACAAGCAGGTGGAAACCATTTTGCAGGCCGCTTTGCTCGATAAACAAAAAGTGGAATTGAATCTAAAAAATTTATCTGCTCATGCAATGATAACAAGTGCCCTCAATAATATCGCCTTGCCGGTGGAAGAAAAGAAGGGTAAATTAATTATTAACCTCGGTGCTGAAAAAGATATGGTGATGGCTGATGAAGTTCATTTCACAAACCTGGTAAACAGTATTCTTGATAACTCTGTAAAATATTCTAAAGACAACCCGGTAATTAAATTAAGTACTTCCCAATCCGGTCATAATCTCAAAATAAAAATTGAAGACAATGGCATTGGCATGAATAAAGAAACGCTTCACCGGATTTTTGAAAAATTCTACCGGGCTCATACCGGGAATATTCACAATGTAAAAGGTTTCGGACTCGGATTGAGTTATGTAAAAACTATGGTACAAGCTCATAATGGAGTTATTAAAGCAGAAAGTACTTTGGGAAAAGGAAGTTGTTTTACTATCACTCTCCCTCTGGCTAAATAAGGTTTATTAACACCTATCCACAACAACTCACATTTCATTCACATCAATTTTACATTTTTTACCCTTTTAATAAAGCTGGTATTGCATCTAAACGTGTGGATAAATATGTTTTTTAAAAAAAGTGTCACAAAGTGGGAAAAAGTGTTATTTTGTGTGAATAACAACTTACTAACTCACTTAACTACATATAATGATCGGATTTATAGGAGAATATGACTCTACTATAGATGCAAAAGGAAGATTCCTTTTGCCTGCCGGTCTTAAGAAACAACTTCCGGAAGACGATACTTCATTTATCATAAACCGCGGGTTTGAAAAATGTTTAACCCTCTACCCATCCCAGAGTTGGAAACCCATTTTTAAAGATATCAGCAATCTTAATGATTTTGATCCTAAAGTAAGGGAATTCCGACGCTATTTTCTTAATGGAGCACAACAGGTAGAACTGGATAGTGCCGGTAGATTATTGTTGCCAAAAAATCTAATGGACCATGCATCCCTTGACAAGGATATAGTGCTGGTTTCTGCAGTTAATAAAATAGAAATCTGGGATAAAAATAAATACCAACAGTTCTTTGAATCTTTTTCACCTGAAGCATTCAGTAACCTGGCAAATGAAGTAATGAATAAGCCGGATGCAGATGTTTAATAAAAAGGGATGAGTAAAAACAGCGAAATACCCATCCCGGAATCAGCTCATACGGATCCAGGTTCTCAGCAATATCATCTGCCGGTTCTGTTACAGGAATCGATCGAGGCATTGGCTATTGAACCGGGCGGAGTATATGTTGATTGTACGCTGGGTGGTGGTGGACATAGCAAAGCCATTCTTGAAAAACTGGGAAAAACCGGGAAGCTGATCGTATTTGATCAGGATGAATCAGCCAAAAAAAATGTACCTGATGATGAAAGAATAGTATTCATCCCTCAGAATTTCCGGCACCTGCAGAGGTTCTTAAAATTGCACAAGTTCAATAATGTGGATGGAATATTAGCTGACCTGGGTGTTTCAAGTCACCAGTTTGATAAAGCTGAAAGAGGATTTTCCACCCGCTTCGACGCAGGGCTCGATATGCGGATGGATCAGCGGCAGGAAAAAACGGCAGCTGATATTGTGAATGAATACCCGGAACTGAAACTGCATAAGATTTTTGAAAAATTTGGTGAGGTAACTAATTCAAAAACGCTGGCAAAAGTAATCGTATTAAAAAGAGAAATAGATCCTATTAAAACGATCAGTCAGTTGAAACATGCGCTGCATCCCATTGTAAAAGGAAATCCTAATAAATATTTTGCCCAGGTTTTTCAGGCATTAAGGATCGAAGTAAACGATGAACTGGGTGCCTTGCAGGAAATGCTCTTACAAACTATTCCGGTTTTGAAAAAGGGAGGAAGAATAGCAGTGATCACTTTTCATTCTCTTGAAGACCGGCTTGTAAAAAACTTTTTTAAAATTGGTTCTTTCGAGGATGTGGAAGTGGATGAGATATATGGGGGAAGGGTGGAGTCGCCATTTACCATCATAACAAAAAAACCAATACTGGCTTCAGAAAATGAATTAAAATTAAATCCCCGGTCGAGAAGTGCAAAGTTGCGTGTTGCTGAAAAAAATTAATTGCTTAAATAGATGCCTGAAAAAAATATCAATAACCCCGTGCACCCTAGAGGAGACTGGAAACGCCTCTTCAATTATAAATTCATCGTTAAAAATATTCCTTTCTTTTTATTTCTTTCTGTTTTAGCTGTTCTGTACATCTATAATGGGCACTATGCAGATAAACTCGCAAGGAAGATTGCAACAAGTGAAAAAAATATCAAAGAATTACAATACGAATACAAAACAGTGCAGAGTGAAGTTATTTTCAGAAGTAAGGCAAGTGAACTCGTAAAGGCTGTAGAACCTTTGGGTTTAAAAGAATTAAAAATCCCTCCGGTATTCTTAGAGGATAGTACAATTAAAAAATGAGCTGTAATTGGAAATAAAAAAAGACATATTGTGGCGGGTGTACCTCTGCTTCTTGTGCATAGTGGTATTGGGTGTTATGGTTTTGGGAAGAGCAATTTACATACAGCAGGTGCAGGGCGCTTACTGGCAAAGAATGGGAGATAGCCTGCATCAGAAATTTTTGCCGATCAATGCTGAGCGGGGAAGCATCTATAGTGAAGATGGAAATATATTAAGTACATCGGTTCCGGTTTTTGATATATATGTTGATTTTGGAGCGGATGGATTAAGAGAAAAACAGGGAAAGCGTTTTTGGGATAATGTTGATTCATTAAGCATTAGCCTCGCAGGTTTGTTTGCAGATAAAACGGCAGCAGAATATAAAAGTGAATTAACGGAGGCTTATACTAATAAGGAGAGATATTATATTTTAAAAAAGAAAATATCATTTGATAAGTTCAGAATGTTGCGCAATTTTCCTTTGGTACGCCAGGGAAGAAATAAAAGCGGGTTCATAATAGACACAAGAGACAAAAGAATTAATCCCTATGTATTACTTGCTAATCGTACGATTGGTTTATCAAGAGAAGACTCTACTAAAAATGTAGGTCTGGAAAGAACCTATGATAGCCTGTTGAAAGGTGTATCCGGCCAGCGGTTGATGCGTTATACCGCTGGCGCATACATGCCCGTACAGGGCGCCGAACTGGATCCTGTGAATGGCAAAGACATTATTACAACTCTTGATACTTACATGCAGGATGTTGCAGAAAATGCATTGATGAGAATGATGGTAAGCAACAATTCTTTGCATGGCACTGCAATAGTTATGGAGACTGCTACCGGTAAAATTAAAGCCATCGCAAATTTAGGTAAACAGCCCGATCGCACTTTCCAGGAAGATCTTAATTATGGGATAGGTAAAAGAACCGAGCCTGGTTCCGTTTTTAAACTTGCCACTTTATTAAGCCTTCTGGAAGACAAACATATAAATATTCAGTCTACGGTTGATTGTGAAGGAGGAGTAAAAGCATTCCACGGATTACGAATACGGGATTCACATAAAGGTTTACAAGTTATAACCGTTAAAGAAGCATTTGAAATGAGCAGCAATGTTGCTTTTGCGAAATTGGCCGATCAGTATTATTCTCAACAACCCTCAAAGTTTATTGATCACCTGCATAAATTTAACCTGGATACTTTAACAGGAGTTGATATTACAGCATCGTCTGGTTTCCCGATCGTAAAAAAAGCGGGAAGCAAAACTTGGAGTGCCACTACCATTCCCTATATGGCACATGGCTATGAAGTGCTTGTTACTCCTTTGCATATGCTGATGCTGTACAATGCTGTAGCAAACAATGGCAGAATGATGCGCCCTTACCTTGTAAGCGCAGTTAAAGATTATGGAGTTGTGGTTAAAAGAATTCATCCCTATGTGATAAACGAAAAGATATGCAGTGACGAAACACTTGCCCAGGCAAAAGAATGTTTAAAAGCAGTGGTAGACAGTGCACATGGCACCGGGCATAAAATGTTATATGATTCTGTTTATTCTATTTCAGGAAAAACCGGTACAGCGGTAACCGCTCTGAATAACAAAGGGTATAATAAAAATAATAAGATATACCAGGCTTCCTTCATTGGCTATTTTCCCTCCGAAGCTCCAAAATATTCTATTGCAGTAGTGATACAAAACAGTAATGAATCCAGGTTGATCTATGGAGCTGATGTATCAGGAAGTGTATTTAAAGAAATAAGTGACAAAATATACAGCCGGTATATAAATACCAAAGGCAATATGATCACTGCTTATACGGATACTGCTGAATACAGATACAGTGGTAACCGCACAGACCTGAATTCCATATTTCAGTACCTCAATATTCCATTTAATGATTCTTCTTCATCGGGTGCGTGGAGATCAGTGATGTTGCGGAGTAACCAGGCTGCCTTAAAAGCGCCCGCTGAAAGTTCTGCCATTTCTATTACACCTGATGTTTCAGGAATGGGATTAAAGGATGCGGTTTACCTGCTGGAAAACAAAGGTTTTAAAATAGCTGTTAACGGCAGAGGAAAGATCATTGATCAGAGTATTGTAGCAGGATCATTTTTTAAAAAAGGGCAAAAAATAACATTAATGCTCAACTGAGCAAATTATGCTGAAAGATCTGTTATATAAAGTAGCCATTCGTTCTGTGTCGGGAGATACTTCTGTAATGGTTAAAGATCTGCAAACAGATTCCCGGGAGGTAAAACCCGGCAGTTGTTTTATTGCCCTGAATGGAACTGTATCTGATGGCCATGATTTTATAAAGAAGGCTGAAGAAAACGGAGCTGCAGCTGTTATATGTGAAAAGTTACCAGCCGACCTGAATAGTAACATTACTTATATAGAAGTGGAAAACAGTGCACTGGCAGCAGGTTATATCAGCCATAATTTTTTTAAAGAACCTTCCAGCGAAATAAAGCTGGTAGGCGTTACCGGTACCAATGGAAAAACAACGGTGGCAACACTTCTTTTTAAACTATTTTCTGACCTGGGTTATACGTGTGGTCTTATCAGTACAGTTCAGAACCAGGTTGGTGAAGAGATATTTACGGCCACCCATACTACCCCAGATGCTATTTCGCTGAACAGGTTGTTACGTCTAATGTGCGATAAGGGGTGTACGCATATTTTTATGGAATGCAGCAGCCATGCTATAAAACAATACAGGATAGCAGGACTGCATTTTGCGGGTGGCATATTTACAAATATTACACATGAACACCTCGACTATCATAAAACCTTTAGTGAATACATCAATGTAAAAAAATCTTTTTTTGATTCCCTGTCTAAAAATGCTTTTGCTATCAGCAATTCGGACGATAAGCGTGGCAACGTGATGTTGCAGAATACCCTTGCAAAGAAATTCTTTTACAGTTTAAAAACGCTCGCAGAGTTTAAAGGTAAAATCCTGGAGAACAGCCTGGCCGGGCTGCACCTTTCTGTTAATGATGTAGATGTACATTTTAAATTGATCGGGGAATTCAATGCATATAATTTATTGGCTGTGTATGGAACAGCAGTTTGTTTAGGTGAAGACAAGCTTATTGTATTACAGTTGCTAAGTAATCTTACCGGGGCAGAGGGCCGGTTTGAATGTATGGTTAGTCCAATCTGTAAAATTATCGGGATCATCGATTATGCGCATACCCCGGATGCATTGCTGAATGTTTTGGCTACTATTAAAAATCTGCGGCAGGGAAGAGAGAAAGTAATTACCGTAGTAGGCTGTGGCGGAAACAGGGATAAGTCCAAAAGGCCTTTAATGGCTGAAGTGGCTTGTGAATACAGTGATAAAGTAATATTCACTTCGGATAATCCAAGAAATGAAGACCCGCTTAAAATATTAAAAGAAATTGAAGCAGGAGTAAATGTAGTGGCCAGGAAAAAATACATAACGATACCCGACAGACGAGAGGCAATTAAAACAGCAGTAAGCCTGAGCAGCAATGATGATATCGTATTAGTTGCGGGGAAGGGGCATGAGAAGTACCAGGAAATTAACGGTATCCGGTATGAGTTCGATGATAAAAAAGTTTTAAAGGAAATGTTTGAGTTGTTGGAGAAGTAGGCTTATGTGTTGAGTTGTGGAAATGGAATGTATTTTTTAATAGAATGTTTTATAAATAATAAAATTAGCCCCTCAGCTAATTCAAATTAACAGGATGCTCTATCACTTATTTGACTGGCTTGCTAGAGAAAACTTCCGGTTCCCGGGAATTGGCCTCTTTCAGTTTATCACTTTCAGGGTGATGCTGGCCATGATATTGTCATTGGTGATAACTACTGTATATGGAAAAAAGATAATCCGCTTCTTACAAAGAAAGCAACTAGGCGAAACCGTGAGAGACCTCGGCCTTGCTGGTGAACAGCAAAAGAAAGGTACTCCAACCATGGGAGGCATAATATTGATACTGGGTATAATAATCCCAACGGTATTACTTGCAAATCTTGATAAGGTTTATATACGTCTTATGATCCTGAGTACTATCTGGATGGGAGCCATTGGATTTATAGATGATTATTTAAAGATACGGTCACGTAAGATCGCCAAAGTGAAAGGTGTCGATTATAAAAAAACGGATAGTGACGGCCTGGCTGGAATGTTCAAAATATTCGGCCAGGTAATGCTCGGGTTGATCGTAGGAGCCACCCTTTATTTTAATGATAGTGTGGTGGTAAAAAGAGAAGTTATCAGTTCAGTGCTGTCAGAAAAAAACAATACTATAAAACCTAAATACGATACCGTTACCATAAATGGAAAAGAAAGGGTTTTTGTTGATGCAAAGTCTATGATCACAACTATACCTTTTATAAAATCACATGAGTTCAATTACTCTAAACTGATGCCGAAGGGATTAGAGGATTATACTTACATCCTTTATATAGCAGTGGTGATATTTATTGTTACGGCAGTTTCAAACGGAGCAAATATTACCGATGGGCTGGATGGGCTCGCTACAGGGGTCTGTGCCATTATCGGTATTTGCCTGGGGATTTTCGCTTATGTAAGTGGTAATATCAGGTTTGCCGAATATCTGAATATCATGTACATACCGAACCTGGGAGAACTCTCCATTTTCATCGCGGCATTTGTTGGAGCCTGCATTGGTTTTCTCTGGTACAACTCGTATCCAGCACAGGTTTTTATGGGCGATACCGGCAGTCTTGCATTAGGCGGCATCATTGCGGCTCTTGCTATAATAGTAAGAAAGGAATTGCTGATACCTTTTTTCTGTTTTGTATTCTTTGTTGAATTGTTAAGTGTGATGATACAGGTCTCTTATTTTAAATACACTAAAAGAAAATTTGGAGAAGGGAGGCGGGTTTTTTTAATGAGCCCTTTGCATCACCATTACCAGAAGCTTGGATACCACGAAAGTAAAATTGCTGTAAGGTTCTGGATAATAACAATACTCTGTGTTGCAATGGCCATAGTGACATTGAAACTCAGATAATATAAATGTTTTTATTGATTGTTGAATATATAGAAGATGTGGACTATGAATAGCCGAAACCCGTTAAATTCTATGCAAATGAAAAACCATTTTAATTCTTAGTACTGATTTGATGGAAATTATTTCTTGTAGATCAAATACTATTGAAAAGCCATTTTAAAATTGAAAAGCAAAAGAGATTAATCTATGCTTTTGAAAAACCATTTTTTACCAGGGATCGCAGTTTAATTCTATGCTTTTGAAAAACTTTTTTAAATAGTCAACCGGCCGGAGATCAGATCTGCATGAAGAAAAAAATAGTCATATTAGGTGGAGGAGAAAGTGGAGTGGGTGCCGCTCTGCTTGCTAAAAAGGAAGGGTATGATGTTTTTCTATCTGATGGAGGAGCAATAGGAAAAGTTTTTAAAGATGAATTAATTAAGGAAGGGATCAATTTTGAAGAGAACCAGCATTCGGATAGAGTACTAACTGCAGATGAAATTGTGAAAAGCCCCGGGATCTCTGAGAAAGCAATGATCATAATTAAGGCACGGGAGAAGAACATCCAGGTGATTAGTGAAATTGAATTCGCATACAGGCATAAAGGAAATAGCAGGATCATTGCCATTACCGGTAGCAATGGAAAAACAACAACCACAGCTCTAACAAATCATATATGCATGCATGCTGATAAGGATTGTGCAATGGTTGGAAACATCGGTTATTCTTTTGCCAGGCAGGTTGCGATTGACCCCAGGGAATTATATGTTGCCGAGATCAGTTCTTTTCAATTGGATGATATTATCACCTTCAGGCCGGATGTTGCTGTATTGACAAATATTACAGAAGATCATTTAGACCGTTACGATTATAAGCTGGAAAAATATGTGAACAGCAAATTCAGGATCGCAGAAAATCAATTACCGGGAGATGTATTTATTTATAACCTGGATGATGAAACAACCATGAAAAACATTACTAACTATCCCATAAAATCAACCCCAGCCCCCATTACCATGAGTAAAGAACTGCCACAAGGTGCCTACCTGGTTAACGCTAAAATGCACCTTAAATGGAAAAGTGAAGAAATGCAAATGAGCGTTGAGGATTTTGCAATAAAAGGAAAACACAATCAGTACAACAGTATGGCTGCCAGCCTGGCTGCCACTGCTGTTGATATAAGAAAGGATAAGATCAGGGAAGCGCTTCAAACATTTGAAAGTCTTGAACACCGAATGGAACCAGCCGGTACTATCAAAGGAGTTGAATTTATAAATGACAGCAAGGCTACAAATATCAATAGCACCTGGTTCGCATTAGAGAGCATGATGAAGCCGGTGATATTGATCCTGGGAGGAGTTGATAAAGGAAATGATTACAACTTACTTAAAGAACTGGTTAAGGAAAAAGTTAAGGCAATAGTTTGTATGGGCACAGATAACAGGAAGATACATGAAGCTTTCGGAGATATTGTTTCACTTATAGTAAATACAGAAAATGCACAGGAAGCAGTGCAGGCAGCCTTCCATTTTTCAAATAAAGGGGATGTGGTATTGTTAAGTCCGGCTTGTGCAAGCTTTGATCTTTTTAAAAATTATGAAGACCGCGGTATGCAATTTAAGCAGGCGGTAAAGGATTTGTGAAAGGTGAAGAAGGGAGAAGTGATGTTGAATATTGAAAAGTGAAAGGTGAGAAGTGAAAAGTGAGAAGTCAAATGTGAAATGTGAAAAGTGAAAGGTGAAAAGTGAAATGTGAAGGTGAGAAGTGAAATGTAAAAGGAACAAATAAGATAAAATATAAGAAGAGTAAATGCTGGAAAACACAAATATAAGATCCATGTTTTCACCACCCACATTCACTAACATGAGTGGTAACCTTGTGAGCAAAACAAAGGGTGATAAAATGATATGGGCCATAGTGATCATTCTTACTCTTGCAAGTTTGTTGCTTGTGTACAGCAGCACGGGCTCATTGGCATATCGCATGAGCAAAAGCACAGAGAGTTACTTATTCAAGCAGTTTGCTTTTATAATCCTGGGACTTATCATTATCTATTTTGCACACAGGATAAACTATACGATCTATTCACGTGTAGCACTTATTTTATTCCTTGTATCTATTCCCTTGCTGATATACACTTTGCTGTTTGGCGTTCAGCTTAATGCCGGTAGCCGATGGATAAAGCTGCCTGTAATAAATATGACTTTTCAAACATCAGACCTGGCGAAGCTTGCCTTATTTATGTATATGAGCAGGATGCTTAGCAGGAAACAAAATGTGATAAAGGATTTTAAAAAAGGTTTTCTGCCTATAATAATTCCGGTTATTATTATTTGTCTTCTTATAGCGCCGGCCAATCTTTCTACCGCCATACTCATCGGGGGCACCAGTATCATGCTCATGTTCATCGGCCGTGTAAATACAAAACACATCCTGTTAACCCTGGGCATAGCCCTGATACCTCTTGTTCTCCTGATAACTATTGCAGTTACTACCTACGACAAACAATTGCGTGAAACAAAAAAATTGCCTGCCCTGCTTTCAGTGGGCCGCGTGCCAACCTGGATAAGCAGGATACAGACTTTCGTTTACAGTGCAAAGGAAGATGACAACGAAAAAATGTACCAGATCAACCAGGCAAAGATCGCAATTGCCAATGGAGGATTATTTGGCAAAGGTCCCGGTAACAGTCAGCAACGCAATTATCTTCCGCATAGTTACAGTGATTTTATTTTCGCAATTATCATTGAAGAGTATGGATTAATAGGGGCAGGTATAATGGTATTTATTTACCTGTTGTTCTTATACCGGTGTATACGGGTATACCGGAAATGCCCCTATGCCTTTGGCGCTTTCCTGGCACTGGCACTCAGTTTTACATTGGTGATACAGGCAATGGCAAATATGGGAGTGAATGTTAATCTCTTTCCAAATACCGGGGTTACGTTACCGTTAGTAAGCATGGGTGGCAGTAGTTTTTTATTTACCTGCCTTTCTATTGGAATTATTTTAAGCGTGGCAAGAAATGTAGAACAACAGGAAGGAAAGTTGGTTCCTGCGGTTGTTAAAAGACAGGAAGAAGAGGAGATAGAAGCATGAAAACACATCGCTTCATAATAGCAGGGGGTGGAACAGGCGGACATATATTTCCTGCGATCGCCATTGCAAATGCAATAAAAAGTTTGAGTCCGGAAGCAGAGATATTGTTTGTAGGGGCAAAGAATAAAATGGAAATGGAAAAAGTACCACAGGCAGGATATAAAATTGAAGGGTTAACAATAGCAGGGTTTAACAGAAGTTCTTTGATAAAAAATACAGTGCTACCATTCAAACTGGCGATGAGCTTTTATGAAGTTTATAAAATATTTAAAAAGTTCAAACCGTCAGCTGTAATAGGAGTGGGAGGATATTCCAGTTTCCCGGTATTGCGCTATGCCCAGGTAAAAGGGATTCCCACTTTTATTCATGAAAGCAATTCATTTGCAGGCAAAAGCAATATTATGCTGGGAAAAAAAGCTGTAAAAATTTTTACTCCAAGTGATGGAATGGAAAAATTTTTCCCGGAAAATAAAATAGTGATAACGGGAAACCCTGTCAGACAGCCTATTGCGGAACAAACACTTACCAGGGAGGAAGGACTTGATTTTTTTGGATTAGACACAGGAAAAACAACGGTACTAAGTATGGGTGGCAGCCTGGGGGCAAAAAGTATTAATGAGGCTATTGATAATAATATTGATGATTTTGAAAAAAATAATCTGCAACTGATATGGCAAACAGGAAAACCCTATCATCAAAAAGGCCTGTTAAGAGTAAACGGAATGAAAGGCATTTATATAAATGATTTTATAAGTAAAATGGAATATGCATATTCAGCAGCAGATATTGTAATAAGCAGAAGTGGTGCCATGGCAATTGCTGAACTATGCGTAGTAAAAAAACCTGTTGTATTTGTGCCTTATCCTTTTGCTGCGGAAGATCATCAAACTGTGAATGCGCAAAGATTGGTGGATAATAAAGCAGCTCTTATGATAAAAGACAGTGAGGCTTCGGAAAAATTAATACCGGAAATAATAAGATTAGCTGCAGATAAGCAAATGCAGGCAGACCTGGTAAATAATATTGGCAGTATGGGTGTTAAAGATGCAGACAAAATAATCGCTAAAGAAATAATGGCTTCGTTAGATAAATGAATAACAATACTAAAATAGAAGAGATCATAAAAAGTGCACCTTTTACTGAAGGCGAAGGATCTGTTTATTTTTTAGGCATCGGTGGAATAGGCATGAGTGTGCTTGCACGATTTTTTAAGAGCAGGGGAACTAAAGTTTCCGGTTATGATAAAACCCCTACACTGCTGACTGCTCAATTGGAGAGCGAAGGGATACCGGTGCATTTTGAAGACAATATTGAATTGGCAGATAAGAACGCAGCTTTTATTGTTTACACTCCGGCATTGCCGCAGGATCATAAAGAGCTGAACTTTTTTAAACAAAACGATTTTACACTTTTAAAAAGAAGTGAAGTGCTGGGATTGATAACACATGGCTTTTATAATATTTGTGTAGCAGGTACGCATGGCAAAACAACAACGAGCGCCATGATAGCGCATATGCTGCGGCATAGTGGTTATGGATGTAATGCTTTTTTAGGTGGGATCGCAGCAAATTATGAAACGAATTTTTGGAACAGTGAAAACAATGTTAGTGTTACAGAAGCAGATGAATATGACAGGAGCTTTTTAAAATTAAGTCCGGATGTTGCCGTAATAACTTCAATGGATGCGGATCATCTTGATATTTATGGAACAGAGGAAAATATGCAGGATGCTTTTATATCCTTTACCGGAAAAATAAAAAGCCGTGGGTTGCTGATAAATAAATATGGATTGCAAAGGGCAAAGGAATTTAAAGGAGATAATAAGACAGTGTATAGCCTGGTAAATAAAGAAGCCGATGCACGAGCTGAAAATATAGAAACACGTAATGGCTATTATTCTTTTGATGCAATAGTGAAAGAAAATACAATTAAAGATGTTCAGTTATTTATGGGAGGCAGGCATAACATTGAAAATACCATTGCATGTATAACGGTAGCAAAACATCTGAATATCAGTGATGACAAGATCAAAGATGCTGTTGCAACTTTTAAAGGAGTTAAAAGAAGGTTTGAATATGTTTTGCATTCAAACGAGC
Source organism: Ferruginibacter sp. (assembly GCA_037720515.1). Lineage (GTDB taxonomy): Bacteria > Bacteroidota > Bacteroidia > Chitinophagales > Chitinophagaceae > Ferruginibacter. The sequence goes on from JBBJMM010000026.1 coordinate 15,063, forward strand.
ATGTAATGATAGACGATTATGCGCATCATCCCGAAGAGCTGCGCGCCCTGATCACAAGCGCTAAAGAATTGTTCCCGGAAAAAAAATGCACAGTGATATTTCAGCCGCATTTATTTTCCAGAACCCAGGACCTGGCAAAGGAATTTAGTTTAGTGCTTGGCCTGGCAGACGAAATTATTCTGCTGCCCATTTATCCCGCACGGGAAAAACCTATTGAAGGAGTTAACAGCGAAATGCTGCTGGAACAAATGAGGCCGATGAATAAAAAAGTAATGAATAAAAAAGACCTGCTCATGGAAATAAAACAATCCAAGCCTGCTTTGTTGATAGTAGCCGGCGCAGGAGATATTGATACAATGGTAGAACCTTTAAAAGAAATATTAATAAACAGGTGAGTTTTTTTAAACGATATAAAATTGTAAACATCCTGCAGGGAATACTGTGGATCATCATCGGGCTGGGAAGCACGGTTTTGCTTATTGCTGCTGTGAAAAAAAATGAGAATAAAAAATGCAGGGGGATCAATATTAATATCAGCGGGGTGAGCAACCATTATTTTATTGATAAAAAAGATATAAACAGGATCATAGCATATCATACGGGAGCTGAGCCCGGAGGTACATCCATTAATGAATTTCAGCTTAAAAAAATTGAAGGGGCATTACAAAGAAATATCTGGATAAAAAATGCCGAGATGTACTTTGATAATAATGGTATACTGCAGGTAAGCATTGAGGAGAGAGAGCCAATTGCAAGAATATTTACAACAGGTGGAAACACATTTTATATCGACAGCAGTTTAATGATCCTGCCACTGAGTGAAAAATTATCTGCTCGCCTTCCTGTGTTTACCGGTTATTCCGGTGATGCAGACATTTTAAAAAGAGCGGATAAGGAGCTGTTAAAAGATATCAGAATTATCAGCACAGCCATTCAAAAAGATCCGTTTTTAATGGGAATGATCGAGCAGGTAGATATCATTGCCCAGAGAAATTTTGAAATGATACCGAAGATGGGAAATCAACTGATCGTTTTCGGTGATGCATCCGAGGCAGAGGAAAAATTCAGAAAGCTAAAATTGTTTTATAAAAATATACAGCTTAAAACAGGCTGGAGCCGCTACAGTGTAATTAACCTGCAATATAAAGGCCAGGTAGTAGGAAAGATTCGCGGTGCAGATGATGTAAGTGCAGATTCACTCAGAACCGTACAACTTATGATGATGATCGCAGCAAATACGGAGAAAATGGCAGGCGATTCTTTGAAAACATTTATCCAGGATTCTGATAAAAATACTGCAGATAGTTCTATGATAAAACAATCGATCCAGCGGGATGAAACAGGAGACGAACCGTGGGTTAATGAACCGTTAATAAAAGAAGAAACGCTGCCCGCAGTTAAAAAAACATCAGAAATTCAAATAGTAAAACCAGCAGTTGTAAAAAAAAGTATCCCAATTCAAAAAAAGAAGCAGCCGGTAAAGAAACCAAAGGCGGTAATGGATAAAACAATAAATGATTATTGATAAAATAAAAACAGTAACGAAATAGATTATAATACCCACATACAAAACACACAACTATGAATCACGAACAACCCATCATTGTAGGATTGGATATCGGAACTACAAAGATCGCAGCCATAGCAGGCAGAAAAAATGAGTTTGGCAAGCTGGAGATCTTAGGATTCGGGCGAGCAAACAGCAATGGCGTACAGCATGGTATGGTGCTGAATATTGATCAAACAATAAAGGCCATACAAACAGCATTGGAGAACTGTTATGCTTCAAACCCAAATTTAGAGATCAGTGAAGTGTATGTAGGTATTGCCGGACATCATATTAAAAGTTTACAAACACGCGGAGATATCGTACGGCAAAGCATAGAGGAAGAAATAAGACAGGATGAGATTGACCGGCTTGTTGCAGATCAATACCGCACATACATTCCCGCAGGTGACCAGATCATTGATGTGATACCACAGGAATTTACTGTAGATAATTTTCAGAACATTCCGAATCCTATCGGCTATAGCGGTGTAAAAGTGGGTGCTAATTTTCATATAATAACAGGAGATAAAAATGCGATCCGGAATATCAACCGAAGTGTTGAGAAAGCAGGCCTTCAAACTAAAGACCTTGTGCTGCAACCTCTTGCTTCCGCAGCAGCCGTAATGTGCGACCAGGACCTGGAAGCCGGAGTGGCAATAGTAGATATCGGTGGCGGTACAACAGACCTTGCTGTTTTTTATGAAGGCATTTTAAAACATACAGCAGTAATTCCTTTCGGTGGTGAAAATATAACCAATGATATTAAAACAGGTTTGGGTGTTTTAAAAACGCAGGCTGAACAAATGAAGATCCAATTCGGAAGCGCTTTAAGTGATGAAGCCAAAGCAAATGCTTTTATCACTATTCCGGGATTGCGCGGTATGTCTCCAAAAGAGATCTCTGTAAAAAACCTGGCAAATATCATACAGGCAAGAATGAGTGAGATCATGGATTTTGTAACCTATCATCTGAAGCAGGTTGGTCTTGATAACAGGATGCTGAATGGTGGTGTGATATTAACTGGGGGTGGATCCCAATTAAAGAACCTGATACAGTTAACAGAATATGTAACAGGATTGAATGCAAGGATCGGTTATCCCAATGAACATTTATCAGGCGGACATATTGAAGAGCTTGCCAAACCTATGTACAGTACCTGCATAGGATTGATCTTAAAAGGATATAATGATTATGAAAATAAGAACAAGCAATTGGGATTGAATTATATCAAAGCCGAAGGTGTGGTGATAGAGGAACCTGTAGTGGAAGAACTGGTAACAGTAGAAGTTAAAAAACCGAAAAGAACCAGGAAGAGTTTTATGGATTCTATTAAGAACAACCTGATTGAAATGTTCAAAGAAGAAGAAGACACGAAGTTTTAAAATGTGGAATGCAGATTATTAAGATCAATATGATTTTTATGAAAATAAATCAGCATAAAAACATCTGAAACAAATAAATCTAATCATCATAATAATCATAAAAATCAGCGTTCCAAAAAATTCAAAATTAAAAATTCAAAATTTAAAATAACCCCACATGATCCATTTTGATTTGCCTAAAGACCAGTCTTCCATCATCAAAGTAATTGGTGTTGGCGGCGGCGGAAGCAATGCGGTTAACCACATGTTTTCGCAGAATATCGAAGGCGTAAATTTCATTATATGCAATACAGATGCGCAGGCCATTGCCTTAAGTAAAGTTCCCAATAAGATCCAGCTGGGCCCTCATCTTACACAGGGTTTGGGTGCGGGTGCCAATCCTGCAATAGGCAGGCAGGCAACTGAAGAAAGCCTTGAAGAAATTAAAAGGATACTGGAAGTTAATACCAAGATGGCTTTTATTACAGCGGGCATGGGAGGAGGAACGGGTACAGGTGGTGCACCTATTCTTGCCAAGATATGTAAAGACCTTGGAATACTTACTGTTGGAATTGTGACAACACCTTTTGCATATGAAGGAAAGAAAAGAATTGCACAGGCAGAAGAAGGGATAATGCTTTTAAAAAACCATGTGGATACGTTGCTAGTGATCAGCAATGATAAACTGCGTCATCAATTTGGGAATTTAAAAATGAAAGATGCATTTGCAAAAGCGGATAATGTACTGGCAACAGCAGCAAAATGTATAACAGATGTGATTAACAGTACAGGCCAGATCAATGTGGATTTTGCAGATGTATGTACAGTAATGAGCAATGGCGGAGTGGCAATTTTGGGAAGTGCTTCTGCAGAAGGAGAAAACCGGGCACACCTCGCAATAGAAAATGCACTGACCTCTCCATTGCTAAATGATAATGATATAAGAGGTGCAAAATGGATCCTGATAAATATAAACTCAGCAGAAGGTGAACATGAATTTACAATGGATGAAGTAGAGATCATTCAGAATTATCTTTTAAACCAGGCCGGTGAGGATACTGATGTTATTTTAGGATTAGGATATGATAATACGTTAGGTGCACAGATAGGAATTACACTTATAGCAACAGGCTTTGAGCATAAGGATCCTTTTGCAAAAGAAATAAAACCTGTTACTGAAAATAAGAATGAGAAAATAGTAATGGAGCTTGAAATGCCGCAGCCTTTACAAAAGATTACAGTGAAACCTCATCAGCCTACTTTACAATTTGAACAACCGGAAGTTTTGCCTGTTGCGGAGGAAGTAGTACCGCAAATTGAAAAAGATCTTTTTATGCCAACGTTGAAAGAAGAAGCAGCCGTAGAAACACCTGGTAAAAACACTGTGGAAAAACATGTGGAGAGATTGGAGGAAGCACCTGTATTTTTTGAAATATCTTCGGCACCCGTTCCGCAAAATCTACACATCGAAACGGAACAATCTCCAATTACTATACAAAAGCCAGAACCAACTGCTGAAAACAGTATTCAAAAAAATTGCGATCATTTAAATAAAGAAGCTAGCAAGAGTAACACCCTTTCGTCGGGGGGTTATTTGGCCAAACCTCTGCAGATCTATGTTGAGGAACAGCCGGCAATACCACAATCCAATTCGAAAGAGGAACCACTGCCGTTGCAGATACCGGTGCAGGAAGACGAGCCTGTTATTGAAATGCAACTGGTGGTTAAAGATTCCCAAAAAGCGGTGGAGGAAAAGCCAATTGAACAAACTCAGCCTATCATGATGTTCCCTGTTGAGGAGACTGCATTGCAGGACGAAACGGAAGAACTCAGGCGCCGGGCTACGGAGCGAATTGCAAAACTGCGTAATTTGTCATTCAATATTAACGCAGCCGATCCTAATAATGAGTTTGAATCGGTACCGGCATACCTCCGCCGCAATATGGAAATGCACAACCAGATCGCAGATGTAGAAAGTTTTTACAGCAACTATACAGTTAAATCAGATGATAATAACCAGGCAGAGATCAGCTCTATCAATACTTTTTTGGATGGAAAAAAACCTGATTAAATGAAATGCTTTGACAATGTTGTCATGCTGAGCTTGTCGAAGCACGAAGCACGAGCATAATAAAAAGAAAACGAAATGTGAAAAGTGAAAAGTGAAGATTCAATAAGAGTCCATGGTCGATGGTCCATGGTCTAAGATCCTGTCCTAAAAAAAGTTGTCATACTGAGCCTGTCGAAGTACGAAGCGTAAGCATAATAAAAATATCACTTTGCTGTCATCCTGAGCCTGTCGAAGGACGGAGCGTGAGCAAAATAAAAATAAAACGGGATACCATCTGCATATTATTAGATGATCATTGTGCTATAAAAAAAGTTGTCATACTGAGCCTGTCGAAGTACGAAGCGTAAGCATAATAAAAATAAAACGGGATACGACCTACTTAAAGCCAGTATAATTAAGGTTAAGTATTTATTTCTGAATAAAGAGAAAATGTACAAGAGTGCGACGCCAATGAAGCTGAGTTAGGGTAATAAGATGACAAACACAAAGAGGTGCATAATATTTTTTTACTGGCTGTTTTTATAAAACATTTCATTTTACATTTGTAAAGCCTTTACAACAGGTATTACGAAAATTATTTTAGTGTCCAAGAACATCAACAGAGTTTCAGCCGCAGGATTATTAATTGCATTAGGGATCATTTACGGTGACATAGGAACTTCTCCCTTATATGTTTTCAATTCAATTATAAAAGACAGGGTCATAAGCGAAGAACTGATCAAAGGTACTTTGTCGCTGATAATCTGGACACTCACATTACAAACCACTATTAAATATGTAATCCTGGTTTTACGTGCTGATAACAGGGGAGAGGGTGGCATTTTTGCACTTTTTGCACTTGTAAGGCGAAGAAAAAAATGGTTGGTTATTCCGGCCATGCTTGGCGGGGCGGCACTCCTGGCAGATGGTATCATCACACCTCCCATCTCTATAACCTCCGCAATAGAAGGGTTAAAGGAATTGCCTGCCTTTCATAATATGCAAAAAGCCACGGTAGTTTATATTGTATTGGGGATATTATGCGCTTTCTTTTTTACCCAGCAATTCGGCACCTCAAAAATTGGTAAATTTTTTGGCCCCGTAATGACTATCTGGTTTGGAATGCTGGCAGTACTTGGAGTTATTCATATTACTGATGACATTTCAATAATAAGTGCATTAAATCCTTATTACGCAATCCATTTTCTATTCAATTATTCTGAAGGATTCTGGTTATTAGGAGCTGTATTTCTTTGTACAACGGGTGCAGAAGCATTGTATAGCGACCTCGGACATTGCGGGAGAGGTAATATTCGGATATCGTGGATCTTTGTTAAGATATGCCTGCTTATAAATTATTTTGGCCAGGGAGCGAGCCTGCTAAAACATCATTCATCACAATTGATGGATAAAAATTTTATTGAGACGAATAACATCAATGCATTTTACGACTTGATGCCCCAATGGTTTATTGTACCTGGCGTTATCATTGCAACTTCTGCAGCTATCACTGCAAGCCAGGCTATGGTCACAGGCTCATTTACCCTTATAAATGAAGCCATGCGGCTGAATTTATGGCCAAGAATGAAAACGAATTATCCGTCTGAAGCTAAAGGACAGATATTTATACCGGGTATCAATACCTTGCTTTTTCTAGGTTGTGTTGCCGTGGTACTTTATTTTAGAGAATCAGCACGCATGGAGGCTGCCTATGGTTTAGCCATTATCACCACTATGATAATGACAACTATCTTATTTGCAAATTACATGGTATTGCATAGATATAAACCGATACTTATCTGGATCTTTTTGGGAGTATATCTTATAGTGGAAACCGGATTTCTTATAGCACTCATGGACAAATTTATTCATGGTGGTTATATAACTCTTCTTATCGGTTTGCTCATGTTTATTATAATGTATGTGTGGTACAGGGCTCGTAAGATCAAAAACCGGTATGTAGAATTTGTAAGAGTAGAGGAATATATTCCAAAACTGGAAGAATTAAGCAATGATACTTCCGTTCCGAAATATGCTACACACCTTGTTTATCTTACGAGTGCCAATAACCCTAAAGAAATTGAGCACAAGATCATTTACAGCATATTAAGCGGCAAGCCTAAGCGTGCTGATATTTACTGGTTCATTCATGTGGATACTTTGGATGATCCTTACACCAGTGAGTATTCAGTAGAGCACATCATCCCCAACGATATAATCAGGGTTGAATTCAGGCTAGGATTCAGGATAGCTCCCCGGTTAAACATCATGTTCAGAAAAGTTGTGGAAGATCTTGTTACCAACAGGGAAGTGAATATTACGAGCCGTTATGAAAGTCAGCAAAAAAATAATATGGTAGGAGATTTTCAATTTATTGTTATGGAGAAATTTCTTAGCCAGGATAATGAACTTCCTTTTATGGAACATATGATCATGAAATTGTATTTCTGGATCAAAGAGGTAAGTGTTACAGAAGAAAGAAGCTTTGGCCTTGAACAAAGCAATGTGCTTACTGAAAAGTTTCCATTGGTTGTAGCACCGGTAAGCAAATTAAAACTGAAGCGTATTTACGAGGATGGGGAAGATGCATAGTTTATTACAAAACAAAGTTGTTGTTTACCAATAAGCACACAAAGTATTACCACAAAGAACCCAGAGAGTTTTAACTATGTTTTGTTTGTAAACCTTTATGTAAACTTTTTACGGCATTTATTAAATACAATTATTGAATGATACTGTACTATATATCATCTTAGGATATGCCTTACTGATAGTTCTTGTGTACCTGATACAGGAAAAATTTATATTTAAGCCTGAAAAACTTCATCCCGATTTCAAATACAAATACGATGCTCCTTTCAAAGAATTATTCTTTGAGATCATGCCCGGTGTAAGGATCAACGGCTTGCATTTTACAGTTGAAAAGCCATTGGGACTTGTATTATATTTTCATGGCAACACAAGAAGCATAAAAGGGTGGGCGCGTTATGCGCGAGATTTTTTCCGGTATAATTATGATGTGGTGCTGGTGGATTATCGTGGCTTTGGTAAAAGTACCGGTAAGCGCACAGAAAAAGATATGCTAACAGATATGCAGGTCGTGTATGAAACTCTGGTAAAGCAGTACAGCGAAAATCACATGATTGTTTACGGCAGAAGCCTGGGTAGCGGATTTGCTACAAAGATCGCCAGTGATAATAAACCGAGATACCTGATCCTGGATGCCCCTTATTACAGTTTTAAAAAAGTAGTGGAACGTTTTATACCTGTGTTACCCATGCGTTTATTACTGCGCTTTCATTTAAGAACCGACAGGTGGATAAAACAAGTTAGTTGTCATACCTATATTATTCATGGAACAAAAGACTGGCTGATTCCCATCAGTAACAGTGAAAAATTGCAGGCGCTCAATCCCCGGAAGATAACGCTGGTAAGAATAATCGGTGGAAGTCATAACAACCTTACAACATTCCCTGCTTATCACAATATGATCCGCGATATATTACAATATTAAGGAGGAGTAAAAAATATAGAATCAAAAAATGAATACGATCAACAGGGTGAAAATAAAGCGGTGGATAAAAATTATAATTATTATTTATTGTGCGATAGGAATTGCTTTATATTACCTGCAGGAAACTTTTTTATTTCATCCTGTAAAACTCGAAAGCAATTATATTTTTAAATTTGATGGCCGGTTTGAAGAATTAAAATTGCCGGTTAATAATGAAGACACCATAAGCCTGGTCAAATTTTTTCCTGAAGATTCATTAAAAAAAGGGATAGTGCTCTATTATCATGGAAATATGAAAAATATTGAACACTATGCTTCTTATGTAAGTTATTTTATTAAAAAAGGTTATGAAGTATGGATGGGGGATTATCCCGGCTATGGAAAAACAACCGGTAAAAGAACAGAACAAAAAATGTATGACCAGGCGAGGATGATCCACACGCTTGCGATGTCTCAAATATCAAAAGATAGTATCATCATTTACGGAAAATCACTGGGTTCAGGTATTGCAGCATATGTAGCGAGCTACAACCCGGCGAAAGCCCTGGTTTTGGAAACACCTTATTACAGTATCCCTTCTTTATTCCGTCATTATGCTCTCATTTACCCGGTAAGCTATTTAAGTAAATATAAAATTCCTACCCATGAATTTTTGCAGGATATAAAGACACCAGTTATCATCTTTCATGGAACAGGAGATGATGTTATTCCTTATTCCAATGCCAGGAAATTAATTCCCTTCCTTAAAAAAGAAGACAGGTTTATAACGATTAAAAATGGAGGTCACAATACATTGAGTAAGTTCAAAGAATACAGCAACGTGATGGATTCCTTACTACATTGATCAGTGTTCTTTCAATATTGTTCTTTCGTTTGATACGATGAGTTCGTATTCCAATCCGATCTTCAGGGCCATATTTTCTTTTGAATGACTGACCGGGAAATGAAAGCAAACAGGGCATTTTAGTGCTAATGTAAAATCCTTCAAAATTTCGTCCATTGATTTACCAAACGGGCGTTCGGTGTCTTTCATATCAGTAAAGCCTCCCAGCACAAGCCCCGCAATTTTTTTAAATTTTCCGCTTCGTTTTAACTGGTATAACATCCTGTCGGCATTATAAATGTATTCGCCAATATCTTCCAGGAATAATATCCTGTTCTTTGTTTCAAAATCTGAATCAGTACCTATTACATGTGCAAGCAATGCCAGGTTGCCGCCCACGAGTACACCACGGGTTTTACCATTTTTATTAAAAGGATGTGGAGCACATTCATAATTTGCTTTTTTTCCTTCCAAGGCATTTTTCAGGGAAGTGATATATTCATTGGTATGCTCCCCTTCATTAAAAGCAGCGGCCATTGGTGCGTGCATCGATGCAATAGAATAATAACCCAGGAGATGGGTATGCATAACCGTTATGTCACTGAAACCAATTATCCATTTTGGAATTTTCTTAAACTTACGCAGATCAATTTTATCAATGATCCGGCTCATGCCATAGCCACCTCTTCCAAACAGGATAGCTTTAATACTTTTATCATCCAGCATATTCTGAAGTTCTTCTGCACGAACTTTATCATCCGCACTGAAATAATTTGTTGATTCACTTCCCAGCGTACTTCCCACTTTTACTTTATATCCCCATGACTGTAAAGTATCAATGCAGGCAACAGCTTTATCTGTTGCCATATACCCGGCGGGGCAGGTGATCCCTATGGTATCGCCTTGTTTTAAATATGGTGGAATTTTAATCATGTTTTGTTTTAGCTTTTCACCAACAAGATGTAGAAAGTGAAAATTCAAAATTCAAAATTCAAAATTCAAAATTCAAAATTCAAAATAATATTTTGCGGTATAAGTTAGCCCTTAGTGGTTAACTTAGTGTCCTTAGTGGTTAACTTAGTGCCCTTTGTGGTAAAAACTTAAACACAAAGTTCACAGAGGAAATGCAACACGAAGAACACTGAGTTAAAACAAAATTCAAAATTCAACATTCTTAATTCCTCAAAGGCTTTCCTGTTTTTAAAATACTTTGAATTCTTTCCAATGTTTTCTTTTCTGCTGTAAGGCTTAGAAAAGCCTCTCTTTCCAGGTCAAGCAAATATTGTTCACTCACTGCAGTCTGTTCACTCAGGTCGCCACCACACATTACATAAGCCAGTTTTTTTGCAACTACCACGTCATGATCCGTTGCATATTTTCCTCTCCACATTCCGTTTATACCGGCATGCATGGCACCTAAAGCGGACCTGCCTAATACTTTAATATCTTTTCTTTGCACAGGCATTACATAACCTTCATCATATAAATTTATCACAGCTTTTTTTGCTTCTGTGATCCTGCGCGATGCATTCATGCTTATTTCATCTATCCCTTTGCGATAGATCCCCAGGTCAAAAGCTTCGTGAGCTGAGGTGCCGACTTTAGCAGTTGCAATAGTGAGAAACCTGTTTTGTAATGTTATAGTTTCCGGTTCGCCATGATGCATTTCATCTGCTGCACGCAAAACAAATTCTTTTGTTCCTCCACCTCCGGGTATAACGCCTATGCCTACTTCCACCAGGCCTGTATATGTTTCTGCTGCAGCGATAACTTTATCTGCATGCAGCGACATTTCGCATCCGCCTCCCAGGGCAAGTCCATGCGGAGCGAGTACAACAGGAATGGAAGAATAACGTACACGCATCATTGTATTTTGGAACATGCGGATGGCCATATCAATTTCATCATAATCCTGTTCTATAGCAAGCATAAATATCATGGCTACATTGGCACCCGCACTGAAATTGGCACCTTCATTGGCAATCACAAGTCCTTTATATTTTTCTTCTGCCAGGCTGATCGATCTTTGGATACCTTCCAGTACTTCACCTCCTATGCTTCCCATTTTTGTATACCATTCCAGTCCGAGTACATCATCTTCCAGGTGATAAGTACGGCAGGCACTGTTCTTCCAGAGTGTTTGGCCATCAAAGTTTTTCATTACAATGTAAGCTTCACTCCCCGGAACAGGTTTGTATGATTGTGAGGTAACGTCATAGTATAAACGCTTTCCATTTTCAACTTTGTAGAACGCAGAGATCCCTTTAGCGATCATTTCATCTACCCAGGGCGCAATTGCAAAACCTGCCTCTTTCATTGCCTGTGATGTTTTTGCAATGCCCATAACGTCCCAGCTTTCAAATGCGCCGATCTCCCAGCCGAAACCTGCCATCATAGCATCATCCAGCCTGTAGATCTCTTCACTGATCTCGGGGATACGGTGGGAGATATAAGAGAACAAAGAATAATGAAACTGCCTGTAAAATTCACCTGCTTTGTCATTTCCCGCCACTAATATTTTTAATCTTGATCTAAGGTCGTCTGTGGCTTTAGCAGCTTCAAGCGTCGCAAATTTTGCTTTTTTGCGGGTTTCATATTCGAGTGTTTGCAGGTTTAAAACCTGGATCTCTTTTGACCCATCGGCACCTTTAATTTTTTTAAAAAATCCCTGTCCCGTTTTATCTCCCAGCCAGTTTTGTGTAACCATTTTTTCTAGCCAAACAGGAATGATAAAAGTATCCCGGGCTTCATCAGTTGTACAATTATCGAATACGCCTTTGGAAACTTTAACCAATGTATCAATACCCACAACATCAGCCGTTCTGAAAGTAGCTGATTTGGGTCGTCCTATCAGTGGTCCGGTAAGAGCATCCACTTCATCAATGGTTAACCCGATCTTATCCATTAGTTTAAAAATGGACATAATGCTGAACACACCAACCCTGTTTGCAATAAAAGCGGGTGTGTCTTTGGCAAGTACCGTTGTTTTACCCAGGTAGAGATCTCCATAATGCAACAGGAAAGAAACTACTGCCGGATCAGTAAATGGTGTAGGGATAATTTCAAGAAGCCTGAGGTAACGTGGCGGATTAAAAAAGTGAGTTCCTGCAAAATGTTTTTTGAAATCCTCACTTCTGCCTTCCGTCATCATATGAATTGGAATGCCTGAAGTATTGGATGTGATCAATGTTCCTGGCTTCCGGTATTTTTCTACTTCAGTAAAAATTAATTGTTTAATATCCAGCCTTTCAACAACAACTTCAATGATCCAATCCATCTCTGCTATATCTTTCATATTGTCAGTGAAATTGCCGGTTGTTATTCTTTTAATAACGTCTTTATGAAAAACCGGTGAGGGATTGGATTTTATTGCAGCGGCCAATGCATCGTTAACGATCTTATTACGCTCTGCAACTTTTGCCTCCGGTGGAAGACCTTCAGGCATTATATCCAAAAGCAAAACGGGCAATCCAATCCCGGCAAAGTGTGCTGCAATTCTGCTACCCATAACACCGCTTCCCAGTACCGCAACTTTCTTAATTATCCTGTTATTGGTCATAAAAATTCCTTTATTTAAATTAGTTAGCTAAACAACTATTTTTACAAAACCGAAGGTAGGAACTTTAGTTTATGGAAGTGAGGTAAAAAACAAAAAAAGCTTTAAAGACAAAGAGTAAATATTCTACGGTGTTTTCATAAAAAAACCCGGTAAAAACCGGGCTTGTATTTTTAATAGCAGTATTTTTTTATTCTATAAAATATTCATCGCCTGTTGAACTGATATAACCCACTTTTCCATTGGAAGTTTTAACCTGTAAATATCTCGTGCCATTCACCAGTTTAATTTCTTTGTATTTAGGTGCAATAACAGAATTGTCAAGAAAATAATAACCTCTCAAATCATTATCTCCGGTTAAAATAAATCCTCCTTCATTATCATAGATTATATTATTATAACCATTGGCAATTATATCTTTATTATTAAAATCCCTTACATAAGTTTTACCATTACGCTGAACGATCATATAATCCATTCCATTACTGGTGTAAACCGGAACCAGTGAAGAATTTTCTGGTGTAATTGCCATAGATCCGTTTGTAAGTAATACTCCCTGCATATTATCTTTTGTTACCTGCAAAAAAGGTTTTTTAGATGATCTGTTTACTTTCACAGAAGAATATTGAAAAGGTACGATCGTATCAAACTTGCTGTTGAAGACACCATACATGTTGCCTTTTTGCGCAATATAATATGTTTCATCACTTCCTTCTATCTGGTAATCATCTACAATTTTATCAAACAAGCCATTGTTATTAGGAAGAGTATATGTTTTTTGTCTAACTACGGTTTCAACTGCAGTACGATTTTCCAAAGCTGCACTCTCAGCCATTGCCGGACATTTTGTTAAGATAACGCCTTTCATATTGATACATTTTTCATAACCATCTGTCCTTATGGAGGCTCCTGCAAAAATCACGGAATCGCCGCCATTTTTGGAAGGGTTTGGCATGTATCCTTTTCTGAAAGATTTAGCAACTGTGAATTTAGCTGGAATGACCAATTTCCCCGCAGTATTTATATATCCATATTTCTTTCCTATTTTAACTGCTGCAAGCCCTTCGGAAAACCAACCCGCATCAGCATATTTTGGGGCGATAACTATTTTCTTGTTGGGGCTGACATATCCCCATTTATCACCCTGGCGGTAGGGGATCATTGACATATCAGCTTGCTGGGCAAAGGTATTGGCTGAAAATAACAGCATACATGCAAGCAAAATTTTATTTGTTTTCATATAATTCAATTTGTTTAGTATATAAAGGCAAATACTTTACCAAAGTTGCCCCTGATACATTCTAACTAAAGCTTACTGCTAACTCACTCCACTTCCATTATTTACAACTTCACCCGTATTTATAAACATCAATTTACCATTTGCATCCTCTGCCATCAGGATCATTCCATTACTTTCAATACCGCGCATTTTCCGGGGAGCAAGGTTAACAACAACTACCACCTGCTTTCCTACAATTTCAGCAGCGGTAAAATGTAATGCTATACCACTAACAATTATGCGTTTTTCAAAACCAAGGTCTACTTCCAGCTTTAGTAGTTTATCGGCCTTTTCAACTTTTTCGGCCGACAGGATAGTTCCCATTTTCAGATCTAATTTGGCAAAATCATCAAATGTAATCTCAGGCTTTACTATTGTTTCTTTTTTCAGTTCACTCCCATTAATATTCGGCTGTCCGTTACCGGTAGTACTGTTTTCTTCCATTTCAAGATTATCTTTTAATTTTTCACTTTTGTTTTTTAATTTCTGAACCTGTTGTTCAACTTCGGTATCATCTATTTTTCTGAATAACAATTCAGGGGCTCTTAGAGAATACCCGGTTTTTAAAAGATCACCCCTGCCTGCATTTTCCCAGTCCAGCATTTTATCCACCACTTTCATCATATAACACATTTTCTTTGCTGCGAAGGGAAGAAACGGGTTAATAAAAATGGCAAGGTTTGCAGTGAGCTGTAAACAAAGATGCAGGCAATTATCTATGGAGTTCTGTGCTGCAACTGTAGGCAAGCCCTCTTCCCCTGTTTGTTTAACAACTATCCAGGGTTGCTTATCCTGCATGTATTTGTTTCCCTTTCTTGCAAGGTCGATAACTTCATACAATGCATCCCTGAATTTATATCCTTCAATTAAATTTTCTATTTTCTTCCGCGTGATCTTAATTTCTTCCAGCAAGGTTTTATCAGAATCGTCAATGATCGCAGGATGAAATGGTGGAACTTTCCCTTTTGTGAGTTTATGCATCAGCACAAAAGTGCGGTTAACAAAATTTCCAAATATGGCCACAAGTTCACTGTTCACTGCATCCTGGAATCCTTTCCAGGTAAATTCGCTGTCTTTCGTTTCGGGTGCTATAGCGGTAAGATAATAACGCAATGCATCCACCATTGCGTCGCCGCCATTTTCGGGTTTTACAAAATCATTTATATAGTCATCCATTTCTATACTCCAGCCCCGGCTTGTACTCATCTTTTCTCCTTCCAGGTTCATAAATTCATTGCTGGGAACATTATCTGGCAGAATAAAACCGTATAATTTCAACATAACCGGGAAAATAATACAATGAAATACGATGTTATCTTTTCCTATAAAATGTACAAGCTTTGTTTCTTTATCATTCCAATAGGGCTTCCAGTCTTTTTTATTTTCTAATGCCCAATGTTTTGTTGCACTTATATAACCGATAGGTGCATCAAACCATACATATAAAACTTTACCTTTTGCTTCCGGCAATGGCACTTCCACTCCCCAATCCAGGTCTCTTGTAACTGCCCTCGGTTGCAAACCAGCATCAATCCAGCTTTTGCATTGGCCCAATACATTCACCTTCCAGTCATTTTTATGTTGGTCCAGTATCCAGCTTCTTAAAAAATCTTCATGTTTATCCAATGGTAAAAACCAATGAGAGGTAGCTTTTTTAATTGGAGGATTGCCACTTAACGTACTTTTCGGATCTATAAGCTGATCAGGACTTAAAGAGGTTCCACAATTTTCACACTGATCGCCATAGGCGCTTTTATTTCCGCAAACCGGACAGGTGCCAATTATATACCGGTCAGCAAGAAACGCTTTTGCCTCTTCGTCGTAGTATTGTTCTGTTTCTTTTAATTCAAGGTCACCGTTATCATTTAAAACTTTAAAAAAATCACGGGCTGTTTCATGATGCAGTGGCTCAGTGGTACGGTAATAAATATCAAATGAGATACCCAGGTCGGCCATATTGCTTTTCAGCATGGCATGGTATTTATCAACGATATCCCGGGGAGTAGTATTTTCTTTAACTGCCTGTATGGTGATAGCAGCACCATGCTCATCACTTCCACAAACGAAAACCACGTCTTTTTTCCCTGCCCTTAAATAACGTACATAGATATCCGCAGGAAGATATGCTCCGGCAAGATGGCCGATATGCTTGGGCCCGTTTGCATATGGAAGTGCAGAAGTGATCAAATATCTTTTTGGATAACTCATTAACTCTCTTCTTTTGTTTCGCCTTATGTTTTAAAATTATTCTTGCCTTTGGATCAGGTATACTTTTAAACAAATAACTACAAAATTACTTGAAAGATATCCGTTGCCCAAATGTAAAACGACCCTGCAGTTGCAAGGCTGTAATTAAATGATCTCATTAAAAATAATAATTACCATTCATTAGTTTTCTTATTGAATACAGCAGGAGTTATTTTTTTAAATTGCAGTCTGGCTATTATGAAAAAAAATGATAATTATAAATGTGTTTATAAACTACCATCGCTCTCCGGTATAAGTTAGCCTCTTTAAATAAAATGCCATACCAGTTCGCTTTAAAAAGAAATTTCTTGCTTAGCTGGATCATTTGGATTTAGTTTTCATTTTATTATGTTCACGCTTCGTCCTTCGATAAACTCAGGATGACAGCATTTTTTCGTTTTCATTTTATTAAATTCTCGCTTCGTCCTTCGATAAACTCAGGATGACAGCATTTTTTCGTTCCAGTTATGTATACTATTATGACGTGTTGCTCCGGCAAATGGTTGGAGCTTCCTAATTTTAATAAACAAAACGTATTTTTCCATTATCAATTTTGAGAATGAAACGTAAAAAATTTATATCATCCCTTCTTACCACTGTTACTGCTTTGCATGTAAGCGGTATCGGTAATACTGGTAAAGCAGAAAGAGATGTGGAAACGGTACAGCTAAAAGTTCCGGGTTATTTAAAGAAAGGAGATTGGATAGGGATCACTTCTCCTGCCGGATATATTTCAATTGAAGATATCCAGTCGGCTGTAAATAAAATGACTGAATGGGGCCTGAAGGTAAAGGTGGGGGAAACAATAGGAAAAAGAAATTTTACATTCGGTGGTACCGATGAAGAAAGGATATCCGATATGCAAAAAATGCTGGACGATCCGAATATTAAAGCCATCATGTGCGCCCGTGGGGGATATGGGTCTGTACGCATCATTGACCAACTGGATTTTACAAAATTCTCACTACAGCCAAAATGGATCATTGGATTCAGCGACATAACGGTAATGCATAGCCACATTCATTCAAACTTTAATGTTGCCTCTATTCACTCAAAGATGTGTAATAGTTTTCCTGCAGACTGGAGCCTGGCAGAACCTATACAACTGGATACCATTGAAAGTATCCGCCAGTGCTTAATGGGAGAGCCTGTTGTTTACAGTGCACTTTATAATAGCAACAACCGGATCGGCTCCGGCAGGGGGCAACTGGTAGGGGGCAACCTTACTACTTTTGAGACTCTTACAGGAAGCAGGAGCAGCCTTGATACAAAAAATAAAATTCTTTTTATTGAAGATACAGGCGAATATTTATACAGTATCGATCGCATGTTCTGGAACCTGAAAAGAACAGGTAAACTTTCAGGACTGAAAGGACTTATAGTGGGGGGCTTTAAAATAAAAAAAGATGATGAAGGAGAAGAATTCGGAAAGACGCTTCAACAGATCGTTTTAGAAAAAATTAAAGACCAGCCCTACCCGGTTTGTTTTGATTTCCCGGTAGGCCATCAGAAAAATAATTATGCTTTGAAGTGCGGAATGTTACACACTTTAAATGTAACAGAAAGTAACTCTTTACTGAGCAGTGAATAAAGTTCAATATATAAAATGGGAGAAGTTCATTTAGACAAATACCAGCGCATTCTTACAATTTATGCACATATAATATTGTATGGTAATGCAGCCTCAAACGAACTGGCAAATGCAGTTGCATCGGATATTGAACAGCATTGGAATGAACCCAAAGCAAGTGTGAAGATCGGCGATTGGTATGATCTGAAGTTTTTAATGACCGGCTTTTATGAACCCTCACTTACGGAACTAATTGTTTATGAAAATACGGATCCGAAAAAAAATTTTTTCCGCGTGGAGGAATTTGCCTCCGGAAATATTTCATTTGTTGATGGGATCAACAGCAATACCGGTTATTTTAAACTCGATAATCTTTTAAATAATTCTACAACAGCTGCACATGAATTTGGTCATACCATTGGCCTTGATCATCCTGAAAATATTGATATCCGCGGAGAAGGGATACCTGGTATCATGTATCCAAGAGGCACCGTTACTGATCCATCATTTCAGTATGATCCGTTGGCTTTACCACTGCATCCGGGGGGAACAATGAATCCTTTTTTCAGAAAAGTTTTATTATCAGATATTAATGACCTTGCGCTTTCTTCCCTTTCATTTAATGATAAGGGAACAAGTATCCTGGGTGATTATTCATCTGTATGGCATGATGCTCACATATCCTGAAAAACTACCGTTTGCATTTTACCTTTCAAAAATAATATTTACTATTGTTTTTAATTATATCTTGATGCCCATTGAAATTTTATTGTATGGCTGTATTGACTGTTGAGAATCTTTCAAAGAATTATGGAAAAATCGCTGCACTTCGGAATATAGATTTTTCTGTACCTGCTGGTACGGTATTCGGCATACTAGGTCCTAATGGCAGCGGCAAAACAACTTTACTGGGTATAGTGATGGATGTGTTGAGAGCGACCTCCGGAAACTTTCGGTGGAACGACTTGCCGGCTAATGAGAGCAAACGTAAGAAGATCGGAACATTGCTTGAAACACCCAATTTTTATCATTACCTGAGTGGAGAAGCGAACCTTGAAATAGCTGCTGCTATTAAAGGACATGGAAAAGAGGATATTCATAAAGTATTGCAGGCTGTGAATTTATATGATCGCAGAAAATCTAAATTCAATACTTATTCTTTGGGCATGAAACAACGCCTTGCCATTGCATCCACTTTATTAGGCGATCCCGACATCCTGGTATTTGATGAGCCTACCAATGGCCTGGACCCTGCGGGTATAGCGGAAATAAGGGAATTGATACAGCAACTCAACAGTGAAGGAAAAACCATTATTATGGCCAGCCATATTCTTGACGAAGTGGAAAAGGTTTGTACACATGTTGCTATTATTCAAAAAGGGGTTTTAAAAACCGTTGGTTCAGTAAGTGATGTATTATCCACTTCAGTGGCAAATAAAATAATAATGGAAGTTTCTTCTGATGATCTGAATCTTTTAAAAAGTGCGCTGGAAGAAATTAACGGAATTGGGGAAATTAAGTCAGGTGAGAACGAATTGCATATTACCTGTGATGACACGGTTTCTGCAGCAAAGATCAATCAATATTGTTTTACAAAAGGCATAATATTAAGCAAGTTGAATGTGCGAAGAAAATCGCTTGAGACACGTTTTTTAGAAATAACCGGTAATCAAAGTGACAGGTAATAAATTAAAATTATAATTATCCCTATGCTGCAGTTGTTTAAAGTGGAATGGCTTAAAATCAGAACTTATAAAACTTTCTGGCTTTTGTTTGCCACCTTTTGTATCCTGTTTCCGGTGGCTCTGTATTTTACGGCAAGTAAATATATGGAACCACGTGCAGGTATGGAAGAACAGACTATAAAAGCTTTTTTGGGTTCTCCTTTTATTTTTTCAAAGATTTGGCAAACGTCAAGTTGGTTTGGAGGTATGTTCTTTGTAATGATGGGAATGTTGTTTATTCTCCTGATCACCAATGAAGTTCAATACAGAACACACAGGCAAAATATTATTGATGGGTGGAGCCGTATGGATTTTCTCAAAGCCAAATTTTCATTATTGATATTTTTTGTTTTGATCGCTACTGTACTTGTTTTTATCAGCGGTTTAATTGTAGGCTCAGTGTTTTCTGTTACCAATGATGCTATGTGGGAGAATTTACATTATATCGGATACTTCGCATTAATGGCAACTATCTACCTGATGGTGGCTTTTTTAATTGCCATCCTTGTTAAAAGAACGGGGTTGTCTATTATCGTTTACTTTGCTTTTGTATGTATTGTAGATAATATTTTGTGGCTGATAATGACATTATATAATAATCAGTATGGATATTTTCTGCCATTGGAAACTACTGATTCCCTGATCGTAAATCCATTTAAGCCTGCTATGATGGAAAAAAGGACTGTATCAGATTATGCACTTATAGGCACTGCTGTATTTTATATTTTATTATTCGGATTTATAATTACCCGGTATTTCAAAAGAACAGATCTCAAGACTTAGTTACTATCCTAATTGTTTCTCTTCCTGATGATAATTCATTTATTATTTGTCAGCTGATCTATTGCTGAATCTATTGTAGGATATAAAAAAGTAAAACCGCACGATAGTATCTTATCTGCACTTACTGTTGTGCTTTTTAATACTTCAACACTGCGGCTCCCGAGTTTCATTCTTATAACAAAAGGAGGGATATGTAATGGGATAAAGAATTTACCTCTCAGGGCAGTGGCAAGAGTAAGGGTTAATTTTTTATTAGTTACCGGGTTGGGTGCAACTGCATTAAAGCTTCCGCGAAGTGGATTTTTTATAGCATGATGAAACATACGGCAAAGATCATCAAGGTGTATCCAGCTTATTACCTGGCGGCCTGTTCCAATAATTGCCCCCACCCCTAAACGTAAGGGTTTACTGAATTCTTCCAAAGCTCCTTTTTCTTTACTCAATACAATACCTGTTCTTAATTTGCAAACTCGGGTGTGATCACTTGCTGCTTCTTCAATACTTTTTTCCCATTGTAAACAGGTTTGTCCTAAAAAATCCGCTGCTGCAGGTTCTTCTTCGGTAAATAAATGACCGGAAACTTTGTCCGGCCCATACCAGCCAATAGCTGAAGAGCTGATAATGGCCTGCACCTTATTAGAATTTTGTTTTAATGTATCTGCTAATAGTTTGCTGCTTTGGGTACGGCTGTTTAAAATTTCCGCTTTATATTCAGGTGTCCATTTTTTATCAATAACTCCCGCACCTGCAAGATGGATTATGAAATCACTTTCCTGTAAGGCTTTCACATCTATTGACTGGCTATTTATATCCCATGCAGCATATGTAACTCCTTTTATATCTTCTTGATGTGAAGGAGAGCGGGTTAAAATAATGATCTTATACCCTTCATTTAAAAGGTATTGCCGCAATGCTTTGCCAACAAGGCCGGTACCACCCGTAATTAAAACAGTTTGCATCTTGTAATGTAATTATTTATATATGTTCTCACTATTTTTTTTCACGTGATGCACAACCCGAATAACCTTTAAATCGTATTTTTAAGAAGAAAATGTTAACTGATGAAATGTATTGCACCTGTTCTTTTTGTTCTTATTTTTTCCACATCATTGTCTGCACAAAAGATCATCTATTCAGATATAATCAGGGAAGATAATCCTGAGATCAATTTTGAGATCCTGGGTAAAGTTGGGGTTAATTATGTTATTTATAAAAATGTAAGGTGGAAGCATATGCTTGCCATTTACAATGAGAATATGATTTTGAAAGAAAATGCCAGGATCAATTTTATTCCTGATAAGACCTTTAATATTGATTTTATACTTTATCCCGATTTTTTTTACATGGTATACCAGTATCAGAAAAATAATACTATCTGGTGTAAGGCTGTTAAATTAAGCAACAGCGGAAAAAAATTATCAGAACCTGTTACGCTTGATACTTCCCGTTTACGCCTTGTTGCCGATAGAAAAATTTACAACACTGTTTTCAGTGAAGACAAAAAACATATACTTGTTTACAAAATGCAGAGAAAAAATGATAATCTTTCCCTGGTTACTAAATTATATGATGCAGAGTTTAACCTGAAGGACAGTACACGTCAGCCCCTGCCTTTTGATTTTCGCAGGGATATTTACAGTGACATTGTGGTTGATAATTCAGGCACATTTCTTTTTACAAAAGAATACCGAACAGGAAAGTTTGATAATGTTAACAAGCTGGATGTATATATCAGGCAACCATTAAAAGACACATTCACACAATTCCCGGTTTCGTTGCAGGAAAAATATATTGATGAAGTGAAAATAAAAATAGACAATCTCAATAATAATTATATTTTAAATTCATTGTTTTCAAAAGAAAGAAGCGGTGATATACATGGATTATTTACAGGAGTGATCGAAAGAAATAATCCTCAACAGATCCGTACGGCTTTTAACATGTTTAGTGATTCTATGCGAAGCCAGATCAATTCACAGGAAAAATTTTCAAATGCCTTTAATAATCTTTTTCTGAGGAATACAATTGTAAAAAAAGATGGTGGTTTTCTTATTACCGCAGAAGATTATTACACCCAGGCCACTTCATCTGCCAGCAATATGCGGAGGTATGATAACCTGTATAATTCGCCTTATTATTCCAATTATGATTATTATTTGAACAGTCCTTCCTATAGTGGCTTTTACCGGCCTCTTAACAGTGGTTTTTATGTTCAAAGCCTGAGGTATTATTATGATGATATTGTAATACTTAGCGTGGACAGTTCTTTACAATTGAAATGGAATAGTTTCATTCATAAGAAACAGGTTGAAGATGAGCAGGATAATTTTCTTTCCTATGCATCAGTAAATGCTGGTGGCGAGATCCATTTTCTTTTCAGCGACAGTAAAAAGACCCAGGTAATTAATAATCACAGCATTTTACCCGGCGGCCAGATAAAAAGGTATGCTACATTAAAAAGCTATGAAGCCGGGTATGAATTCATGCCCAAGCTTGCAAAGCAGGTTGGTGCCCGTCAGGTATTAATCCCCTGTTTGTATAAAGGTTCTATTGCATTTGCCAAAATAGATTTTTCTAATTAGTAATTTAATTTTGTATTTAAATACTAATTTTAAACTTAACTCTATATTGTGACAGGCATATTTAAAGCCAATAACCCTTCTAATAATTTCCTGCTTTTTATTTATGGTTTATTATTAAAGCTTCCTGTTTTTCTTAATCCATCTGTTCCTGTGGTGCAACAACCCGATGGTTTATTTTATACTATATTTTTAAAATGGCTGCAACCCATCGGAAGTTCTTTCCCGATGATCTATCCATTACTCACTTTTGTATTGTTGTATACACAGGCCTTAATGCTGAATAAAGTTGTTTCAGGTAACAGGTTGTTAAATAAACCAGGTTACCTGACAGCCATGAGTTACCTTTTAATAACCTCTCTCTTCAGTGAATGGTTTAATTTATCCGCACCGCTCATGATCAATACGCTTATGATATGGATACTTTCGGAATTATGTAAACTGAATAATCACCCCAATCCAAAAACGATTTTATTCAACATTGGAATTGTTACAGGTATTGCTGCTTTTTTTTATTTCCCCTCCATAGCATTTTTGTTACTCATAATAGTAGGGCTAATTATTACGCGGCCATTTCAGATACCGGAATGGCTTATGGTGCTTCTTGGAATTTTGACTCCTTATTACCTGATCTTTTCATGGTTTTACCTTACAGACAGAACGAGTGATTTTAAAATGCCTCATCTCGGTATAACTGTTCCTGCATTACATGGAAGTACTTATGCTTATATAGCCATTGCTATCGTTATCGTGGCATTGATAATTGGGGTCATTTTTATTCAAATGATCATGCGCAGGCAACTGGTACAAACAAGAAAAAACTGGGGTCTTGTATTTCTTTACCTGCTTGTTTCATTGTTCGTGCCTTTTTTAAACAAAACGAATAATTTTGATTATTGGATATTATCAGCCATTCCTGTATCAGTAATAGTTTCTGCATCTTTTCTTTATCCAGAAAGAAAATGGTTTTCCATATTAATTCACTGGAGCCTGGTAGCCCTGGTTTTAATAATGGCTTATTTATAATTTTAAAACCCGGTAAATGGTACTGTCGAATTAGTTAGCCACCTCACCCCAACCCCTCTCAAAGGAGAGGAACTAAATCATCCCTTCCATCTTTAACTCCCGGTAGCTCGGGACAGGATGACAGCATTTTTTATGAGGACGGATGAATATCAACTTAAACGGACAGCATTAATTCAAAATTCAAAATTTAAAATTTAAAATATCAAGTTACTTTTGCAGAGTTAAAATTTAATTCAATAAAATGAAATTTGGTGTTGTAGTTTTTCCCGGTTCAAATTGTGACAGGGATATGATCGAAGCGCTGCGTAATGATCTTAACCAGGAAGTATTACCTCTCTGGCATAAAGACGAAGATATCAGCCATTTCGCAAAGGAAGACTGTATAGTGTTGCCGGGCGGATTCAGTTATGGTGACTATCTGCGTTGTGGTGCAATAGCCCGCTTCAGCCCAATGATGCAAAGTGTAATAAAATTTGCCGGAAGCGGTGGGAAGGTGCTGGGCGTTTGCAACGGATTCCAGATATTATGTGAAAGCGGATTATTGCCCGGCGTTTTGCTTAGAAATGCAGGGCAACAGTTTGTATGTAAAAACATTTTTTTAAAAAGCGGGGATCCTGCACGAACTGAAATTTTGAAGTTGCCGGTTGCACATGGAGAGGGAAGATTTTATGCATCTGAAAAAGAAATGGAAACTATTAATAAAAACAGCCAGGTTTTATACCGGTATGTTAATCAAAAAGGAATGGTAACAGAGGCCGGCAATCCTAATGGTGCAACTGATAATATTGCCGGTATTTGCAATGCGGAAAGAAATGTATTCGGAATGATGCCCCATCCTGAACGAGCCTGTAATGAATTATTGGGCAATTTGGATGGACTTATCACTTTTAAAGACCTCTTTGGGATTTCCGCTCAGAACAATTAACAGTCTTTAACATGATAGGCCTTTTAAACAGGATATTTTTGTAATGTTTCTTTAACCCGAATAATTGTTATGAAAAATTTTTTATCTCTTTTACTAATATTGATCGCTGTTGCAGATGCAAATGCGCAAATGCTTAATCCTGTTAAATGGACCTATACCGCGAAAAAAATTTCGGATAAGATGTATGAGGTTCATATGAACGCTGTATTGGATAATAAATGGCATATATATGCGCAGGAAGCTGGTGAAGGGCCTGAACCTACCTCTTTTACATTCACACCAAATCCGTTAGTGAAACTGGATGGTAAAGTAAAAGAGGTTGGAACACTTGAAAAGTCTTATGATCCCAATTTTAAATCTACCTTAAAATATTATAGTAATAGAGTTGGTTTTGTTCAACGGGTAAAATTAAAATCTACTGCCACTACTGTATTAAAAGGTACTATCTCCTACATGGTATGTGATGATAAAAAATGTCTTCCTCCTAAAGAAGTTCCGTTTTCCGTTAAACTAGCCGGGAAATAAATCATAATTTTGTTGTAAGGTCCCGATCAAATCGGGATTTTTATTTTAATTTATGAGTTTGTTTAAGAGAATATTCCTGCTCAAGACATTCCTTTTTATTTTTATTTTTTCTTATGCACAGGATAGTCTGCATGTTCAATGGAAGGGCACAGCAAAGAAAATAAATACGCTAAAATTTCAATTATCCATTACGGGGATTATAAATAATGGCTGGCATATATATGCAAAGGCCAATCCTGCAGAGGGTTTGTTTGGTTTAATTACAGGATATCCTGATTCTTCTGTAAAACAGGAACTTTATCAACTGAAGGGAGAAACCAAACAGATTGCAGATCCTGTTTTTGAAAACAAACAACTGGAGATCCTGCAAGGGAAAATAGAAGTAACTCAGGTGATAGAGTTTACGGGTGAAGTACCGCAAACTTTATCTGTAAAACTCAATTATGATGCAGCAGATAAAGAGAATTTTATTCCGGAAGAAAAAGTGATTAGAATTGTATTGGATTCATTGGCAAAACCGGTTGTTGCAAAAAACCGGTTGCTGATCCCCACGATTGATCTTGCAAAACCACTAACTGATTGTGGTGCATCCTCTGCTACTTTCAGGGAGCCGGAGGCAAATGGACTTCTCAATTT
The DNA here is from genome assembly GCA_037720515.1 of Ferruginibacter sp. Classification (GTDB taxonomy): domain Bacteria; phylum Bacteroidota; class Bacteroidia; order Chitinophagales; family Chitinophagaceae; genus Ferruginibacter. The sequence goes on from JBBJMM010000026.1 coordinate 41,210, forward strand.
ATTTTTATTGGGTTTTGTTGGCGGGTTAATTGCCTTGCTCACACCTTGTGTTTTTCCAATGATACCATTAACTGTATCATTCTTTACAAAAAAAGCCGTTAATAAAAAAGCAGGTGTTAGTAATGCTTTCATGTATGGATTTTTTATTTTTCTTATTTATATTTTATTAAGCCTTCCGTTTCATTTTCTTGATAAATTAAACCCTGATATTTTAAATAATATTTCCACAAACGTTTTTCTCAATGTTTTCTTTTTTGCAATATTTATATTTTTTGCATTTTCCTTTTTTGGATTTTATGAGATAACACTGCCGGCTAATTTATCCAGCAAAGCTGATAGTAAAGCCGGTGCAGGCAATGTGGCCGGTATATTTTTCATGGCCCTTACGCTGGCATTGGTTTCATTTTCCTGTACAGGACCAATCTTAGGATCACTATTGGCTGGTTCTTTATCTGGCGATGGCGGCGCCATGCAACTCACATCCGGTATGGGTGGCTTTGGTTTAGCATTGGCATTGCCCTTTGCATTGTTTGCATTGTTTCCCAACTGGCTTAATACATTACCAAAATCTGGCGGCTGGCTGAATACAGTAAAAGTAGTTTTAGGATTTATAGAACTGGGACTTGCATTTAAATTTTTGTCCAATGCAGATCTTGTCAAACACTGGGGTTTATTAAAGCGCGAAATATTTATTGGAATCTGGATATTGGTGGGTATCGGTGTTACCTTATACCTGGCGGGTTACTTACGTTTCCGCCATGATACACTCGGCAATAAGATCGGCCACACGCGCAAACTTCTCGCAGTATTGTTCGGTTTGTTCACCTTATACCTTGTGCCTGGTATTACCAATACCAAATATGCCAATCTTACTCTTATCAGTGGTTTCCCTCCGCCACTTTATTACAGTATATACGATAAAGGATCTGATTGTATTCTCGGCCTAAACTGTACACATGATTATGAAGAAGGGCTCGCAAAGGCAAGGCTGGAGAATAAACCAATACTGATAGATTTCACAGGTTATGCATGTGTAAACTGCAGGCGGATGGAAGAAAATGTGTGGAGTAAGCCGGATGTTTTCAGATTGATGAAAGAAAGATTCATCGTAGTTTCCTTATATGTGGATGATAAAAAGAAGTTACCAATTGCAGAACAGTTTACCTATACCACTGCTGATGGTACAGAAAGAAATATCAGAACCATTGGAGACAAATGGGCAACTTTTCAAACAGAGAATTTTAAGAACAACGCCCAGCCCTTGTATGCCATTTTAAATACAGAAGAACAACTATTAAATCATCCTGTACCCTATACTCCTTCTGCAGTAGAATACCTTGCCTGGCTGCAATGTGGGGTAGAAACATTTGAAAAGAAAAAATAAAAACCACCTCAACCACTCTCTTTTTTATGCTGTCATCCTGAGTTTATCGAAGGACGAACTCTTCTTTTTGATGTCATCCTGAGTTTATCGAAGGACGAAGCGGAATTATAATAAAAAGAAAACGGTATGCATTCAAAAATGCTGTCATCCTGAGTTTATCGAAGGGCGAAGCAAGATTATAATAAAAAGAAAACGATATGCATTCAAAAATGCTGTCATCCTGAGTTTATCGAAGGACGAAGCGGAATTATAATAAAAAGAAAACGATTTGCATTCAAAAATGCTGTCATCCTGAGTTTATCGAAGGGCGAAGCAAGATTATAA
>JBBJMM010000027.1:0-42118 GCA_037720515.1 Ferruginibacter sp.
AGTTGTTTGAACATGACTTCGTATTTTCTCTAGGAAAAAACTTGTCAAATTCTAAAAATTAATATTAATGCGTTAACATTACCTTGTTTATTGCTGCTGTTTCCAAACTTTCAAAGATCTTTCAACTTACCTTATTCCTTTTACAGAAACCCGGTTCGTCTTATATTTTTCTACCAGTAAATGATAGTCAAAATTTCAATTTTTTTGCTTTCTTCCTTTTTACTTTTTCCTGTGAAAAAAACCCTTTTTTTATTGGGAGTGCAAAAGTAGGGGAGATTCACTTATCAACCAAATATTTATTTAAATAAAATGAAATAAAATTCAGGCCTTTCAGATCATCTTTTTGTAAGAACTATTCACTTTTTTCAAAAGCGGACGGCAAAGATAAGGGCATATTTAATTTTGCCAAACTTATTTCAAAACTTTCTTGTTAAACCTTGTAAAATAAAAACACTTATCTAAGCAAATGCTTTGCCGTAAAGGATTTGATAAACTCAAAAAAAATAAAAAAAGTTTCGGATTACTGTTAGCTATAATACTATTGGAAATTATAATTATACTTTACAAAAAGTAAAGTAAGCGCATGCGAGGGCACTGAAAAATCAACCAATGACTGTTCAGCAGATCCTAAAATACTTTTAAATGCTGCGATATCTATTTTATTCCTTCCAACTTTTAACATGGTACCTACCAAACCTTTCACCATACCTCTTAAAAAACGGTTCGCCGTAACCCTGTATATCAATAGCCCTTCTTTAAATACCCACTGGCTTTCTGAGATACTGCACATAAATGTTTGCACCTGGGTATTTTTTTTGGAAAAAGCTTCAAAACTTTTATTCTTTATGATCTCTGCTGCAGCCAGGTTCAATAACTCCTGATCAAGTTCATAAGGATAAAAATAAGACCTGTCGGAAACATAAGGATCTTTCACCTGGCAAATAATGTATTCATAAGTGCGTGAGATCGCATCAAAACGACAGTGTGCCCCTTCGGGCATCGCCCAAATATTTTTAACTACTATAGGCAGGGGTAATATAGAATTGAGGTTGTAAAGGGCACTCTTTATTTTTTTATTGTCAAAATGTTCGCTGTCAAAATGAAAATAATTTTGCAAGGCATTTACCCCTGCATCTGTTCGGGATGAACCCGTAAGTTCAAACTGTTCCCTGAAATAAGTAGAAAGTGCTTTTTCAATCTCACCCTGGATGGTATTGGTATTTTCCTGTTTCTGAAATCCCCCGAATCCTGTACCGGTATAGGCGACTTCTATAAAATACCGGGGCATATAAATTATTTACGGATCATGGCCTGGAACCGGGTTATAAAATATGGATCGGTGAGACTACCCTCTAATTGGCTGAAATTTCCTGTATCATAAACGAAAGGATAAGCAGTATCAAAAAATTTATACCTGCCTTCATCATTTAAGAAAAGTGTGCCAAGTTCTTTTATATTTTCTGTACTGTAACACTTCAATTTAAAAGATTTTTTAGCAGTCGAAACCATATCATCAATACTTTTATTTGCCGCCATTTTCTTTTTCAACTTTCCAAAATCATCCTGGGAAGCATTTCCCCTGCAATCTGAATTTATCATAATGACAGGCGATTTGCTTTTATTATCAGCAACGCCCGATTCATTTGCAGGTATAGTTATAATAGAATCTTTTGAAACAACAGGCAGTTCAATGTCAAGGAATTTTTCTTTTGTTTTTTCCTTAGGTTTCGTTTTATTTTTGCTTTCTGCAATAACAGGTTTCTTTGCTGGAATAAATATCCTCACCGTATCGCTATCAACCACGTAGATCATTTCTCTTCCCTTGCTGTTTGATTTATTATATACCAGGTTCAATTTTCCCTTTACCGTTTTTTCTTTTTCAATATTGGTTTCAGTTATAATTTTTGCCTCAGGCTTTTCTTTTGGTGGTTCATTCTTCAATTCCGTTTTTTCATTAACCTGTTCAACAACTGGTTCTTCTTTTTTTATTTCCGTTTTTACAACAATAGATTCTTCCTTTTTGGGTTCTTCTTTTTTTATTTCCGTTTTTACAACAACAGGTTCTTCCTTTTTGGGTTCTGCTTTAACTATAACTTCTTGTGTTGTGGATTTTTTCCTTAGGTCTGGAGTGTTTACAACATCAGACAATATCTTAATGAAAGGATCATCATCTAATAAAGCGGATTGTACCGGTAGTGTTGCTTCACTTTTGGCGATATTCACTTCCTGGGTTTGCAGATTTTGCAATCCCCATCCCCTTTCACCAAAATTTTTTAGAGCAAGTCCCACATCTTTTTTATTTATTGTAACCACCACTGATTGCTGAGACCATTCATTTTTAGGGAATCCTATCAGAGCCTGGTAACTGCCTTCTTTTAATTTGGGGATTATAAGGTATCCATTAGAAGACGAATTGAATACCGTATTGTTCATTTTTACAAAAAAAGGCTGTTTGTTTTCAGTTTGAATGTATACAAACCGATTCTGTTGTGCATGCGAAAGATTGATACATGTGAAAAAGAATAAAACTGTAAAAAAGATGCGTTGATTCATGTAAAAAGGTGTTGGCACAAATTTACTGCATCTCGTTGATTTACCATTTATAATAAAAAGTGTTGCTTTTCCCCAAGTGATTTATTTTTACGCCGTTAAAAAAAACTTATGAAACAATTATTATTTTTATTTTTTCTATCTGTATCCTCTTATTCAATCCAGGCTCAAACGAGTGAAGAACCTGTTGATACATCCTGGAAAAAAATATACAGAGAATCCTATCCCAAAATAAATGACCTGGTACATACCAAACTGGATGTTCGTTTTGATTACCAGAACTCGTGGTTATATGGCAAAGAATGGCTTACCCTTCAGCCGCATTTTTATCCTACAGATTCTCTTTTGCTTGATGCCAAAGGAATGGATATAAAAGAATTGTCTTTAATGAATGGCACTTCTAAAATGCCATTGCAATACAGTTATGATGGTTTACAATTAAAAGTAAAGTTGAACAGGAGTTATACTTCCAATGAAAAATATACTCTTTATATAGACTATATAAGTAAGCCCAATGAATTAAAGACAAAAGGCAGTGCTGCAATAACAGATGCAAAAGGATTGTATTTTATTAACCCGAAAAGCGATGAACCTAATAAGCCTACCCAGATCTGGACACAGGGTGAAACTGAGGCAAACAGTGTATGGTTTGTTACCATTGATAAACCCAATCAGAAAACCACGCAGGAATTAAGTATGACTGTACCGGCTAAATTTGTTACGCTTAGCAATGGTTTGTTATCCAGCCAGAAAAAAAATACAGATGGCACGCGTACTGATACCTGGAAGATGACTCTTCCCCACGCTCCTTATCTTTTCTTTATGGGTGTAGGTGATTTCAGTATCATTAAAGATGTATACAAGGGAAAAGAAGTCAGTTATTATGTGGAACCATCGCAGGCTCCATACGCCCGTAAGGTTTTTGGTAATACGCCTGAAATGCTTAAATTCTTTTCTGAAACACTTGGGGTTGAATATCCATGGGCTAAATATGCACAGATGGTAGGCAGGGATTATGTAAGCGGGGCTATGGAAAATACCTCTGCAACACTACACCAGGAAAGTGCGTATCAAAACAACAGGCAACTTGCTGATGGCAATGCCTGGGAAGAAACCATTGCCCATGAATTGTTTCACCAGTGGTTTGGTGACCTGGTAACCACTGAAAGCTGGAGCCATATTACCGTTAATGAAAGTTTTGCGAACTACAGTGAATATCTCTGGGATGAATATAAATATGGAAAAGATTTTGCCGATGCACACAATTTTGAAGATATGCAGTCTTACCTGTCAGGCGGCAATGATAAAAAAGACCTGGTAAGAGTCAGGTATGCTGACAAAGAAGATGTTTTTGACCTGGTGAGCTACCAGAAAGGTGGTAGAATTCTGCATATGCTTAGAAATTACACAGGCGATGCGGCTTTCTTTAAATCGTTGAACAATTACCTGACCACCAATAAATTTAAAACAGGAGAAGCAGGGCAGTTAAGGCTTGCATTTGAAGAGGTAACGGGAAAAGATATGAACTGGTTCTTTAATCAATGGTATTACGGTAGCGGACACCCGAAATTAAAAATAAATTATAATTATGATGTTGCGGGCAAGGCTATTGTTACAGTGGAACAAACACAGTTGGGGCAGGTCTTTAAATTACCTGTTGCCATAGATGTTTACAACGGAACTTCAAAAACCAGGCACAACGTTTGGCTTGGAAACAAAACAGATACTTTTTCTTTTAATGTAACAGCCCGCCCCGACCTGATAAATTTTGATGCGGATAAAATTTTACTTACAGAAAAGACTGATAATAAAACTGAAGAGAATTTTGTAGCCCAATGGAAGTATGCAAAAAATTATCTTGACAGGAAAGAGGCGCTTGATTTTTTTGCCAAAAAAAATATGCCTGAAATAGCAAAAGGGCTGAATGATAAATTTGCTGATCTGCGTGCTTATACTATACAAAAATTAGCGACAACAGCATATAAAACCGATGCTGTAGTTCTATCCAGTATTGAAGGGATAGCAAAGAATGACCGGGATAAAAAAACAAAAGCTGCTGCTATAAAATTCCTGATCAAAAACGGGGATGCCAAATATCTTCCTATATACCAGGCAGCAATAACAGATTCATCTTATACTGTGGCAGGTGCAGCCTTATCAGGCCTGGCTGCTCTTGATAAAGCAAATGCATATACTATTGCAAAAAAATACAGTAAAGATGCCAAAGGTCCTTTAGGTTCTGTAATTACTGAAATAGCAATTGCAAACGGAACTGAAGAAGATTTTGAATTTATTTCTACCACTTATTCGGAAGCACCTCCCAGCTTTGAAAAAGTAACGATGACAGCTAAGTTCGCTGACTACCTGGCTAAACTTAATAATATTACCAAAATAAAAAGCGGTATAGATCTTATCATGAAATTCAGAAACCTTATTCCGGAAGCATACCGCAGTGGTGTGGATCCGGCCTTTAAATCTTCCTTCGATAAGATCATAAAAGCAAAAGGTGCAGAGATAGAAACGTATGTAAATTCGGTTTTTAAATAAGGGGGAGTTAGATGATTTTTTAAAGGTGGATTTTTAGAACACGAATTTTTAAAAACTAATTACACGAATTAAAAAGCGACTTCAATGGGAGCCGCTTTTTTATTAAGTTGAATTTTATAATTGATCCTGGATACCGGATACCGGATACTGGATACTTGATACTTGATACTGGATACTGGATACTTGATACTGGATACTTGATACTGGATACTGGATACTGGATACCTGATACTTGATCCTACCAACTACCACTGGCACCGCCGCCGCCAAAACTTCCGCCGCCAAATCCTCCAAATCCTCCCGAACTTCCACCTCCGCCGCCACTCCAGCCACCGCCGCTGCCGCCACCGCCGAGTAAACTACCCCAGATCAATGGACCTGCTAAACCGCGTGACCCACGACGGCTCATAAACTGGCCGCCCTTTCCGCCGCCACCTCTGGAAATCAAAAGAAATATGATAAGTGCTAAGAGAATAAATGGAAATTTAGAAGACTTACCACCTTTGGCTTTAGCAGGTGCTTTGTATTCTCCTTTTACCGATTTCATTATTGCATCAGTACCCAGGTATACACCCCTATAATAATCTTCGCCCTTAAAATTGGGAGTTATAACATCTTCAATGATATGTTTTGCAGTAATATCCGGCAAAGCTCCCTCTACTCCATAACCGGTTGCAATATGGAGTTTCCGATCTTTTTTGGCAATAAGCAAAATAACTCCATTGCTGAATTCTTTTCCTCCCACGCCCCACTCACGTCCAAGCTTAACCGCATATTCAGAAACGTCATAATCACCGGTTGTTTCTACAATTACAACAGCTATCTGGGTGGTTGTACTGTCAGAAAAAGCCACCAGCCTTTCCTCAATGGATTGTTTCTGATCAGGGGTTAATGTATTTGTATAATCATTTACCAGTTTCGGAGGTACCGGCCTTTGCGGAATTTCCTGAGAAATCCCTGAGATGCCTGTGAATACCAACAATACCGCAAATAATATCTTTAAAAAATAATTCATTAAGCTATTATTTTATTTACCGAAAACGATCTCATCCGGTAATTCGTTTTTATCCTCCCTGGGTATATAAGGAAATTTTTCTGCAAGTACATCGCCTACATGCCTTACGCAATGCTCTATCCCATCTGCTAATTTATTATCACGAAAGTATGCTAACATATGTCCCACTTCTTTATTCCAGAACTCAGTGCTTACAGCATCATGAATACCCTGGTCACCAAATAAAGCAACTTCTTTATGCTTTACAGCAATATATAAAAGCACTGCATTGCGATGGTGGGTAAGCTGCATTTTAAGTCCTGTGAAAACTTCTGCAGCTCTCTCCAGTGGATCTACGTAGAGATTTTTGGATTCAACATAAACCCTGATCTCACCACTGGTGCGGTTTTCACAGCTACGTATAGCTGCCACAACACGATCGTTCTCTTCACAAGTGAAGAGATCTTTTTTTTTGGAAAATGGGAACATGGAGAAAATTTAACCTCAGCTCCTTAAAAAAAGGAGCTAAGGATTTAAAGTTATTTTATATTGAAATTGATATCAGGAGCTTTTTCTGTACCTACATCAGATTTGTAAAAAGGCTTTTCTTTATAACCGAAAATTCCTGCAAAAATATTGTTAGGAAAACGTTTTACTATCAGATTATAATTTTCAACAACTCTATTGTAATCCTGACGGGCAATATTTATACGGTTCTCTGTACCTTCTATCTGCGTTTGAAAATCGCGGAATGCAGTGGTTGTCTTAAGATCAGGATAAGCTTCCACTACTGCAAGTAACTTACTAAACGAACCCTGCAATTGTGCCTGGGCCTGTTGATAAGCTGCCAATGAAGCCGGATCATCAATATTTACCTGTACAGAAGTTGCTTTAGAACGGGCTTCCAAAACTTCTCTTAATGTGGATTTTTCAAAATTAGCGGAACCTTCAATTGTTCTTATCACACTGCTGTATAAGTCTGTTCTCCGCTGGTAATTGGTTTCAACATTACTCCAGCTTTTCTTTACACTTTGATCTGCAGTTATAAGTCCATTATAAGAATTGCAACCCAGAAATCCAAGTACAACTACAATGGCCAATAAAATTAATAAACCCGAACGTTTCATATTGTTTGTTTTAAAAGTTAAGACATTAAAATTAGTACTATTTACTAATAAAGATCTTAATACATAAATATGATGCCATATATACAGGCAGACATTATGTCAATATGAAGAAAAGTTCCGGTGTAATTGTTTGCCAGGCTATAAATCTCTTATCATTATCGAAACGGAATGGGGCGCGGTTTCATCTCCTCCAAAATAAGGGTAAAGCTGGTAGCCTGATGCAAAATCTGTGTTGAGGGCACGATCCATTTTAAGCGTTGATTGGTTTACTTTAAAATGATAGGAATTACCTGTGATCTCTATAGAACAATCTATTGTTTCTCCAATAATAACAGCACAGATCTCTTCTGAAAGCCTTTGCCCATTAAAATAAGTGTAGGCAAATAAGCGCAAACTATCATCATTGTATCTCCAGCCTATCCGCGCACTGTTAATATGATGATCGTTGCCTTCTGAAAATCCATACAATTTATTTATGTCGTATTGATTCTCAGGTAAGAGAGAAGTGTATATGGCACTGCTGTCAAACTTTACTTTAAAGACCTGTTTGGAGATGCGTACTGATTTTACAATTGATTTATCACTGTAATGATCACCACGGGGAATGGTATGGCGGGTAAATTCTTCAGGAGGTTGTGCAGGCAGAACAATATCTGGTTTTGAACAACTCAACAAAGTTGAAGTGATTATTAGGAGTAACAGGTATTTCATGGAAAGAATATTTCAGCAGAGTAACGGGTAGCCGCTTACAATATTTTATACATTCCATATTCCTGAAACTAAATAATCACATATGGAGGAAATCTTACTTAGCAATAGTTCTTTTTCTATTTTATGGCAGCAATTCCGGGTAAAACTTTTCCTTCAAAATATTCCAGTAAGGCACCGCCACCGGTAGAAACAAAACTTACCTGGTCTTCGAGTTTGTATTTGTTGATGGCTGCCACACTGTCCCCTCCGCCTATTAAAGTAAAGGCACCTTTCGCAGTAGCTTCTGCAACTGTTTCTGCTATTGACCTTGTTCCATTTTGAAATTTTTCCATTTCAAATACACCCATAGGACCGTTCCATAAAATCGTAAGGCTGTTTTTGATAACATCTGAAAATTGTTTGATAGCAACCGGACCAATATCAAGACCCATCCAGCCTGCAGTTATATTATTACTGTCTGCAATTGTAGTAGTAGCATTTTCTGCAAAAGCATCAGCAATCACAGAATCCTGTGGCAATAAAATCTTTATACCTTTTGATTTTGCTTTCTCCAATATTTCTTTTGCCGTTTCTACCCGGTCTTCCTCGTACAGCGATTTCCCTATCTGACCTCCCATAGCTTTAAAAAAAGTATATGCCATTCCGCCACCAATTATAATATTATCTGCACGTTCGAGTAAATTTTCAATGATAAGTATTTTATCAGAAACTTTTGCGCCCCCAATAATGGCTGTGAACGGCTTCACTGTATGATGCAAAACCTTTTCAGCACTCGCCACTTCTTTCTCCATCAGGAGTCCAAACATTTTTTTATCGGCAGAAAAGAATTCTGCTATAACAGCAGTAGAGGCATGTGCCCTGTGGGCGGTACCAAAAGCATCATTTATATAAATGTCTCCGAGTTTTGATAATTTTTCAGCAAAGTTTTTATCTCCAGCTTCTTCTTCTTTGTAAAATCGTAAATTTTCCAGCAGCAACACTTCACCGGGTTTAAGAATACCGGCTTTTTGTATTGCTTCTTCCCCTATGCTGTCTTTCGCAAACTGCACTTTTGTATCTAAAGAACTGGCAATATGGGCGACGAGGTGATTAAGGGAATATTTATCTTCCGGGCCTCCCTTGGGACGGCCAAGATGTGACATTAAGATCACAGCACCACCCTCATCCAAAATTTTCCTGATCGTGGGAAGAGTAGATTCAATTCGTGTATCATCAGTTATTTTAAATTGCTCATCCAGGGGAACATTAAAATCCACCCTTATCAAGGCTTTTTTTCCTTTAAAATTAAAGTCGCTGAATTTGATCATGTAAAAAAAATTAAAAACATAACCGCAAGGGCAGGAAGTCACAAAGGAGCGCAATGAAAAAATAATAAACCTGGCGAATCTTTGTGCCTTACCATCTTTGCGGTCAAGCATTTATAAACATTACTTAATAAGTCCGGCGAAATGCTGTACGGTTCGCACTAACTGGGAAACATAACTCATTTCATTATCATACCAGCTAACGGTTTTAACCATTTGCTTATCCCCCATCGTCATAACTTTTGTTTGAGTGGCATCAAATAAAGAACCGAAATGACTGCCAATTACATCGCTGCTAACGATCTCATCTTCATTATAACCAAAGCTTTCATTACTCGCAGCTTTCATTGCAGCATTTACTTCTTCAACAGAAGTTTTTTTCTCCAGGATACTATAGAGTTCAGTAACGGAACCTGTAATAACCGGAACTCTTTGAGCACCACCATCCAGTTTACCTTTTAATTCAGGAAGTACGAGGCCTATGGCTTTGGCAGCACCAGTACTATTAGGAACTATGTTAGCAGCTGCAGCACGTGCCCGGCGCAGGTCACCTTTAGGATGAGGCGCATCTAAAGTATTCTGATCGTTGGTATAAGCATGAATGGTACTCATGATACCGGTTATTATTGTAAAATTATCATTCAATGTTTTCGCCATGGGTGCCAGGCAATTGGTAGTACAACTTGCACAACTGATAATGGTTTCTTTACCATCCAAAATGGAATGATTTACATTAAAAACTACGGTCTTAAGGTCTCCTGTAGCAGGTGCAGAAATAACTACTTTTTTAGCACCGGCTTTTATGTGTGCTTCCGCTTTGTCTTTATCAGCAAAAAAACCTGTACTTTCTATCACAACATCCACATCATGAGTTCCCCATGGAATTTGTGCAGGATCTTTTTGCGCATAGATCTTTACTTCATGGCCATTTACAATAATTGCATTATCTGTATGAGTGATCTCCTGACCGAATTTACCCTGGGCACTGTCGTATTTAAGAAGATGAGCCAGCACTTCGGGGCTTGTCAGATCGTTTATAGCAACTACATCAATCCCTTCCATATTATATATCTGGCGAAAAACCAACCTGCCTATCCGGCCAAATCCATTGATCGCAACTTTTACTGTGTTCATAGCTTTTAATTAAAATTTGATACTTATTTTGAGTTGCAAAATTACGTGTTTAGTTGAGATTTTTAATAGATGATAAATTGCAATGATTTAATAACATTCTTTGCTTCTTTGTTTGAAAAATTCTCACAGCATACACAAATTGGAGTAGAAGGACTTAACCTACTTACATTTCCTTGCGTCTTTGCTACTTTGCGTGAAATAAAAAAAAACCTCTCAAAAGAGAGGCTTCTTGTACCACGTACGGGATTCGAACCCGTGATTCCTCCGTGAAAGGGAGGCGTCTTAACCCCTTGACCAACGCGGCATTATTTCAAAGGACGGCAAAGATAATGCGATGGTGTTTCGTATCCAAATTAAAAAAGAAACTCCTTTCCCTTTAAATAACTCCTTAATATTCTATTTCGTAGTTTGTGATAAGATAAAAATATAATGGAATGTCAATAATATGGGAAGGGATTTTTCCGGCATTAACTACAAAGTTCACTGACAAAGACGAACTGGACCTTACCCTGTTCTCTAAAAATATTCATGCACAAATCAATGCAGGAGTTAATGGCATTATCCTCGGCGGCACTCTCGGGGAAGCTAGTGTACTTACCATAAAGGAAAAACAAACGCTGGTAAAATTTGCTGTGGAAGAAGCAGAAGGAAAAGTGCCGGTTATTTTAAATATTGCGGAAGGTTCTACAAAAGAAGCGATACAACAAGCGGATAATGCAGAAAAGTGGGGAGCCAAAGGCCTGATGTTGTTACCACCCATGCGCTACAAGCCAGATCACCGGGAAATGGTACTATTTTTTAAGTCCATTGCAAACAGCACCTCGCTTCCTATCATGATCTATAACAACCCGGTTGATTATAAAACCGAAGTAACACTGGATATGTTTGAAGAATTGACAGAGTGTAAAAACATCCAGGCTGTGAAAGAATCAACACGAGATGTTACAAATGTTACCAGGATGATCAACCGCTTTGGGGACAGGATCAAAATTTTGTGTGGAGTAGATACACTTGCCTATGAAGAATTGTGCCTGGGAGCCGTGGGTTGGGTAGCTGGCCTCGTGTGTGCGTTCCCGGTAGAAACGGTTTTAATATACAAACTTATAAAAGAAAATAAACACGAGGAAGCATTAAAAATCTATCGCTGGTTCATGCCTTTGCTTGAACTGGATATACATCCCAAACTGGTACAGTACATTAAACTCGCAGAATTACAAACCGGGCTGGGAAGTGAAAATGTAAGAGCACCACGATTACAACTGGAAGGGAAGGAAAGGGAAACAATACTCCAGATCATAAATGAAAGTATCCATACAAGACCGGTAATTTGATTTTCACGCAAAGCAGAAAAGTAAAAAAAGAAAAAGTTGAAACACTTAGAAAAAGAAATAAACGCAATAATGGAATCGTCCTGGAAGGCATTTCATTTGTACAGAAAAATGCCATTAAAAAAACGGGCACATTTCCTGCGCAGCATTGCAAAAGAAATTGAAAATTTAGGCGATCCACTGATCCATATTGCTATGCAGGAAACCAACCTGCCTGAAGCAAGGTTAAAAGGAGAAAGAGCAAGAACTATTTTTCAACTGAACAGTTATGCCGATGCCTGTGAACGCGGGCAATGGCTGGAAGCAAGGATCGATACAGCAATTCCGGAAAAAACACCACCCAAACCTGATATAAGAAAAATGCATATTCCTTTAGGACCAGTAGTAGTTTTCGGAGCAAGCAATTTTCCTTTTGCTTATTCTACTGCCGGAGGCGACACCGCCTGTGCATTAGCCGCTGGGTGCCCGGTAATAGTTAAAGCTCATCCGGCTCATTTACAAACAAGTTTATTAATTGCTTCCCTTATTTTTAAAGCAGCAGAAGAAAATGCAATGCCAGCCGGAATTTTTGCACACGTTACTGCACCGGGTAATGATTCAGGAGAAGCATTGGTAAAACATCCTCTCACAAAAGCCGTAAGTTTTACCGGTTCTTTTACCGGGGGAAAGCAGTTATTTGACTGGGGCAACCAACGTAAAGAACCCATCCCGGTTTTTGCTGAAATGGGAAGTGTGAATCCTGTTTTTTTACTGCCTCAAAAATTAAAAATTGCAGAAACTGAAATAGCAAAACAAATTTCCGCATCCATTACATTGGGAGTTGGCCAATTTTGCACCAATCCGGGAATAATTGTAGGAATCAAAAGTAAAGAACTCGAAAGTTTTATTACTCATTTGTCCAACGAGATAAAAGTTGTTAAGCCTGCGTTGATGTTGCATGAGGGTATTTTTAAAAATTATTCTGATTCAAGAGAAAAGGCTTTATCTCAACCCGGAGTTGAACTTATAGCAGTTGCCGAAACAGCCGCAATGTTGAATGAAGGATTACCAACCATAGCCAGCACTTCTGCAAAAAAATTTATAGACAATCCCCTGCTGCACCGGGAAGTTTTCGGGCCATATTCTATTATAATAATTTGCAATGACACCAAAGAAATGAACCAGGTGGCTCTTCACCTGGAAGGGCAATTAACTATTACGGTGATGGCAACTGAAAAAGATATTTCTGAAAATGAAACTTTAATGGAATTATTAAAAAATATCTGTGGCCGCTTTATTTTAAACAGTGTACCTACCGGAGTGGAAGTTTGTACCAGTATGCATCATGGTGGGCCTTTTCCGGCAACCACTGACAGCAGGTTCACCTCTGTAGGTGCAGATGGAATTAAACGTTTTGCCAGGCCCATTGCTTTTCAGAACTGGCCGGATAAACTTTTACCGGATGAACTTAAGAATGAAAATCCGTTACAGATCTACAGAACAGTAAATGATGAATTAACCTCAGGAAAAGTACAGATCTAGAATGCGTATTCTTCACGTGAATCTAAACGGTGCCTGTATGCATACCAGGAAGCACTCAAAGCAGAGGCTATAAAATAAATGATAAGATAGTAATGTACCCCTGCCCCATACCGTGAGGAACCAAACCAATCGCCGGAATAATATACCAGGCCAATACCAAAAATATCCCGGGCTAACTCCCAAATTATGGCCCAGGGATCTTTATCCATCAACTCGGTAAGTGCATACACCGTAATTAAAATAAATAACCCATAGACATAAATTTCCGGGGTTCCTATATTTGAAATGTTTGCAAATAAATAGCTGGTAAATGATAAAAGCATCACCAATTGAAACCAGGCAGCTCTTATGAATCCTTTTGAAACAACTGTATGGTATTTATCAAAATTATTTACATCTTCAATTTTATAGAGCGGGTATATACCTGCAACATCTGCAGGGCGCCATCCGGTAGGCATAAACCATATCCTTAATTTGTCTTTCCAGCTTCGTGTTCGCCACGCGTCTTTGATCAGTAAACCCAGATGCATAAAATTTATCTTTACGGGATTCCAGGTTTGTACGGGGCGTGTGATTCCATATACCGGTTTGATGTTTTCGAGTTCAGGCTGAAAAGTACCAAACAATTTATCCCAGATAATAAAGATCTGTCCATAATTCTTATCAATGTATTGCGGGTTAATAGCATGATGTACCCGGTGATGCGATGGTGTTACAATGATATTCTCCAGGAAACCCATTTTATTTATGTGCTGTGTATGATACCAGAATTGCGCAAAAAGGTGCAATGGTGCAACAACAGCGATCACTGTTGCCGGAACTCCTAATAAGGCAGCAGGCAATAAAAAAATGGCGAATATTTTAATGACAGATGATATGCTTTGACGCAATGCACAGGCAAGATTAAACTCCTCACTGCTGTGGTGGACTATATGACCATTCCAGAAAATGTTGTAAACATGAGCTATCCGGTGTACAATATATCCCGCTAAGTCCAAGGCAATAAATGCAATTATGAATGTCCACACCGTAGAACTTACCTGCACAATCGCCCAGTGCTGAACCATCCAGTCATATGAATAGATAGCCAGGCTTAAGCCAAGTACATCTTTTGTAACATTGGTAACACCACTGGTAAGGCTGCTTATCATATCCATGGTATTTACCGTATCATTTCCTTTGCGCCAGCCATACCATTTTTCAAACAATACAAAAAGTAAAAACAGCGGCATTGCAATCAATAATATTTTACCGTATGTTTCCATAATTTTATCGATCAAATTTAATTAAAGTTTTTAGCAAACCCAATCCACTCGTTTAATAATAATAAAACGTCATTAGAGGATCACTTAACCCGGATAATTATTATAATTAAAAATGAATTTTACCTGTATCGATGCACATACCTGTGGCAATCCTGTTCGCCTGGTTAAAGAAGGTGCTCCTGCATTAGAGGGAAAAAATATGAGTGAAAAGAGGCAGCATTTTCTTAGAGAATTTGACTGGATACGCACAGGACTTATGTTTGAGCCGCGTGGCCATGACCTGATGAGTGGAAGCATTTTATATGCGCCGCATGATCCATTGAATGATGTAGCTGTTCTTTTCATTGAAACCAGTGGTTGTTTGCCTATGTGCGGACATGGAACTATAGGAACAATAACGATTGCCATTGAGGAAGGGCTGATCATTCCCCGGACCATAGGCAGTATACTTATGGAAACACCCGCCGGAATTGTTTCAGTAAAATATAAACAGGAAAATGATAAAGTTTCTTCCGTTAAATTAACAAACGTTGCCAGCTACCTGGCCGCTTCAGATCTGGTAATACATTCTCCTCACCTGGGCGAACTCGAAATTGATGTTGCCTATGGTGGAAATTTCTATGCAATCATAGATATGCAAAAAAATTTCCCGGGATTAGAAAAATACTCTTCTGGTGAACTGATCCAGTTTTCAAAGAGCATTCGGAATCTTATCAATGAAAAATATTCATTTATACATCCTCACGATGAAACAATAAAAGGATGCAGCCATATTTTATAGGCGGGCGAAGTGCTTGATAAAAATGCTACAGCAAGGAATGCGGTTTTCTACGGAGAGAAAGCAATTGACAGAAGCCCGTGTGGTACGGGCACGAGCGCCAGGATGGCTCAGTGGTATGCAAAGGGCAAACTTAAAAAAGGAGAACTATTTATTCATGAAAGTATAATTGGCAGTAAATTTATCGGAACAATAGAAGAAGAGACTTCTGTAAACGGGATACCTGCCATAAAACCCGGTATAGAAGGATGGGCTAAAATCTATGGCCGGAATATTATTACCATTGATAAAGAAGATGATCCTTATGCATTTGGTTTCCAGGTTGTTTAAACGAGTATATTTTTAAAATTCAGAGATATTATGGATCAGGTTACAATAGTGGGGGGAGGAATAATCGGATTGTGCAGTGCTTACTATCTCAATAAAGCGGGATATAAGGTAATTGTTATTGAAAGGGGAAATCTAACGGATGGCTGTTCTTTTGGGAACATGGGTTTTATTTCACCCAGTCATTTTGTACCTCTTGCCTCACCCGGAATTATTTCTGAAGGATTTAAATATATGCTAAGCAGCAGCAGCCCTTTTTATGTTAAGCCCCGGATCAACCTGGATTTTATAAAGTGGGGATATAATTTTTACAGGAACAGCAATGAGAAGACAGCAAAAAAAAACGGGGTGCCACTATATGGTATTTTGAAGTTGAGCCGTTCGCTGATAAAAGACCTTACGGAAGATCTGGGCGATACTTTTAACCTTGAAGAAAAGGGTTGCCTGATGATGTGCCGGCAAGAAGGGACGCTGGCACATGAGCATGAATTGGCTACTGCCGGGGAATTGCTGGGACTGAAAGTTGAAAGGCTTTCCGGCAAAGAAGTTCAGCAACTGGAGCCTGATGTGGAAGTTCGTGTGGCTGGTGCGGTACTGTTCAAAGATGACTGTCATTTTGATCCCGGGAAATTAATGAAGCAATTGGCAGATCATTTGAAAATAAAGGGGGTTGAATTTCATTTACACACTACCGTTAGTGGGTTTGAAAAGAAGAATAAAAAAGTAACCGCTGTTTTAACTCCCAATGAAAAAATTACCTGTGATCATGTGGTAATTGCTGCGGGCAGCTGGTTGCCGGTTATGGCACGCATGCTTGGCTCCAGGATGTTATTACAACCCGGCAAAGGTTATAGCTATACTTATGAGGCCATAGAAAATAATATAAAATATCCCGCTATACTTGTTGATGGCAGATGTGCCATTAGCCCCTGGGGAAGTAAACTACGTATTGGAGGCACCATGGAACTCAGTGGTATTAACAACACCGTACTTTTAAAAAGAATGCAGGGCATCTATAATTCCGTTAAGAATTTTTACCCGGGCTTACACATTGATCCTCCGGCTGCAGAAAAGATATGGCATGGATTAAGGCCGGTAACTCCTGACGGCCTCCCCTATTTAGGAAAATCCAATAAACTGGATAATGTAATTTTTGCAGGCGGCCATGCAATGCTGGGGTTATCACAGGGCACAGGAACCGGAAAAGTGGTAACTGAGATCATACAAGGCAAAACGCCTTCGGCAGATATAAGTGCGTTTAACCCTGATCGTTATTCTTGAATTGGTTCTTAATTTGTTGCGTGTGACACTCACCAAGGCGTGTAAAAAATGCTGTCATCCTTGATCCTGTCGAAGGACGAAGCGTGAACATAATAAAAGAAAGCACTGCTGTCATCCTGAGCCTGTCGAAGGACGAAGCGTGAACATAATAAAAAGAAAACGCTGCTGTCATCCTGAGTTTATCGAAGGACGAAGCGTGAACATAATAAAAAGAAAACGCTGCTGTAATCCTGAGCCTGTCGAAGGACGAAGCGTGAACATAATAAAAAGAAACGCTGCTGTCATCCTGAGTTTATCGAAGGACGAAGCGTGATTAAAATAAAAAGAAAACGCCGCTGTCATCCTGAGCCTGTCGAAGGACGAAGCGTGAACATAATAAAAAGACAACGCTGCTGTCATCCTGAGTTTATCGAAGGACGAAGCGTGATTAAAATAAAAAGAAAACGAAATTAATTAACGTTCCCTCTGCTCAAGATTTCTATAAGTGTTGATTTGTTGCGTGTGACACGCACCAAGGCGTAGTGGACAACGCTGCTGTCATCCTTGATCCTGTCGAAGGACGAAGCGTGAACATAATAAAAAGAAAACAAAATATAAATGATCTTGATTTGGTGCGTGTGACACGCACCAAGGCGTAGAATGATTCTATTTCAACAATCCTGCTCAAAGTAACGAATGCCTTAATTTATAATTGAAAAGATCGTAAGCTTATGCTGTGTGGCTCGTCGAAGCCAAGGCCAAGGCTGCATTTTTATAAAGGATTGAACAATACAGAACATATAAAATTACTTTATTTTTTAGCCGACGTAAATTTCTCCACACTATTGTCTAGTGGCTTCACTGTTCTCAGGTAAGCATAGATAGCCCTCAGGTCTGCCTCTTTCATTTTACCATACATCGTCCAGGGCATGAGCGTATTAAATTCACCTGGCTTTATGATCACCGATTGAGTAAGAGAGTCTGAACGGGAACGAAAGGTGCTAACAAAAAAATCTTCGTTCCACGAACCAATGCCTTTTTGATGTGGTGTTATGTTAGAGGAGCGAACAATACTTCCTTCTGGGGAAGTAAATTCTCTTCCACCACCAAACTCGGTTCCTGCCAAGAGCTCGCCCTTTTTAAATTGCGTGTGGCAGTCCATGCAGGAAGCGGCATTTACCAGATAACCTCCATATTTTACCTTATCGGTTGGAGACGGCATTTTGGTAAGTTGGGCTTTTGCAGGGATGGTATGAATCAAAATACTCATGGGGAAATCTACACTGGATGCCGGCACTTTGTTATGTATGGGGGAAAGGCTGCGTATGTACGCAATGATGCTGTTGATGTCTTCTGCATCCATTCTTCCATAATTATGGTACGGCATGATTGGGAACAAAGCATCGCCTTTTTTATTGACGCCGGTGGTAATAACCCGAAAGAGTTCCCCGTCTGTATAATCTGCAATACCTGACGGTGTAATATTGGCAGAATAAAATGCTCCGGGAAATCCAAATTTTTGATCGAACAATTCTCCACCCTTGCCCTCTGTACCCGTCAACATAGGGCCGGAAAACCTCGACCAGTCACGGGTAGAGTGGCAATCCATACACAGCGTTACGTAGTTCGCCAGGTATTTTCCTCTTTCAACTCTTTCGACTGTTTTTTTGATGCTGATGGCAGGAGCCGCACCTACATTGGGCAAAGCCAACATTACATAAGCCACTACTGCACCCAATATTAAAAGAATGACAAAAACAGTGCGGAGGAAAATCCTTTGAAATCTCTTTTTCATTGCTGTTGTTTGTTATTTATAAAAAGAAAGATATATATAATTTTACTATTGTTCGAGTATAACCCTACCCAATCGTTCAGATGCTAACGGGTTGAGGGTTCGAAACCCTCTAGCTTGTCGAAGATCCCGATGATCTCGGGAGAACCAGCTGGTATAAAAAACAATGCCGGCAAAAATGACGAATCCAAACAACAAAGAAAAATTTGCTCCCATCGGTCGGTTAGCATCACCTGTGGTAATGTGAAGGAACCCGATGATCATGCCGCCGACGATGAAGCTGATGATGATGCTCAACCAAAGTTTTCTTAGGTAATCATAATGTGGTTTTTGGTGGGTTGTTGGGAAGCGCAGTTTTTTTACTGCTCGCTTTATTTATGTAGGCTGCGCTATGTTGCGGTCATTTACCGCTGGATTTAGTTGGCACGAGTGACCAACCTTCGGTTGAACACTGGCGTTAGTGTGAGAGACGAACAAAGACCGAGGATTTTTCGGGTGCCACGAACTATGGCAAAGACGGCGTTTATCAAATGACTACTGGCTGCCGGATAGAGCGGCTACCCCGCTGAGGCTATGTGTGGTGGGTTGTGGCGGAGTAATAGCGATAGCCGGAACCGCTGCCGGGAAATGTTATGAAGTTGACAGCCCATCATCATTGGAATGCTAACTTATTTTTTGGAGTTAATTATCAATACCCCGTGGTCAGGAGACCAAACGGGGGCGTTCAAGTTGAAAACCCTTCTTAAAAAATGCTGTCATCCTGAGTTTATCGAAGGACGAAGTGTGATTAAAATAAAAAGAAAACGAAATC
Organism: Ferruginibacter sp.; assembly: GCA_037720515.1. Classification (GTDB taxonomy): domain Bacteria; phylum Bacteroidota; class Bacteroidia; order Chitinophagales; family Chitinophagaceae; genus Ferruginibacter. The sequence continues at coordinate 19,450 of JBBJMM010000027.1, forward strand.
CAGTAAATGATCTTACTCCTAAAGATTTTCTAGGAGTGTGATTTGGTGCGTGTGACACGCACCAAGGCATAGTGATTTTTTTTCTTGAATTGTTGCGTGTGACACGCACCAAGGCTTATAGAACGAAGTGTGATTAAAATAAAAAGAAAACGAAATCCAATAAATTATCTTACTCCTAAAGATTTTCTAGGAGTGTGATTTGGTGCGTGTGACACGCACCAAGGCATAGTGATTTTTTTTCTTGAATTGTTGCGTGTGACATGCACCAAGGCAGAGATTTATTTTGAATTTTAAATTATTACTCTGTTCTTGCAGAACCGGCATCAATCACTTTTCCAAAAAAAACAGCATTCATCATAAGTCTCGTACCACCCAACCAGAAGGCCCGGAAGTTAGGGTTATCCGCAATATTTATGATCCGTCCACTGCCCAAAGTATTCACAACAACTGCTGCAGATTTTTTTATTGCATCATAATTCTGTTTGCTTACCCAGCCACTTTGCAAAGGAGAGTCTTTATAGTAAAAAGGCGTAGCATATGCATTTTTGCTTTTTTCCATGTATACCTTATTTGCTTTGAACAGGCTTACTGTTGATTGTGTATAGCCATACGCCAAAGGATGTGTAAGATCAGCATCTGCACCAAAAATAGCCCCGCTAACCTGCTGGGCACCTTCTATTTCTTCCCTTTGATTATAAGGGATTCTTACCGTACTGTCCAAAGGTGTTTTTGCTTTTTTAAATGTTACTGAATTGATACCACCCTGGCTTGCCCAGGTTACGGCTTCTTCCAGGAGTATAAGATTACCACCAGCCTGCACCCAGGTTTTCAATTTTTCTTTATTAATATCTGAATAGGTTCCTCCCACCATGATCAGTGTATTGTATTTATTTACATCAACCCTGTTAAATACTCCCTGATCCAAATGAGTGGCCGGTATGTTCATCCGCTGATCCAGTAAATGCCACACTTCTCCTGCGTCTGTTGCATTCACTCCCTGCCCTACGATCATTGCTATTACCGGTTTTGTTATCATCGCAAATCTGCTGCTTCCCAGGTCACTACCGGAATTGGAAACGCCTGTTTGAACCGGAAAAATATTTACTGCATATTTACCTGTAAGTGATTGAAGTGTAGTCCATATTTTCTCACTCATTTCTTTTCCTGGCACAGGTATAAGAATAGTTCCCTGGCTAAACTGCTTTTCCTTTCCGTTTATATTTATACTGAATTTACCTGATGACACTTTGGTCACAATGTCTTTTTTTAGAAGCTCATACAAAGCAGCAGGCGCATACAATTCATTCCATTCCATTAAATATGCATTTTCAGATCTTCCCGTCAACTGCCCTGCTGGAAAAACAACTTTATCAATTAGGGCTGCTGTGTTTATGCCGGTGTTTTTTATTGTTGTGTAGGGCAATCCAAAAGCGAGTGGCATTGTCCAGCTTGTGATGTCATAAAAGATACTGTCTTTAAAAGACAATTGTTTTTCAAAAATAGTCCTGATCAATGTTTGCTGTGGCTGTTGCAAAGAAACCATGTAAGGATATTTATTATCCGCAGATCTTCTCACTTCTATTTCATGGCGTTGAAGCATTTCTACAAAATGAAAAGTTCGGGCCTTATCATTTACCTCACCAAAAGCATAACCTTTAATTGAATCATATTTTTGCGCTGCCTGCTGATAAAACTCGCGTTGATAATTTAAAAATTCTTTGCGCAGGTTATAAGCGCCTTCTAATGTTGAGAGTGATGTTACGAACTGGTTTTTAATAGTGGCAGGAAATGTAAGAATGCCATTATTGGTTTCCTGGCTGTGGCCCCGACTGCTGGCCTGTTCAAATAAAATCCCTATGCCGCCATGCGCATCCGGAAATGTAGATCCTTTACCATAATAAAAATCATCATAACTTTCTTTTGTAAAATACAACGAGCCTATCTTGTCTAAATACGCAGCATGATAATTTCCCAGCTTCGCAGTTAACTCCTGGTTTTTTGCAGGCGTAAGCGGGTTTACCCTTGAGGGAACACCGGGTTGAAAAAAGAAAGTTGCATTGCTTCCCTGTTCATGGTGATCGGTTAAAATATTCGGCCTCCACGCATGAAACCATTTTAACCGGTTCTGACTTTCTATGTGCACTGCAGGCAGCCAATCCCTGTTGAGATCAAACCAGTAATGGTTAAACCTGCCACCAGGCCATACTTCATTCAACTCCCTGTTATTGGGATCACTTACCAGGTTATTACTTTTATGCTGGTTCACCCAGGTGGAGAAACGCTGCAATCCATCAGGATTAAAAGAAGGATCAAATAAAATAACCACATTATCTAAAAGGTCTTCTATTTTTTTCCCCTGTGCTGCTGCCAGGTGATACGCCGTTAATAAACCCGCATTGGCACCACTGGGTTCGTTTCCATGAATTGAATTTCCTATCCAAACTACAACAGGCATGCGATCGATATTTATCTGTGCACTACCGGCTGCAATATTCAATTGCAAATGTTGTTGACGAATTTCTTCCAGCCGCTTATGATTAGCGGGTGAAGTTATTATCAGTAATAACTGGGGGCGACTTTCATAGGTAAGACCCATAGTTTCCAACTTTATTCTTTGCGGAGCAGCCTGTGCAAGGGCTTTCATATAACTTACCAAACGGTCATGGGTTACGTGCCATTCACCCACGTTATGATAAATTACATCTTTAGGTTTTGGAATTGCAGGATCGTAGGTAATGGAATCCGGTAAATAATAATCTAGGTTTTGTGCAGATGAGCACAATCCTGAAAATAAGATCAGGAGGAAAAAACATATTCTCATAAATAGGTAATGTGTCAGTTAAGATAAATTTACTTCAGTATGCTGAGCTGGAATGTCAACATCAAAATTTTTACTTTCTAAATATTTTTGAAAGATCAATTGTACTTCATAATCACCGTGAACCAGGAATAATTTTTTTATTTGTGCAGGATCCTGGCAGGCCAGGAATTGTAACAGGTCTTCATAATCGCCATGTGCACTCATACTGCGCATCTCTCCTATTTCTGCATTCACTTCATGCAACTGACCAAAAATATTTACTTCCTGCGGTTTAAGTTTTAAGCGGCCACCCAGGGAATTGGGTTCACAATATCCAGTCATGAGAATTGTGTTCCGGCTATTCTCAATATTGTTGCTGATGTGATGTTTTATTCTGCCTGCATCTGCCATCCCACTGGCAGAGATTATTACACAAGGCCCTTTAAAATAATTCAATGCTTTTGATTCATCAACTGAATTTATAAACTTTAAGCCATTGAAAAAAAACGGGTCTTTATCGCTTAATAATATTTTCTGAATGGAATCATTAAAATATTGCGGATAACTTTTTACAATATGTGTGGCCTTTATGCTCAAGGGACTGTCAACAAAATAAGGAATCGGGGGAAGCTTTTTTTCCAGTTCAAGCTGGTTAAGGGCAAACAATATTTCCTGTGTACGGCCAACGCTGAATGCAGGCATTATCAATTTTCCCTTTTTTTCTATGCATGTTTTATTTATCCATTCCAGTAATGTATCTGCCGTGGGATGAAATTCATCATGCAGGCTATCTCCATAAGTTGATTCCAGTAAAATATAATCAGCCTGGCTAAAAGTTGCCGGGGATCTTAATATTATATCACGGTAACGGCCCACATCTGCACTGAAAGTGATACGTGTTTGTTTATTGTTTTCTGTTATTCGCAAATGAACGCTCGTGCTTCCAATTATGTGTCCGGCATCAGTGAAACAAAATTCTATACCCTCTTCTATTGAATGCCAGTTCTCATATTCAACTGTAGAAAACCGGTCTATTGCGGTTAAAGCATCTTCGGTTGTGTACAAAGGTTTTAAATAAGGTAATCCTTGTAACGCTCTTTTTTTATTTGCGAATTTTATATCATTTTCCTGTATGCCCGCAGAGTCTTCCATTAATACAGAAGCCAGATCCTTGGTGGCAGGCGTGGCATATATCTTTCCTTTATATCCATCCTTAACCAATTTTGGAATGAGGCCGCAATGATCGATGTGTGCATGAGAAAGAATGAGGTAATCCACTTCTGCAGGATCAAAACCAAAATCCTTGTTCATCAATTCTGTTTCCTTTCCCATTCCCTGGAACATTCCGCAATCAAGCAAAATCTTTTTACCATTTTTCAGGGTTAATAAATGTTTTGAACCGGTAACTGTTCTTGCTGCCCCATGAAATGCAATTTTCATATCTGTTCTTTTAAAAGAATTTATAAAACCAATTTAAAATCACCCTTGTTCTTTTAAAAAGGATAACATTCAAAAAGTATAGCAAAATATTTATTGTGCTACGGCCAGCCAGGCCATCATTCCCATTCCTTTTTCAATAGCCCGCTCATCAATATTAAAGTTAGGTGTATGCACTCCATTAATGATCCCTTTTTCTTTATTACCAGTACCCAGCCTGAAAAAACAGGATGGTATCTTATGCGAATAATATGCAAAATCTTCAGCGCCCATTCTTAATTCAGTTTCACTAACATTTTCTGCGCCAGCATATATCTCTGCCTGTTTTCGGGCTGAGGCAGAGAGTGATTCATCATTGTATACAAAAGGATAACCCACATCAATGGTAATATCTGCTTCACCACCCATTGCATGCACCAGTTCCTGTGTTTGTTTTTTTATAAGTTCATGCGCTTTAAATCGCCATTCTTCATTCATAGCCCTGAATGTGCCCATCAGTTTTACTTCTGACGGAATAACATTTGTTGTATTTCCCCCCTGAACAGAAGTGATGGATAATACTGAGGGATTGAAAGGATGATTATTACGGCTGACTATCTGCTGAAGGCTTGTTATTAAATGAGCTGTTATTAAAATAGTATCTGCAGTTAAATGAGGGGCCGCCGCATGCCCGCCCTTGCCCTTAACGGTGATGTATATTTCATCGGCACTGGCCATGATCATCCCACCCCTGAAACTAAATTCTCCTACTTCTAAAAATGGATTAACGTGCAATGCATAAATTTTTTCAGGCGAAGGATTTTCTAAAACTCCTTCTTTGATAAGCAAGCTTGCGCCCCCGGGATTTTTTTCTTCACCCGGCTGAAAGATCAGCTTAACGGTGCCTTCCCAATCCTTTTTTGTTTCATTTAAAATTTTTGCAGCTCCTAATAAACAGGTCGTATGTACGTCATGCCCGCATGCATGCATGATGCCTTCGTTCTTTGACTTGTACGGTACTTTATTTTCTTCAAGGATGGGCAATGCATCCATATCTGCCCTCAATGCAATTACTCTTTTTCCCGGATTTTTTCCTTCGATAAGCCCTATTACACCGGTCTTTGCTTTTATTTCGAAAGGAATTTGCATGGAACTTAATTTCTCCTGGATAAATTCAGCCGTTTTAAATTCTTCAAAACTGAGTTCCGGATTGGCATGAATGTGATGCCGTATTGCTATGAATTCCTCTGCATATTTTCCGGCGAGTTCCTTTATTTTATCGATCATCAAAAAAATTATATAAACAAACTTATACAAAAAAAGAGTTCCAGCACTGGAACTCTTTACTATCAGAATATATTATATCTTAATCTTCAGTAAGAACTGTTTTTTCTACTTTTATCTCAATCATTTCAGGAACGAGATAAATATTGTTGCTGATAATTCCCATTGCAGCCACTTGTTTACGGTAACGTTCTGCTTCACTTTTTTCTGCGAAATTTCCGAATTTCAATTTAATATAAGGAGATTGAAAGGTCATGTATACTTTTTGCTCAGGATATTGTTGTAATAATTTTGATCTTATAGACATAGCCATTGAACGATCACTTGTGCTCAATAGCATCAGCCGGTAACCCCTTACCATTTTATAACCACCCACCCTGCTAACTGCGGCCTCATTATATTCAGCCATTTTTTTGCCCATCATATTTATACGGATATCTTTTAATATAACCTGAACAGTGCCGGCAACCAATGAATCATTTTCATTTGCCTGGGCATTTGTAATGCTAAAAACTATCAACAATAATGCAATAATACCTGTCCTTTTCATTTTCATACCCTCTTAATTCCAAAAACCGTTCCATCAATTAAAACTCTCTCCCTAAGCCATATAAAAAAATTAATAACCTGCTTTTGCCCCGCCAATATTTTCTACGGGATGCCACGTAGTTTTTATTTCCTGTGTATCCATTATTAGATATGGCGATTGGCCATTGGGGGACGTCCATTCGGTTTTATCATAAAAAATTACTCTTTTTAAATTCATTGCGGCTTTTTCCTGTATCATTTTCTGAGTTGCGGGTTCATAATCACAAAAAACAACTGCATTTACATCCATATGATCGGCGAAATACGGAGACAGTTCTGTAATTTTTCCGGTGAGTATATTTATCACTCCGCCGGGTACATCAGAAGTACTGAGAACTTCAGCTAAGGTTACGGCACAAAGTGGTTTAGTAAAGGATGCTAATACAATACAAGTATTTCCACCGGCTATAACCGGGGCAATAACAGAAACCAATCCCAATAGTGAAGTAGATTGAGGAGCTATTATTGAAACTACCCCGGTAGGTTCCGGAACAGAAAAATTAAAATGAGAACTTGCAACGGGATTAACAGCACTGAAAAGCTGCTGAAATTTATCACACCACCCGGCATAATAGATAAGCCGGTCTATTGAAATTTCTACTTCCTTTTCAGCCTGTTCCTTTGTAGCATCCTGCTTCATCAATTCATCAATGAACTGAATTTTTCTTCCTTCCAGCATTTCTGCAATGCGATACAATATTTGCCCGCGGTTAAAGGCGGCACGTGAGCCCCAATCGCCAGATGCATTTCTTGCAGCTACTACTGCTTCCCGAAAATCTTTTCTTGAACTCAGACAAACATTTGCAAGCTTTTCCGCTTTTTTATTTTCGGCTATGTAATAACGCCCCGATTCTGTTCTTGGAAATTTTCCACCTATAAAAATTTTATATGTTTTTAAAATTTCCAGGCGTTGGGTTGTTACTCCATTTACCTGTTGCTTCCCGATCTTAGCTATTGGTTTTTTTACAACTGAATTTGCCATGTTCTTGAATTAAGAAATAGATGAAAGATTTAAATAGGCCATTAATCCGTGTAACCCGCCTTCCCTGCCATATCCACTTTCTTTATATCCGCCAAAAGGCGATGTGGGATCAAACTGGTTGAAAGTATTTGCCCAGACAACACCGGCTCTTAATTTTTGTGTCATATTAAATATCTTGGACCCTTTGTCTGTCCATACACCTGCAGAAAGCCCATATGGTGTATTGTTTGCTTTTTCGATTACCTCATCATCAGTACGGAAGCTTTGAATTGCCAATACGGGACCGAAAATTTCTTCCTGGGAGATACGGCTTGATTGAGCAACATTCGTAAATATAGTTGGCCTGCAAAAGAATCCTTTAGATGGAATTGAACAAGAAGTCTGGAACATTTCACCTCCTTCTTTCTGGCCGATCTTAATATATTTATTTACCTGGTCGAGCTGTTGCCTGGAATTGATCGCACCGATATCTGTATTCTTATCCATAGGATCCCCTACTATCAAAGTTTCCAGGCGGTCTTTCAGTTTTCTAACTACTTCTTTAAATACAGATTCCTGCACATACAACCGCGAACCTGCACAACATACATGGCCCTGGTTAAAAAAGATACCATTGATAACACCCTCCACTGCCTGGTCGATAGGTGCATCATCAAAAATAATATTAGCGGCTTTTCCGCCCAATTCAAGTGTTGCTTTTTTTCCTGTGCCTGCTATAGATCTTTGAATGATCTTTCCAACATCAGTTGACCCGGTAAAGGCGATCTTATTTATACCGGGATGATTAACCAATGCCGCACCGGTAGCACCTGCGCCGGTAATAATATTCACAACACCTGGTGGAAGATCTGCTTCCTGTATGATCTCTGCTAATTTCAAGGCGGTGAGGGAAGTTGTTTCTGCAGGTTTTAATACAACGGTATTGCCGGTTGCAATGGCAGGGGCGATCTTCCAGGCTGCCATCATAAGAGGAAAATTCCAGGGTATGATCTGCCCGGCAACTCCAAGCGGTTGTGCGTTCCTGTTAGGAAAGGCATATTCCAGTTTATCTGCCCAACCTGCATAATAAAAAAAATGATTGGCAACAATAGGTATATCAAAATCCCGGCTTTCACGGATTGGTTTTCCACCATCCATTGTTTCAATTACGGCCAGTTCTCGCGCTCTTTCCTGTATCATCCTGGCAATCCTGAAAATATATTTGCCTCTTTCTTTTGGCGGCATTTTTTTCCATGTTGTTTCATATGCCTTTCTTGCAGCTTTTACGGCTTTGTCTACATCAGCAGCATTTGCTTCTGCTATCTCTGATAATTTTTCTTCAGTAGCCGGATTTATCGTACCAAAATATTTTTTGGAAGAAGGTTTCTCAAATTTTCCATTAATAAAAAGATCATACCGGGGAGCAATAATAGCAGCACTTTTACTCTCCGGCGCAGGTGCATAATTGCGGGCTGTATCAAATTTTAATTTTAAAGTATTGTTTTTTTGTGTGGCCATAAGTTCATGTTATAAATCCAACTTCACGCAAAGCCGCAAAGTTGATTAAGACGCCAATTTGCTTTGCGTCTATGCGTGAAAACTAATCGATCGAAAAATAATCCTTGCCCTGGTATATTCCTGTTTTTTCTTTCATTAACTGCATTAATATATCGTTAGCCAGGCTACTTGCCCCAAACCGGAACAAATGATTGTTCATCCAGTCTTCCCCTAAAATTTCATTTACCATAACCAGGTAATGCAAGGCTAATTTTGATTTTGAAATTCCACCAGCCGGTTTCATTCCAATCTTTTTCCCTGTTTTATAATAAAATTCCCGGATCGCTTCCAACATAACTAATGTTACCGGTATGGTTGCAGCTGGCACAACTTTGCCAGTAGAGGTTTTAATAAAATCGGCTCCTGCATACATGGCTATATCGCTTGCTTTCCTCACTTTATCATATGTTACCAGTTCCCCTGTTTCCAATATCACTTTTAGCCTGGCTTTCCCACAGGCTTCTTTGATAGCCGCTATTTCATCAAACACATAATTGTATTCCCCTTCCAGAAATTTACCGCGACTAATTACCATATCCACTTCATCAGCACCGTTCTGAACTGCAAATTTTGTATCGTTGATCTTTACATTCCGTGGTGCCTGGCCGCTCGGGAAACCTGTAGCTACGGAAGCTACTTTTATACCCGACCCCTCCACTGCTTTTACTGCAGTTTTTACCATTGCCGGGTACACACATACGGCTGCAACAGTAGGCAGTCCAGGGTATTCATCCAAAAGGTGGATCGCTTTGTAACACATCTGCTTTACTTTTCCTACGGTATCTTTTCCTTCCAGTGTAGTAAGATCGATCATGTTCAAAGCGAGCAACAAACCATTTAATTTAGTTTCCTTTTTTATACTTCTTTTAGTGAACCGGGCTGCCCTCTCTTCAATACCCACCTGGTCTACCCGGGGAGATAATGTAAAATCAGGAATAGCAATCGTTTTTGTTTGCATATTATTTGTAGAGATTCAAATTTACAGAATCGTAGCTATAAACTTTCCTTATTTCATCTTCAGTATATTTATACAACAACATTGCTTCATAATCTCATTACCATGATTGCAGAGTCTGAACTGATCATTAATAAAAGGGGAGCGATCTATCACCTGGATGCCAGGCCTGAGGAGATCGCAAATATAGTAATCCTGGTAGGCGATCCTGACAGGGTAAAAGTAGTGAGCCGTTTTTTTGACAGCATCGAAATTCAATTACAACACCGCGAATTTATAACGCATACAGGATATATTGGTAAAAAACGCATTACAGTATTAAGTACCGGTATTGGTCCTGATAATGTTGATATAGCCATGAATGAACTGGATGCGCTGGTAAATATTGATTTTGATTCAAGAACTGTAAAACAACAACTTACTTCTTTACAAATTTTCCGTTTTGGAACTTCCGGGTCTTTACAAAAAGATATACCTGTTAATAGTTTTGTTGCGGGCACACATGGATTGGGTTTTGATAATGTTATGCATTTTTATAAAGTTTCACATACAGATGCTGAAAAAGAGATCATTGAAAATTTTAAAACACATACCTCTTTACATTCAGGAAATGTTATTCCTTATTTATATTCAGGCAGTGAAAAATTATTATCTCTTTTTAATGATGGTTATCACCAGGGGATCACGGTTGCCTGTCCGGGTTTTTACGGACCGCAGGGCAGAATTTTAAGATTAGAAGTTGCATACCCTGGGTTGATAGACAAACTCACTACGTTTAGGTTCAATGAAAATTATATTTCAAATTTTGAAATGGAGAGTTCTGCAATATATGGGCTGGGAAGGGCTTTGGGGCATCAATGCATCAGCCTGAATGCAATTGTTGCGAACAGGGTGGTTAAAGAATTTTCCAGGGATGGAAATAAAGCAGTAGAAAATTTAATTAAAAGGTCATTGGAGATCATTGCGGATGCTGAGATGTAAACGGGAATTCCTCACTCAGTCTTTTTCCAAAAAAGAGTAGAGTTTCAACCTAAAGTAATAAGAGTGATAAAGAAAAAATGAAAATAAACCCCAAAAAAATATAAAAAGAAAGAGCATTAGTTTTTGTAGTTATTATAAACTTTGTTATTGTACTATTTAACAACTCGTTTTGGTTCCGATTGGAAAAATAAAATTTGTGAATATTTAAGCTGGTATGGATTAAACGATACACCTGCATTTAGCCAATTCTTAATTAATGAAAATATTTCTACGGCACAATTTGAAAATGAAATTAACTTTATAAGAATTTCAGGAAAAAATTCATGTAACTGATGAATAAAATTGTTTTTTGTTTTCTTCTCCTATTTTCTATGCTTAAAGGTTATGGAGCAGACACTCTTTTAATTGTGTTTGATAATAAAGACATCAACCAGAAATTCATATATGAAAAAAAATACTGTAATTTAGTTAACGTTGATACCGGTAGAATCTGCTATCAGATAAACTCCTACAGTTTTGCTTTTAATGCTGATAGTAATAATCTTTATGAACAATATCAATTTTCATTTAACAATGTAGAAATATTTGACTCTGGTTTATATCAATCAACAATTGGCCTCAAAAATATTGATCTGTTAAATGAGTTGAATGTACTTTACAATTCAATTGAGAATAAAAACAGCAGAAGGGCCAAAAATATATTTCAAAACATAACAGCTCTAAAAAAGAAGATCGATATTCCTGAACCACTTAAAATTGATTTAGATTCTATAAAAAATAGTTCTGACAGGATTTATGTATTGTCTGATATAAAAAAACAACATCAACTTATTACTTTACAGGAAAAAATAAAAACAAGTATTGTGTATTTAATAAATATTTCTACGAAAAGTTGTAAAAAGTTATATGCATTGCAAGTAGATGCTGTGCTGTTAAGTCCGGTAAACGGTAAAAATCACCGGTTTTAATTTTTGACTAACGCAATAAGACACATGTTTTACGTAGGCCTTGGTGCGTGTCACACGCAACAAATCAACACAATAGAAATTTCTTTTGGAGTGAGATCATTTATTGGATTCGTTTTCTTTTTATCATGTTCGCGCTTCGTCCTTCGATAAACTCAGGATGACAGCATTTTATATTATGCTCTCGCTTCGTCCGTAGGCCTTGGTGCGTGTCACACGCAACAAATCAACACAATAGAAATTTCTTTTGGAGTGAGATCATTTATTGATTTCGTTTTCTTTTTATTTTGTTCACGCTTCGTCCTTCGATAAACTCAGGATGACAGCATTTTTTTTATTTTTGTTTTCGCTTCGTCCTTCGATAAACTTAGGATGACAGCATTTTTATATTATGCTCTCGCTTCGTTCTTCTATAAACTCAGGATGACAGCAAAGGGATATATTTTTAATTTTGAATTTTGAATTTTGAATTTTGAATTTCTAACTCGCCCCTTCCTTGCCATGGCAATGCTTATACTTTTTGCCGCTGCCGCACGGACAAAGGTCATTGCGCCCAATCTTTGGTTCAACTCTTACAGGTGCCTGCTTTACCGGTGTAGATGGATCGAAATAATCATTTTCATTGGCTGCATAATCCTGTCCCGCTGCTTCTACCTGGCTTTTGTTGGCATTCATTTTACTCATATCCGTTTTCTTCTCACGCCCTTCTTTGATCTGCGCTGTATTGGTTTGTTCCATCGGTATGGTTGCATGGGATAAAAAGCTAACGATATCTTTATTCACCTGGTCATCCATTTGTTTAAAGGCATTGTAAGCTTCTATCTTATAAATCACCAACGGATCTTTTTGTTCGTATCCGGCTGTTTGCACACTGTGCCGCAGATCATCCATCGCACGTAAATGTTCTTTCCAGGCATCATCAATCAAAGCAAGTGTAATGCTTCTTTCCAGCGCATTACCTAATTCACGCCCATCAGTTTCAAAATATTTATCAAGATTTGCTAATGCCTGTATGCCTTTTTTTCCATCAGTAAAAGGAACAGCTACATTTTCAATATGATTTCCCTGTTCCTTCCTGATATTTTTAATAACAGGCATTGTATGATCGGAAATTGCCTTGTTCTTTTTATTATAATGTGTGATGGCTTCCTGGTAGAGGCGTTCTGCCAAAGTATTGGTTACACCTTTGGCTAATTCTTCTGCACTGATGGTTGTATCAATTCCAAAATGAAGAATAGCAGATAATTTGAAACCTTCATAATCATTTCCTTCTTTGAAAGAATTGATGATCCCTTCTGCAACAGAATAGAAAGCATTGTCGAGATCCAATGCCAGGCGTTCTCCAAACAAAGCATGGTTGCGTTTGCCATACACCACATTCCGTTGCTTATTCATTACATCATCATATTCGAGTAAGCGTTTCCGTATTCCAAAATTATTCTCTTCCACTTTCTTCTGTGCCCTTTCAATACTTTTTGTGATCATGCTATGCTGAATCACTTCTCCTTCTTTATATCCCATCCTGTCCATAAGACTGGCGATACGTTCGCTTCCGAACATTCTCATAAGGTCATCTTCCAAAGAAACAAAAAATGTAGAAGTACCGGGATCTCCCTGACGACCTGCACGGCCACGCAACTGCCTGTCTACCCTCCGGCTCTCATGCCTTTCCGTACCTACAATGGCTAATCCGCCTGCCTCTTTAACACCCGGACCGAGTTTAATATCTGTTCCCCTTCCGGCCATATTGGTTGCAATTGTAACCGCACCGGCAAAACCAGCTTCTGCTACAACTTGCGCTTCTTTGGAATGTTGCTTTGCATTCAAAACATTATGCGGGATATTTTTTTGCTTCAGCATCCTGCTAAGCAATTCACTTACTTCAACTGATGTAGTACCAACCAGGCAAGGCCTGCCAGCACCACGTAGTTTCTCTATCTCATCAATAACAGATTTATATTTTTCTCTTTTGGTTTTATACACCATATCCTGATCGTCTTTGCGGATCACTTTCACATTGGTAGGAATGTTTACCACATCGAGTTTATATATGCTCCACAATTCCGCTGCTTCTGTTTCGGCTGTACCCGTCATACCGGCCAATTTGTGATACATCCTGAAATAATTCTGAAGAGTTACGGTGGCATAGGTTTGAGAAGAGGCTTCGATCTTTACATTTTCTTTTGCTTCAATGGCCTGGTGCAATCCATCTGAATACCGTCTGCCTTCCATGATACGGCCGGTTTGCTCATCAACAATTTTAACTGCCTCATCTATTACTACATATTCAATATCCTTATCAAATAAAGTGTATGCTTTTAATAATTGCTGTACAGTATGTATCCTATCTGCTTTTAAAGAATATTCATTTAAGAGATTTTCCTTGCGGTGTAATTTTTCTTCAGCTTCAAGATCTGTTTTTTCAATATCGCTAAGCTTGGTGGCAATATCCGGTAATATGAAAAACTCCGGATCTTCGCCATTTCTTGTGATGAGTGAGATACCCTGGTCGGTTAATTCTACCTGGTTGTTTTTTTCATCTATGCTGAAATATAATTCAGCATCTACATTGGGCATTTGTTTTTGCTGATCTGCGAGGTAATAATTTTCGCTCTTCTGCAATTTCACACGGATACCGGGTTCACTAAGAAATTTAATGAGCGCACTGTTCTTGGGTAAACCGCGGTGAGCACGCATCAATGCAAGGCCACCATCTTTAGGATCATCATTTCCTTCGCCAATTTTTTTCTTTGCCTCTATGAGATACTGATTCACTGCTTTGCGCTGTGCATCCACTAACTTTTCAATGCGTGGTTTAAGATCAAAGAACTGGAGTGTATTGTCATTCTGGCTTACGGGACCGCTAATGATCAAAGGAGTACGTGCATCATCTATCAATACACTATCCACTTCATCCACCATTGCAAAATGATGTTTGCGTTGAACCATTTCATCAGGAGCATGCACCATGTTGTCTCTCAGGTAATCAAAACCAAATTCATTATTGGTACCATAAATTATATCTGAATTATATGCATTACGGCGGGCATCACTATTGGGTTCGTGCTTATCAATGCAGTCCACCTTTAGTCCGAGCCATTCGAATATAGGTCCGTTCCATTCACTATCGCGGCGGGCCAGGTAATCATTTACAGTAACAATATGTACTCCTTCACCGGCAAGTGCATTAAGGTAAGCAGGCAAGGTACTTACCAGTGTTTTTCCTTCACCTGTTGCCATCTCTGCAATCTTTCCTGAATGCAGAACTGCACCACCAATTAACTGCACATCATAATGAACCATGTTCCAGGTAACAAGGCTTCCGCCTGCTATCCAGCTATTTTTATAGGTAGCCCTGTCACCATTTATTATAATATTATTTTTCTTTTTAGCCAGTTCGATATCCAGTTCCGTAGCAGCTGATTCGATCAACTCATTTTCTTTAAAACGCCGGCTGGTTTCCTTTACTACTGCAAAAGCTTCCGGAAGCAATTGCTGTAAGATCTCCTCAATTTTTTTATCCTTGTCTTTTTTAAGTTCATCTATTTCTTTGTAAATAACATCGCGTTCAGAAATCTGTTCTGAAGGAAGGAGTTCCGCAGCTTCTTTTTTAGAATCTATTTCTGCATTTATTTCCAGTAGATGTTCCTTTATCCGGCTTCTGAATTCTGTCGTTTTATTTCGCAGGTCATCATTGGAAAGCGATTCATATTCTTTAAAAAACCTGTTGATCTTTTCAACCTGTGGCAACACACTTTTTACATCCTTTTCACTTTTTCCGCCACCAAAAATTTTTGATATAATGCCTAACATATTCCGTTTGTGATTTTACAAGTATTAGTCAAATTGTATGCTATCTATCTCTAATCGACATATTGACAGGGTTCGCCTGGTAACATGAGGGAGGCAAAGGTACAAAGAACTTTTAAGGTATCTGAAAGCTGGTAAAGGCTTTAGATTTTTTCACACAACATTGTAAGCAGTAGTCTTTTGCATTAATAAATCTTTAAAAAAAACAGTGTTGTATATCTGCGGGCATACCTTGGATTATAAGCCATTTCCTCCTACCTTTGCGCCTTTAAAAGCCGGAATTACCGGCAGAAAAGTTAAGTTCTCTATATATGAGTGGTGCATTAAAAGAAGTAAGGAACAGGATCAAAAGTGTTCAAAGTACGCAGCAGATAACAAAAGCCATGAAGATGGTTAGTGCAGCTAAATTAAGGCGTGCACAGGATGCCATCACACAAATGCGGCCTTATGCGCAGAAACTACAGGAAATGCTGAGTAATATCGTCAGCAACAGTGATGGAGATGTGGCAATGGACCTGGCGGCTGAACGGCCTGTTGAAAAAGTACTTTTAATTGTTGTAACCAGCGACCGTGGATTGTGTGGTGGTTATAACAGCAACCTGATCAAGCTTACCAAACAGGTTATACAGGATAAATATCCTACGCAGATGGCTAGTGGCAATGTTCAATTATTACCTATTGGAAAGAAAGGATATGAGCATTTTACTAAAGGCGGATTTAAAGTAGTGGATGCTTACTGGGATATATTTACAGGTTTAAGTTTTGACAGGGTGCAGGCCGCTGCAAAATATGCAATGGATGCATTTGCCAATAAACAGGTAGATGCGGTAGATGTTGTATACAGTGAATTTAAAAATGCAGCCACGCAACGATTTACTGCAGAACAGTTTTTACCGGTAAAAAAAGTGGAAGAAACAAAAGGAACACAAAAAGCGGATTTTATTTTTGAACCCAACCAGGAAGTTCTGATAAAAGAACTGATGCCGAAGATCCTGAATACACAATTGTACAAATCTGTGTTGGATGCCAATGCAAGTGAACATGGCGCCAGGATGACCGCCATGGATAAAGCCAGTGATAATGCGAATGAATTATTAAAGTCATTAAAAATAAGTTACAACAGGGCAAGACAGGCAGCCATTACTACAGAGCTTACAGAAATTGTAAGTGGAGCTGCAGCATTGCAGGGATAAAACAGTTAATGTGCTTCTGTGCTAACCTGCAGATCTTAAAATCAAAATTGACAATAAGTTTTGAAGTATTACATTAGCATAGTAGCGTAATAGCTAATCAGCATATTTAAAATGGAAATTTCCCGGATCATTCCACATATTGAAGCTTTGATATTTGCCAGTGATAAGCCTTTATCAGGTATTGAAATAACAGAATTAGTAAATACTGCACTTGGATTTATAGAAGACCGTACAGATATTTCGCAGGTAGAAACAGCAATTGAAGGCATCAGTGAAAAATACAATACAGAATTTTATGCCTTTGAATTAAAGCAAAGCGGAGGTGGCTGGCAGTTTCTTACCAAACCTGAATATCATAAAACTGTTGCTTTAATAAATGGCGATAAATTTATTAAGCGCCTTTCAGCTGCTGCCCTGGAAACACTGGCCATTATTGCATACAGGCAACCGGTTACAAAAAGTGAGATAGAAGCTATCCGTGGTGTTAACTGCGATTATGCTGTACAACGATTACTGGAAAAAGACCTGGTGATCATTTCCGGCAGAAATGAAGACGCAGTGGGCAAGCCTTTGATCTATGCAACCTCTAAATCTTTTATGGATTATTTTGGAATCAATAATGCAAATGAATTGCCCCGCATCAATGAAGTACTGATGGAAGGGCTGGTGCAGGCTACGGTTATGAATGAAAAAAACGAGAGTGAAAAAAATGAAGAAAGTGGTATAGTTTATAATGCAGAAAACAAATCATTAATAACCTTATCAGATGAAAGTGTTACAGAGGATGAAGATGTATCAGAAATAATGAATGATAAACAGGAAGAAATTAAAAGAGATGAAGGGGAAGCCTGATATAAAAAAAATCTTTTATTACGGGGCATTTTTAAGATGCCTTTTTTTATAATATATCAAAGAGTAATATGGCAGATAAGTTATCACCCGAACAATTAAAAAATATTGCCGGCGAATTTGGTTCACCTGTATATATATATCATGCAGAAAAAATTAAAGAGCAATATCAAAAATTAGAAAATGCTTTTAAAAATTGTGATGCTAAAATATTCTACGCCTGTAAGTCGCTCACCAATCTTAATATTTTAAAATACATCCACTCTTTGGGTGCTTCATTGGATTGTGTAAGTATCAATGAAGTAAAGCTTGGCTTAATGGCAGGTTTCACAAAGGAGTCAATATTGTATACACCCAATTGTGTAGATTTTGATGAGATCCTTGCTGCAAAAGAACTTGGCATAAATATCAATATTGATAATATTTCAATTCTTGAACAATTCGGAAACCGTTTTGGAAATTCCTACCCAGTATGTATCCGTTTGAATCCGCATATTATGGCAGGTGGTAATTTTAAAATTTCTACCGGGCATGTAGACAGCAAGTTTGGAATCTCCATACACCAGATGCGACATATTGAAAGAGTTGTAAAAACAACTAATTTAAATGTGAATGGCATTCATATGCATACCGGAAGTGAGATAAAAGATATCAATGTTTTTTTGGAAGGACTGGAGGTAATGTTCAGCATGGCAGGTCATTTTCCTGATTTGAAATTCATAGACCTCGGAAGTGGATTTAAAGTTCCCTACCAGCAGGGAGATACAGAAACAGATGTTGATCTGCTGGGTGAAAAAGTTAGTGAAGCCTTTACAAGATTTGAAAAAGAGTCGGGAAAAAAATTACAGGTGTGGTTTGAGCCCGGTAAATATCTTGTTAGCCAGGCAGGTTATTTTGTAGTAAAGGCCAATGTGATAAAACAAACTCCGGCTACGGTATTTGTTGGAGTGAACAGCGGTTTTAATCATTTAATAAGGCCTATGATGTATGAAGCTTATCATCATATTCAGAATATCAGCAACATCAGTGGAACACAGCGAATATATACCGTTGTAGGAAACATTTGTGAAACGGATACATTTGCCTGGGACCGCACCTTAACTGAAGTGAGAGAAGGAGATTACCTGGTTTTTTATAATGCAGGTGCTTATGGTTTTGAAATGTCATCCAATTTTAATTCAAGGTTAAAGCCCCCGGAAGTTTTGATAGAAAATGAAATTCCACGATTAATAAGAAAAGGTGATGTGTTTGAAGATCTTTTAAAAAACCAAGTTATTTAATCTAAAAAAAAATTATGATGCGAAACCTATTTATACTAATATTTACTTTCTTTTTTTTATCTGCCCAGGCACAGACTAAAATTTATGACCCCTCAGCAAATGCTCAAAAAGATATAGAAGCTGCATTAAAAAAAGCTAAAAGAGAAAATAAGTTTGTACTAATACAGGCAGGTGGCAACTGGTGCAGCTGGTGTATTGAGTTTGCCCGGTTTGCAAAAGCAGATCCCAAGATCGATTCTGTGATTTCTGCCTCCTATATCTGGTATCATTTAAACTGGAGTAAAGAAAATAAAAATGAAAACATATTAGCCCGTTATAAATATCCTCAGCGTTTTGGATTTCCGGTCTTTATTATTTTAAATGCAAAAGGAGAACGCATACATACACAAAACAGTTCTTACCTGGAAGATGGAAAAAAAAGCTATGATAAAATGAAAGTACAGGACTTTTTGGAAATGTGGAGCCCTAGAGCCTTGAACCCGGAAATGTATAGTGGGAAGGGGAAGTAGGGATAAGTATTTAGTATGTAGTACTTAGTATTTAAAATTTGGGGGCTGGGGTTTATGGTTTAGGTTTAGAGTAGTGAGTAGTAATTAGGAATTAGTAATAAGTATGTAGTACTTAGTATTTAGAGTTTAGCTTTCATAATTCAAAATTAAAATTTAGCATATCAATAAATGTCCAATTCATTCATACGCGTTGTACAGCATCCTTTTAAGTACAGGTTATTTTTACTCTCTAAATTACCTGCTGCCTTCTTCAGCGGACTAAAGGTAAAATATGCGGATGAAACAAAAGCTGTGGTAACGGTACCGTATAAATGGTTTACTACAAACCCATTCAGAAGCACTTATTTCGCCTGCTTAAGTATGGCTGCAGAAATGAGTACCGGACTATTGGCTATGGCACACACCTATAAACAGGAACCTGCAATTAGTATGCTGATCATTAAATCAGAAGCCAATTATATAAAAAAAGCTACGGGCTTTACCACATTTACCTGTGAAGATGGAATGTCGATAAAACACATCATCCAAGAAGCAATGGCTTCCGGGAAAAGCACAACAATTATTGCCAGGTCTGTAGGGAAAGACCGTGAGGGGGCTGTTATTGCAGAATTTGCATTTACCTGGAGCTTTAAAACAAAAATGTAGATTTTTTGTATAATGATACCGTGTAAGCCTTCTTCGATAAATTATACATAATAATTAATTAATGAATAATTTGAATGTTGTTTAAAATTATCTGCTGAACGGAACTAATGGCGGTGTTGGAAACAATGGCATAAAAAATGGAAGGTTGAATACATAAAATACTTATTTTTAAAATAGTACTAAAAGGATTTAATGAAATTTTTTAATCACTTCGGGCGATACCTTTTACTTATAAAAGGCATGTTCAGCAAGCCGGAGAATGCCAAGGTATACTGGAAGGAATTCATGCATCAGTGTAATGATATTGGGGTCGGGTCACTGGGGATTGTATCTATCATATCTGTATTTATGGGAGCGGTTAGTGCTGTTCAAACTGCTTACCAGCTTACTTCTCCGTTGATTCCTGCGAGTACCATTGCCCAGATCGTCAGGGATACAGTGATCCTGGAATTTGCACCAACCCTGGTATCCATAGTACTTGCGGGTGTGGTTGGAAGTAAAATTGCAAGCGAATTGGGGAATATGCGGGTAAGTGAGCAAATAGATGCGCTTGAGATCATGGGTATCAATACTAAATCTTACCTGATAATGCCTAAAGTACTTGCCGCTCTGATTACCATACCCATGTTGGTTATCATTGCTATGGTTTTAGGTATATGGGGTGGAAGGCTTGCAGGAAACGCATCCGGTATACTATCTACTGAAACATATGACAGGGGTTTAAATGAGAATTTTATGCCCTACAATGTAACTTTTGCCCTGATCAAATCTTATACGTTCGCTTTTATTATCAGTACCATACCGGCTTATTACGGGTACTATGTAAAAGGAGGGGCATTGGAAATTGGCAGAAGCAGTACTACCGCTGTGGTGGTGAGTTGTATTTTGATATTGCTGGCAGACTATGCCCTTGCAGCATTGTTGCTATAATTATATAAATAAAGTGTAAGATCAGTTTTATAGTTGGTGAGATATTATGAAATTAAATAAGGGGCTACGTAATGATTGAATTTAATGATATAAAAAAAAGTTTTGGTGAAAAAGTGATATTGAATGGGGTGAGCCATGTTATGGAAACAGGCAAAACCAATCTTATTATCGGAACAAGTGGAAGTGGTAAAACGGTTTTACAAAAATGCCTGGTAGGATTATTTGAACCAGACAGCGGTGAAATTATTTATGACGGACTCAATTTTACGGATATGACAGAAGAAGACCGTAAGGAGCTTCGCCAGCAGATAGGAATGTTGTTCCAGGGGTCGGCATTATTTGACAGCTTAACAGTAGAAGAAAATGTAAAGTTTCCCCTGAATATGTTTACCAAAGATTCACATTCTAAAAAGATCAACAGGGTTAATGAAGTGCTGGAAAGGGTTAACCTGGTGGGTGTAAATAAAAAATTTCCTTCTGAGATAAGCGGGGGAATGAAAAAGCGTGTAGGCATAGCACGTGCGATCGTTTTAAACCCTAAATATTTATTTTGCGATGAGCCCAATTCCGGCCTGGATCCCCAGACATCAATGGTGATCGATAAACTAATTCGAGAACTAACGGTTGAATACAACATTACTACAGTAATAAACACCCATGACATGAACAGCGTTATGGAAATTGGTGATAACATACTTTACATGGTTGAAGGCAGAAAAGAATGGACAGGTAACAGCCAGGATATTATTTTTTCAAAAAACAAGAAGCTGAATGAATTTATTTTTGCTTCCCAGTTTTTGCAGGATGCCAAGGATATGAGAATGATGCAGGCAAAAGGAGAAATAAATGAAGATGATGTTGAAAAAGTCAAAAAGGAAAATGCTGATATTCCTGACAGTAAATAATGATTTCAAAATACTTTTGCTTCCATCTCTTCTCCCCTATCTTTGCGGCTTACCTAAATCAATTTATTTTAATTTATACAGATCATGGCAGTTTTAGTAAATAAAAATTCTAAAATAATCGTTCAGGGTTTTACAGGAACGGAAGGCACTTTCCATTCAACCCAGATGATAGAATATGGAACTGACCTTGCAGGTGGAGTTACACCCGGAAAAGGTGGAAGTAAACATTTAGATAAACCAGTTTTTAATACAGTATCTGAGGCGGTGAAAGTTACCGGTGCAGATGTAAGTATCATATTTGTTCCTCCTGCCTTTGCAGCCGATGCTATTATGGAAGCTGCGGAAGCCGGTATTAAATTGATCGTTTGTATAACGGAAGGAATTCCCGTGCAGGATATGATCAAAGTAAAACATTTTATAGAAGACAGATCAACACGGCTGATCGGACCTAATTGTCCGGGTGTAATAACGGCGGATGAATGCAAAGTGGGAATCATGCCTGGGTTTATTTTTAAAAAAGGAAGAATAGGAATTGTATCCAAATCAGGTACGCTTACTTATGAAGCAGCAGACCAGGTTGCAAAAGCCGGCCTGGGTATTTCTACGGCAATTGGTATCGGGGGAGATCCAATTATAGGAACTACTACTAAAGAGGCTGTTGAATTATTTATGAATGATCCGGAAACTGATGCAATAGTTATGATCGGGGAGATAGGCGGAGGCATGGAAGCAGAGGCTGCGGAATATATAAAATCAACAGGTAATAAAAAACCGGTTGTAGGATTTATAGCCGGCCAAACCGCTCCTCCGGGCAGGCGTATGGGGCATGCCGGGGCGATTGTTGGGGGTGAAGATGATACAGCAGCAGCTAAAATGCGGATCATGGAATCCTGCGGTATTCATGTAGTGGCAAGTCCTGCAGATATAGGTAAAACAATGGCTGAGGCAATGAAGGAAAAGTGAAAGGTGAAAAATGAAAGACCTCACCCCAACCCCTCTCCAAAGGAGGGGACTAGATCATTCCGATTCAACTCAGGATGA
>JBBJMM010000004.1:0-168979 GCA_037720515.1 Ferruginibacter sp.
AGGACGAAGCGAGATCATAATAAAAAGAAAACGAAATCCAATAAATGCTCTCAATTCTAAAGAAATTTTTTTATAATGATTTGGTGCGTGTGACACGCACCATGGCGAGTATTTCTGTTCGATTAAAATGCTGTTCATCCGGCCTCATAAAAAATCCGTTAAGAAAATGGAAGCGGAAGGCGTTAAGAAGAAAAACAGATGTTCCTGAAGCCTGGCTTTATTATTAGTTTGTAAGTCGTACCTGGCTTGGTTTTGATATAAAGTTGTGACTTGTTTTTCTTTAGCCTGCAGCTTCAATTTTTAGGAATTTTTTATGCAGCCTTGATTTTTTGCTCCACTTTTGTATCAAGACAAAAGTGGAATGAAATAGAACCTATCCTAAAATAAATTTCTTTTTAAAGGGCTCTGGTATTGTGTTTTAAAGAAAGAGTATAATTTTTACCGGACAGTAGTAATTCATAACTCATAACTCTTAATTCCCCTTTACTCTGCAGCGGGTTTTTCAGCCGGAGTTTCCGCAGCTACTTCAACTATTGGATCATCTTTAATTGCTTTTCCTAATTCAGAGACTTTCTTTTTCTGTGTTTTGGGAGCAAACATAACCAACATCCTCTTTCCTTCCATTTTAGGCATACTTTCCAGAGCTCCTACGTCTTTCAGCCTGTCTGCAAATTTTAAAAGCAACAACTCTCCTCTTTCCTTGAACATTATAGCACGCCCTTTAAACTGTACATGCGCTTTTACTTTATCGCCTTCCTTCAAAAACTTTTCGGCATGCTTGCATTTAAATTCAAAATCATGTTCATCAGTGTTAGGAGTAAAACGAATCTCTTTAACCTCACTCGTCTTGGATTTTGCTTTCATCTCCTTTTTCTTCTTCTTCTCATCGTACAAAAATTTATTGTAGTCGATGATCTTACAAACCGGGGGATTAGCACCCGGAGAAATTTCTACAAGATCAAGCTGCTGTGATTTTGCCAATGCGTTGGCATCAAATAGAGAATAAACACCTGGTTCAATATTTTCTCCCACTAAACGCACTTCCGGCGCTTTTATCATGTGGTTGGTTCGGTGTTCTTGTTGTTGTTCTTTTTTAAACCGAGGATTAAAGGTTCCTCTCGGTGCCCGGGGTGGAAATGCCATTTATTTTTTTTAGTTAAGAATATTTTTAAAACACTAATTATTTAAATTGATCTGAAAAGCAGAATTACACTTTTAATTAATCTGTATCTACAACCAAATTTCATTCCGCTCTTCTCTCCATCACCTCATTTGTTATATCATAGATAAAATCTTCTAATCCTTTGATGCCTGTATCCCCTTTTCCCTGTCTGCGTACTGCAACCTCGTTATTGTTCATTTCTTTTTCTCCAATCACCAGCATGTAAGGAACCTTTGCAATTTCTGTATCCCTGATTTTCTTTCCTATCTTTTCATTCCGCTCATCAATTTCTACACGAATATCTACTTTTTTCAGCTTTTGCAAAATTGTATTTGCGTAATCTAAAAACTTATCACTTATAGGTAACACCTTTACCTGTACAGGTGCTAACCAAACCGGAAATTTACCTGCATAATGTTCCAGTAAAAATCCAATAAAACGCTCATGTGTGCCTAACGGTGCGCGGTGTATGATCAAGGGAACCTCAGGAGTATTATCCTGGCTGGTATAACTCAGCTTAAATTTATTACCACTATTAAAATCAACCTGGTTAGTTGCCAGTGTGAATTCTCTTCCTATAGCGCTCCATATCTGCACATCTATTTTGGGACCATAAAATGCTGCTTCATCCTGTACTTCCACATAAGGAATATCGGATTGTATCAATACCTCTCTTACCATAGCTTCTGTTTCATTCCAGAGTGCCGGTTCATTCACATATTTTTTACCTAATTTCTCAGGGTCGTGCAGGCTTAAACGCATTACATATTTATCTACACCAAAAATTTTAAAATATTTAATATACATCTCATTCACTGCACGGAATTCATCCGCAAATTGTTGCTTGCTGCAATAAATATGTGCATCATTCATATGAAAACATCTTACTCGCATCAATCCAAATAATTCGCCGCTTTGTTCATAACGGTAACATGTACCGTATTCTGCGAT
Organism: Ferruginibacter sp.; assembly: GCA_037720515.1. Lineage (GTDB taxonomy): Bacteria > Bacteroidota > Bacteroidia > Chitinophagales > Chitinophagaceae > Ferruginibacter. The sequence continues at coordinate 2,114 of JBBJMM010000004.1, forward strand.
TCGGAATGGCAGATCCTTGTAACTTTTTGGTTCAGCATCAAATATCTTATGGTGATGCGGACAATTCATAGGTTTCAAATAATATTTCACTCCATCCAGTTCCATGGGAGGAAACATACTCTCCGCATAATAAGGAAGATGGCCGCTGGTATGATAAATATTTTCTTTTGCAATATGTGGCGTAACCACTCTTTTATAACCTGCGGCGGATTCAGTTTGCTTAGCTAGCTTTTCCAGTTCTTCAATTATAATCGTTCCATTGGGTAACCATAAAGGCAAACCCTGCCCTACTTCGTCATCAAATGTAAAAATGCCCAATTCCTTTCCCAGTTTTCGGTGATCTCTTTTTTTTGCTTCTTCCAGCATCAACAGGTATTCATCCAGTTCTTTTTGATTTGGAAAAGTAATTCCATATACCCTTGTAAGCTGCCGGTTTTTTTCATCCCCTTTCCAATAAGCCCCTGCAATGCTGGTAAGTTTGATCGCTTTTATAAAACCTGTATGTGGAATATGAGGGCCCCGGCACAGATCCGTAAATTTTCCCTGGTTGTATAAAGTGATCTCACCATCCTGTAATCCTCCCAGCAGATCTAATTTATATTCATCTCCTTTTTCCGTAAAATAAGCAACAGCATCTGCTTTGGAAATGGGTTTTCTTTCAAAAATATTATTCTGCCTGGCCAGTTCATTCATCTTTTTCTCCAATACAATGAGGTCTTCTTCCTGCATCTTTGCATCTCCCAGGTCCATATCATAATAAAATCCTTTTTCAATTGCCGGACCTACCCAGAATTTAACTCCTGGAAAAACAGTTTCCACTGCTTCTGCCATAAGATGAGCGGAAGAATGCCAGAAAGTTGATTTGGCCTGTTGGTCATCCCATGTTAATAATTTTAACCGGGCATCAGAACCAATAGGTCGGTTTGCATCCCACACTTCTCCATTAATATCAGCAGCTAGAATTTTACGGGAAAGACCTTCACTGATCGACCGGGCAACATCCATGGAGGTTGCTCCTTCAGCATATTCTCTTATCGATCCATCAGGCAAGGTTATTTTGATCATTCCAATATATTTTTGAGATGCAAATTTAACGAACTCTTAGCTATGAGTGGATTAATCTAAAATAACTTTGTTTATATTTAGAATTACGGGCTTCAAATTCTACTTTTTTTTAAATTTAAATTACCAGGATTTTCTAAACGTTTGAAGGGCAATGATGAAATGTTTACTTATTATTTTTTGCTTTTGCATTACCGCGATCGTATCTGCACAAAATTTTAAAGGTCAGTGGAAAGGAGAATTTGTTGATAAAAGCACTTCATTTGAAAACTGGGGGGGAGACAGGTGTGATTATGTTCTGGAACTTGAATCAATCGGAAATAAAGTAAGCGGGTTTTCCTATACTTATTTTAGTGAAGGCGGTAAGAAGTTTTATACAATCTGTAAACTTGAAGGATTTATTAATAAGTCAAAAAAATACATAGAGGTTAAAGAAACGGAAAGAACAAAAACAAATGTACCTGTTAATATCAGGAATTGTTTTCAAACGCATAAGCTTACTTATGTAAAACAGGGAGACACAGAAACGCTTGAAGGAAGCTGGGTGCCCGCACCGAGGCAATCAGGTGATTGTGGATTTGGAGTCACTTCATTAACCCGAAGAGTTTTACAACTTTCTAACAATTCTTATTCAAAAGTTACACGGTCATCACCTCCGGTTAAAAAATACAACCCTGTTGCACCTAATGTTAAGGATAAAAAACCTTCTCTTGCTAAACCTGTAATTAAACCCAAAAATACAGAGTCATTAAAGAAAGACCCTGTTGCAGGTGATGTTGTAAAAAAAGAAACAGTCATTAATTCCATAGAGGCTCTTCGTATACCATTACCTGTTAAGAGCAAAGTACCTTCCCTGCAGTTAGAAAAGAGGAATTACAATGTTCTTAAGACAATTGAAGTGATGAGCGAATCTGTAACTGTTGCCCTGTATGATAACGGAGAAGTAGATGGAGACAGTGTTTCATTATACTATAATGGAAAACTAATTGCTTCTAAAAAAAGATTATCCGAGAGATCATTAACATTTAACCTTACGATTGATAAAGATACAGAGATCAATGAACTGGTCATGTATGCAGAAAACCTGGGTTCTATTCCACCTAATACTGCATTGATGGTTGTAACTGACGGATTGAAAAGATATGAAGTAAGGATAACCTCTGACCTTCAAAAAAACGGGGTTATCAGGTTTGTTCACAATCCTAAAACGGTAACATCAAATTAAGTCTTATTTACAATGGCTTTATTGTATCCATTACTTCTCCGCAATGCAACATAGTACCTTTATATTTAGGATGATTCTTCCCTAAATAAGGATTTACTATTTCTACATTATTACTGATCCAGTTTGCACCAATTTCACCTTCAAAGGCCATCGGACAATGTTGCAGGTAAAGATTGACTCCTTCGTAATTAATTGTTTTGAAGAATGCCGGATATAACATTTCAGTTACCATGCTAAAATCCTTTCTCATTTCCAGGATTGTATTCTGTAGTAATAAAGATTGTGCGTTTGCTTTTATATCCCCAATAGCCGAAGATGCAGATTCATATATCATAGCAGTATCTTTTTTTAATTCCTCTAAAGGGATACTGTCGAGACGGTTTATAAAATCAGCAGTATATTTTTTAGCCAGGGCAGTATCCGCTTCTACAAATGCATTCCTGATCTCATGGTAAGATGCCATCACGTTATCAATGCTGTTATTAAATAGGTCACTGTGTTTTTTTAATGACAGAGGGCCTTGTTTTATATCTGTATTGGTAATTTTTTTATCGCCCATAGTTAACCGGTAAATAGCGAAAGCGGCCAATAAAATCACAACAAGGATAATTATCTTCTTCATCTATAAAATTTTTGCCAAAGTTACATCATAACGGTAAATGGTTTTTAATAGTTTGGCAGATAGGTTACTTTTGCCAAAAATTATAAGTAAAATTTCTGGAATATGTTGTTAGGATTACAAAATGTAACATTTGAATTTGGGGCAAGGGCTATTGTGGAAGATGCCACCTGGCATATACAACCCAATGAAAGGATCGGCCTTATCGGATATAATGGAACAGGAAAATCAACTTTATTAAAAGTATTAACAGGCCAGTATACGCCCAATAACGGAACGGTTGAAAAAGGAAGAGAAACAACAATAGGATTTCTGCACCAGGATCTTTTGAGTTTTGATACGGATGATTCTATACTGGAAGTTGCTATGGGAGCATTTGAGAAAGTAAAACAGCTTGAAAAAGAAATTGAGGCAATCGGCAAAGAACTGGAACGTACAGGAGATGAGAGCCTGGCTCATGATTATGCAGATAAATTGCATGAACTGGAAGTGCTGGATGGTTATAGTATACATCACCGCAGTGAAGAAATTCTACAGGGCCTGGGTTTTGCTAATGCAGATTTACAAAAACCTTATAAAATTTTCAGTGGAGGATGGCGTATGCGGGTGTTGCTTGCAAAGATGATATTGATGCACCCTGATGTGCTCTTACTGGATGAGCCTACTAACCATTTGGATCTTCCAAGCATAGAATGGCTGGAAAAATACCTGGTTCATTACCAGGGTTCGGTGGTGATCGTTTCACATGACCGTTTTTTTCTTGACAGGATGGTTACCAAGATAGTAGAGCTTTATCAGAAGCAATTGCATTTTTACACAGGCAATTATTCCTATTACGAAGCTGAAAAGGAACTGAGGGTTGATATGCAGAAAAAAGCTTTTGAAAATCAGCAGGATTATATTCGCCAGCAGGAAAGATTTGTGGAAAGATTCAAAGCTAAAGCCAGTAAGGCGGCGGCAGCTCAGAGTATTGTAAAAAGATTGGATCGGCTGGACAGGATCGAAGATGTTGAAATTGAAAGGCCAAACATGAAGATCAATTTTTCTATTGACAAACAACCAGGAAGAATACTGGCAACACTAAAACATGTAAGTAAAAGTTTTGGTGATGTTAAGATCCTTGAAAATGCAGGTGCGGAAATAGACCGGGGTGATAAGATAGCGTTGATCGGAGCAAATGGAAAAGGAAAATCAACCCTGCTGCGAATTATAGCCGGTACTGAAACTTATGAAGGCCAGCGAACATGGGGACATAATGTAGATGAATCCTTTTATGCCCAGCACCAGTTGGAAGCATTGAACCAGGAAAACGATGTTTTGCAGGAATTAAAAGATTGTGGCAGTGGTAAAAATGACCTTGAACTGAGAAGTTTACTGGGGGCTTTCTTATTCAGCGGAGATACTGTTGAAAAGAAAATAAAAGTATTAAGTGGAGGTGAAAAAGCCAGGGTTGCTTTAGCAAAAACAATTGCAAGCCGGGCAAACTTCCTTATCCTGGATGAACCTACCAATCACCTGGATATTCATTCCGTTGACCTGCTGGTACAATCACTTATAAAATATGAAGGAAGTATTGTTCTGGTTAGTCATGACCGTTATTTTATCAGCCGGGTTGCCAATAAGATTTGGGAAATAGAGGATCATAAGATACGTGAGTTCAAAGGTACTTATGCTGAGTGGGAAGACTGGAAAGAAAGACGCGATGCAGAAGAAAGAAAAGTGAAGAGTGAAAAGTTACCAGTGAAAAGTGATAAGCCAGAGGCTAATAATGAAGTGAAGAAGAAAGCAGAAAAAAAACAAGCGCCCGTTAATAATGAAAATAAAAAAGAGTTAGTTAAGATAAAGAATCAATTCAAGCAATTAGAAGATAAAGTTGCAGAGTTAAACAGTAAAAAAAATGAGATGGAAGCTTTATTAAGCTCACCGGATGTTTATGGGGATAAGAATAAATTTCACCAGGCAGAAATCAATTATAAGAAAGCTGTAAAAGATCACAATGATGCTAATGTGGAATATGAAAAAGTGTTTGAAAAAATGATAGAGCTGGAAGGGTGATTTTTTTTTCCATGGTTCATGGCCTATGGTCCATGGTCATGCAATTAAAAAAGTTCCTGCTGGCCTGTTTTATTTTTTTCATTCACCTCCCATTCCATTTCTACCGATTTTGAAAAATCTACAAGCTTTGCTCCTACTGCTTTCCAGCCCATTACTTCCACCAATTTATCTACCTTAAATTTTGCCTTATTAACAGAAGCGCCCCGGCCGGTCTGCACTTTTAATACCGGTGCATTATCAGTGCTTACTGTTTCAAGCCTGTTTTCCTTACCTTCTTTTATAAAATAAAATTTGGTTTGTAAAGTGGTTGTTTCAATCTTAAAGCGTTTGATGTTAAACTGAAGTTTTTCATTATCCAGGTAAACCGCCGTGATCACTTTTTCGGGATCATATTTTTCTATCAGCAATATTTTATCAGCATCAAAGCGCTGGGTTAGTTCCTGGTCTGTGATCTCATAATTACCATCAACATAAACAACCAGTATCCTGTCTTCGGCTTCAAACATTCCTAAAAATTCTCCTTTCTCTTCTGAATTCAATCTGCCAAATTTATTATCAAACCAAAGTTTTTTTGCATCCAGTGTTGACTTGCCCGCTTCCTTGAATTTTACAGAACGTACCGGGAATTTTGTAACAATATTTCCAATACTGCTCCTCCCTTTTATTTCCAATTCTTCAAAGAAAAAATCAAATTCTTTTTTCCGGGCTTTGCTTCCAGGAGTAAGCAGCACCTTAACAACTTCAGCTTCTCCGTTTGCGTTTACCGATAAATAATGCACTTTGGCTTTCTCATTTCCTTTAGTAAGAACATATTCCTTTTCACGGGTAACGCCGGTAACATTAAAACGCTTGGCATAGCTTGTTTTGCTATCACTGTAAAGCATATTATAAGTGGTTCGTTCATCATTTTTTTGAAAGACCGCTATATGCATGATGTCTTTCCCGATGAATATTTTATCAGAAACCTTTACCACTTTCATGATACCGCCTCTTGTAAAAACGATTATATCATCCAGGTCGCTGCACTCAACAATAAATTCATCTTTTTTAAGTGATGTACCGATAAAGCCATCGGCCAGGTTAGCATACAGCCTTGTATTGGCCATAGCCACAGATTTTGCCTGTATCACATCAAACATCCTCACTTCTGTTTTACGTTCTCTTCCTTTTCCAAACTTCTTCAGCAAACCCTCATAATAAGCAACGGCAAAATCAACAAGATTGGCCAGGTCGTGTTTAACCAGTTTTATCTCCCCTTCCAGGTTCCTGATCTGTGCGTTTAATTCTTCAATATCTAACCTGTAAATTCTACGAACAGGCTTCTCCGTTAGCTTAACAATATCTTCCCGGGTAATATCTCTTTTCAGTTTCTTTTTGAAAGGATCAAAGGCCTTATCAATAGCTTCCAGTACTTTTTCCCAGGTTTCGTGTTTCTTTTCAAGTTCTTTGTAGATCTTTTCTTCAAAGAATATTTTCTCCAGTGAAGTATAATGCCATTTTTCCTGCAGTTCTGCCAGGCGAATCTCCAGTTCTTTTTTCAGCAGATCACGCGTGTTATCAGCTGAAAATTTCAGCAAATCGATCACACTCATGAATTGTGGTTTCTTATTTACGATCACACATGCATTGGGTGAGATGCTTACTTCACAATCTGTAAAAGCATACAAGGCATCTATTGTTATGTCTGGAGAAACACCTGCAGCCAATTCTATTATGATCTCTACTTCAGCAGCCGTGTGATCGGTTACTTTCCTGATCTTTATCTTTCCATTATCAGTGGCTCTTACCACGCTTTCCATAAGTTGGGTGGTGGTAACACCATATGGAACACTTTTTATTAAAAGTGTTTTTTTATCCTGTTCCTCTATCAGGGAACGTATCCTTATCTTACCACCTCTTTTTCCTTCATTGTAATTGCTGGCATCCATGATACCCCCTGTTTGAAAATCAGGTAGAATATCAAACTTTTTTCCTCTCAGGTATTTAATGGAAGCTTCTATAAGTTCACAGAAATTGTGCGGTAATATTTTTGTGGCAAGCCCAACTGCAATTCCCTCTGCCCCTTGTGCCAGCAATAAAGGAAATTTCATGGGTAAAGTAACTGGTTCATTTTTTCTGCCATCATAACTCAATTGCCATTCTGTTGTCTTTGAATTGTAAGCTACTTCCAGTGCAAACTTACTTGGCCGGGCCTCTATATAACGCGGTGCTGCCGCATCATCCCCTGTTCTTACATCTCCCCAGTTTCCCTGGATATCAATCAAAATATCTTTTTGACCCAAATTAACCAATGCATCGCCGATACTGGCATCTCCATGCGGATGGTATTGCATACTTTGGCCGATAATATTGGCAACTTTATTATATCGGCCGTCATCCATTTCTTTCATGGCATGCAGGATACGGCGCTGAACGGGTTTTAATCCATCTTCGAGGGCAGGAACAGCACGTTCCAGTATTACATAACTGGCATAATCAAGGAACCAGGTTTTATACTGGCCACTTACCCCGGTATCATTGTGTTCATAATCTTCTTTTGCAATCTTTTTCGCCATAGTATTCCTGGTATAAAACTAATACCTATCCTATTTTATCTAAATGTGTGATTAATCCTGTTGTATATTTTATTCTATTATTACAGAAGCGTTTGCCGTTGATTTCAGCTTTACTTCAAAATCTTTCATGCCCATTACCTTACCCTGTGCTTCAACAGATTCCTGTGCGATCATGCTCTTTAATCTCCAAAGCAGGTAAGCATCGCCGGTAGTATGTTTTGCTTTACCTAAAAAATTTGAAATTAATTTTGAAGCTTTCTGCCAGTCGCCGGTTATGAATTTTTTTAATTCTGCATCATAAAAGTCATAATCTTCCTGCACAAGCTTTTTACCACCCTCTAATAATCTTACGCCTTTATTCTCTGAACTTATTTTCAACCATTCATCTGTGTCCAGTTCAAATTCACTGGGGGTTATTTTTCTTGCCAGTTTTTTTGCTTTCAAAAATTCTCTTGCCGGAATTTTATGCAACCATTCAGGATAAAATATATTTCCTTTTTCATTTATGAACGGAAGATTATTGAGATATAAAATATACACCCGGCCGGAAAATTCTTTCATATGATGCAATAACCAGTAATAACCACTTACATCATGTTTATTCTGAGCGGCCCAAATCCAGATAATTTCGTTCTCGTCACTGTGCATTTTATCTGCCAGTTCAGCCACTGTTTTATTATCATCCACATCCCCATTTTCTACAAGTCCCTCATAATCCCCGCTTTTAAGAATATCACTCCACCACTGCTTCCTGTTTTCAATACCATGTTCAGTGTATATATCGTGTAGAGGACCTACAGCATACTCATCTTTTATTTGGATCACTTCACCTTGCATTGACTCATCCATCAAAATAGCTTCCTGCAATACACTTACATCCGACTCATTAAAAACAATATGTATCATTAAACAATAATTTATTTCTCAACTGAACTTCTTTAAAAAATTTTAATCTTATACAAGAATTTCTTTTTGTTTTGATCGTTCCTCGACTTGCTAACAAAAAATTTATTCATTTGCAATCAGATCCATATCTACCCGCAGATTTTCAATGATGAAATCCTGGCGCTGTGGTGTGTTCTTACCCATATAATATTCCAAAAGATTTTGTATATGGTCTCCCTGTTCCATTATCACCGGATCCAGTTTCATATCGGGGCCAATGAAGCGTGCAAACTCATCCGGACTGATCTCACCCAATCCTTTAAATCTTGTTATTTCCGGTTTAGTCCCCAATTTTTTAATAGCATCCTGTTTTTCTTTTTCGTCGTAGCAATAGATCGTTTCCTGTTTGTTCCTTACCCTGAATAAAGGCGTGATGAGAATATACACGTGGCCATTCTTTACCAGGTCAGGAAAGAACTGCAGGTAAAAGGTCATTAATAATAACCTGATATGTAATCCATCCACATCAGCATCTGTTGCAATAATAATATTATTGTAACGCAGGCCTTCATATCCTTCTTCAATATTTAAGGCATGTTGCAATAAATTAAATTCTTCATTTTCATACACTACTTTTTTAGTAAGCCCATAGCAATTCAAAGGTTTGCCCCGGAGACTAAAAACCGCCTGTGTATTTACATTCCTTGCCTTTGTAATTGAACCGCTGGCACTGTCTCCTTCTGTAATGAAAATAGTACTCTCTTTTTGTTTTTCAAGGATAGTATCTTTATCCTTACCAGTTGGTTCATCATTGTAATGAAATTTGCAATCTCTTAATTTCTTATTGTGAAGGTTTGCTTTTTTAGCCCTTTCATTAGCAAGTTTTTTTATTCCGGCCAGTTCTTTCCTTTCTCTTTCATTCTGTTCGATCCTTTTTTTCAATGCTTCCGCAGTTGCCGGGTTACGGTGCAGAAAATTATTTAATTCTTTGCCCAGGAAATCACCGATAAAACTTTTCATGCTGGGGCCACCTTCAAATACTGTTTGTGATCCTAATTTTGTTTTAGTCTGGCTTTCAAAAACCGGTTCCTGTACTCTTATAGAAATGGCCGCACAGATACTGCCTCTTATATCGGATGAATCATAATCCTTTTTATAAAAATCCCTGATGGTCTTTACATAACTTTCCCTGAAAGCAGCAAGATGCGTACCTCCCTGTGTTGTAAATTGCCCATTTACAAAACTGTAATATTCTTCTCCATAACTTGTTTCATGCGTTAAAGCGATTTCAATATCTTCCCCTTTTATATGAATGATCGGATATCTTATCTCATCCTCATTGGTTTTACGTTGTAAGAGATCGAGCAATCCATTTTTGCTTACAAATCTTTTACCGTTAAGATTCATCACCAGCCCCGCATTCAGGTAACAATAATTCCAGAACTGGTTATCGAGGTATTCCTGTACAAAATGGAAATGTTTAAAAACCGATTCATCCGGTATAAAAGTTACCAGAGTTCCGTTATCTTCTTTTGAAACTGTTTCTTTATGGTCTTTTTTTAAAATACCCTTTTCAAATTCAGCACTCTTTTCTTTTCCATCGCGGAAAGCAGTAACCTTAAAATAATTGCTCAGGGCATTCACTGCTTTTGTACCCACTCCATTTAATCCTACACTCTTTTGAAATGCTTTGCTGTCGTACTTTGCCCCTGTGTTTATTTTACTTACCACATCCACCACTTTACCTAAGGGAATGCCTCTGCCATAATCTCTTACTGTAATTGTTTTTCCTTCAATATTTACGTCCACATGCTTTCCATATCCCATGGTATGTTCGTCTATGCAATTATCTATCACTTCTTTCATTAATACATAGATACCATCATCCGGGCTGCTGCCATCGCCCAGTTTGCCAATATACATGCCGGGCCTTAGACGGATATGTTCCCGCCAGTCAAGGCTCCGGATGCTATCTTCGGTATATTCAAAAAGGTCTTTCTCGGCCATGTAAAGTTTTATATTTTTTTGTAAGGACTAAGGATATGTAGGTGGATTTATAGTTGTTCCCTTAAGCATATCCCGGCATCCATTAAGGTATTTACGGAATGTAACTGCATGTTACAGATAGCATAAAACATTGAATCTTGCAGATTTAATCCTGCGAATATAATTGAAAGCGATATTTTATTGATCGCCTGTTTTCCACAATATTTTTATTATGTGTGTATCTATTTTATAATTAAGCAATAATTTAAATAGTACAAACAAACTTATCAGTAACATTTTTAATAGGTTATTTTTGAAACAATAATGGTTGGAGAAATTATATATGACCGGGAAACTATAGCGTATTATTCTAAAGAAAGAGAAGATGAAAATGATGCGTTCCGTGAATTTTTATTTTACAGGGATGGAGTAGAAACAGATAAATATGTACATGACCTGAATAAGAACATCAGTACATTGATTGATTGTACATCATGTGGCGCATGTTGTAAAAACTTAATGATAAATGTGGAAGAAGGCGAGATAAAGCCGGTAGCTGATCATATCGGTATCAATGAAACCATATTTAAAGAAAACTTTGTTGAAGAAAGCCAGGGTGGAAATATGATCATGAATACTATCCCCTGTCATTTTTTAGAAGATAGTAAATGCCGGGTATATGAAAATCGTTTCAATGAATGCAGGGAATTTCCTCATTTGCATAAAAGTAATTTTAAAGGGAGATTGTTTGCCACACTCATGCATTATGGCATGTGCCCAATTATTTTTAATGTTGTGGAAGAATTGAAGATCAAAACGGGATTCAAAGCATCCAGCATCCAGTAAACACCTCACCCCGGCCCTCTCCAAAAGAGAGGGAGGAAATGCAACATTCCGTTTAAAAAATTTGAAATATTGAGGTGTTACAATCCAGAATCCAGAATCAAGTATCCAGTATCCAGTATCAAGTATCCAGTATCCAGTATCCAGTATCCAGCATCCAGCATTCAGCATCCAGAATTCTCATCTTTTTACAATAGCTTCGAAAAAAAATATCTATGGATCTTGATCTTACCGGTAAAACAGCAATTGTTTGTGGCAGTACCCAGGGATTGGGATATGCCAGTGCTGTAGAACTTGCGCTTTTGGGAGCTAATATTATTCTGCTTGCAAGAAATGAGGACAAATTAAAAGATACACTGAAAAAACTGGATGCTTCAAAAGGCCAGCAGCATCAATACCTAATTGCTGATTTTTCTGATACAAAAAATGTTGAAAGCGCTATAAAGAGTTTCACTGCTAAAAATAATATTGCACACATCCTTATAAATAATACGGGAGGTCCGGCCGGAGGAACTGCACTGGATGCACATCCGGATGAATACAGCCGCGCTTTTAACAGTCATCTTTTAAACAACCATATTTTAATGCAGGCCCTTGTTCCCGGCATGAAAGCATCGGGATATGGCAGAATTATAAATATAATCTCTACTTCAGTTAAGTCGCCGATAGCAGGTTTGGGAGTAAGCAATACGATACGGGCAGCTGTAGCAAACTGGAGTAAAACATTGGCCAAAGAACTGGGACCATTCGGGATAACAGTAAATAATGTTTTGCCCGGCTTTACTAAAACTACAAGGGCAGATTATGTTATCAATAAAAAAGCGGCGGATAGTGGCAGGCCGGTAAATGAAGTTATGGAAGAACTGGTTGCAGAAATTCCGGCAGGGAGAATGGGTGAACCGGCGGAATTCGGGGCTGCTGTTGCATTTCTTTGTTCGCCGGCCGCTGCTTATATAAATGGAATTAATTTACCGGTTGATGGTGGCAGACTCACATGTTTATAAGTTTGTTATTTATCTCTAATTATAGCATCATATTTGTTTAATAAATATTTTAACCATCAAAAATAAAAATAATGAAGATCAAACAACTATTGCCAATTGTTGTATTGGCAGCAACTTTATCTGTTTCGGGATGTAAGGAAAAAGATTCTGCTGTAAAAACAAGAGTGGAAGAAAAATTAAATGCAAACCAGGAGACTGCCGGAACTATGGTTGCAATAACAGACGGTGTTGCAACCTTAACTGGTGAAGTAAGTACTGAAAATGGAAAAATGGAAAGTGGCAATATTGCTAAAGGAACCAAAGGTGTAAAATCCGTTGTAAATAATATTATGGTAACGCCTCCAGCTGCTCCCGTAGTTATTACGCCTGATGATCCGATGACTCTTGCTTTGCGCGATGCTACTAAAGATCATCCTACAGTGAATGCTTCCGTAATGAACGGTACAGTAACATTAACCGGAACGATCAGTAAAGCTGATAATATGCGTTTGATGAAAAAGATCAGTGCATTGAATCCGGGTAAAATAGACAATCAGTTAACAGTAAATTAAAATAAAAAATCATGGCATTACAAGACAAATATAAAACGTTGATAGACGAAGCAACGCGTTCAGAAGTTAGAGGATTGCAGGTAAGAGAACAAAATGGTGTATTATATGTAGATGGAACTGCACCAAACGGTAGTGTGAAAGATCAATTGTGGAATACTTATAACCAGATAGATCCCAATTTTGCAGGCGGTGATCTTGTTCTTGATATTAAAACAGCAATGGATGCAACAACCACCCAGGTTACGGTAAATACAAAATCAAGCAATCTTAATATCCGTAAAGGGCCCGGTACAGATCAGCCCATTGTAGGTAAAGCTGCACATGGTGAAACCATTACTTTGGTTAGTCGCTCCAATGACCAGTGGTGGCAGGTACGTACAAAAGATGGTGAAGAAGGATATGCGTATGCTGAATATCTTTCTGCGGATGCTTAGAAGTGAAAAGTGAAAAGTGAAAAGTGAAAAGTGAAAAGTGACAAGTGAAAAGAATATAGAGATGTAAGTTGTGGAATTATTCACTGCTTACATCTTTTTTTATATTGTATATTCAAAATATTCTAACAGAATTTTTTTTTCGCTCTCCCTAATATAATGGTGTATAAACTTAAACTTTCCCTTCCGAATTATGCGCCTTTATAAAATCACCTACCAGGTAACTGATAAGTTTACCTGTTAATTCATCTTTCTTTCCATCAGTAAGCTGGCAGGCTCCTTCACAAATATGCAGGTATGCGGGCTTGGTATCGGTAACTGTAAAGTGTATGAATTGCCTGGCATGCAAAGGCGTAATCCCACTGGGAGTACATGTATTACTCAATACTCCCTCAATACATGATATGTCCATTTCAATTCCTGTATGGGTATCTTCTGTAAATCCGGTTGCATGAAAAATTGCCTGGATAAAGTTTTTTCTTTCATGGATAAATATGTCTTCATAAGTCACATATTGAATAAAGGGATTTTCATGCAGATCCATCAACACATTTTGTGGTATGTAATTTTCATGCAATCCAATTATGCAATATTTCCCCAGGTAACCATCTGTCTCTGCATAACGAAACGGGTTGCCACTATGTCTCCCTTCTGTTGTTTTATAATCCGATAAGGCATCAAGGTTTATACAATTGATCTGGGAAAGTGGGATCACCTCTGCCTTATGCAACCCTTTGGCAACTCCTTTGATTACCGGGTAGGCGTTGTTATGGCCACCCCCTATTACGATTGGAATTTTTTTTGCAGAGGCTATTACTTTCAGAATATTCTCTACTTCTTCATCAATGATATTAACTGCATGGCGGTATGCATCAATAAGCTCATCCTGGTTGTAGGCATTATTTTCAATGAGGTATTTAAGATCGCCAAAATCGAAATGTCCTAATACCAATATCTCTTCGCCGGTAAAAAAATCATTGCTCTGTATATTAAAAAATTCATGCAGAAAAGGAAGCCAGTTGGTATCTGCTCCGCCTGTGCCATGATTTGCCTTTATACCAATATCTTCCGGGATACCTACTAATACATATTTTGCAGCTGACTTTTGTAAAACCTCCGGCCAGTCACTGCCCGGTGAAGCCACCTGCACTCTTTCACCTAGTTTAGTTTCAAACCTTCTTACTTTGGTAAGAGATAAAATGTCTGATTTCGAATAAAACTTAAAATGTTTCATCCGGGTAAGGTAGTAACTTTTAAGAAACACAAAAAAATAAAACTATATCGCGGAAAGATTAAATGCCTATTTTATTATTTACAATTTTTAATATCTCTTCTTCCATTAAAACCGCCTTTTTCTCAACTACTTTTCCTCTTGCTATAATGGCCTCTTTGTATCCTGTATCATTGTACCCTGCAGCATTGATGCGTACATTTAAAAACGCCCCGATAACAGCACTTCTTGCACATAATGCCCCCACACCCGCATCCGAAACTGAATTCGGATTGCCGTTTTCTGCCATTGCTTTTATTATTTCCATACTTCCGCAAGCCAGTTCCATTACTTTGAATGGAATCTCTATAGCATTTTTTGTGGCAGATTGAATTGCCTGGAAGCGGAAATCTTTCTGCTGGTCGGTATTTTTAGGCAAAGCCATCGCATCCATGATCCCGTTAAAAGCAGCAGTATCTGCGTCTACCAGTTGCAGTAACTGGTCTTTGTAGCGCTGGCCTTTTTCAGCCCAGTCACTGAATTCCTCCCACCTTTCATCCCAGCCTTTTTTATGTGAGGATAGATTTGCTACCATGGTTGCCAATGCAATTCCCAAAGAACCTATGTATGCTGCTACTGATCCTCCTCCGGGTGCAGGACTTTCACTCGCTGTTTCTTCAGCAAATTCATTGATCTTTAAATTCACCAGTTTTGCGTTAGTTGTATTTGACAGCATATATTCAATGATTCTCTCCTGCGGATTAAAAGGGCTTAGTTCATCCAGGCCCATCGATCTTATTGCGATCTTTATCAATTCTTTTTCACTGACCCCGGTTGAACGTTTTTGTTTTTTTAAAAAATACTTTCCCGCTTCCGTCATAGAATGCAGGGGTATCAATCCTACCAGTTCACTTCCTGTAACTCTTATCCCACGCTGTGCGGCTTTAGTAACAACTTCATCAAATGCAATATGCAAGGGTGTAATATTAATATTTGTAAGGTTCATAGATATCTGCGCTATTCCATATTCCTCAATGAACCAACCAATGGCCTTTACCGATTTTAAAGATCCGGGTTCAGATACCGGTTCTCCTTTTTCATCTTTTATTATTTTTCCTGTAATGGAATTTCCTTCCCGTTTTACACGGCCTGCTTCCCTTACATCAAAAGCTATCGAATTAGCCCTGCGTACGGAAGTGGTATTTATATTTACATTATAAGCAATGAGAAAATCCCGGGCTCCTATAACGGTTGCCCCACGTTTACTGTCGAAAGCTGCCGGGCCAAAATCCGGTTTCCACTGAGGTAATTTTATTTTTTCAGCAAAACCTTCATACTCACCCGTACGGATAACCGATAAATTATTTCTTGTTGTGTCAGGTTGGGCTGCTTCATAGAGATACACAGGCAGCTGCAATTCTTTCCCTACTCTTGATGCCAGCTTTACTGCATAAATAGCCGTTTCTTCCATACTGATATTCGCGATCGGAATTAAGGGGCAAACATCTGTGGCTCCCATACGGGGATGCTCTCCTTTGTGTTTGCTCATATCAATAAGTTCTCCTGCTTTTTTTA
This sequence comes from Ferruginibacter sp., assembly GCA_037720515.1. Lineage (GTDB taxonomy): Bacteria > Bacteroidota > Bacteroidia > Chitinophagales > Chitinophagaceae > Ferruginibacter. The sequence goes on from JBBJMM010000004.1 coordinate 18,115, forward strand.
TAGCCCTGAAGGCAGCTTCTATAACTGGTTCCGGTGCACCTACCAGCGTTACAACAGTGCGGTTGGTGGCTTTACCGGGATCTACATTTAATAAGGTTACTCCCTCCACACTTTCAATTTCAGCAGTGATCTGGTTAATGATACTTTTGTCAATCCCTTCACTGAAGTTGGGCACACATTCAATTATCTGGTTCATGATCAAAAATAATAAAGAATTGTATAAATGAATTACTGAATAAAGCTTCCGTTGAGCATTACTTTATCAATCAGGTTTGTACTAAATGAATAAGGCAGGTAGGCTAAAGATGGGATAGGTTTGGTAAAAATAAGATTGGCTTTTTTGCCTATGGTAATACTGCCTGCTATATTTTCTGCCTGCATCGCGTACGCCCCGTTTATTGTAGCTGCATTGATGACTTCTTCCGGCAACATTTTCATTTGTATACAACTTAATGAAGCAACGAAATTCATATTTCCACTTGGCGACGAACCCGGGTTGTAATCAGATGCAATTGCGATAGCAACACCAGCGTCTATCATACGGCGTGCTGGCTGATAATCCATTCCCAGAAAAAAAGCGGCAGTAGGTAACAGGGTGCCAATTGTACCAGACTCAGCCAGTATCCTGATCTCATTATCTGTCATTGTTTCCAGGTGATCAACAGAAAGTGAAGAAAAGCCAACAGCCTTTTCAATTCCACCTATAGAATTAATCTGGTTGGTATGAACCTTTGGAATAAGGCCGGCCCGTTGTCCTGCTTTACATATTCTTTCCATTTCTTCGGGAGAAAAAAATCCTGTTTCACAGAATACATCTATAAAATCGGCAAGCTTTTCAGCAGCGATAACAGGAAGCATCCCATTTATGATCAAATCAATATAACCTTCATGATCCTCCTTATATGCTAACGGATAAGCATGGCCGCCCAGGAAAGTTGACCTTATTATCATCCCGGAATTTTCCTTCAATCTTTTTATTACCCGAAGCATTTTCAATTCTCCTTCTAACGATAAGCCGTACCCGCTTTTAATTTCAACAGCACCGGTGCCCAGCCTTGCGATCTCATCCAGTCTTAGTGTTGCCTGTTCATATAATTTTTTTTCACTGGTTTCCTGTAATACCCGGGCAGAATTTAAAATACCACCACCCCTGGCCGCAATTTCCAAATAATTCATTCCATTTATCTTGTAAATGAATTCTTCCTCCCTGGATTTTGGAAAAACAAGGTGAGTGTGGCTGTCGCACCAGCAAGGAATAACAAACTGGCCTGCAGCATCTATACGATATGCAGGAAGAGCCGGAACCTTTATTTCCAATTCATACATATGTCCGTACTCAGCAATGATATCATTTTCAATAAGTACAAATGCATTTTCAATGACAGGTAATTGTGCCAGTTCTGTACCCCTGAGCAGATGGAATGATTCCCGGGTATTGACCAGTTGCTTTATATTTTCAATCAATAGAGTCATTAAAAATTATAATTTATCCCAGATGCTTTTACTGAATATTTCCAGGCCCGGATCTCTTGCTCCCATTAATAATAAAACAGTGTTATTTGTGAGGTGTGGCCTTACTTCATCAAGAAATTTATTTCTGTCTTCAACAAACCAGGCATTTTTTCCGCTTTTTTTTATTTCTATGATCAGGTCATTCGCTGAAATATTTTTTTCAGCAGTTCCGCCGGCATAATATATTTCACTCATCCAGATCTCATCCTGCGGCCGGAGAACATTACTTATTTCTTTTATGAAATCATCTTTTAAAAAACGGGTGGGGCCGTATCCATGCGGCTGGAACCACGCCACAACTTTAGGAGATATATTCTGACAGGCAGCAATAGATGCAGCACATTTCACAGGATTGTGTGCATAGTCATCAATTACATAAACGCCATTTTTTATTCCAAGTAACTGGTGCCGGCGATAGATACCTTCATATTTTTTCAAACCTGTTGAACAATCTGCCAGGGAAATACCTATCTGGTTAGCAACCGCTACTGCTGCCAATGCATTTTCCATATTGTGCCTGCCAACAGTTTGCAAAAAGAAATCAGTTTCATCTTCCTCTGGCGTTCTTATTGAAAAACTGATATTTAATTTCTCCTGTTTAAAACCGGCCGCAATGTATCCTGCTTCTATAGAAGCATCAGCAGAAAAATCATAGTTTATATCTTTCGATAAAGCCTTTGCATACACATTTGCCTGGTTTACAATAAAGAGGTTTGCTGTATTGTGTTTGAAAGTTGTAAACACATCCATCAGTTCTTCCATTTCCTGGTGGTCTTTGTCAACATTAAGCAAAACTCCTATTTCAGGTGTATATTCTACAATGGATCCATCACTTTCGTCGGCTTCTATTATCAGCCACTCTCCTTCTCCTACTTTTGCATTTCCTATCTTATTATTTTTTATAAGGCTTACCAGTCCAGCCCCACTGATGATACTGGGATCCATCCCCGCACTTTCCATAATATCAAATAACATCGCGGTAGTTGTGCTTTTTCCTGATGTTCCACCGATAGCGATTGTTTTTTTACTTTGGGCAATCAGTGCTAAAAGTTCACTGCGTTTAATAATAGGAATAGAAAGAGATTTTGCTTTCTGAACTTCAGCAATTGTATCTTCTATGGCGGCGGAGACAATTATAAGATCAGTAGATTCATTTATACCTGCACCGTTTTGAATGAAACATTTTATTCCAGCGCTTTCCAGTTTATCTTTTGTTTCATTATGTTCTCCATCTACAAAATAACGGTCACTGCCACTCACTTCTTTCCCCGTTCCTGCCAGGTACTGAGCTATGGCACTCATTCCTACTCCTGCTACCCCAATAAAAAATACACTTTTGAATTCATTAACAGTTGATATCATTATCTCTCCATTTTTATTACGGGCATTTGGTTACGGGAAAGGTTGTATCAAAGAAGCTAAACATCTGTAAGTATAAATTAACATACAATATAAATCTACTCTTATAAATTGATCGTTACTTTGCAAACATAAATAATTAAATGAAATCTATACTTTCCACTATTTTATCAGTTGTTTTATTCATATCCTGTGCACATACCCAGGATAAAAATTTCAAGACCCCCATTGCAACCAGTCAGAAACCTGCGGCAGGAGAAGCCGTGGCCTATTTTGCAGAAGGTTGTTTCTGGCATACAGAGATCGTTTTTCAAAGCCTGGTTGGTGTTAGAGATGCTGTATCGGGATATGCAGGCGGTAATACTGGAAATCCTACGTATGAGGAGGTTTCTGGTGGATCAACCGGACATGCAGAAGCAGTTAAAGTAATTTATGATCCTGGTAAAATATCCTTTTCTACACTTGTAGCAGCTTTTTTTGCAAGCCAGGATCCAACAACATTAAATAAACAGGGAAATGATGTTGGTACTGAATACCGTTCCATTGCATTTTACAGCAACGAATCTGAAAAACAAGTGATTGAAGCCGAAATAAAGAAATTGACTCTTGCAAAAAAGTATAAAAACAAAATTGTTACAGAAGTATTGCCTTTTAAAAAATTCTACAATGGTGAGGACTACCACCAGGAGTATGTAAGTAAACACCTTAATAATCCCTATATACAAAATGTTTCTATACCTGATTATCAAAAATTCAGAAAAGAGTTTAAAGGGAATTTTAAACAATAATTTGCCAGATAATTATTCAGATCCTCCAAGTTTTTTGAATTCTTTTTTATAATCATATTGCAGGTCTTCATGCAGTAAATTTATTTTAGTGATAGTTTTTTTTAAAAGGCTATTATATATATTCTGAAGGGCAGTACTTTTTTTAAGGTCAATTCCCAGTTGATTGATCTCATCACATATATATAGTATGATCTCAACTTCAGTAACAGGGTCATTGCTGTATTTAATATAGCGATTTGCTAGCCTGATTATCTTTCTTATATTTTTTTTGGTTATATAAAGACTCTTAACATTTACCTCGGTAAATAGTAGATGTAATGTTTCTTTGATTCCTTTTACATAATCAGGTTCATTGTGAGCTTCAAATAAAAGGTAGGTCAGTAACTCTTTATTTTCTTTTTTAAATTTAACAAGCCGTATAGTCAGCTCCAGTAATTTAGCAGGCGCGATATTTTCAATTTCATCCTTTAACTCTTTTACTGTTGCCGTTTTCATTTCTTTATTTTAGTCTGAAATTTAATTAATAAAATGTATTCAAAATGTATAAACTATACATTGCTTATTAAGCTCCAGATTTAAGTGGTACAAACTTTGTTTTAGATACACATTAATCTTTAACCAAATAAAACAATATGAAATCACTATTTACTTCAGTCATTTGCCTGGCAATGACATTAACCACTTTTTCCCAGACAATTTACAATACAGTTACGGTAAATTTTAATGGACAAAACCGCCAGGTACAAATTGACGGAAAAATCTACTCACCCTCTTTCAATGATTCCGTAGCCACAAACAGCATGAATACTTATAATTTAAAAGTGACGGCTACTGATATTACACCAGGCAGGCACGTATTGAAACTTGTAAGAAACAACAACAGGAGAACCGTTGAAACAGTTTTTACAACCCGCGCGAATTATGACATGGCTATCAACGTGGATGCTAACGGGAGCATCCAATTGAAAGAAACTTATAGAAAAAGAAATACAGCTCCTACTGGTGTTGTACCTATTTCAACGGCTTCCTATAATTTAATCGCAAATAATGTAAAAACCAGCACTACGGTAGCTGCAAAAGTAAATGTACTGAACACTGCTTTTAGTAAAACAAGTAATTATTTTACAACTGCACAGGCGAAGAAACTTATACAAATGGTAAGTGGGGAATCTGTAAGATTGCAATTAGCAAAAAGCGCAATTAGAGGTATTACTGACACCCGGAATATTTACAGTTTAAATAGTGTATTTGAAACACAGGCGAGCAGAAATGAATTTGCAGAGCATATTAAAATGGTAAATTCAGGACAGTCAACTACAACTTCAAATACTTATACTTTTAAAAGCCCAATGTCTGAAACCAACTTTACGGCCCTGTCTACTGATATCAGAAACAGGTGGCAGCCAGGAGCTAAGATGAGTGCCATATCAAATGCTTTTGCAATGACCAATGCTTATTTTACTACAACGCAGGCTATACAACTTATACAAATGGTGTCAAGTGAAAATGAAAGGCTTCAGTTAGCCAAGGCTTCTTACAAAACAATTGTAGACCAACCTAATTTCTCCCAGGTTTATGAATTACTGGGAACCCAGAGTGGCAGAGATGATCTTTCTTATTATATCAGAACCAACGGTGGTAATTCAGATAGTGTTCCTCCAGTAACGAACACTACTTCAGTTAAAACTCCAATGACCGATGCAAATTTTTCAATAGTGCTTGATGAAACAAGAAGAATGTGGTTACCAGGTGCAAAAAAATCTGCAGTCCTGAATCTTTTTGCAAATTCAAATAATTATTTTACTACTTCACAGGCAATGCAACTCATCCAATTGGATAATGATGAACCCGACAGGTTTGATATGGCAAAAGCATCATATAAAAATTTAGTGGATCCCCAAAGCTTTTCAAATATTTACAGTTTATTCACTACACAATCATATATCAATGAACTTTCAGCATTCTTAAGAACGATGCAATAAAACATTTTATAACAGAAAAGCCTCTTATAGAGGCTTTTCTGTTATAAATTATTATGAGAACATTTATCATTATAACAATTCTATTTTTCATAGGATGTTCCGAAAAACATAAAGAGGATCAGGAAATAACCAATATTGAAAAATTTTCAGAAAATTTAAATAACGCTGATTCCATTATTATTGGTGAAGTCAAAAAATATTCCAATGAAAGATTCCGTAATGTTAGTTTAACTAAATTGGCAAATGACAGTTTCAGGATCACCGGTGAAGCCCAGATATTTGAGGCTAATTTTAGCTGGGTGATTGAAGATGGTCACAATGAATTAAAAAAAGGATATGAAACAACCAGTGCCGGTGCCCCGGAATGGGGTTTATTTAATTTTATTGTAGGAGTAAAAAAAGAAAGAACAAATTCAGTACTTCATATAATATTATTTGAAATAAGCGCTAAAGATGGATCAAGGGTATATGAATTGCCAATATTATTATAGGTTTATTGATTATCAGCTTATTATAATAACTTTATTGTTAAATGGAAGCTTTAAAAATGCCATTCAGTTAAAAAGTTGATTATGGCATAGTTTTCTCATTACCCTTCTGAAATTCCTTAATTATTGCCCATTGATTTAAACAAGAAAAAAAACTAATTATGAAAAAAGTATTATTCGGTGTTGCATTGGTTTCAGTATTTGCAGCCTGTAACACAAAAAAGGACGAAACAAAAAGAGATATGTTGTATCTGACCGATACTTCAAATCTGAATTCAAATGTAAGTGCTGATACGGCACTTCTGGTACCTGTTGCACCGGTTGCAACTGCTCCATTGGTAGCCACTCCCGCAAGAAATACAAGTTCTACAAGATCACGCACTACAACACGTAGAAGTTCTTCCGGAACAAATAACAATAATAATAATAATGGAAGCAGTACCTCTGGAAATAACAATAGCGGAACTGATAACACTACTACCACTCCTGCCAGGAAAGAAGGTTGGAGTAAAGCCGCTAAAGGAGCTACTATTGGTGGCGTGGCAGGTGCTGCGGCGGGAGCAGTTATAACCAAAAGTGCTAAAGGTGCGGTTATTGGTGGTGTAATTGGAGCCGGTGGCGGTTATATAATAGGAAGGAAAAAAGACAGGCAAAGCGGTAGAGTAAACTAATTATATTAATTGATTTATTTTGAACACCCATACCATAGTGTGGGTGTTTCTTTATATTTAAATAAAATTTTAAATATGTCAGATTGTAATTTTACAATACCATTTTCAGGACCATCGGATATAATTTTAAACAAGGCCAGAACAGCTGTAGAAAGCCAGGGAGGTGTTTTCAATGGTGATGAAAATCTGGGAAATTTCCAGGTTAGTGTTTTTGGGAACTCAATCAGTGGATCATACCTGGTATCCGGAGAGAATCTTAATATTATAATTGATTCCAAACCATTTCTGGTTCCATGTAGTGCTATACAGAGTTTTCTTACAAAACTAATAAATTAAAAATTGCGTAAGAAGATCTTACGCAATTTTTAATCGATCAAATTTTAATTTGATGACGATAAAGAAGGTGTGGATGTTTTTGATGTAAAGCCATAAAAATCAGAGAACATCTTTCTTAGAAGATAAAGCTTATCAAACCACTGATCTGGTTGTTTATCTTTTATTTGTGCCACATAATGTTGAACTTTTTCCACTGTGTTATCTGCATCTTCTAACAATTCCTGGGTCTTATCCCTTATAGTTGAAAAAAATTCATTCTTCTCCTCTTTCGACATCTGGGAATATTTATAAATTGCCAATGCCGCAGCAGCTCCAAGGATTACAGCTCCTATGTGATTTGATTTTTGCATGAATTAGTATTTAAGAAATTAATAATAATGTTTCTATATCATAAACCATTCCTTTTATAAGTATCAGCTTAGAAAGGGATATTATTTATCTGGTAACTTATTATATATTACAAAATATATACCGTATAAATTTATGGGAAAAGGCAGATTGGAAGCATTCAGTGATGGAGTTATTGCTATCCTGATCACTATCATGGTATTGGAAATGAAAGTTCCGCATGGCAGTTCATTGAAAGCCCTGCAGCCTGTGTTACCGGTTTTCATCAGTTATATACTCAGTTTTATCAACATTGCCATTTACTGGAACAATCACCATCATCTTATGCATAGCGTTAAACAGGTAAATGGAAGAGTATTATGGGCAAATGTTCATCTGTTATTCTGGCTCTCGCTTATACCTTTTGTTACTGGCTGGATGGGTGAAAATAATTTTGCAGAATGGCCCGTAGCGCTTTATGGTGTGATATTATTTATGTCGGGATTTGCCTATTATTTATTGGTACATGAACTTACTTGTTTACATGGAAAAACATCCTTGCTTGCTATAGCAATTGGTAAAGACAAAAAGGGAATCCTATCAATTATCATTTATGCATTAGGGATAGGATGTTCATTTATTAATCCCTGGCTGGGTTTCATTTTATATGTACTTGTAGCAGGCATCTGGTTTATTCCTGACAAAAGGATAGAAGAAAAAATAGGCAACTGATTTCTTTAACGATTATTATTTCACAAGGTGAATAACTTTCTTGATAATAATCATAACTTTACAGTGTAATTCACCAAAAAAAAGGAGGTATTCATGATATCTACAGATAATACATGGACACTTTCGGGTTACCACGGGTAAACCGAAAACCATAAAAATAATCTGATGACGCTGCGGGCGTCATGGGCCACTAATCTGATTAGTGGCTTTTTTTTATTAAATATCGGACTCATATTAGTTTATAAACCTACCGTTCATCAACGAAAACTTTCGTGATAAAAGTTTTTTATACTTTATTAAATTCTCACATAACCTTTCATGTAAAAAAAATTTCAATTATCATTTTGTTTACCACATTGCACTGGTAAATTATTTTACACATCCGGAATTTTCTATTATGAAATATATTTTATTATTCATACTTCTTTTAAATATTCAAACGCTTCTCGCGCAGGATTCCATGAGGAAGGTGCCTGCTTTGAGAAATACTTTGCCGGTAAAGATCGATGGGATACCCGGCGAAGCTGCATGGTCTGCGGCAGCAGCTATTGATAAATTAATTCAGCAGCGGCCGGTATTCGGTTTGGCTGAAAATGAAAAAACCAGAACACAGGCCTGGATAATGTATGATGATGAAGCAGTTTATTTTGGGGGTTTTAATCATGAAGAAACTAAAGATTCGATATCTACAGAATTAGGTGGCAGGGACAGACTCGGCATTAACGATTTTATTGGTGTTGTCTTTGACACTTATAAAGATGAGATAAATGGTGTTGGGTTTTATGTAACAGCATTGGGAGAACAAGTGGATCTGAAATATTCTTTAAATAATGAAGATGCCAGCTGGAGTACGGTATATCAGTCAGCTACAAAAATTACCGATTCGGGTTGGTCTTTTGAAATGCGAATTCCCTATTCCGCATTGCGATTTAGTAAAAATAAAATACAGGACTGGGGTATAAATATAATTCGACGCCGCACAAAGACCGGGCAACAATTTACCTGGAGCCCTGTGGATCCTAACAAATTCGGATTAATGAGCCAGGCAGGCCGGTGGACAAATATTCAAAATATCAAATCCCCTTTGCGTTTATCCTTTTCACCTTATTTTTCTTCTTACCTGGATTATACTCCTGATAAAAACGGTAATCAACAATCTTCCAACTCAGTAAACGGAGGAATGGATGTTAAATATGGTTTAAGTAAAGGTTTCACTCTTGATTTGACCCTTATCCCTGATTTTGGTCAGGTGCAAAGCGACAGACAGGTATTGAATCTTTCTCCGTTTGAAGTAAGATATGGAGAGAATCGCCCTTTCTTTACAGAAGGAACTGAACTTTTTAATAAAGGCAACTTATTTTATAGCAGAAGGATTGGCGACCGGCCAATCAATGCAGGATTAACAGGTGCTCTTGCAAAAGATGGAAAAGGAACTATTATAACCAATCCTACACAAACCAAACTCATTAATGCTACCAAGATCAGTGGCCGTACTTCAAAAGGATTAGGAATAGGTTTCTTTAATGCAATTACCAAACCTCAGCATGGCTATTATTCCGACAGCATTAACAATGAATATAAAGTAGAGACAAGTCCCTGGACAAATTACAATATTGTTGTACTGGATAAAACACTGAAAAATAATTCTAGTGTAACACTTGTTAATACAAATGTATTGAGGAGTGGCGGAGACCGGGATGCAAATGTTACTGCAGCTTTATTTGATATTTATGATAAAAAAATAGACTGGAATGTATGGGGGAAAATCGGTAACAGCCGTATATCAGGAGCAAACGCTGGAAAAACCATTTCAGGGTACAATCATGAACTCAACTTTGGTAAGTTTCGTGGACCGTTTAATTTTGAAGTACATCATTTTCTTGCTGATGACAAATACCAGCAGAATGACCTGGGTTATGCAACCAATAATAATTTTAATGTTCTTGGTGCCGGGGCCTGGTATAAAGTAACAAAGCCTAAAAGTTTTTATAACAGGTTATTTTTCCAGGCACGGATAAATTATTCCCAATTACATTTTCCACGGCGTTATCAATCTTTCTCAATAGGTCATCATGCTGACGCACAGTTAAAAAGTTTATGGAGTGTTGGCTGGAATATTAATATAAATCCCGAACAGCAGGATTTTTATGAAGCCAGGAACTGGGGTAGTAAATTTAAAGTACCGGGATCATGGCAAGCCGAAGGTTTTTTCAGCACCAATTCCGCAAAAAAATATGCTGTCTCTTTCGAATATGGGATCAGGAAATCTCCAAAGTACAATGGTATAGGAAATGATTTATCTTTTAATAACCGTTACAGGTTCAGTGATAAGTTTAATTTATCTCTTAATACAAATATGGGAATTTCAAGTAATGATCTGGGATTTGCATTTTTCGATAATGTAAAAAGAGACACCAGTTTTTTTGGACTTCGTGACAGGAATACAGTAGAGAATTCTTTGTTTGTCAAATACAGTTTTAATACAAAAATGGGAATAAATTTGCAGGCAAGGCATTACTGGAGCCGTGTAGTTTATTCCAAATTCTTTTCTCTTAAAGAAGATGGATATCTGCAGGATATAAACAATATTGATCCACACAATGATCCAAATATCAATTATAATTTTTTTACAGTAGATATGGTTTATTCCTGGGAGTTTGCACAAGGCAGTTTTATTAATCTGGCATGGAAGAATCTGGGTGAACAAGCCTCCTCCCTGGTGAATGAAAAATATTATAGAAATTTTTCCAATACCATCAGCACACCGCATGCTAATAATTTATCAGTTAAGATCATTTATTTTCTCGATTACCTGGATCTCAAGAAAAAACGAAAAAAGTAAAAACCTATTTTCTTTACCCGCCATTTATATTGATAAGATGGCGGGTTTTTTGTGTTAAGTTAGAAACATCAATGAGGATTTAATGAAACATAATCTAAAACCTTTCTTTTATTTTTTCTCAGGAATAATTACAGCTTCAGTGTTGTTTTTTATTTTCGGATTTGAAGAAAGTAAAAAAAATACCATTGGTGACTCAGATTCTTTTTTAAATCCGGTATGGAAAGTTCCGGCAATTCCTGACAGTATAACGTTTGCAGGTGAAAATGTGCCTCTCGAACGTGTGGAAATAAGAGAATATTTTGACCGCAATTTGACCCAGATTTATTATCAGACAGGTACGATGCTGAACCTGATGAAATTGTCAAAAAGATGGTTCCCAATAATCGAGGAGAGATTGAAACAAAATGGTGTTCCTTCAGATTTTAAATATCTGTGTGTAGCTGAAAGTAATCTGCAAAATCTAATTTCTAAAGCAGGAGCAGTAGGATTCTGGCAATTTATGCCTGCAACTGCTCCTTCTTATGATCTTCAGCTTACTGATAAAGTTGATGAAAGATATAATGTTTTAAAATCCACGGATGCTGCCAGCAGGTATCTTTTAGAAGCATACAAACAGTTTGGCTCCTGGACCTCAGCAGCCGCCTCATATAATTGTGGAAAAGGAGGCTTTAATGCACAGGCAACGTTTCAGCAAACAAAAGATTATTACGGTTTGCACTTGCCGGAAGAAACGAATAATTATATCTTCCGAATTTTATCTTTCAAACATCTTTTTGAAAATGCAGATTCATTGGGATATTCAATGGAAAATAAAAATTTTTACCTTCCCTATCAAACAAGGAAAATGGTCATTTCCTCATCAATAAATGATCTTGCCCGTTTTGCGATAGATAATGGAACTTCTTATAAAGTTCTTAAGATAATAAATCCATGGTTAAGGGGAAGAAGCCTTGTAGTAAGTAAGGGTAAAACTTATGAGATCCTTCTTCCTGCAAAATGATTATTGTAAAACTTTTTCCATCTTGATATCTGATCTTATATAATGAGAATCATTCATAGGCACCTCAGTGAATCCATATTTCTTATAAAGATTAATAGCAGGTATAAGCTTTGAATTGGAATATAATACCAGTTTGTGTGCATTTAATGACCGTGCAAAATCAATACAATGATCCATTAAAATATTTGCGATTCCTTTGCCCTGGTAAATTTCAGTTATTGCCATCTTTCCCAGCTCGTAAGTATGGGCATCCTTTCTGATCAAAGTAGCAGTGCCTGCAATTATATTATCGAATGTTGCATAAAAAATATGTCCACCTTTGTCAATTAATTCTTCCTGGGGATTGGAAAGTTGAATTTCATCCAGTGGTTCCACTGAAAAAAATTTATTAAGCCATTCGTAATTGAATATTTTAATATAATCTTTATACTCGCGGGTATAATTGATTATTTCTATCATAACAAGGATCAGGAATATTCTGGAGTAAATTCCTTTTGGCCAAATTTTTTCATGGTACGGATGTGAGAACCAATAGCCTCTGACATTGTAGGAAAAGAGTGATACGGAAGATTAAATTCCGCACATTTTTCTTTTACGATCTTACTTATTGCCGGATAATGTACATGCGCTATTCTGGGGAATAAATGATGTTCTACCTGGAAATTAAGGCCACCTACAAACCAGTTTATAAATTTATTTCCGGGTGCAAAATTTGCAGTTGTTTTGATCTGGTGAATTGCCCATTCCGTTTCAATAACTTTATCATCAAGTCCTGCCGAATCAAATTCCGGACCTTCAACAGCATGCGCAAGCTGAAACACAAGGGCAATTATGATACTCATCACTACTCCCATTGTAACATATCCTGCAAGCCAGGGTAACCATCCTACAAAATATACAGGTATGGCTATATAAAAAACTATATACAACACCTTGCTCACCCAAAAGATAATGTGTTCAGAACGATCCATTGGCTGAATATCTGTATTGTGGATCTTCTTGGTAAAATATTTTAAAAAATCGCGAAGCCCCACCCACATAAAAATGGTTAAAGCATAGGCAACAGGAAAATATATGTGCTGGTACTGGTGAATAGGCATCCATTCCTGTGTTGGACTTTGCCTTAATAATTTACTTTGAGCTATGTCATCATCCACACCCTCAATATTTGTATAAGTATGATGGAGGATATTGTGTTTCTGTTTCCAGAAGAATGCATTTCCACCAATTGCATTAAGACTGAATCCCAGCAATGTATTTACCCATTTTTTACTCGAATAAGCGCTGTGACAAGAGTCATGCATCACATTAAAACCAATACTTCCGATAATAGCACCCAGTAATGCACAAAGCAAAAGCCCGGTTGCCAGGTTAATATTTACAAATAATAAGATAAAATAAATGGTGAGAGCAGCAGGGATGAGGATCAATGCTTTTGAATACAATTTCCAGTTACCTGTTTTCTTTTGTTGTGTTGTTTTAAAGTAAGAATCTACAGCAGATTTTAAAGACTGAAAAAAAAGATTGTTGCTATTTTTAAAAGTCACTTTTGCTATAGAACTATTTCTTTTAATTGCTTTTTCTGCGATAACTGTCATAGAATTTTAAAATTTTATTCCTCAAAAAATAGTACCTATTTTAGGTCTGATACTAACGGTGAATATACGCAAAATCAAGGGGTAAATGTTTTTAAAAACCAAATTTAAACACAGTTTTATATATTTCTGTACAATTGTTAATACAATTGGCAAATATTTTAAGAGTTTATTTTAAAAACCTGCGAACTATATTATTTCTCATTTCTAAAACACTTCCATCATTAATATTCTTGTATAAAATTGAAGGCCTGCAATAGAAATATAATGTTATTCCTGATTCTAGCTTTTTAATAGTTTACCCGGATATAATTAAGTTTTAATTATCGTACCTATTTCATAAGAGTTCTGTCAATAAGGCTTCCAAAAAGCAATCCGGCTAAAGCTCCGGAAACAGTACCTATAATCAATCCTTTAATAACAGTTCCTGTAATAAAATAAGCAATTCCCATCCCCAATAATCCAAAAAATATTATGGAAACATAAATGATCTTATGATCTTTTTTACCTTTTGCAATGTGAGGTGGAGGAATATTCTGATGATGGTGATCTCTCTTTTTTGATTGTGGCATATTATGTATTTTTAAATTAAAGATGGAAGTTACAATTGCTTCAAACAATCCAGGAAATTATATTTTCCTGTTTTCCCCATACTACCTTAGTTAAACTACAAATGTTTTTTTTTGTAAATAATAAAATACTTTTAAGCATTAAATACAGATATGACATTTTCTGAACTTAATCTGAATTCTTCAATACTTAAAGCCCTGGAAGAAATGGGGCTCACAAACCCCACTCCTATCCAGGTAAAAGTTTTCTCTGTAATGATGTCGGGTGCCGATGTATGCGGTGTAGCACAAACGGGAACCGGCAAAACACTGGCTTATTTACTTCCATTGCTTCGTCAGTGGAATTTTTCAAAAGATAAAAATCCACAGATACTTATCCTGGTACCCACTCGTGAGCTTGTTGTACAGGTTGTGGAAACAGTAAAAGCCTTAACTGTGTACATGAACTTTAGTGTAGCAGGGGTTTATGGTGGCACTAATATCAATACTCAAAGAGTGGAAGTTCAGGCTGGAATTGATATTCTCGTCGCTACACCCGGGAGATTATATGACCTTTCCATGAATGGTGCCTTCAAAATAAAAGGAATAAAAAAACTGGTAATAGATGAAGTTGATGAAATGCTGAACCTGGGATTCCGAACCCAATTAAAGAACATACTGGATCTGTTACCGCTAAAACGCCAGAACCTTTTATTCTCTGCAACATTAACGGATGAAGTAGAAAAGTTGATGCAGATCTATTTTAATGCTCCTGTAAAAATTGAGGCGGCACCTACAGGAACACCAATAGAAAAGATCAAACAACTTATCTACGAGGTTCCTAACTTTTATACAAAAGTAAACCTGCTGGAAAAAATCTTAACGGAAGATAAAAGTATGTCAAAGGTTTTGGTTTTCACTGCTTCAAAAAAACTTGCGGATCAGCTATTTGAAAATATTGATTCTAAATTTCCGGGGGCATCTAATGTTATTCATTCGAATAAAGAACAAAACCACAGGTTCAATACTGTAAAACTTTTTAAGAATGGAACTTACCGGTTTATAATAGCTACGGATATTGTAGCAAGGGGAATTGATGTGGCTGAAGTTAGCCATGTAATAAATTTTGATCTCCCTGCATCTGCAGAAAATTATATGCACCGGATCGGCAGAACCGGGAGGGCAGATAAAGATGGCATTGCCATTAGTTTTATAACTGAAAAAGAAAAAATTTTATTAAGATCCATAGAAGATCTTATGAAATATAAAATACCCGTGACCGAACTACCCGCCGGGTTGGAGATATCAGAAACTCTTACCGAAGAAGAAATACCTAAGGTTTATATGAAGGAATTAAGCCGTAAGCTTCCGAAAAAAGAAGAGGTTGGTCCTTCCTTTCATGAAAAGTCAGCTAAAAATAAAAAAGTAAATTTTACTGTCAGCAGGAAAGATAAAATGATGCAGAAATATGGTAAACGAAAAACAAGGGGACAGAAAAAATAGTTCACCCTTAACCTTCTAATACAAGGCATTCTTTATACATACCAATCTCCGGGTTATGCAACATTCTCTTTAACTCTGTAACAAGTGCCTCACCACTACTTTCAGAAACAAAAAATTCTAAAATATAAGAATAATTGCTGCTTTCAAAATACGCTTCATAAATATTCAGAGAATTATATTGAAGGGCTTTAAAAGGGCTTACATCAAATACTGATTTGGCCAGAAACAATAAAATTTTAGTGGAATCCGGATCTTGCTGATGAGTGTTTTGCATTAGGATAGGTTTGTACCCGCCCGCCTGTATCACTTTGATCTTAGATTCAGGAAGTATCACAGATTTCTTTTCTTTCATAAAAGTGAACTGTAATTCATCCGGAGATGCTATATGTTGTGATACATATTTGAATTTACATTTAGTGTTAACCTGTTCCATCAGGTTTGTTTTCTCTTCCTTAGAACCTATCTTTTTAGTGTAATATTCCCAGTTAACTATAAACTTATCAAATTCAAGATTAGTTTCAAAACATACAAACTGAACAATGTTCTTTTTCAAAGTATTTTTTTTAAGGCTGATTAAAGAAATTTGAAGTTTGTCGAGGATAAAGCCATGAATGACCGCTAAGATACGCATTTTAGGCCGTAATAAGACATAAAAAGTTCTAGAAATGATTATTCTGTTTTCATTCTGCTGGCTTTATAAATGGAATAGGTTAAGCCATATATATAATTAAACTGGTCAGTTACAGATTTGATTTCCACAATATTTTTTTTCATTTCTGTTTCAAGATTTCCGGCTGCTATTTCTGATTTTCTTATTTCCATCATCCCCTGGGTATATTCATTCAATTTATTAAGATGGATCTTATCTGGCTTACTGATCAGTTCTTCTTTTTGTTTGAGAACATAAATCGCATTCTTTACATGTAAGGTTGTATTCTCAATTACAGGAAGCAGGCTGGCTGAACGGAATTTATTTTTCTTTACGTTCAGATAATAAGAGAGCGTTGCAAGATGAGAGGTTAACGTGTGATTTAAAACTACGAACCGATGCAGAGGTTCCATACCTGCCTGGTGGCGTTTTGGTTCTGATAGCATCCTTGTAAATGAATCAGAAAGATTAGCGAGTGCTATCAGAACATTTCTGCGTGAATATTTTATTTTTTCTTCACTTATATTTATCTGGCCTGAAAAAGCATTTGCAATTAATGAATAATATTCTTCTGTAGATTCCAGCATCTGTATCATGTAATTTTTTATAGATGAGCGTTCCCAGGCAGGTACTATAAAAAGACTGGCAAAAAATGCTATAACTGATCCTATAAAAGTATCCAGTAAACGATCAGTAAGAACCACCATCAAACTGCCTGGTGATAACAAATGAAAAAAGATAAGAAGTTCAGGCGTCATCATAATAACTGCAGCCAGGTAATTAGTTCGGAGAAAAACATAACTGCCGGTCATAAATGCAACCATGATCAGGAGAAGTATTGTTTCCTGTTTAATAAAATATAAGATCATAACTCCCATGATAACGCCAATGAAAGTTCCTATGAGCCTGTCTTTGTTTCTTTGTTTAGTAAGGCTGTAAGCAGGTTTCATAATCACTACGATCGTAAGCAATATCCAGTAACTGTGACCTATCTCGAAATTCAGTGAAATGATATATCCTGTTAATAATGCAAGTGCCACCCTTAGTGAATGCCTGAATATATTGGAACGAAGGTTTAAGTTATCCAGGAATAATGAAGGCCTTATATCCTGCGATTCTGTATACCTGTCAAAGCTTATTGAGGCTTTTTCATGTCGCCTGATCTTCCTGTCAAAACTTGTATAATGATGCAGTTCATCCGTTTTTTTTACCAGGTCTTCCAGATTATACTGTATACGACCGAGGCTGATAAATTCATTTACGTTTTCCTCATTCATAAATGTTTTCCGCAATGATTCAAAATGTGCACCGGCATTTTTGCTGTCATTAATAAAATTTGTTCTTTTTACAGAAGGCTCACCGCTTTTAATTGCAAGCCCTATTTCATACAATTCTTCTGATAAAGAAAGAATCAGCTTGCTGTATTCTTCAAGAATCCCTGTTTCGTCAAATTGTTCATGCAATATGTTGTACTCTCTGTATGTGGTCATCACAGATTCGAAAAGATCTGTTACATCCAGGTATATTTTTAATAACACCCGGCTGGTGTGAGTGGATTCTTTTATTATGGTTCTTGTTTTGAATAACAATTCACTCAGCATATTTTGTTGTTCTTCAACTGAAACCTGCTGTTCAACAAGCTGTTCATATATTTTATCGATGTGCGGATCCTTTGCATAAAAAGACGCACGTGTTCGGAAATAAGCAGCAATACTTATTATAAAATCACCCATAACCTGCTGTATGATTTTATATGGCCGTAACCGGTATAATAAAAGACTGTAAATGAGATACCAGGTGCTACCGGTAAAAATATATAACCCATTGAACCATATTCGGTCGCCATACAGAGGGCTTTCCATGCTTAATACCATTATGATCAGTACCGCAATTCCAATTGATGAACTGCGCGCTCCATACACCGTTAGCATCGAGAATATAAATCCTGAAACAAAGATCAGTGTACCTAGTAATACAGGTGATTGAAAAGCAAAATTTACAAGGATCGAGATCACACTTATGATAAGTATACAAACCAGCATGCCGTTTCTGCGGTGCTTTACCGGCCCGGGGCTATCCGCTATACTCATGCACAAAGCTCCTACCGACATAACCAGGCCCGCCGGTAACATGTAAAAGAAACTCATTACCAGGGATGGCATAAGGATACCCGTTGTTATTCGCAACCCTTCATTAAGGAAACGGCCATTTATAAAATTTTTATATACCTGTCTAATTTTCATAATGGATTACCGTGCAAAAATAGATGCCATATCAGTAAATGAATTTCTTTAATTTTATGTAAACAGTTTGGTTACATTAATTTAATAATTTATTTATACAAATAGCCGGTTATTAAAATCACAATTGAATAACGGGCAATGTTACTTTAGAAACACATTATTCTAATTTTTTTACCAGGAAGAATGTCAACACCGGATAAGCAGAATTCTGAGAAAGCGCAGTCACTTATACCTGAAGAAGGAATAAATAAGTTGGAAAATAATACATCAGTTATTAATGCATTGAGTATTGCCGACAGTGAAGAAAAGATAATGCTTATTATGAATGCAGCATTGGATGCCATAATATGTATTGATCAAAAAGATATTATTACTTTTTGGAATCACAGTGCAGAGAAGATATTTGGATGGACTGCTGAACAAGTTAAAGGGCAAACCCTGGCAGAGCTGATCATTCCTGAAAAATACAGGTCTATGCACAGAAAAGGCATGGAAAATTATTTTAAAACAGGAAATGGGCCTGCATTAAATGTTCTTTTGCATTTATCTGCCATAAAAAGTGATCAGTCTGAATTTCCTATTGAATTAACGGTTTTGGCTATAAAGCAAAAAGGGGAAGAATTTTTCTGCGCATTTATCCGTGACATCACTGAAAGCAAAAGAATTGAAATTGCTTTAAAGGAGAGTGAAAAAAAATTCAGAACCCTGGCTGAATCATCTCCTCAAAAAGTATGGTCTTGTGGAAACGATGGTAAGATCATCTATGCAAATTCCCAGATGTTTACTTTTACAGGTTTGCCTGCAGAAGAATATTCTAATTGGGCAAACTTTACTCATCCGGATGATTTTAGTAATACGGAAACGGTATGGATGGAGGCATTGAATTCCCTTAATTCTTATGAAGTGGAAGAAAGATTAAGAAGGTATGATGGAGAATACAGATGGCACTTAACACGTGGAGTACCTGAGATAGATGAAAAGGGAAATCTTCTTATGTGGATCGGAACATGTACAGATATTCATGATCAGAAAATAATGTCAGAAGAACTGGAGAACCGGGTGGTAAAACGTACCAGCGAACTTTTAAAAGTAAATGAAGAACTTAAAAGCACAAATCTTCAGCTGGAACAATTTGCTTTTGTTGCAAGTCATGATCTGCAGGAACCTTTAAGAAAGATCCAGA
This sequence comes from Ferruginibacter sp., assembly GCA_037720515.1. Taxonomy (GTDB): domain Bacteria; phylum Bacteroidota; class Bacteroidia; order Chitinophagales; family Chitinophagaceae; genus Ferruginibacter. The sequence continues at coordinate 37,873 of JBBJMM010000004.1, forward strand.
CCTTTTCAGATTACATACTGAATAATTTTGATAAACCCGGATTTGATGCTAAAACATACCTGGAGAAGATCCACTCATCAGGGCAAAGGATGTCTGCCCTGATAAAAGACCTTTTGCTTTTTTCCAAACTTTCAAAAATTGATGATCATTATGTCAAAACAGATCTTAAAGTGGTGCTGAAAAATGTATTGAATGATTTTGAATTAATGATAACAGAAAAAAAGGCTGTTGTTCATTCGGAAAAACTTCCGGTGATCATAGCAATACCCATGCAAATGAACCAGCTGTTCTACAATCTCATAAGTAATTCTTTAAAGTTTTCTGATAGGCCTCCGGTTATAACTATCACCTCTTTCATAAGTAAGCATAAAGAAAACTTTTCAGGTATGGCTTCTGATTTTGTAACTATCACTTTTAAAGACAATGGTATCGGGTTTGAACAGATATATGCTGATAAAATATTCACTATATTTCAAAGGCTGAACACAAAAGAAAAGTATGAAGGAACCGGGATAGGACTTGCCATGTGTAAAAAAATTGTTGAAAATCATTTTGGAAGCCTTACCGTTACTTCCGTTTTGAAAGAAGGATCTTCTTTTATTTTAAAATTACCCGTTGCAATTGATACCGAACGTTAATTTTTTATATGGAAGCATTAAAATTATATTTTGAGAATATACCAAGTCTCCACCGTTCTTTGATTTTAGCCGGCGGGCTTTTCCTTTTTTATTCATTGGAATACATAATGCCCTATTTGTTTTTGGGTTACAATAAAATAAAACATGCAGGTATAAATATTTTTTTTACGATAACCACGGCTATTGTAAATTTTGCCCTGGCTTTTCTAATCGTTGCCTCCTGTGATTTTGTATATCAGAATAAAATCGGCATTTTATATTTAACAATTTTGCCTACATGGATATTCATCCTTGCAGGTTTGCTTATTCTTGACCTTATCGGTGCCTGGCTGGTGCACTTCCTGCAACACAAGATCCGTTGGATGTGGAAGTTTCATTTAATTCACCATGCAGACACTTGTATAGATGCAACCTCTGCAAACAGGCATCACCCCGGTGAAAGTATATTCCGCTTATTGTTTACTGTTTTAGCGGTTTTGATTAGCGGAGCACCCATCTGGCTGGTAATGCTTTACCAGACAGTGTCAGCTTTATTATCACAATTTAATCATGCAAACATCAGCCTTCCCCGAAAGGTTGACCTGGCATTGAGCTTCCTGATCGTTTCTCCCAATATGCATAAAGTTCACCATCATTATGTTCAACCCTATACTGATTCTAACTATTCTAATATCTTTTCTTTGTGGGACAGATTATTTGGAACCTTTAAAACACTCGACAGAGATAAATTAATATATGGTATAGATACGCATATGCATGCACGTGAGCATTCCAGTATTAAAAATTTATTGTCCATTCCGTTTCAGAAATACAGGGCACCTGCCGGAAGTAAGTTTGAAGATCCGGCATAAATTATTTAAAGAATACCTATAATATCAGGATGGTAAATTTGAACTTTTACATCAATAAAAAAATAAACCCTTACTGATGAGTAAGGGTTTATTTTTATAGCTTTTTTTTATTGTTTTATAAATTGTTCCTGTTGTTTTAATGTACCGTTAATAACGGAAAGATAAAAGGTCCCTTTTGAAAGCGAACGTACATCAACAGATAAAGAAACAGTTCCTATAGCTGTTAATCTTTGTTCCAATACTTTTTTACCGGCAGCATCTGAAATCAAAATGAACGAACCTTTATTAATTCCACTTACCTGTAAATTTAATTTATCAATAACGGGATTAGGGAAAATTTGAATTGCCCCTTCCCCTGATCTAATAACAACAATATTGCTGAAAGAAATTCCACTTTTGCTTACAGCTTTTATCCTGTAGTATATTGTACCTGAAAGTGGATTGATATCGGAGTAAGTATACGCCTGTTTATTATTGCTGTTTCCAGAAGCATTGATAGATCCGATCTCCGTATAATTTGTACCATCTTTACTTCTTTCAATCGTAAAAGATTCTGTATTTATCTCCTGTTCCGTCTGCCAGTTTAAAACCACATCACTCTGCAAGCGGGAAGCAACAAGAGTTAAACCATAAACAGGTGTTACAATCATTGTACCTAGTTTCCAAAGATCATTTAAAAGATCAGGGCCGCCGGAAGCCGGGTATCCATTACCACCTAACAGCCAAAGATTACCTGCAGGATCCACAAAAGTAACTCCTCCTTTTCTGCTGCCGGGGCGAGTTGTAGGAGATGATGTTCCCTGCGTACCATATACCGATGCTACATTTACACTTCCATCGCCTTTCATCCATGTCCATTGATTGCTTGTAGTATTAAAATTCCAGAGATCATACAATAATCCTGTTGTGGCAGAACCGTACCCATCTCCACCATAAAGCCATAGTAAACCAGAAGGATCCTTCCATGTATACATACGGGCACGGGAACCGGGTTTATTTGCTATAGCCGGAGTTCCTGCCGTTCCATATACACCTAAGATATTTATTAGCTTATCTCCTTTAACCCAGGTCCAGTTATTTGTCGCAATACTATATTTCCAAAGGTCATTTAAAAAGCCTTCGCCATTTGCTTCATCTCTTCCTTCTCCTCCCAGTATCCAGAAGTTTCCTGAAGCATCTTTCCAGTTGCCGGAAACATGCCGGCTTCCGGGGGCATTAGTAGCATTAGCAACCATTTGTGTTCCATAAATACCTGCCTGATTAAATTGGTCACTACCTTTCATCCAGGTCCATTCTCCGGTACTAATGTCATATCTCCAGAGGTCGTTAGCATAAGAATTACCTAAAACGCTATATCCCAAACCCCCGAACAGCCATAATTCATCAACACCGCTGAACCAGGAAACCGCACCGGATCTTGAGCCTACTACATTACCTGGTGCAGATACACCCTTTATCCCAAATTCGGAAGGTTGATCAGGATTTTGTTCGCCATTCATCCACGTCCATTGATTAGAAGAAGGAGAATAACGCCAAAGATCATTTAATAAACCCTGGGGATTTAAAGGGCTAAGTCCGTCACCCCCAAACAACCATAAATTACCGGATGCATCTAACCAGGAGATGCTTCCTTTTCTTGCTCCAGGCCTTGTTGTTGCAGTTGAAACTCCGAATGAACCGTATTCACCTTGATCGCCGATTACGTTGGATCCTTTTAACCAAACCCAACTATTAGTAGAAACCTGGTATTTCCAGAGATCGTTCATTAGGCCTCTTGTAGCAGTGCTCGCATAACCATTTCCGCCAAATAAATAAAAATTACCGGATACGTCTGTCCAGGATACAGCGCCTTCACGCGCCCCGGGTTTATTAGCTACATTCAAAGTTCCCTGTATTCCATATACACCAGGATTATTAAGTGTGTTATCGCCCTTTAGCCAGGTCCATTGAGTTGTTGTTGTAATCTGAGCATAAGAAAATAAACTGCCAAGACATAAAAAAAGAAGTAAATATTTTTTCATATTCTATAATTCAATAAACATAATGTTATATAAAATTACTTTTTATAAATGAAAACTTTCTTTAAAAAATCTTTTTTAAGATTTATTTAATCAATATTAAATCTTCTTTAGAAATTGAAAAGGCAAATAAAATAAACACCTTAATGCTTACTTTATTTGCCGGTTTTCTTAGATCTTTTATTCTACAATAAACTTCTCGTTATTATCTACACCACTACCGGAAAGCCTGATCACATATAAACCACGACTTAAACCCAGCACTGAAACCTGGTGTTTATTGCTTCCGGGTACTAATTTTAAAAGCCCGGAATTCAATTCCCTCATTTCAGCATTTAATATAACATAGCGGGTACTTCCTGCTTTTAAAACATTGCTGATAGTTAAACTTAATTTGTCTCTAACGGGGTTTGGAAAAATATTAAGGATTGCTCCGTTCTCAAAAGTTACGCTTTTGATCTCTGTAAAAGTGGAAAAATTGTTTTGATCCAATGCGTGTACCCGGTAAAAATTACGGCCATTCATTACACTTCTGTCAATAAAACCGTATGATGAACCATTTGACCCTCCTTTGCAGGATACCTCACCTATTGCTACAAAACTAATACCATCGCTGCTTCTTTCTATTACGTATTTTTTACAATCTGTTTCATTTTCAGATTTCCAGTTTAGTAAAGTCCCTTTTTTATCTGAAGATTTCTGAACAATAAAACCATTCATTTTAACCGGAACTACTGCAAACATATTGCGGCAAAATGAATAACTAACGAGTTCCGATTGAGGATCTGCCGCATTATTTGTTACCCGATATGTTTTAAATTCAATACAGATCTGAGTACCCCCATTATCGGTTACATTTACCTGTGCATATTGACCGAATGTACTATTCGGGTTTAAATAGGTATTATTCGGGCCATTAGGTGGTATTGTGATTCCAGCCTCACTGTATGTACCTCCTTTGGCCGACCCACCCTGGTTTAATGCTGCTGCAGCAAGAACCGGGTATTTGTTAGTATTTGCAACTGACCCAAAATCGTGGTTGTTTCCGTTATCAATGGCACTCATGTGGGCATCCCCACTCATAATAAACATATTTGTAATTAAGTTGGTACGAAAGAAATCAGCAAGCTCCTGCCTTTCAGCAGTAAATCCACCCCAGTTGTCTCCCTGGTTTCCACCCCATGAAACGGAAGTTACCCAGGCAATTATTTTATTGTTGTCCCTGGCAAAAATACACTGATCCTTAAACCATTGCTTTTGTACATCACCCATCATAGTAGGTGTACGTCTTGCAGACCTGAGATCAGATAGAATAAAATGTACTCTGCCTATAGTAAAAGCCTGGTAAATGGGACGGTCTGCAACTGCACCTGCACCTAAAGGATAATGTGGAATATATTCCCTGTATGCAAGGCGGGCATTTGATTTTCCGGCAGCAGTTGAATCCGTATCATTTCCCGAATAATCATGATCATCCCAAACATAAGCGAGTGGATAATTTAATAAGAGGTTGCGTGATGGTGTCTGGGAAAGAATAAAATTTTCGTATGGTACGCGGTGTACATTTATATCTGTTGCTGAGTTTGGATTTCCATAATGAAAATCTCCTGTAATGATATTGAATAATGGATTATTGGATGCCATTTTTGTATATACCGGATGGTTACCTGTTAACCCGCAACCCCCTACATTAAAAGAGAAATTAAATGCTATGGTTCCTGCAGTGGTGAAAGACCCTATATCGTCTGCTGACATATCCAGAATGCCATTAGATTCCACTGCATAATAATATTTAGTAGAAGCGGTCAAACCATTAATAATTAAAGGAGCAACAAAATTATTTGCAGCATCTGCAGTCGCATAAGGTCCATACATTGGGCTCGTTAAAGTAGGACTTGTACTAACTGCTAAACGGATAAGTGAGCTGGTTGCGGATACTTTGGCATTTACTTTTGCTGAAGTAGATTGAATTGCACCTGATAATAAATAAATAACTTCATTAGCGGCCACTGAAGGAATTCCAATTATCTGCAGATCAAAACCTATATCGGAACTGAAATCATTGTTCTGATGAATTTCTACTGCAATGGTATTTTCTCCTGAAACAAAGAAACTGCTCGCAATAGTAGGTGAAGTGATTACAATTTCTTCTTCCGCACCTTCCGTAATTAGAGCGGGGGCATAGGTACTATAAGTTATAGCTCCGGCAGGCATGTTTGTTCTGAAAACTTCCACACCATTTACATAAACAACAGCACCATCATCTCTTTTGATATTTAATGTAAAACCGGAAAATGTAGCTAAATTATTTATAGTGATTTTTTTCCTGAAATAAGTAGTTGTATATTTTGCACAAGTGATACCGGGAATGCAGGGATCCGTACAGGTAGTGCCTGAAGGTACACAAGTTACTTCGCCATCATCTCCATATCCTAATTTTGCAATTCCTGAGAGCCAGGAAGCATCATTAAATGTAGGGCTTGAAAAAGCAGCTCCGGGAGAATTCGCGGCTGTATTTGCAAAATATTTCCAGGTGTCACCAAAATTCAACACATTATTTGTAGCAACGATCTCTAAATTAAAACCCAGATCAGAACTTACGGCATTAACCTGGTGAAGTTCAACTGCCACAATATTTTCACCTTCTACAAATATATTTTTTGGAACAGGATTACTGAATTGTTGAGCTTCTTCTGCACCCTCATTAACTACCGCACTTGCGAATGTATTATAAGTCACAGGCCCTCCTGGCATATTACTTCTGAAAACTTCAGTACCATTAACATATACAACTGCCCCATCATCTCTCACAAGATTTATTATAAAATCACTGTAATTATTAAGATTAGTGATATTGAACTTTTTGCGGAAATAGGTAGTAGTATATTTAGTACACACACCTCCCGGTATACATGGATTTGCATCACACCCTGAAGCTCCCGCTGGTATACACGTAACTTCTCCGTCATCACCATAACCCAATCTTGCAGCACCTTGTGGCCAAGGACTATCATCAAAAGCGGCCAATGTCCAGCCCGTGCCTACAGGAGCGGCACTTTCCGGTCCGGCCTGGTACTTCCAAACACTACCGTATGTTAAAATTGATACCTGGTTACTGGTTTGAGCTGTAAGTTCCAGATCAAAACCCAGGTCAGAACTGCCCGTATTAGATTGATGAACTTCCACTGCAATAACATTGGCACCTGTTTTAAGAACGGGCAGTGTTAATAGAGAAGTTGAATAAATTTGGGTTTCCTGAGGCGCATCTACATTACTACTTGCTAATGTTGAATAAGTTATAGGATCGGCAGGCATATTTGTTCTGAAAACTTCAGTGCCGTTGATATATACAATGGCACCATCATCCCTTTTTATATTTACTGTAAAACCCGAAAACATATTCTCATCCGTTATATTCAGAGTTGTTCTGAAATAGGTGGTTATGAATTTAGCGCAAGCATTACCCGGCGTACAACTAGGAAATGTACAGGTAGTACCAGCAGGGATACAGGTAACTTCTCCATCCATGCCGAAACCCAGGCGTGCCGGACCTGTCCCCCATCCTGTTAGATTTAAAGTCGGATTGGTTTGCCAGCCGGTTGTAGGTGGTGTAGCCTGATCTTTTGCCCAGTAATTCCAGTTAGAACCAAATGGCACAAGGGTTACCTGGCTAAAAGACAGGTTTGATTGGAAAGCGAAAAATAAAAGAATGAATACTCTTTTGAAGTTTAATTTACTCATAACAAATAGTTTGGTAACTTAATAAAATCAGTTTTGATAAACCAGGATGCAGGAAGTAAATTTCAAAAGAATTGGAGAGGAGAGGTAAAATAAATAAAAACCCGGAATTAAGCAAATATTATAATTTTTATATTCAACTGTTATTTGTTATTTAATCAACTAAAACCCACTACAATGAATAAATATATAAAGCTTTCTATCGCATTATTGATTTTTATTACTTCCTGTACGGCTAAAAAAACAGATTCGAAAGAGGATACATCAGCGATAACAAATGCAGCTGCTATTAAAAAGATAAATGAGGCCATTCAAACCGGAAATGTAAGTCAATTGGGTAATTATATTGATGCAGATGTAGTAGACCACGCCAGTCCGATGGGGGAAGTAAAAGGTTTAGAAAACATGAAAGCGATGCTAGGAAAGATTCATACAATGGGAACCAATATGAAAATGGAAGTAATTAAAACAGTTGCTGATGATGAATATGTTTTCGAATGGATGCGTTTATCCGGAACAACAGCAACTACGGATTTTGGAATGCCTGTAGGAACCAATTATGATATTAATTCTGTTCAGGTTTCTAAATTCAGAAATGGAAAACTTGTTGAACACTGGGAATTTATGCAACCTGCAGATATGGCCAAAATGATGGGCCCTGATGGACCGCAACAAAATATAACTGTTGATACTGTAAAGAAGAGATAATTTTAAAAAAAGTGAGGATTATTTACCATCACTTTTGGGTGTGTAAATTAAACTGTGTCAAAGATTTTTTTAGCTAGCAGAAGAGGCGGTGTTGGCTCAGTTACAAAGAGCAAGGCGCCGCCTCTTCCTGCGGCAAATTATATAATAAGTTTCAATCTTTGTTCTCCAAAAATTATACTTAGCTGCGATACCGTTATACCCCAATTCTGTAAAGGCATTGTCCATTTTTTCTCAATGTTTTTAGTTGCCAGGTATATGAGTTTTAATAATGCCATATCAGATGTAAAGGCTCCTTTGGTTTTTGTGACTTTACGAATCTGGCGATGGTAACCCTCTATGGTGTTCGTCGTGTACACCACTTTTCTTATCTCAGCGGGATATTTAAAATACGTGGTGAGCTTGTCCCAGTTGCGTTGCCAGGAAGATATTACTACGGGATATTTTTTATTCCATTTTTCTTCCAGCTTTTCGAAGTTTAGTTGTGCAAGGTCTTTGCTGACTGCCTGGTATACAGGCTTTAAGTCTTTCATAAATTCTTTCTGATCCTTACTGGCCACATATTTCATGGAGTTGCGTATCTGATGTACAATGCAGCTTTGTATGTCAGTTTTTGGAAACACAGTAGCTATTGCCTCTGCAAATCCTTTCAGATTATCAATAGAGGCAATTAGCATATCCTCTACGCCGCGGTTTTGCAAATCCGTTAATACACTAAGCCAAAAGTTAGCACCTTCACTCTCGCTTATATACATACCTAGTACTTCCTTGCGGCCTTCAGTGGTAATGCCTAAAATATTGTATACACAACGAGTTGTTACACGCCCATCTTCCCGTACTTTATAATGCATCGCATCCAGCCACACCATGCAATAGAGACTATCAAGTGGACGTGCCTGCCATTCCTTTACCAGGGGTATAACCTTATCTGTAATCGAGGATAAGGTAGCAGCCGAGATATCGGTGTCATACATATCTTTTATGTGCGTCGAGATATCTCTGAAGCTCATACCCAGGCCATACATCCCAATGATTTTTGACTCAAGACTTGTTGCCAGAATGGTTTCTCTTTTCTTGACAATGTCTGGCGAAAAATCACTGTTACGATCCCGTGGCGTGTCTAGCTCAATTGTTCCACTAGCCGTCTTTAATTGTTTGGTAGTGTAACCGTTTTTTCGGTTCTGGTGTTCATCTTCTTCATTATCGAGATGATCATTTAGTTCAGCCTGAAGGGCAGCTTCTAAAAACTCCTTCAGTAAAGGAGCAAAGGCCCCGCCCTTGCTAAATAAATCCTTGCCTGAGCGAAACTGCTCTAAGGTCTTCTTTTTGAGTGCTTCGTAATCGAAGGCTTCTTTTTTCTTTTGCATAAAAAAACTGTGTTTTAAAGTTCAGAATATTTTGAACTTTGACACAGTTTATTTTACAGTCTCTCACTTTTTATTTTGACAACTTCTTCCAGGTCTACCCAGTTATCATTATCATCAGAAGCTAATAACGCATCGTGAATCTGATTTGCATCTGCCTGCCTTCTGCCGTCATTTTTTTCCTTTACCTTTTTAAGAGAGAGATGTAAAATATCTGTACATTCTGTAACAGAAGTTTCAAAATAAGGACTGTTTCTTTTAACGAAAAGATCATTTCCAGGAACTTCCAGCCTTATTTCACAATAATCATTTTCCGGATTTCCTGCCGGGCCTTTAAATAAAGTAACATTCGCTCTTACAATTCCATCACTTTTCAAATTTTTTATTTTTTCTCTTATAAAATTTTCCAATGTTTCTCCTGTAGTGAAACCAAGAGATTGAATGATAATATCCATAGTTTTTTGTTTTAATAAATTGCCATTATTATGCCAGAATGATATGTTACAAAGTGTTGTAATCTTATTTAAATTTTACTACAGTACGGTGTAAGTCTCTTCTAATAAAACACAATACCAAAGCCCTTTAAAAAGAAATTTCTTTTGGGATAGGTTCATTTTCATTTCACTTTTGTGTTGATACAAATATGAAATGTGAAAGGTGAAAAGTGAATGAGCTTTTTAAATTTAATAAACGAATTTATAATGGAATTAATAACGATTCATTATTCTTAACTCATACCTCCCACCTCCTTCATATCAAAAACAAACCTGGTGCGACTTACAAGCTAATAATATTAGCTGGCTTAATAACATCTGTTTTTCTTTTTAATGCTTTCTACTTAAATTTTCTTAATGGATTTTTTATAAGGCGGGATGAATAGCTTTTAACCAAGCAATTTTTAATATCCTGTGCTAATCAAAAAATTGATTGCAAACTTATTTTTTAAGATTGGTTTCAAATAATTTTAAAATTCTTTTATACTCATCCGTCCAGCTGGAAGGTTCTGTAAAACCGTGATCTTCCAAGGGATAGACGGCCAGTTCCCAGTTCTCTTTTTTTAATTCTATCAGTCTTTGAGTGAGCCTTACTATATCCTGGAAATGTACATTTCCATCTACCATTCCATGGCACATCAACAGGGCACCTTTCAATCCTTCTGCAAAATATATTGGCGAACTTTTTTTATATGAAATGGAATCCAGGTAAGGTTCATTAAGAATATTTGAAGTGTATCCATGATTATAATGTGCCCAGTCAGTTACGGATCTTAAAGCTGCACCGGCAGCAAATACTTCTGGTTGGGTAAACATTGCCATCAAAGTAATAAAGCCTCCATAAGAACCTCCATAAATACCTATTGCACGCGGATTCACATTCATTTTATCAGATAAGAACCTGGCCGCATCAACATGGTCTGAAAGGTCTTTGCCTCCCATATGCCTGTAGATCCCTGTACGCCAGTTTCGCCCATAACCCGCACTTCCCCTGTAGTCAATATCCAAAACAGTATATCCCAGGTCTGCCAATAAATTGTGAAACATATATTCTCTGAAATAAGTGCTCCACCACTTATGCGCATTCTGCAGGTAGCCGGCACCGTGAACAAAAATAACAGCGGGCCTGGAGGAATGTGCTTTTGCTGGAGTGTACAACCGTGCATAAATATTTTCTCCATCTGAAGCCTTAATGGTTATCAGGTCCGGATCCCTCCAGTTGTATTTTTTAAAAGCTTCACTGCGGGCAAGATTTGTTACCTGTATGGGTTTTGCACCTGGTTTGTTATCCTGTATAAATAATTCCCAGGGTTTATTGGTGTAAGAATAAAGATAGGCAAGCTTCTTTTCATCAGGAGAAATAACCACCTGATGTGCACCGGTTAAAGATGTAAGTCTTTGCGGTGTACCTGCAGTTATGGGTAACCGGTAGTATTGCTGTTCAGCAGGACTTACTTCATTAGTAATTGTATAAAAATATTTTTTATCAAGAGATACTGTAACATTCAACACTTCGAAATTACCTTTCGTTATTTGTTCTTTTACACCTGAAATAATATCCATTTTATACAAATGGGAATAACCGCTTGTTTCACTTTGGAACTGGATGATTTTTTCGTCCAGCCAGGAATTCTGATTTATGGGAAAGATACCCGGGCCTGCAATCCAAGCCTCATCGCGCTGCCTATCCAGTATCCGCAATTTCATTGTAGCAGTATCCATCAGCAAAATCCAACGGTCTTTTTTATCAAGAGACCGAACTTCTACTATTGCATAAGTTCCTTCTTTATTCCAGGCAGGAGAAAAAAACTGAACACCCCTGTCCTTGTTTATTTTTGTGGAATCTTTTATGATCTCAGCTTTTGCAAAATCTGTAGGATCTTTTATGCCTGGAAGATCACCGAACTTAATAGCATATACCGTATCTTTTTTCTTATCATAAATAAAAATCTCACTGGTACCGGAGGGTGCACCTACTTTTGCTCTTTCATTTACATCCAATGTGAAACCACTTTCTGTAACATAATTGGGGATTATTGTCCCTTTTGAATTGGTTACAGGTTTCGATAACCTGTATGATATAAACCTGCCCCCCGGGCTTATCCTGATGTCGGATATCTGCTGATCGCCAATATAGATCGGGCGCAATTCACGCTCTTTTTGTAATAATTTCCGGTAAACCTCTGCACTATCTCTCTTTTGTTTGCGTGTACGCAATACCGTTGAGGTAGCAAGCTGATTATCTTTTAACCACTGCTCATATTTAGAAAGTACTTCTTCTTTTGGAGCTGTGGTCTTTTGAAAATTAGTGAGTTGCCGTATCCCACCACTTATCCTGTCCCATTCATATAAATTCTGGTTACGGCTAAAAGCAATCTTATTCACGGATATAAAAGACAAGCCGGATTCATTTTCCAATGTTTGGGTTACCCTTGTAGTTTTATTAGCAGGTAAATCGATATAATAAATATCTCCCTCGTTTTCGTATATATAACCTGATCGCATAGTATTATATATACCGGCGGCAGCTGAAATATGTTTTCTTCTGAATTCATCAGAAGCTTTAATGGGAGTAAGATTTGAAGGGGTTATGTAATAAAAGGAATCTGCTGAATTTTTATCGGGATTCCAGTTAAAAAAAAGATAAGCTCCATCCCTGCTCCAGTATAAATTAGAGGGTGAGGTACCTATCCATTTCGGATCCTGCATTATAAGATCCACCGTTAAATCTGATTGGGAGAACCCATTTAGCTGATAAGCCATTAAAATCAAAAAAAATAATTTTTTCATTGTACCAATTGTGAAAGCAAAATAGTTCAATTGATATAAATGGATGGATTTGAATTGTGATTTTAAAAAATAAAAAAACCGGGACAGTCCCGGTTTTAAAATATATGTTAAAGGAACTTATTAATTGAGTGACTGAACCTCTAAAAATTTATATGGATCTATTGAATATTCATTTTCAACATCCTTTGGAAACTCTGAGAATTTAAGATCAAAGAATGAATTGGCTACATTAATTTCCCATAATGTTAAAGTAGTTTCATTTGTTTTTTCACATATTTCCGGTAATATTTTCCATATAAGTCCATTCCAGCAAGCTTCTTCCAGTTTTTCTTTGGATGAAAGATTGTTTTCCTTTAGTGGATCTTCTTTACCTGTCCATTGCCTGGAGGAGAAACGGGTATTTGTAAAAAGTAAAATTTCCTGTTGGGTAGATTTTGTTTCCATATGCTGAGATTTAATTTATCTCATCATTAGATATAATAGTTTATTCAAGGATACATCTGATGATGATAAATTACTGTTAAGGGTTAGTGGATTAATCAAACCCCACAGGTTGTAACAGGGAAACGTAGAAAAGTTAAGAATGTTGTAATAATCCCATAGAATATTACTCATGTAAAATCAACTAATCCAAAAAATACTAGTATATATACTATTAAATGGACAATACTTGATTGTTTGTTTAAAAGAAAACATCAGTATTTAAACAGAATTAATAATAAAATTTGTATATTGGTAATATGGGTAATAAAAAATCTAAGCCAAGAATGTATGGACTGATCGGAGGTATTGTTGCCGGAGTAGCGATCGGATTTGCACAAAGAAACTGGATTGAAAAAACACTGAGCGGAGAATTTGTGCATGTTCTGAATACTCTTACACTTATTCTTTGCGCAGTCTTTGGGTATTTGATCGGCAGGGCAATCGATAAAAGAAACAGGGTCGAAGACGTGTCCTGATAACCTGCTATGATTCTTAATCTGCAATACAACATATTGCAATTATATCCCTGACTTCCTTACCCATCTTTCCTTAAAATGTAAAAAATTTAAAGCCTCATTTGACCAATCCGGTATATTGATTGGTTGCCTTTTTAATAATATAACCACTTATCCAACCTACATATGCGTATTTGGGATAGATGAATTTTTTCGAGGGATTTAACGTGTTTACTTCATTGATCAGTTCATCAAGCCAAATAGCTCCTGCCAGTAAAGCTTTATGATCATATGTTTTTAATACCCTGTTTATATTTCTTTGAGATGCCCGTGCATCTTCTGCATTAGAAATTAAAGTTATATCAGGTTTTGTAACGGTTTCATAATTGGTATATATAAGTCTTCTGAATTCTGAAATATCCCTGCCTGTTAATTCAACATAATTATTATTTACGCTACCCGGATGCATGATAGAAGCAATGGCCCACACTATTCCACCCGAGAGATAAAGAACATTTCTTGATTTAAATTCTTTTTTATTTTCCAACTCGGAGATCACTTTTTTATGTAAACTGTCTTTCCATATCTGAGTGGCTGTATTTGCGAAGTCATTAATGTCGCCTTGAGTTTTCTCTTCAATTAACCGTTGAAATGATTTTGTTCCCAAAGGAAATGTAATAGGTATAAATTCGTTACCTGAGCTGTAATATCCACCTTTTGTATTACCACTTCCTACATCCAACTGATCCGTATTCAACCTGTTCTTTTGTGGCACAATACCCAGGAAACTAAGCAAAGCTTCTTCCTGTGGAGTTACATATTGAACCTTAATCAATGTATCCAGTTCTTTTGGACGAATCACATTAGCGAAATAATCAACTTTATTGTATTTATCCAGCTCCTGCTTTAACCCACTGCTAATTACAATGTGGATTTTTTTCGAGGGGATGGCATAACGTTTTATAATGTTGTACAATATGGAAATTGCATTGGAGGTTTCTTTTTCACTCTGGTATGATAATGATGCTGCATCCGTATTGATAGAGGTATCTGATTTCAAAGAATATTCAAACTCTCTATCCTTACTTAGCATTACTTCAATGATGCTGAGTTTTATACCTTTAGCGCCAATTTCAACTCCGGCATACAGATCACCTATCCCTTGTGCACTTTTTAAAAGTGTTTCAACAATATCTGCAATTACAGTAAGTCCCTGGCTTTTATACAATTTAACGGCCTGCTGGTAATAAAGAATGGCTTTTTCATTCTGCTGCGTTTTAATATACAAAGATCCCATACCCTGGTTAGCATAGGCTTCACAATAAATATCTTTGGTAGCCCTGGCTATTGAAAGGCCTTTTTTAAAAAACTCATCCGCCGCGTCAAATTGTTGTGCTTCCACCAATGTATTAGCGGTTTGAAGCATTCTGAACGTGGACTGGTTTTTGATCTTCTGACCTGATGCAAAAGAATAAAAAAACAACATCACTACGAACAGGAATTTATTAATATGCATAAAGTATATTTATAATTTCAAGGTAGCAGTATTTGTGAATTGCCTACAGCGATATTAATATAATTTATGCACGATAAAAGCGATAATATGCACATCCGGTAAAATTAAACGATTACTATTTTTTCATATTTAAATTAATCATATGCAGATCATCAAAAAGTATTACAATACAAATCCCGGCAATGAAACAGGATCATCAGAAAAATTAAATGAAAACCCAGATGATAACAATAAGAACAAAGTTGAAAATGAGGGAACTACCCCTATAAAAAATAAAATAAAAGATGCTTTACAACAATGGGCAAATGATGATGCCAGAGATATTGCGGAAGATGATTCTACGCCATTAAGAAGCGGATTGTAAACAGTATTATAATTTTAAGATTTTCCGTTCAACAGCCGACACCTCACAATGGAGTATTATGTAAAAGAAGATTCAATCGTCAGGAAGATCTGGGGTAAAGGTGATACTATCCTTTTCATATTTGCCGGATCTGCTGCTGAATTTGCTTTAAACAAAGCTGTGGACTGGTTGTATTTTACAGGTAAGTTACCTGCGGATCCGATGGGCCGATTGTTTTCAACAGTTACATATGCACGTAAAATAGTTTTTTCTGAAAACGAGGAAGCCCTGAAGGCAATTGATAAGATAACAGCAATACATAAAACCGTTGAAGAAAACCGGGGAGCCCGCATTCCTGACTGGGCTTACAGAGATGTATTGTTCATGCTCATCGACTATTCTATCAGGTCTTATGAGATTTTAGAAAGAGATCTTACTGTATCTGAAAAGGAAGATGTTTTCCAGGTATTTTACCGGATGGGAAAACAAATGAATCTCGTCGGGTTACCCTCCGATCTGCAGGAATGGTTGATCATGCGCCAACATCACCTGGAACAAAACCTGCATTATGGGGAACTCACTAAAGACCTTTTTCTCCAATACAAAATTCATTTAGGCCCGGTTAGATATCGCTTATTACGACAGGGGCAGAAACTGGTTGTTCCTGACCGGGTAAATACATTGTTATCAAATGGTAATACCCAATGGCTCAAACCTGTAATTTTTGTATATAAGCTAAGCAGAAAAATACATCTGAATAATTTTTTGCGCAACATAATCCTGCCTGATAAATATAAAAATGAGATCAGGGAGCTTGACAGGTAGAATTGTAAAAAACAAATCTGTAAAGTTACTTTACTAAAGCAAACTTTATAATGCAGATGATTTAATAAGCAAAACAGTATATTGTGGCGCGAAAATAAAACTTATGTCACAAATCACTGTTGCGGATAAAAAGCTTAAAAAAGTACTTATCATTGAAGATGAAGGAGATGTTTGCCTGATCCTGAATATCATGCTAAAAGGTAAGAATATTGATCTTGAACATGTAAATTCTATAGCCCGGGCAAAAGACTACCTGAACAAAGAAATTCCTTCCCTTATATTGCTTGACAATAAATTACCTGATGGTTTAGGAATGGACTTCATCCAGTTTATTAAAAAAAACCACCCTACGGTAAAGATCCTCATGATATCTGGTTTCCATCCTGATCTGACAAAAGATATAGCACTTACAAATGGAGCAGACTTATACCTGGAAAAACCCTTTACAAAAGAACAGGTTTTTCAATCTGTACAAACCCTTTTGAATTAAAAATTATTAAGCTGGATTATATCTTATCATAACTAAGCCCTTTTAATCTCAGGAAAAAAATTATTACCTTTCTTTTAAATCAAAAATCATTTTACTATGCGTAAAATAATGTATCCCATTATTGTATTGATCCTGTTTTCCTGTACGAGCCGAAAGACTTCTACTACTTCTATCACTCCCACTTTTAATTACCCGGTTACTAGAGCAGGGAATGTAAGTGATGATTATTTTGGAACTAGAGTTGCAGATCCTTACCGGTGGCTGGAGGATGACAGAAGCAAAGAAACTGCAGAATGGGTTGCCACACAAAATGAAATCACTTTCAATTACCTTGATAAGATACCATTTCGTAAGGCATTAGGAGAACGGTATGCTAAAATTTTTAATTTTGAAAAGTTCTCTGCACCTGCAATTGAAGGGAATTATATCTATTACAGCAAGAACACTGGTTTACAGAATCAATATGTTATCTACCGGGAACGCTTAGACGGTGGTGAGCCGGAATTATTTCTTGATCCGAACACATTTTCAAAAGACGGCACAACTTCACTTGCCGGCTTAAACTTCACCAGTGATGGTAGCATGTCTGCATACAATATTTCTGAAGGTGGTTCTGACTGGCAGAAGATGATCATTTTTGATGCTGCCAATAAAAAAATGACAGGTGATACAATACAGGATATAAAATTCAGTGGTGCCAGCTGGAAAGGTAATGATGGATTTTATTATAGTACCTATCAAAGGCCTGCCGAGGGAAGTCTGCTTGCCGGGGTAACCGACAGGCACAGATTATATTATCATAAATTGGGAACCTCTCAGAAAGATGATAAACTTATTTACGGAGAACAAGGCCAGGAAAACCGTTATATCTCGAGTAATATCAGCGAAAATCAAAGATGGCTTGCAATTTATGGCGCAAATTCAACTTACGGAAGTGATCTTATGGTGCTTGATCTCAATACACCCGGAGCAACCAGGCAATCACTCGTAACAGACAAGAAAAACCAACACGGAATATTGTTTGCTGATGATAAATATTTTTATATTCAAACCGACAGGAATGCTAAGAATGGAAAATTGGTGATGGCTCCAGTAAACAATCCGGCTGAAGCAAACTGGGTAACACTTATAGATGAAAAGCCTGAAGTGGTAGATTTTTCTTTTGCAGGAGGATATATTTTTGGTAACTATCTGAAAGATGCTGTGAGTAAAGTTTACCAGTACGACAAATCAGGTAAAATAATACGGGAGATTGCATTGCCAGGAATAGGCACCGCTTCTGGTTTTGGAGGAAAAGAAAAAGATAAGCAACTGTATTATACATTCAGCGGATATACCACTCCTGCTACCATTTATCGCTATGATATTGAATCCGGAAAATCCGTTGTTTACCGGCAACCAAAAGTGCAGTTCAATCCCGGTGATTATGAATCAAAGCAGGTATTTTATACATCAAAGGATGGAACTAAGGTGCCGATGATTATTACACATAAAAAAGGACTAACCCTCAACGGCAAAAACCCAACACTTTTATACGGTTATGGAGGTTTCGGTGTAAGTATGACTCCCTCTTTCAGAGTTTCAAATATTATTCTATTAGAAAATGGGGGCGTTTATGCAGTTCCTAATATTCGTGGTGGAGGTGAATACGGAGTTTCCTGGCATGAGCAGGGAATAAAAACAAAAAAACAAAATGTTTTTGATGACTTTATTGCAGCTGCTCAGTATCTCGTAGATAATAAATATACATCTAAAGATTACCTGGCACTGGAAGGAGGAAGCAATGGAGGATTATTGGTTGGAGCAGTTATTACCCAGCGCCCTGATATTTGCAAAGTTGCGTTTCCTGCTGTAGGAGTTTTGGATATGTTGCGTTATCATAAGTTTACAGCAGGAGCAGGATGGGCCTATGATTATGGAACATCGGCAGACAGTAAAGAAATGTTTAATTATTTATACAAATATTCACCCTTGCATAATATCAGAAAAGCTTCTTATCCTGCAACCTTAATAACTACAGCAGACCATGATGATCGGGTAGTACCGGCTCATTCTTTTAAATTTGCGTCTACTATCCAAAAAATGCAGGAAGCAGCAAATCCGGTTTTGATAAGAGTTGAAACCAAAGCAGGCCATGGTGCAGGAATGAGTACAAAACAATTGATAGATCTTCAAAGGGATAAATGGAGTTTTATGTTTTATAATATGGGAATAGTTCCTAAATATTAATATAATTTTAAAATAGATAAAAAAAAACCGGAGCTGTAAATACAGTTCCGGTTTTTTAGAATATTGAAATTTTTATTTTTTATTATTATTGGCGTATCCTGTTGCTTCATCAATCCATTTGTACTGAATATTCTCACCTTTATTCTTTATATATTCCTTTCTTTCTTTTTCCAACTTTTTATCTTTTGAACTTCCTATAACAGCTTTGATCTTAGTTCTTCTTTCAGTATTCAGAGCAACCAATTGTTGTTTTTTGACATCATCAGTTATCTCAACATTATTTTGTACAAACATAGCCTTATCATAATAAGTCTGGTTAATTACTTTAACCTGCCTGCTTTCATATGTACCAAGATTTGCGGCTTTATGAACTGCATCATAACTCTGATCGGTTTTTGTCCATTGCTCTTTTTCATCACTAAGTTTCTTCCACGTTAATTTATTAGTACTATCCTGTTCCTTTGTTTTATTTTCCAGGTAAGTTTTTCTTTCAAGATCAAAAATTTCTTTAGCTACGCGGTCACTGTCCATTCTTAAAGAATCTTCCTGGTAAGAAGCTGTTTTATATTCTTCAATTTTCAGGTCAGTTTCTTTCTGTATCCTGGCATATTCTGCCTTTTGCTTTGCCTTTGCTTTAGCTTCCGGACTTACATACTTTTTTTTTGATTTCTTTGATTTGGTTGTCTGTGCATCAGCTACCATAAAAGACATTGCAACGATCGTTGCCAGGAGTATCTTCTTCATAAATAAATTTTTTATGATTATTATTTACCCGTGCTAGACAACTTCCATGCCAGTAGAAAACATTGTTAAGGATTTTAACGAATTTTTCTTTAATGGTGTTATAATTATAGGTTCAGATAAGGGTTGATAGTTGAAAACAATTTATATAACACAAGGTATAAAGGGATTAGAATTGGGAGAAGAATTTATATTCGGATAAAACGTTCAATGGTCCAGTATAAAGCTATTAGTCCTATTAACACAGACAATGGATACACTACTCTCCTTTTAAACCACCATTTTTTACTAAAAGGAATGATCAGTAATAAAAATATTGCGGATATAATTAAAACCTGCCCGGCTTCCACACCAACATTAAAAGCAAACAATGAGGTAATGAAATTATCCCTTGGTAAGCCTACTTCATTTAAGGCACTTGCAAATCCTAATCCATGTACCAAACCGAAGCAAAATACAAGAATTATACGCCAGGGTTTTAACTCAGATGTAATAAGGTTTTCAATAGCTATAAATAATATAGATAGTGCAATTATGGGTTCTATGATTGCCGGTGGAGCCACTACAATATTTTTCATAGATAATACAAGTGTTATGGAATGGGCAACTGTAAATGCCGTTGCTTGCCACAACATGGATTTTATTTTATTATTAAGCAGGCACAACCCCACTACAAATAATATATGATCCAATCCATAAGGAACAATATGCAGAATCCCCAGTTTAAAATAATACCAGAACACATGACTGCCGGGCGCATTTTCCAATTCATAATTTATGGTGTGCCCAAAACCATTATTCATAGCAAACAGCAATACAGCAATAATAATTAAATATTTATTTTTTGCAGAAAATGTAGTGCGAATAAATTTCATATTATAAGGATTCCATTAATACTGAAGCTTCTGACCTGAGAAACAAATTGATATTTGATTTAACTTTCAGCCCCTCCTGCTTATATTTTTTTGCCAATGCTTTGTCACCATTCTTAAAATAGATCATTGAAGCCTTAATAAGAAGATCAGGGTTTTTGCTGTTTGTTTTAAGTGCTACTTTAATAAAAGATAAAGCTTTTCGATAATTGCCTTTTTTATAATAAACCCACGCCATAGTTTCATTCATTAAAACATTCTCATGCCTGCGATTGTATTCTGTTTCTGCATGTTTTAGAGCATTACCGAGGTCACCGGTTTTAAGAAAATTAAGCGCAAGGCTATTATCACTATAGTGACCCAGATCTTCATCTTTATTTGCTAACTCAGCATCTTTACTTAACTGTGTAATAACTTCCTTTGTAATTTTATTTGCTTCATTATCTCTTTGAAGAAAATAAAAAAGATCTGCAAGCTCCTCTTTAAATCTATGATGTGTTACCTGTGAATCTGCTTTCAAATAATATTCAATTGACTGATCATATTTCTTATTAAAAGCAGCAACCCTTGCAAGTCCGCTGTAAGCATAAGCAAACCCAGGGCGGTAATCCAGTGAGAGTTTATAAACACTATCTGCTTTTTTTATTTCACCAGTTTTTTCATACAAATTTCCTAATTGTGTCCTGGCCCATTCAGTTTCAACAGCACCGCTGGGGCCTGAAGATACAGCGAGTTTCATTGCTTCAATTGCACCAGGATAATCACCCTGTATCTCACGTAAGTAACTAATGCGGGAATAAGACCGGGTGTCGGGCTGTACTCCTTGCATCTCCATCATTTCAACAGCTTCTTTATAATTTCCTACTTCTACATAGACATCTGAAAGCAATCCATAAACAGATGAATTGTGAGGATTTATTTGCTGGGCCTTTTGTGCTGTTTGCAAAGCTTCTTCAAAATGATGTTGTGATAGAAAAATTACAGATTTATAAAACAATGCAGAAAAATTTGCGGGCTCTACTTTTAAAACATTGTCCACATGCTTCATTGCAGCCTTATCGTAATACATATAATTACCCGTAACACGTGCTTCCTGAATATAAGCTGAGGCAAGATCCAAATTTGCTTTAACATTAGCTGGTTCTTCTTTTAAAGCAGATATGTATCCTTCTACTTTTTTTTTAAAACCTTTCCATTCTGCAGAACTTGCATCAGACCCTTTTCGGTGCAGTAAAGTATATATTTTATTTTCCTTTGCAGACCTGGTTTTGGAATATTTAAAAACAATTAATAATAGAGCAATGCCAAATAAAACTAATAACAGGAGGTATATTTTATTTTTATTCATGTTATATTACAGTTGTAGACATCGATAGTCAAAGGTTTTTCTGTTTCTTAAAGATCAGCAATTTATAAACTGATTTCCATAGTTGAGTTTGATACAACTTTGTAAAATAAAAAAACAAGGTGAATTCTGTTCATCCTATTCTGAATTTGAATGTATGAAATTCCATTAAACCTGATAATTTTATATGGTGCTTTGTTCCAATTGTTCTGATCCTCTAAACACAGAATATACATTTTGTCCGAACTGCGGACAGAAAACCCGGTTACATCGCTTAAGCCTGCATGATATTTTTCATGAGGGGTTGCATTATTTTATACATGCAGATAAAGGTTTTTTTTTACTTTTAAAAAATCTTATTTATAAAAACGGAACTATAGCTAAAGACTATGTTGAAGGGAAAAGGAAAAAATATTTCCCCCCTTTAAACTTCTATCTGCTTGTTGCAACAATTCTGGTATTAGTTTTTAGTATTATTACCAATACAACCAAATCAGTTTCCTTCGATCATCCTGAATTAAAAAATATTAAAGACCCAGTTAAACGGGCAGAAGTTACCCGCATTTACGAGAGACAAGCCGTTGCTGTAAAATTTATAAATAAATACTCCAATATAGTGGCAATGGTTGCAATACCCCTTATCTGTTTTATTTACTGGTTATTTTACAGAAAAGGCAAATACAATTATACAGAACACCTGGTTGCCTGAATGTATATGATGGGTTTTGCAAATCTTTTTTATGCTGTTATCATTGTATCTTTTTCTTTAGTCTTTAATTTTAAATCATCTAATCCACCTTATCTGATCGCTTTATTTATAATTCTGCAGATGATTTACTGTTCCGTTTTCTATTATCGATTTATGGGTAAGGGCACAAGAAGTTCTGCATTAAAAGCTACATGGGTTTCCATATTTGCAGTAGCTTTCTGGTTTGTTTTCACTTCCTTCCTGGTAGGCTTACATATTAGAAACGGTTTTTGGGGAATTATAAAATGACAGGCTTACTTTGTTTAAGGGGCAAATGAGAGGAAAGAGAATTTATTATGCTGAAAAACTTTTGATCGGCTATTGCAGAAGCACTTAAGCTTAAATGAATGTTGAAATATTCCTTGATCTTTTTTGACATCTGGTCATCGTATATTCTTAAAATAATTCTTAAATCATTTTTATATGAGCGGGCATTCAGGCCAATCTCTAAATTAAGCGCATCATTATTAATAACGGAAAACATTGCCCTTGCTGCACGGATATTTACATCATCTAAAACTTTTGAAAGTCTTCCATCTCCGATATATACTTCAGCTCCCTGGTGCCGGAAATAATCAATATGCCTTGAATTTTCATTCTGCTCAATAATAATTACCTTTTCTTTTCTGAGTAATAGTTCTTCTACTATGGCATATCCTAGCCTTCCAAGCCCACAAACTATTATATGATCTGTGAAGTTGTACTTCTTTCTACCCAGGGCCAGTTGTATTCGTTTCTTTAATACCCTGTCTATGGTCAATGAAAAGATCATCCATATAAAAAATGTAGAAGAAAGTATGAGTAAGATCGCGAAAACCTTACTGAAAGTAGTGGATTGTACAAGATTTATATCTCCATATCCAACTGTTGCAACAGTAACAATCACAAAATAAAATGAGTTTATCCATGTTAAGTTTTCGAAAAAATGGAAGAATGCTACGGCTAACATAATGATCGCCATAAACCCCAGCAATAATTTCCTTATAAGCTGATCATTATCGCGGGGCCTGATATGGTTCTTGATGTTTACAGTTACAGGCGTTTCAACTTTTTCCAAGGGTTGATATAATGCATCAACAAAAAAGGGAGCTGCAATTTCAGCCGGGTTCAAAATTGTAAGTTTTCCATGTTTATTTTGTAAATGTGGTATTAGGTTTTCATTAAACAATGAAGCGGTCAGCGGAATATCGGGATACAGGGAAATGATTGCAATGATAAGTTGTAAGTTATTTTCATCTTTTTCATCCAGCAGGTAGATCATTGCAACAGAATCCAGATCTATATTTTTCATATACAGCTCCAGGTTGTCAATTAAATTACCCGGTTCTGTTTGCTCATTTATGATGTTGATATTACTATATATTACTTCAAAATTATTTTTAATTAGTATAGTTCTTAACCGAAAAGGCAAGTGACCTGAGCCAAATATAATTACACCATTTTTTTTCATAAATTAAGCATCAATATATCAGTACAAGAATAAAGTGTAAGCATACTATTGTTTATAAATAATTCCTTCTTTCATTACAAACCGAACTTCTTTCATAACTTTTATATCTTTTATAGGATCTCCATCAACAGCAATTATATCTGCTAATTTTCCTTTTTCAATAGATCCTATCTTATCAGACATTCCCAGCAAATCCGCCCCTGCCACAGTAGCTGACTGTATGGCTATCATGTGTGGCATACCAGCCTCAGTCATATATTCAAATTCCCGGTAATTTTTTCCATGCATAAATACACCTGCATCTGTTCCGAATGCGATCTTAACCCCTGCTTTATATGCTTTGGAAAATGTAGCCTGTATCCTGGGGCCTGTTTCAAGAGCCTTTATGATTACTAATGGTGGATAATATCCTGGTATTTTTGCTGAATCTGCTACTGATTTGCCGGCGGTAATTGTAGGAACATAATATGTACCATGCTTTAACATCAAAGCAATCACTTCATCATCCATAAAAGTACCATGCTCTATGGAAGTCACTCCTGCACGTATTGCACGTTTCATTCCTTCAGCCCCGTGCGCATGTGCAGCCACTTTAAAGCCATAGTCTTTAGCAGTTGCAACCACAGCATTTATTTCTGCTTCAGAAAAGTGAGCGCCGGCGCCGTCTTTGGCGTTGCTTAATACACCGCCCGTTGCTGTTATTTTAATAACATCTGAACCTTCTTTATATCTTTGTCTTACTGCTTTTACAGCTTCATCTGCACCATTGATAACCCCATTTTTCGCTTCCGGATCACCCATAAATTCGCGGTTCATACCATTGGTAGGATCTGCGTGGCCTCCTGTGGTTGCTATGCTTTTACCTGCTGCAATTATACGGGGCCCTTTAATGTAGCCGCTGTTGATAGCATTGCGCAAAGCAAGAGAGGTAGTTCCGCCAAGGTCCCTCACAGTTGTAAAACCGGCAAATAAAGTTCTCTCTGCATAACCTACAGCACGAAATGCAAAATCTTCCGGATTCAAAGCAAAACCTTCTGTATATCTGTTGCGACTGGTTTCACCGGAAATGTGTACATGTGCATCAATCAATCCTGGCATTACGGTACGGTTTTTAAGATCTATTAATTTACTGCCTGCAGGCACCGCTGAATAACCTTTGCTGATGTCTGTTATTTTATTCCCCTCAATAACGATGGTCATTTCACTTAAAGGAGCTGATGTAATACCATTTATCAATTTACCGCAATGAATATATGTAGTTTGAGAAAAACAGGCAGAGCAGGTAATTACAAATAAAACAACAGTTATAAGTTTAGTCATATTAAATTTTCAGGTAAGATAGTATTTCTTTTATTTTAATGTAAAAGCTGAATTTTTTACCCTTCTTTATACTTTTTCAAAATTCAGTTTTTAACCATACATCTTTGATAAATTACCGTTGTTAAAATGTTTTATATCAACATTGTATCTATCGGTAAATTAGCGCATGAAAAATAAGGTGGTTTTGCTTTTGCTTTTTACACTTCCTTTTGGGACAGTTATGGCAGATCCATCAGATACGGTTATATTAAAAAGAAAGATCATACTAAACCCCTGAGTAATGGTACTATTTTAATTGATGGGATACCTTCAGAAGAGGGTTGGAATGCTGTAGAATGGAGTGATGATTTTATTCAGAATTCACCCAATGAAGGCAAGGCTCCCTCCCAGCCTACCAGTTTCAAGATCCTTTATGATGATAAATTTCTTTACGTTGCATATAACTGCTTTGACCTCGCCACTGACTCTATCAGTAAAAGAATGGGCAGGCGCGATGAATTTCCCGGTGACTGGATAGAGATTAATATTGATAGCTACAATGATAAACGAACAGCATTTTCATTTACCCTATCGGCTTCGGGTGTACGAAGTGATGAATTTGCCTCTAACGATGGCAGTAACTGGGATCGTAACTGGAATGCGATATGGTTTGGTAAAACCAATATTGGAAAAAACGGCTGGACAGCAGAATTAAAGATCCCTTTAAGCCAGTTGCGTTTTGGCAATGAAAAGGATAAGGTGTGGGGACTCCAGGTAACACGGAGATTGTTCCGGAAACAAGAAAGATCCAACTGGCAATTCATTCCTCAAAGTTCTGGAGTATGGATGAGCCGTTTCGGAGAATTACATGGATTGAATAATATACCTGTTCATCGCCAGGTAGAAATAGCTCCCTATGTTACACTTCAGGCTGATAAATACAAAAAAGAAACCGGGAATCCTTATGCTGATGGTTTTGATTCTAAATTAACTGCGGGCCTGGATGGTAAAGTGGCGGTGACCAATGACCTGATACTTGATTTTACGATTAATCCTGATTTTGGGCAGGTGGAAGCTGATCCCTCACAAGTACGCATAGACGGATTTCAGAATTTTTTTGATGAGAAAAGGCCTTTTTTTATTGAAAGCAGAAATATATTTGAATACCAGCTCACCGGTGCAGAATCCGATGGTAATTTTAATTCAGACCTGTTGTTCTATTCCCGCAGGATCGGCGGTTCGCCCCATGGATTTCCTAACACGGCAGCAGGTGAATATGTTCAATACCCGCAAAACACTTCTATACTTGGGGCTGCTAAATTCAGCGGCAAAACAAAAAAAGGCTGGAGTATTGGAGTTCTGGAAAGTATAACTGAAAGAGAAAAAGCAACTGTTGACAGTTTTGGTAAAAAACGCAAAGAACTAGTAGAACCCCTCACAAGTTATTTTGTGGGCCGGTTGCAAAAAGATATTAATAGTGGTAATACAATTATAGGGGGAATTTTCACAGCAGTTAACCGCGAACAAGGCCTTGAAAATATGTTACATCGCAGCGCTTATTCGGGCGGGCTTGATTTTTTGCACTATTGGAAAAAAAGGACCTGGTATATTCGTGGCAATATAGTTTACAGTAAAGTTAATGGTACTCCACAGGCAATATTAAATACACAAACTTCTTTTGAACATTTATTTCAAAGGCCGGATGCAAAAGAAGTAACGGTAGACCCTACCCGCACTTCACTAACCGGTACAGGCGGTACAATTCGTTTTGGCAAGTCTGGTGGTAAACAAGGGAAGCTTGGCCAGGTATTAAGATTTGAAACAGGAATTACCATGCGCTCCCCTGAACTCGAATTAAATGATATCGGTTTTATGCTTACCGCAAATGAGATCAATTACTTTGGCTGGGCGGGATTGCAGTTTCAAAAGCCATTTTCAATTTTTCGCAATGCCCGTATTAATTATAATCATTTCTTCCGGTGGGATTATAGTGGCCAGGTATTATATAAAGAATTTAATGTGAACAGCCATGCCACTTTTAGAAACAACTGGCAAACAGGATCTGGTGTAACCTGGAATCCTTATGATGTATCCAATAATTCTTTACGGGGAGCAGGGTCTCTCCGGCGACCGGAAGGTATTGGCTGGAATTATTATTTAAACGCAGATTACAGGAAAAAACTTACGCCAAGGATCAATTTCTTTAATTTTTGGGGATTTCACAATACAATGCGAGTTAAAAGTTATGGCATAGGTTTGAATTATGTACCAGTGAATGCCTTAAGCATAAATATCAGTGCCGATTTTGAACAATATCACCGCAAACAGGATCAGTTTGTACAACAGGTGAACTATAACACTACGGCACGTACGATCGTGGGGCAGGTTGATCAGAAAACAATTCGTTTTACAGCCAGGGTGAGTTACAATATAACACCTGATCTTTCTATTCAATATTATGGTCAGCCATTTATAACAAGACCGTTGTATGGCAATTTTGCATGGGTTTCAGATCCACTGGCAAAGAATTACAACGATAGGTTTACGCCATTAACCGGAAGCCAGATCACGTTTAATAATGGAAGATATTCGGTGGATGAAAATGAAGATGGAACGATAGATTATAATTTTGGAAAACCGGATTTTAATTTCGTACAGTTCCGTTCCAACTTAATTGCAAGATGGGAGTACAGGCCGGGTTCAGAATTGTTTTTTGTTTGGGCTGATGGTAATACGGCAGATGCTTATGAAGACTTTGATACGCCGGTTCTTAAAAGCCTTTTGAACAATGCTTTTGCAGGAAGTGCCAGGAATAGTTTCCTGGTAAAATGGACATACCGTTTTTTAAAATAAATTATTTGTTGAAAACGAAAGTAAAATCAGACATAATTAAACGGTATTCAAAATCACCGTGATAGCCATTCACTAATCTTCATCTTTTTCTTTATCAGCCTCTTCTTTCGTCTCTTCAGTATCCAGACTCTTACCCGTTTTATGCATCAGGGAGGAAATAGGACCTTCCATATTTTTTTGAGGGTCGGTTGTATGCAAGGTTTCAGGATCTGGTTTTACAACAGAATCGTTATTTTCTTTTTTTTTGCTTTCATCATCGTGGTGAGACATATTTCTTTTTTATTAGTTAACAATAGAAGTATCAAATTATCGGCCATTATACTAACGGTTAGGAATAAATATAACGCTATTTTACTCTTTCTTTAAAATCCAGCCCATTTCTCCTTTGTGTATCCAATGCAATATCATAACCTGCATCGGCATGACGGATCACACCCAGGCCAGGGTCATTCCTCAATACCCTTCCTAATCTTACCGCAGCTTCATCAGTTCCATCAGCTACTATAACCATCCCTGCATGAATGGAATAACCCATCCCTACCCCACCACCGTGATGCAAAGAAACCCAGGAAGCGCCGCCCGCGGTATTAACGAGTGCATTGAGAACCGGCCAGTCTGCAACTGCATCCGATCCATCCAGCATCCCTTCTGTTTCCCTGTTTGGAGAAGCAACAGAACCGGTATCCAAATGATCCCTTCCTATTACAATGGGGGCCTTTACTTTACCTGATCTTACCAATTCATTAAAAGCAAGTCCGGCCTTTTCACGATCCCCCTGGCCTATCCAGCATATACGGGCTGGTAAACCCTGGAAGGCAATCTTATCTTTTGCCAGTTTCAGCCAGCGAAGCATATTAGTATTTTCCGGGAAAAGTTCCATCATAACGTTATCGGTTACCCGAATATCTTCCGGGTCACCACTGAGAGCTGCCCATCGGAAAGGGCCTTTTCCTTCGCAAAATAGCGGGCGTATGTAAGCCGGTACAAAGCCGGGAAAACCAAAGTATTTTTTTGCTTCAGTTTCCGTCATACCATTTTTTATTGCATGCTCGTGTGCGCGTGCCCGTATGTTATTGCCATAATCAAAAGTGATAGCACCCATAGATTGCAATTCCAGCATCAGTTCAACGTGCAGTTTCATGGTATCATAACTCATATTCACATACTCATCCCGATTGTGCACACGCAAATGATCAGCTTCATAATCTTTTAGTTCCTCCGGTATGTATCCGATGAGTGGATCGTGTGCTGATGTCTGGTCGGTAAGGGTATCTGGAACAATCTTTCTTTTAATGAGCCTTTTCAATAAGGCCACTGCATTGCATTCAACTCCTATGCTAATTGCTTCGCCGGCATTTTTTGCTCTTATTGCCTCATCGATCGCTTCATCAATATCTTCTATTTTTTTATCCAGGTATTTTGTTTCAAGTCTTTTATCAATTCTCCAGCCTGAAACTTCTGCTATAAGAGCCACACCACCATTCATTGTAATAGCAAGAGGCTGTGCACCTCCCATACCTCCCAGCCCGGCTGTTACATTTAATGTTCCTTTTAAAGTTCCGGAAAAATGTTTAATGGCTGCTGCTGCGTACGTTTCATAAGTACCTTGTACTATCCCCTGGCTGCCAATATAGATCCAGGAACCTGCTGTCATCTGGCCATACATCATCAGGCCTTTTTTTTCCAGTTCGTCAAAATGTTCCCAGGTTGCCCATTTTGGTACCAATTGAGAATTGCTAATCAACACACGCGGTGCATCCTTGTGTGTTTTCAACATGGCCACAGGCTTACCTGATTGGATCAGTAGTGTTTCATCATTCTCCAGATCTTTTAAAGCTTTTATTATCAGGTCAAGTGATTCTATATTACGGGCTGCTTTACCACGGCCTCCGTAAACAATAAGTTCTTCAGGGCGTTCTGCAACATTAGGATCAAGATTGTTGAGTAACATCCGTAGTGCTGCTTCCTGTATCCATCCTTTACAGGAAATCTCTGTACCCGTTGGAGTTTTATATTTTGAATAATCGTAGCCGGAATTTATTAGAGACATTTTTATTTGATTTTTAAAAATTCAATTTAATGAAATGAATGAGTTTTGATTAATCAAAGAGACCCTGATCCTGTCTTCGTACTTCAACCAGCCGTACTTGACCGATACCATTAAATATCCTTAAATACCTGATAATTTATAATCTTTAATGAACGCTATGCTCCGTATTATATCATCATGTAAAATCCTGTCTGACTTATTAAATGAAACCTCTTTTCTAAATGCAGTTATGATCTCTTGCAATTTGCCTGAAGTTTTAAATGGACTCCTGAATTCTATTGCCTGTACTGCAGTTAATAATTCTATAGCTAGTACTTTTTCAATATTATCAACGATACGTTTGCACTTGGTAGCTGCATTAGCTCCCATGCTAACATGATCTTCCTGGTTATTGGATGATGATATGCTATCCACGCTTGCAGGCGTACACAATTGCTTGTTCTCACTTACTATTCCGGCAGCCG
This sequence comes from Ferruginibacter sp., assembly GCA_037720515.1. Lineage (GTDB taxonomy): Bacteria > Bacteroidota > Bacteroidia > Chitinophagales > Chitinophagaceae > Ferruginibacter. The sequence goes on from JBBJMM010000004.1 coordinate 68,634, forward strand.
TATATTGTGGTATCATCAAGCCGGAATGTAAGCCGGGATCATTTACTAAAAAGAGTGGTAAATTACGTTGACCGCTGATAAGCTGGTAGGTTCTTCTTTCACTTATGCTTCCCAATTCACTTAGTGCTATTGATAAAAAATCAAGTGCTAACGCCAGGGGTTGCCCGTGAAAGTTACCTCCACTCAACACCAGGTCTTCTTCCGGAAAAATATTCGGGTTGTCGGTAACAGAATTTATTTCTTTTATAAATATTTCCATTACATAATCTATTGTATCCTGTGACGCCCCATGCACCTGTGGTATACAACGGAACGAATAAGGATCCTGAACCTGTGATTTCTTTTGTTTAATTATTTCGCTTCCAGATAAGAGGGAACGTAAATAGCCGGCAACGAAAACCTGGCCTTTATGAGGGCGTATCTCGTGTATTTTTTTATGCAAGGGATCCGGAGAGCAATCAAATGCATCAAAACTTATGGCAGCAATCGTATTTGCCCATTGCAGCAGTCTTTCTGCCTGTATCAATATGTATAAACCATAAGCGCTCATGAACTGGGTTCCATTTATAAGGGCCAGCCCTTCCTTACTTTGCAATACAACCGGCTTCCAGTTCATCATTTTCAAAACTTCTGGAGCGCTCATCTTTTCACCTTTATAATGTACATCACCCATACCAATGAGGGGTAAACTAAGATGGCTCAATGGTGCAAGATCTCCGGAAGCTCCCAGCGATCCCTGTGTATAAACAATGGGCAGGATCCCATTATTGTACATTTCCATAAGCCGCTTAACTGTTTCTATCTGTACACCTGAATTGCCATAACTAAGCGATTTTATTTTAAGCATTATCATCAGCTTTATAATTGCTGACGGAACTTCTTCTCCCACCCCGCATGCATGCGACTGCAACAAATTTTTCTGCAACTCTTCCAGTTGCTGCTCATCTATTCTGATGTTCTGCATAAATCCAAAACCTGTATTAACTCCATAAATCAGTGTATCACTTTTCGACATTTTTTGATCCAGGTATTCTCGGCATTTTACAATTTGTTCATGTGCGCCGAATGTAATAGAAACAAGCTGATCGAATTCAAGCAGGTTTTTGATCTGTTGAAAACTGGTATAACTTTTATCCAAAGGAAGATAATTATAACTCATATTTGTTGTGCTGTTTCAGTAAAAAATTTAACTTGTTCAAAAGTAAGCAAATAGAAACGGTGTTTAATGGATAGAAAAATTTGATTTCCATTTCTTTGACCGGTAAGAAGATTTCTCCACCAACTATTAATATCAATATGAAAAATATTTTCATTATTTCATCCTTTTGTTTTCTTTGCCAGACTGTATTTGCTCAAACCGTATCATTGCTAACCAATGGCACTAAAACTTCTTTGCGTGGTATGAGTGTTGTGGATGATAACACCATTTGGGTGAGTGGCTCAGGAGGAACAGTAGGCAGATCTCTCGATGCGGGTAAAACCTGGAAATGGATGGTAGTGAAAGGATTTGAAAAAAACGATTTCCGTGATATTGAAGCTTTTGATAAAACTACTGCTGTTATAATGGGAATTGCAGATCCGGCCTATATTTTAAGAACGGTGGATGGTGGAGAAAACTGGAAGGTGGTTTATGAAAATAAAACCAAAGGAATGTTCCTCGATGCAATGGAATTTTGGAATGACCAAAGTGGAATTGTGGTAGGAGATCCAATCGATGGAAAATTCTTTATTGCAAGATCATTTGATGGAGGAAACAGCTGGATGGATATACCTAAAGAAAATTATCCCCGGGCAGATAGTGGTGAAGCCTGTTTTGCGTCCAGTGGTACAAATGTGAGGAAGCTAACAAAACAGGAAGTTGTAATTATAACAGGGGGTTTTACTTCGCACCTAATCAGGCGTGATCATAAAATTTTGCTTCCGATAGTGCAGGGCAAAGAATCCACTGGTGCTAATTCAATAGCGGTAAAGAATTTCAAAACTATGATGGTAGTTGGCGGTGATTTCAATGCACGGGATACGATCTATAAAAATTGTATTATAACATCCAATGCCGGAAAAACATGGAAATTTCCGCAAGTTCCACCGCATGGGTATAGAAGTTGTGTAGAATATATTTCAAAAAGAAAATGGGTTACCTGTGGCCTTAACGGTGTTGATTTCACAACCAATGACGGAAATACTTTCTCCTGGATAAGTAAAGACAGTTATCATGTGGTTCGAAAAGCAAAAAATGGAAAAGCAGTATACCTCGCAGGTGGTGGAGGTAGAATTGGTAAACTGGATTATTAAGTACTATAGCTACTGCAGGTTAAATATGTACGATGCCAGGTTAACTGCCAATCTTATGACAATAAAAAAGAGAGAATATTGCTACTCTCCCTGAATTTAATGGTACTGTTTTTGTAAAGTGTGGGATACCTATAGATGTGGGACACTTTATTTTTCCAATCCGGAAGCGACTTTTATTTTTATATAATCTTTTATACCTGAATTATAAACTTCCATCTCCTGATACTTTATTTTAAAAGTTTTGTTTATATTTTTTACATCAGCCAAAATCTCAGATCCTTCAAAGTAATTCATCCACCAGATCTTTTCTGTTTTTCCTGATTTGTCCTTTATTAAAAAATATGTAAACTCTCCTGGCATAACTTTCAAAAGTGTAACTGAAGAAATTGTTTCACTACTTTTTACTTCTACTTTACTTTCTAATAGGGATTTGTTATTTGCAAAAAGCTTTATGAATTCCGGACAAACCACTGCCAACTTTATGCCCAACTCTTGTCCAAATTTTCTCATTTCGTCGGATTCGGAAATATCAAAATCAAAAATATTTTTTATGTCATCCGCATGATTGGAAAAAATGGGAACTACAGCCAATCCCAATTCCATTTCAAGATCTTCTTTTTTCAGGTTGCTGAAATCTTTTTTCTTTACTTCATCACATGCCTCTAAGGCCATTACTTTCATTAAACTGTCTTTTTGCATTTTAGACTGGCTGAAAGCAACAGTATATAAAAAGCAAAAAGTTAATAGTATTACCGTTTTTTTCATATTTTTTTTATAGGTTGGATCAATTTAAACTTCTGAAATCTACTGGAACCAATTTACTTACTCCTGCTTCCTGCATAGTAACTCCATAGATTACATCAACAGCATTCATTGTCATTTTATTGTGTGTCACAATTATAAACTGGCTGTTTTCACTGAATTGCTTTATCATATTTGTAAATTTCCCCACGTTAGCATCATCCAGTGGAGCATCCACTTCATCAAGAATACAAAATGGTGCAGGTTTAATAAGATAGATAGCAAACAGTAAAGCAGTGGCAGTTAAGGTTTTTTCTCCTCCGCTTAATTGTCCAATACTACTTGGCCGCTTTCCTTTAGGTTTTGCAATAATATCAATTCCTGTTTCTGCAAGATTATCAGGATCCACCAGGATCATATCTGCTGTATCTTCTTCTGAAAATAAAGCTTTGAATACCTTTTGAAAGTTTTCCCTGGTTTTATTAAAAGTTTCCAGGAACTGCTGATTGGCAGTGGCTTCAACCTCCTGTATTGTCTGCATTAGGCTATCCTTTGCCGTTACCAGGTCATTCTTTTGTTCAAGAATAAATTCATACCGCTTTTTCATTTCTGTGTAAGCTTCAATTGCTGTAGGATTTATTTCTCCCATATTCTCTAAACGCTTTCGCATCCTTTCATTTTTCTCCTGCAATTCTTCCAGGGGTGAATCGCCGGTTCTGGCTTCATCTATGATTGCATCCAGATCTACTTTGAATTCCACATGCAATCTTTCTTTCATTCCGGCAAGTTGTAATTTTAATTCCGTCAGTTTATCTTTAATTTCATTAAGTAAGTGATCGATCCCTTCTTTGAACTTTTGCTTTGCACGCAATTCACTTTCCTTCTCTGTTAAGATATTCCGAAGGTTATAATATTCCTGATCTGCCTCATTGAGGTGTTTTTCCCCAGCTTCTTTTTCCCGCAACATTACAATCAACATATCCTCCACTTCTTTTAAACCACTTCCGGTTTTATCAATATTCTCTACCGATTCATTTAATTGTTTGGTATTGTTTTCAACCTGCACGTTCAGATCAGTAAGCTGGTTCTTTTTAAATTCCTGCTCCTGTTTTAAAGACATTATCTTATTCTGCTGGCGAGTAAATTCTATATTGTTTTCATTATATGTTGTGTTAGCCAGGTTATATTCGTTTTCTGCCAGCGAATAATCCTTTTCTACCAATAATATTTTTCCAGCAAAATCTTCCAGGCGTGTATTTAAAATATCCAGTTCTTGTTTTGAACCTGAAATATCTTTTAAATTTATTTCCAGTTGCTGTTCAAGGCTCTCTACCCTATTTGTGCCCGCAGTTTCCTGCTGATGTAAATTTTCTATTTTATTTTGAAAAGACGATACGTTGTTATTTAAAACATTTATATCTTCTAACACTTGTTTGATAGTAGCTTCTTTTAACTGGGTATTAAAAGCTATCACTTCATTATTCTTTAACTGTATATCTGCTTTTAATCCCTGCACAATCTTATCCTGGCTCTGAATCTCTTCAATAAGTTTTTCTAAATTCTTTGCCCGCCCAATCTTCTTTCCTTCAAAAACCCCTACACTACCCCCGGTAAGAGAATATTTTCCTTTCACATATTTACCGGTCTTTTCCAAAATAACAGCTCCGTTGCTGTTTTGCAAAGCATCTTCATTTTCTGCGATGAATACATTTCCGAGCAGGTATTCTGCAAGTTTGCTATATAAACTATCTACCTCTGTAACATCTAAGGCAGCAATAGTTCCCGGCGGCTGATGAACTGTAATGCTTTCTGTAAATTTATCAAGGAGAAAGAAATTAGCCTTCCCTTTCTTATTGTCGTCCAGTAAATGTATGGCCTGTAATCCCTCTTCGAGATTATTAACTACATAATAATTAAGATAGGGTTCCAATACATTTTCAACAGCTGCACGGTATTCTTCTTTAACATAGATTATATCAGAAAGCAAAGGGGCGTGATGATTCCAACTGGTATTATTGTGAAGGAATTTTACACTTTCAGGATAACCTTCCATTGAATCGATCAGGCTCTTTAAAAGATCGTGCTCATTTTTCTTAGAATCCAGTTTCCTGTTTTCATCTGCCAGTACATTACGCAATTCTTCCAGAGTAAATTGAGTTTGTAAAATCTGCTCTTTGGTAAATTCATTTTGTACCTGTAGTTGGTCAAGTTCTGATTTCTTATGTATTAACTCATCTTCTTTTATCTTCTTATCATTCTCAAGATCTTTTAAATTATTTTTTCTTTGTTCACTTTCTTCACGGAGCTGTTGAATAGTTCTTTGGATGTTCTGAATGAATGTATCCGCTATTGCAACTTTCTTCTCTGATTCAAACTGATTCCGTTGAATGATAAGATTCTCTTTTCGCATCTCGTCCACACTGCTTCTTTTCTCATCAAAAATCCCCCTTCTTTCTTCAACTGATCTTTTTAATTCGAGTAATTTTTCATCCAGTATTCCCAGTTTTTGCTGTTCATCATTGATCTGGGTGCCTGTAAAATCAATACTTTCCTGTAACCCTTTTAACTGGCTGGAGGCTTTAAATAAAAATTCATCCAGGTTATTTTTTCTTTCCTGTAAATGCTGCAATCTTTGAGTTCCCAGGCTTTTCTCATTTTCCTTAGTCCTTACCTTATCCAGCATTTCATTATACGTATGCTGAAGATGTTGCAATGCTTTTTCTTTTTCTATATAAGCCAGCTTTTCCATTTCCAATTCAGCATCTTGTTTTGCTATATTCGATTCAAGCTCAATCCGCTTATCAATCTCCTGTTTCTGCTGATCACTAAGATCTCTGTATGTTAAATTAAATCCTTCCAGCGCAGCTTTAGCCAGTTCAATACTAACTTCTTTATACTCTTTTTTAATTTCAAGAAATTTTTCAGCTTTTCTCGACTGGCTTTCCAGGGTTTTTAACTGATTGTTTATTTCAAATAAAAGATCTTCTATCCGGGCCAGATCTTGTTCTGTAGCATCCAGTTTTAATTTGGCCTCTTTCTTCCTGGTTTTGTAAATGGTAATACCGGCAGCCTGTTCCAGCATTTTTCTCCTGCTGTTCTCTTTATCTTTTATGATATCATCTACCATGCTCAATTCGATGATCGCATAGCTATCCGTACTGATACCGGTATCCATAAAAAGGTTATGAATATCCTTTAACCGGCATGCAACATCATTTAGACGGTATTCGCTTTCCCCGCTTTTATAATATTTGCGGGTAACAGTTACTGTATTAAATTCTGTTGGAAGAAGATTTCGTGTATTCTCAAATGTGAGGCTAACTTCCGCAAGGCCACTGGCACTCCGACTTTTACTGCCGTTAAAAACCAGGCTTTCAAGATTTTCACTTCGCAGATTGCTTATTTTATGTTCACCTATCACCCACCGGATACTATCGATAATATTGCTTTTACCACAACCATTGGGCCCGATAACACCAGTTATCCCTTCATCAAAATTCAAAACAGTTTTATCAGCAAAACTTTTAAATCCTTTAATTTCCAGACTCTTTAATCGCACTTTCAGTTTTTTAAGGGAAGGCCTTATATATTCAAGACCTTAGTTTATTATTATAACACCGGTAAATATAAATGAATGCTTAATTGAAATGAATGTTTTATCAGTGTTTGGCCCATTAATTATACACAGTTTTCACACACGTAACTCAGCTTAGAAGATAACTCGATATTACAATGCATCCATGCTAAATAATTTAAAATCTAATGTTATAAAAGAAATTCTGGATATTTGAAAAGGTTAATAATTTGTTCAAAATATTTCTTATGAAAAAAATAATCATACTCTCCTCCAGTGTGAGAACAGGCAGAAAAAGCAATCGGGTTGCTCTTTATTTCCAAAAATATATTAATGCGCAGCATTGGGGTGAAACTGAACTAATCGACCTGAAAGAATTAAATTTTCCGGTATTTGAAGAACGTTTAAAATATCTTAAAGATCCCTCTGAATCTCTTTTACAATTTGCTGCTTCAATAAAAGAAGCCCGGGGGATTGTAATTATAACACCTGAATACAACGGGGGTTATCCGGCCAGTTTAAAGAATGCCATTGATGTTTTATACAGCGAATGGCAACTTAAACCAATTGCTATTGTAACTGTATCAGATGGTGCTTTTGGAGGGATGCAGGCTATTACTTCTTTGCAGTTTATACTTTTTAAAATGGGTGTCTGGACGGTGCCAGCATTATTCCCCGTTCCTAATATTGATAAAACCTTTACTGAAGAGGGAGAAGCAATAGATAAAGAAGCTACAGATAAACGTGCTGAAAAATTTCTTTCGCAGTTCAAATGGTTCATGGACAGATGATAGATGATAAGATTCACCTGATATAATCTTACTTTTAAAAAATCTCCTTAATAAAAAAACCGTTCTGTTGAGAACGGTTTTAATTTATTTCTACGAATGTTATTAATTCGATTTTAATTTCTTCTTATCATATTCCGCAGCCTTTTTCAGATCTTTTTTAGCATTGTACACATCACTCATGTATCCCAGGACGATCCTGTTATTTGCTTTTTGTATTGGTTTTAATTCTGTCTGGCTATCGAAATATTTGATGGCCAACTCTCCATAAGGAATGAATTCATTCATGTATTTCATTGAAGCCGCATTCAGATCTTTTTTCTTCTTAACATCTTCAGGTTTTGTGCCCTTAAGTAAGCTCGCTGCAATACTCATATCAGATGCAGCATTGAATAAATGATTTGACATTAGCATTACTGCATCATTATTTTTATCATTCTGAATAGCTATTTTGATGATACTTGTCAATTTTGCTTTATCTGCGTCTGTTGAAGGTTTTGCATCTTTGCCATACATATTATTATATAACTCTATAGCATAATTATAACTGTGTGTAAAGCTTTCCGGATTTTTAGCTAAAATTTCTTCATACTTCGCAAAAAGCGCCGCCTGGTCTCCTTTCTTTCCTACTGCCTTTACCTCAAGTTCTGTCCAGTAATCATTTGCAGGATAATGCATTTTTGCTTTGGTTAATATTGATTGCAAATTAGCCTGGTCATCTTTATCATTGTAATAGGTTACCAGGTATTCATAAACTTCTTCATAGCCTTTACCAGCAACATTACCATCAACAAGCTTCTGATAATGTTTTAAAGCAAGATCCTCTTTTTTTGCCTGTGAAGCGGAAATCGCAGCATTCAGGATCAGTGCAGTATCCAGGGGATAAATCTTGGCATCTGTGTACGTATAATTTTTACTTAAAATGTAGTCTTTAACTTCCAGTGCTTTTGAAAAAGAATTGTAAGCCTCTTCATACTTTTTGACATTAAAAAATCCTGCTCCGAGATCATAATATCCATAATAAAGATCAAGATAAGACCTGTATGATTCTACTTTCATCCTGAGATCTAAAGGATCCAATTGTTGATTCTTTTTAAATGCATCATATGCAGCTGCTTTATATATGGCTTTGTCAGTCATAGTAACAGAACTATCATAAGATAAACCATTATATATCCTTCCTTTGTAATACCAGCCTTCTGCTTTAGATCCATTTTTTGGATCACCTAAATAAGTATCAATATATGCTTTGGCACCTTTAAAATTGTTTGCATTAACCATTTTGTTGATTTCATCGATAGACTGTGCTTTCAAATAAAATCCCAGAGTAATACACACTATGAGCAAAAAAATTCTTTTCATAATAAACTTGTTTTTAATGAACTAAAGATATTATTTAATTGAGATTAAAAATCAACTTTAACGCGTTTTTTCACATTACCGTACAACAGAAAATTTAAGTAGTTCATATACGGGTAGAGTTGTATTTTGAGAAATAATATATGATCTCACAAAATACAATACAACAAATACTTAGCCGAATTGATATAATCGAGATCATTGGAGCTTTCGTAAAATTAAAAAAACGAGGAACCAACTACTTGGGTTTATGCCCTTTTCACAATGAAAAAAGCCCTTCATTTACTGTATCACCTGTTAAAGAAATATATAAATGTTTCGGTTGCGGCAGAAGCGGAAATACGATCGGGTTTGTTATGGAACATGAAAAATACAGCTATGTTGAAGTCCTCAGATGGCTTGCTGTAAAATATAATGTTGAGATCGAAGAAACTGAGACAAGCCCGGAATTTAAAGTTCAACAACAGGCATCAGACAGTTTATTCATCATTAATAATTTTGCCCAGAAATTTTTCAGCAATGCATTGTTCCATACAGATGACGGGCGTGATATTGCACTCAGCTATTTAAAACAAAGAGGTTACAGGGAAGATATCATTGAGAAATTTCAAATCGGATTCAGTCCACTTTCTAAAAGTGACTTTGCTACTGCTGCAATCAATGCTCAATACAATAAAGAATATTTATTAAAGTCAGGACTGGTTGTTCAACGCGACGAACAATTGCAAGATAATTACAGGGGAAGGATCGTTTTTCCGGTTCACAATCAAAGTGGAAAAATACTTGGTTTTGGAGCCCGCCTGATCCGATCCAATGATAAGGCACCTAAATATATTAATACCCCGGAAAATGAGATTTATATTAAAAGCAAAATTTTATATGGTTCTTATTTTGCCAGAACAGCAATTGACAGATCTGATGAATGTTTGCTGGTAGAAGGTTATACGGATGTTGTAAGCCTTCACCAGGCAGGAATAGAAAATGTAGTTGCCAGTGGCGGAACTTCTCTTACTGCTGATCAGCTTAGGCTAATTAAAAAATATACCAGCAATCTCACTATAATTTATGATGGCGATAGTGCGGGTATAAAAGCTGCATTAAGAGGGCTTGACCTGGCTTTGGAGGAAAGCCTGAATGTAAAACTTGTATTGATACCTGATAAGGAAGATCCCGACAGCTATGTAAACAAACTGGGGCCAACGGCTTTTAATAAATTTATTTCAGAGAATAAAAAAGATTTCATTTTATTTCAGCTGGATAATTCACTAAAGGAAGCAGGCAATGACAGTACAAAAAAATCTTTGATCGTAAACCAGATCGCTGAAACTATTTCGAGAATCAATAAAACAGAGGAATTTACACGGCGCCAGGATTATGTAAAGCAGGTAGCAGAGATTCTTAAGATAGAGGAAACCGGATTAAACGCGCTGGTAAATAAGTTTGTAAGGGAAAATATAAGTAAAATTGAAACCCGGGCCGGTAAAACTGAAAATAAATCCGTTGCTGAAGTGATCCCCGGAACTGATGAGATATCAGATCTTTTTAATAAAGATGAAATGCAGGAACAGGCGATGGTGAGAAGCCTCCTTGATTTTGGACTTATGAAGTGGGATGATAATAAAAAAGTAGCTGATTATATTTTATCAGAGATAGAAGAAAATGAACTGGATAAAATGCTTGATAATAAAGACCTGGTATCGATCCTGGAGATATATAAAGTGTGGTTCGAAAACGGTTTACAACCAACATCTAAAAATTTTCTATATCATGAAGATCATAAGATCAACCAGCTGGTACTAAAAATCATGGAAGTTAATGTAGAGATAAGTCCTAACTGGAAAGAGCATTATGAAGGCCATATCAATACAAGGGAAGATCTTTTTCGGGAAGAAGTAATATCCACATTAAATTATTTAAAGCTGCGTAAAATAAAAAGGCTGATTGAAGAAAATCAAAGAGAACTTGAAAAAGCAATTACTACAGAGGATCAAATACTTTTTTTACAAACCCATCAACATCTGAAACAACTGGAAGTTAATCTTACCCGGGATACAGGTACAGTAATATTTAAGTAAAATCTGATTAACTTTTATACGGTTTCTAATACCCCGCGCGACAAAGTTTTCTTTTTAACCGGTGAGGGAGTGGACGTTTTAGCAAAAGATATAGCCTTCCATACATTGTCAAGAGAAATATGGTCTATGGCTTCATAACCATGACAAGATATTGCTTCCCAGTTGTAATCACGGCTAAGTTCACTGTAGATTTTAGAGCTTTGTGTAGGATATGCAACCCATAAGGTGGCATGAGGTTGCAAAGCGGGTGCTACATCCGAAATGATCGCGCACAATTGCTTTATATTAACTGCAAAGATCAGGGCAAAATCTATTTTACGAGTTCTTAAAAGTGGCGTAACACTTTTTGCATAATTTACTTTTGAAAAAGGTTTTTCAATGGAAGAAGGCAATCCTTGAATAAGAATATTTTTTTCATCTTTTATCTGCAACTTCTCTAATACAGTCTGTAAAGCCATAATGTAGTTTTTTATAAAAAAATAAATAGAGAATTCATTAGGGATAATGGCGAAAGTGCCGGCAGGCTGCAAATTTACACTTTCTTTGGTTAGTTACCTACTTAAAATAAAAAAACTCCGCAGCTAGCGGAGTTTTAAAATAATTAATTGATTGATGTATCTATTTCCTGGGCTTATAATAGGTAAGCGCTTCAGGCATGTATTCCTGGATTTTTGCTATACGGTTTTCGTCACCTGGATGTGAGGACAGGAATTCCGGTGGTTTATTTCCATTGGAAGCCGCTGCCATCCTTTGCCAGAAAGGGATTGCTTCCCTTGGATTGTAACCTGCCATAGCTGCAAATATCAAACCCAAACGATCAGCTTCATACTCCTGTTTACGTGAATTTGGCAATAGAACACTTACCTGGGCTCCCGGAGAAAAAACGTTGTTGAATATAGAATTTGCCTGCTGATTATTTTGTGTAAATACATTTCCGGCAACCTGTAAACCCTGTGCCAGGGCAACCTGGCTCATACGCTCATTACCGTGCTGTGCCACTGCATGCAGGATCTCATGCCCCATTACAACAGCCAAAGCAGCTTCATTTTGTGTTACGGCCAGCAATCCGGTATATACTACAACTTTACCACCAGGCATACACCATGCATTTACCTGGGGATCATTTATGAGGTTGAACTCCCATTTATAGCCATCCAATTCCTTTGTTATTCCTTTACTTCGGTAATAGGAAGTGATCGCAGTAGCTACCCGGTTGCCTACTCTTTTAACCATTTCAGCATCTTTACTGGCATTTGCGTTCACTACTTTATTTTCACTTAAAAAGGATTGATACTGGGAAACGGCTTCAGCCTGCAAAGCTGATTCGGGAAATAAGGAAAGTTGTTTTCTGCCTGTTACTGCATTAGTTGAACATGCTATGAATGCAGGCACAACTAATAATAGGGATACTAATTTTTTCATGGTTACAATTTGACCATTGTAAAACAATAGGCGTACCAGATTTTTTAAGGAAATGTGAAGGTGCTGATTAGGATAACTAAAAAGAGAATAATAAAGAATTAACATTCACTTCTCTTAATAAGTAAACCTCTTTATTTAAAAAACAATATCTGAGATTTTAAAAAGATATTTTAAAGCGGAGTGGGTTCAAATTGGATTTCGATTTCTTTTTATTTTGATCACGCTTCGTTCTTCGATAAACTCAGGATGACAGCTTTTTTTGTAACATAATTATTTGTTCCAGCTAAAAGAGAATGAGCAAATAATAATCAATCGTTTGAATTGCGGCGACGGGATCTGCGCTTGTCACGATTTTTGAAGATGGGTATACGGCTTTCAACTCCACGGAGTATCCTGCCTATATTTTTCTGATGGGTAAACATAACTAAAAATGCTACAAGCAAAGCAAATACCCGGTACATCACTTCGTGTTCATTCCATATCCAAAGCACAGATACAGGCAACATCATAGCAGCAAGTATAGAACTTAAGGAAACATACCTGGTAAGATACAATACAAGTAAAAAAACACTTACACAACTTATAGCAACAACAGGTTGTACAGCGAGTATCATCCCAAATAAAGTTGCCACACCTTTTCCGCCTTTAAAACCTGCAAATACAGGAAACACATGGCCCATAACTGCTGCCATGCCCAAACCGATCATAAAATTTGTACGTTCCAGTTCGTGATTAAAATAATAAGGAAGAAAAGTAAAAAGCAAAACAGCAGTTATACCTTTTAAAATATCGAAGATCATAACGATGGTTCCATACCGGGAACCTAATACACGATAGGTATTTGTAGCTCCCATGTTGCCACTTCCATAATCACGAATATCAATACCGAAAAATTTACGACTAATAAGTAATGCTGTTGGAATTGAACCAACCAGGTAAGCAACCAATATTAATAAAATTTCTTCCATTAAAAATTTTAGAGAATAGTAAAACCGGAAGACAAAAATACGGCTTTTTGCTAACGTGTGCTTGTTAAAACGGGTACAATCAGGTATAGATAATTTGTAATACGATCCAGTTATTATTTTTATAAACTACACTTGCCGACTGAGCATATTTTTTTAAAATAGTATTGACAGTTATAGCATCTTCTAAATAAATCCCACTTAGCAGTATTGTTGTTTGAGGTTTACAAACAGATAATATGCTTTCTATATTTTCTATGATCACATTCAGATTTATATTGGCAAGGATTATATCAGCTTTTATTACGGGTATCAATATTTTATCTTTTATCAACCTTATATTTTTACATTCATTTCTATTAAAATTTTCAAATGCGTTCTGAATACAGAGATCATCATGATCAATAGCGATCACATGCGTAGCTCCCCGTTTTTCAGCGAGAATAGATAGTATACCTGTGCCTGTACCAAAATCAATAACATCCTTATTTTTAAAATCCAGGGTACTCATACTTTGAACCATACCATAGGTGGTTGCATGATGCCCTGTACCAAAACTCATTTTCGGATTTATCAGGATATCAAATTGAGCGGTAGTATCCGGAGGATGAAAATCTGCGCGAATTGAAGTAAATTTTTTATCACTATCCGGATAAAAAACAGTTACAGGATTAAAACCAGACTCCCATAATGCATTCCAGTTTTCTTCTTTTATAACTTTTTGAGAATATACAACTGGTACTTGTTCAAGTATTTTATTAATCGTGGGAGTAGTTATTTCTTCGGGTGAGTAGGCATATAATTTTTTATCATCTTCCTCAAATCCTTCACATCCGGCATCGCTCAGCAATGCGATCAGAATTTCTTTCTGTTGTTCGGTTATGCATTCAAAAAAGTACTGGTGATAATTCATATAAATAAAAAAGCTGCAGGATGTAAGATCCTGCAGCTGTAATAATCACTTATGTTACTGCCTGTTTTCTGCCTGCGGTTTTGCAGGTGCTTCCGGCTTAGGCATTAATACTTTGCGGCTTAATTTAAATTTACCTGTCCTTGGATCTACTTCCAGTAATTTAACTTTAACCTTATCGCCTTCTTTAAAAATACCTTCCATGGTTTCCAAACGTTTCCAGCTAATTTCACTGATATGTAACAAACCTTCTTTCTTAGGAAGGAATTCAACAAATGCCCCGAATTCTTTGATACTTTTTATTGTTCCTTCATAAGTATCTCCTACAACGGGAACGGCTACCAGCCCATTTACCCAGGCTACAGCTTTATCCAATCCTGATTTTTCTTTTGAAAAAATACTTACCTCACCATGGTTGTCCACTTCTTCAATATTGATAGTAGCACCTGTTTCTCTTTGTATCTCCTGGATCACTTTTCCTCCTGGCCCTATTACGGCACCTATGTATTCCTTATCTATGATCAGTTTAACCATACGTGGAGCATGCGGTTTAACCTCCGCTCTGGGAGCTTCCATACTTTTATACATTGCATCAAGAATATGCAGTCGGCCTTTACGTGCCTGCGCCAGTGCGCTGCGCATAATGTCCATGCTTAAGCCATCAACCTTTATATCCATTTGTACTCCTGTAATGCCATCACGTGTACCGGTAACTTTAAAATCCATATCCCCCAGGTGATCTTCATCTCCCAGAATATCAGTAAGTACGGCGTATTGATCATCTTTTTTTATTAAGCCCATTGCCACACCACTAACATGTTTTTTTAATGGAACTCCTGCGTCCATAAGAGCAAGAGATCCTGCACAAACTGTAGCCATAGAAGAAGAACCATTTGATTCCAAAATATCACTAACTACACGTACAGTGTAAGGATAATCAGATCCTGGCATCATCTTTTTAAGGGAACGCATTGCAAGATTACCATGCCCTACTTCTCTCCTTCCTACACCTCTCATCATTTTAACCTCCCCGGTAGAAAATGGTGGAAAATTATAATGCAATATAAAATTGGTATAATCAGATTTAAATGCGCTTTCCACTAACAACTCATCTAAAGTAGTTCCTAAAGTAACCGTGGTAAGAGATTGAGTTTCACCCCGTGTAAACAATGCTGATCCATGGGGTGTTGGAAGAATATCTGTTTCCATATCCAGTTGACGAATATCTTCAGTACCTCGGCCATCTAATCGGCGGCGATCTGTAAGGATCATATCTCTCACCACATCATATTGTAATTCGCCACTGTAAAATCCTATCAGTTTTTTATCTGCCTCTTCCAATTCTTCCCCCAGGTATGTTTTTATATCGGCATATAATATTTTAAAACCATCACTCCTTTCATGTTTCCCGGTTCCGGCAGCAGCGATCTCAAACATCCGATCTCTTCCATAAGCATATATCTTATCTTTCAGCTCTTCATTGCGATAAGGTTTTGCATAGTCTCTTTTTGCAGTAACTCCGGCAAGATCTCTAAGTTGTTCCTGGGCTTTAACCTGTATTTTAATGGCTTCATGCGCCATTTCGATTGCAAAAATAAGATCTTCTTCCTGTGCCTCGTTGCTTTCCCCTTCAACCATCATAATATTTTTATCAGTAGCAGCTATCAGAAATTCCATATCCGATTTGGCCAGCTCGCTACGTGATGGATTGGTTATCATTTTTCCATCTACACGGGCAACACGTACTTCAGAAATAATTTCCTGGATAGGAATATCAGAAACAGCCAGTGCCGCTGAAGCTGCCAGGCATGCCAGTGAATCCGGCAATACTTCATCATCAGAAGATATCAGTGAAACCAATACCTGTACATCACATAGGTAATCTTCAGGGAACAAAGGCCTAAGTGCCCTGTCTATTAGTCTTGAGGTTAATATTTCATAATCATTTAGCCTTGCTTCCCTTTTAAAGAAAGAACCCGGAACGCGTCCGGCAGAAGCGAATTTTTCCTGGTAGTCTACTGACAAAGGAAAAAATGATTGTCCTTCCCTGGGTTCTTTATTTGCGACTACGGTAGCCAGGATGATACAATTTCCCTGGCGGACAGTTACAGCGCCATCAGCCTGACGGGCTAATTTTCCGGTTTCTATTGTAACCATGCGGCCACCGCCAATATCAAATGTTATAACTTTTGCTTGTAACGACATAATTTAATTTTTCAATACAGGCTTAACCTGCAGCAATGAAGGAAGGTATAAAAAGAATATTCCCAACGGCAAAAAACTGTTGGGAATAAATATTTTTACATTTGATTTTTTTATTTACGGAGGCCTAATTTTTCTATTAAACTCCTGTATCCTGTAAGATCATGTTTGCTGAGATATGTCAACAAGCGTTTGCGCTTACCTACCATCATCATCAGTCCTCTTTGGGAAGAGAAATCTTTTTTATTTCCTTTCAGGTGAGAAGATATCTGATTGATCCTTTCTGTTAAGAGGGCAATCTGTCCTTCAATTGATCCGGTATTGGCAGGTTTACCACCAAAATTTGTAAAAATGTTAGATTTTTTCTCTAATGTTAAATACGGCATTTCGTAATTTTTT
Organism: Ferruginibacter sp.; assembly: GCA_037720515.1. Lineage (GTDB taxonomy): Bacteria > Bacteroidota > Bacteroidia > Chitinophagales > Chitinophagaceae > Ferruginibacter. The sequence continues at coordinate 85,361 of JBBJMM010000004.1, forward strand.
TAAAACTATTGTTTTTTTATGTTATAATGGGTGCAAAAGTAACGGTTTTTTACTTAAAAAAAGCTCTTTAAATGATTTTTTCTTCGTTATTGATAACTATAATTAATTATTGATAGAAATGATAGAGTATCATGGAATGTGAACTGGTATATTCTGTGTAAGGTTATTAAAATTAATATTTAATATATAATTCCCAGCCGGAAGATCTTTTGTTTCAGGTAAAATAACCTGTGTTAAAACAGGCAAGGCTCTTATTTTACCCCACTTGATCTTTTTCCTTTCCTCATCAAAGATCGCATATTCAAAATTGCCTGTCAATAAAACTCCAATCCTCATATCATTCCCTTTTGGAATACGGGTATTAAACCGAACTATATCTATATCCTTCTTTATCGTTTGCGCCAATGTTTTGCTATAGGTTTGTTTTCCTGAACTATCCTTTAGTAATAACCTGTAAAATACAGGAACATTGTATGATCCTGCTTTATCTGAAACTGAATATTTCCTTGCACCCAGTGAATCTGACAATAAAACAACTTTTATACTTTTAAAATCAGATCCATCCATACTTCTTTGAACTTCAAAGCCACTAATCAGGGAATCGTTGTTTACCGACCAGTTTATTCCAAATTCTTTATCATTGAGCGGAATAACTGTAAAACTGTTGATGGTAACGGGTAAACCCATCTTTCCTATAGTAAGTACAGGTGTAGGTTTACTTTCGTTATACAATCTATCAAGGGATGTTACAACATAATGATAAGAAGGACCGCTTAAAATTGTGGTATCTGTAAAAGAAAAAGTATCAGTGATTATGGCAACTATATTCTCTGCCATTTCAATATTTACTTGAGGCTCAAGTGAACGGTATACAACATATTGCCGGGGCTTATCTGCTTCATTGAAAATGCCCGTTGGTTTATCCCATTGTAGTGTTATTGAGTTTTCAAATAACTGTCCTGTAAATGCAGTGGGTGGTAAAGGGGAAATACTGTCTTTCCAGGGCATACGCGGAATAAGTGCCGGGTAACGGTAAAAATTATTTTTTAGCGAATCATTGAAGCCCAGTAAATTCAACATCATACTGGATGTATTATAAAACGCACTTCCCTTTATATTTTGATTAATGAATGAACGGTTTAACCGTAACTGTTTCGGGATCTGGTTTGGATCCGCCCAGGGAGAATTGCCCCATGACTCAACTTTATAGCCTGCCATTCCAATATATACATGCCTGCCGAAAGAATTGTTATTCCACCATGGGATCAGAACATCATAATCTGCTGCACGCTGACCGCTATACCAATAAACCTGTGGTTCAATATAATCCACCCAGCCTTCCTTTAACCATTTTTTACTATCTGCATACAATTCACTGTAATGCTCCATACCACTTGTGGCAGAACCTGTTCCTGGATCCGTACTGTTTCTGTATATGCCTGAGGGGGAAATGCCAAATTTAACCCAAGGTTTTTTTGAATTTATTTTTTCGGAAACCTGTTCTATAAGGAGGTTTACATTATCCCTTCGCCAGTCTGCGCGTGAAATAAATTCTCTCGGTTCATTCGAAAATGCTGCTGCATCGTTAAACCCGGGTTCAGGATAAAAATAATCATCAAAATGAATACCATCTACATCATAACGATCGAGGATATCCGAAATTACATTTACAATATGTTCTCTTACCTGGGGAAGCCCGGGGTTTAGTGTTACTTTAGAACCCGACCTCAGGAGCCATTCAGGATGTTTTTTTGAAACATGACTTTGTGAGAACGAAGCAATATTTGTACTTTTCCCCGCAACTCTGTAAGGGTTTATCCATGCATGAAATTCTATCCCTCTTTTACGGCATTCGTTGATCATAAACGCAAGCGGATCCCAGAACGGATCGGGTGGCATCCCCTGCACGCCGGTAAGGTCAGCCGACCAGGGTTCTAAAGCGCTGGGGTACATGGCATCACTCTGACTACGTATTTGAACATATACCGCATTGATGCCTGTTGTTTTATGATGTTCAATTATTTTTATAAAATCCTCTTTTTGCTGTTCAGGTTTTTCACCCCGGTCTGGCCAGTCAATATTTGAATAGGTTGCTATCCACGCCGCCCTTAATTCTCTTTTGATATTATTCTGGGCAGATGACAGTATCGATAAAAACAAAAAAAATAAGGATAGTATAATAACAGGTTTGAAAAATATTTTCATAGATATATAAAAGTAGACCGAAGTATGTTAATCATTTGCTTATTTGGTAAGCAACGACAATTCATTTACTGAAACGTTTAACAATCCCGCTTTAGGTAAGCGTTTTGTTAGTTCTCTCCAGTTAGGATCTTTTGAATAAATATCCTGCAATAAAAGTGAAGCTTCCTTTATTTTTTTATTGTTTGCAAGTGTTATTGCAGTCCAGTATTTCATTTCGAAATTTTTAGGAAACATTTTCATTGCAGAATTGTAAGAGCTCATTGCATTTACCATATCTCCTTTTTCAACATAGAGATCACCACTGTTCATGTGTTCGTAAGCCCTGTGTACTGTAAGAAGCCTGTCCAATTCTTTTATTGGTTCAGGATGATCGTCAACACGCAGGTCAATAAGCCTTTCATCCCAGCGATCAACCCCGGAGTTACCAGTAATTACCAGCAGTGCAGCAGATTGTTTACCCCTGATATCACCTCCTGCATTTTGGGCAGCAGTTAATGAAAGCAGAACACGCTCTGCCAGTTTTTTACCGGAGGAATTAATGAAAGCCCTGGCCATAGCCGAACATACTTTATTAGTCAGCATCATATTGCTTTGTACAGAAAAATTTGTACCTGTTATATGATCTGCAAAGTCAATACAATTTTTTCCGGTGTGAGCTGCAACAGTACCTTTATTATCTATCATGGCTACCTGCCGTACTTCTCTACCTTCATCTTCTTTTAATAATAGTTCTAAAGCCTCTTTAGCAGACTTTCCTGATTTCATAAGGGCTAACCCCTGCATTCCATAAGATTTTTTTACAAATGATTGCGTTGCCACAACTCCTACTCCACCCTCACCCCAACTAACGGCAGTGCCTACACTAAACCAATGGCTTTGCACCCCCACTGCCATTTCACCGGTCACGGAATCCCTGGCCACTATTGAATAGGTATGAGCCAGGCCATCCTTTTTAAAGAACTGTGCTTTTCCCTGGAATGAAATGAATATTAATAATAACAATGAGTAAATCTTCATAAAATATTTTTGAGTTAACATAAGAATAAGAAATAAGAAGAGTGCTCTCTTACTTATTTCTTATTCTTTATAAAAATTTTACTGGCCTACGATCTTTCCATCAGCATCCAGTTCAACTATTTCATATCCTAATCTTTCTAAACCCGGTTTGATAACTTTTTTATCACCCACCAAAACAATATTCATCCTGTTTACATCGATGTATTTTTTAGCAACCTCATTTATTTCTTTATCACTTATGTTTTTCAGGATCATCTGTTGCTTTTTCACATAATCAGCCGGCAGATCATATTGTAGCATCATACCAATAAAATTTGCTTTCTGCGGGCCTGTTTCATAATTCCTGGCTTCCGATTGCCCTATCGAGTTTTGCATATATTTTATCTCATCCTCCCTGATACCTTTATCAGTAAAAGTTCTCATCTCATTGATCACCTCAAACAATGCGCTATCAGTGGCATTAGCCCTGATACCACTACTGAAAGTAAAGGCACCGGTATATTTATCGCCGCTGAAACCCGACCTGGCTCCATAAGTATAGCCTTTATCTTCCCTTAAATTAATATTCACCCGGCTGTTAAAATTGCCTCCCAGATTGTAATTTGCAAGTGATGCTTTATTGTATTCACCTGTTGCATCATATTTTAATCCGGTTACACTGCCTACCCTGAATTCTGTTTGTGCCGCATTTGGAATATCCACCAGGTATATTTTAGTTTTACCTACTGCAGGTTCTTTGGCCATTTCCGGGAATTCAAACTTTTTAACCGGCAATTTATCAAGGAAAGCCAACTTTGGTAATACTTCTGTTTCATTGATATCCCCCACAACTACCACCCTGCCTCCGGATGAACCAATATATTTATCATAATAAGATTGTATATCTGTAAGCATGATATTATTTACAGATGCGAGCGTTCCATTTTCAGGTAACCCCAGAATATTCTGCGAACCATAGTTCAACCCTGCATATACATTGCTTGCTACCACTGCTGCATTGGTTTTACTGTTGCTGATATTTTCAACCAGTTGCTTTTTATTTCTATTAAAAGCAGATTCCGAGAATTTCGGATTAAGCATTCTTTCTTCCAGCAGCTTTAAAGTTTTATCCAGGTTCTTTGCAAGCGATTGAACATTGAATAAAATGGCATCATTAGCATTGGAAACATTTATGCTGCTTCCCAATTTCTCCAGTTCCAGGTTAAATTGTTCTGATGTATAATTCTTAGTATCCTCATTCATCATATTTGCAAAAATGTTAGACAGCCCGGCTTTTGAGAGGTCATTAGCTTCTACAAGGCGGCCACCTTTTAATGCTATAGTAAGATTAATCACAGGCAATTCTGAATTTTTAGTTCCGATAGCACTCATCCCGTTCCCTAATGTTTTTTTCCAGAATACCGGAACATTTACAATTGGATTTGCCCCGGCACCCGGCATAGTTTTGCGATCAAAATTGTCGGTAGCTTTTGTATATTTTAAACCTGCATATCCATAATCAGGAGATTTATACCCGCTTTGATCTATAACATAATTGTCAGGTGCAGCTTTAAGGTCTTCTTTACCTTTTGGCAAAGCACTCACAACAAGGCGGTAATTATTTTTTATATACTTGTTATAAACACGCATCACATCTGCTTTTGTAACAGCCTGGTACATTTTCAATTGCTTACCGATCATATCAGGCGTTCCCCGGTAAGTTTGAAAAGCAGCAAGCTGGCTTACTTTACCAGAAACACTTGAAAGGCCGCTGATCGTACGGCTTTCATTCTGACTTTTAAACTTTTGAATGTCCTCATCAGTTATTCCCCTTTTTTCAAAAGCAATCAATGCTGCATTAACATGACTTTCCATTTCTGCAAGACTTTTGCCAGGAAAAGGAGATACTGATATTACAAATTCACCTGCCAGTTCATTTAAAGAACTGAAGGCCGCTGCACCTGCGGATTTTTGAACCTTAACCAGTTCCTGGTACATAATAGAATTTCTACCCTGGCCAAAAACCTGTGCCAGTGCAGATAAAGGAGCCATATCCGGATGAAAATTCGGAACGGTAGGATACACGATCCTAAGCTGCGGCACACGTGCATAATTATCAACATAACTTACATAACGGTTCTTCTCCAGTTTTACCGGTGCAAGTTTAGTAGGTTTAACTTCGGGGCCACGGGGAATAGATCCAAAATATTTCATTGCCATATTCAACACATCCTTGGTTTTTACATCGCCACCTACTGTAAGTGTAGCATTGTTTGGTCCATACCAGCGTAAAAAGAAATTTTTAAGATCATCTACATTGCTGCGATTAAGATCTTCGAGATAGCCAATAGTTAACCACGAATAGGGATGGCCATATGGATAAAGATTTTTTGAAGAAACCTCACCCAATAAACCATAAGGACGGTTATCATAATTCTGTCCTCTTTCATTTTTAACAGTAGAACGCTGGATCTCAAACTTTTTTTGTGATACCGCATCCAATAGAAAACCCATCCTGTCTGCTTCCAGCCATAACATTTTTTCAATTTGATTATTCGGAACTGTTTCATAATAATTAGTACGATCTACGTTGGTACTGCCATTTAACGTTCCACCCGATTCTGTGATCAATTTAAAATGCTGCTCATCACCTACATTATCCGAACCCTGGAACATCATGTGTTCAAAAAAATGTGCAAATCCGCTTTTACCTATTTCCTCACGTGCAGAACCAACATGATAAGTAACGTCAACATGAACAACAGGGTCAGAATGATCTTCATGGACAACAACGGTAAGTCCATTTGGAAGAACATACTTTTCAAATGGAATACTGATCTCATTACCTTTTCTAACAACTTTCTCAACAAGTTTGGGTTGTGCGAAAATTGAAACCGGAACAATAAGCGAGGCCATTATCATTCCTGCTATAATTTTTTTATGCATGTGTTGTTTTTTAGCAGATGAAGTTCGCCAAAACATTTCAAAAAAAATAATTTCCTCTCCTATTACAATGGGTATTGCATTATTTTACAAATCTTATTTTTTTTAATTATTAAAGATTTTAATATGTCTGCTACAATAAAAAATATCAACTTTACATAATGACTCCATCATTTGCAATTATCGGATGTGGCAGAATATCACGCAGGCATGCGGAGCAGATCATAAAAATCGGTAAACTAGCCGCTGTTTGTGACATAATCTATGAGCATGCAGAAGAGTTAGGCCAGGAGTATGGTTCGCGTATTTACACTTCAATAGATGAATTGCTGGCGAAAGAAACTGAAGTTTCAATTGTTTGTATCTGTACTCCAAACGGATTACATGCTTACCATTCGATTTTATGCCTGAAAGCAATGAAACATGTGTTGTGTGAAAAGCCACTTTCAATTTATTCTACAGATGCAAAAAAGATGATAGCTGCAGCAAATGAAGCGAACAAAAAATTATTTGTAGTAAAACAGAACCGGTACAATCCACCTGTTATTGCTATTAAAAATTTATTAACTGAAGATAAATTGGGAAATATATTTTCGTTCCAGGTAAACTGTTTCTGGAACAGGCCTGTAGCTTACTACTCCAGCCCCTGGAAAGGAACGAAAGACTTAGATGGCGGAGTTTTGTATACGCAGTTCAGTCATTTTATAGATCTGCTTTACTGGTTCCTGGGAGATGTGAAAGAGGTAAGATCCATTACAAGGAATTTTGAACATCACACCATTGAGACTGATGACACGGGTGTTGCTATTATTGAAATGGTGAGTGGTGCTATTGGCACCCTTAATTATACTACCAACAGTTATCAGAAAAACATGGAAGGTTCCATTGCCTTATTTGGAGAGAAAGGAACTGTAAAAATTGGAGGTCAATATTTAAATGAGCTCGAATACCAATCACTTGATGAAGAGATTAATGCCCTTCCTCCCGGCAAGCCTGCTAATATGTATGGTTTTTACCAGGGTAGTATGAGCAATCATGATAAAATATATGAACATTTACTAAAGGCAATAGAGGAACCCGGGTATGAATTTGCTAGTGCCATAGATGGATTAAAAACTGTGGAGATCATTGAAAAAATATATGCACAGGCATCGTTACCATAAAAACCAGATACTTGCTTAAAAAAGAATCATCTCCTGTAATTTATTTTACTGTTACAAATGATCTCACATACGATCAGCGTATGATACGGATCTGTACTTCTTTGTCGCAGGCAGGATACCACGTCATATTGGTTGGCAGGCAAAAAAAATCTTCCCTCCCATTAACAGTTCAGCCTTTCCAGCAAAAGAGATTGAAATGTTACTTTGAAAAAGGTTCTTTTTTTTATATGGAATATAGCTTGCGATTATTCCTGTACCTGTTATTAAAAAAGATGGATGCGATCTGTGCTATCGACCTGGATACAATTATTCCATGTTATATAATCTCGCGGATAAAGAAAATAAAAAGGGTTTATGATGCACACGAACTTTTTTGCGAAATGAAAGAAGTGGTTTCACGTCCGGCAATTTATAAGATTTGGAAATGGATAGAAAAAAACACAGTACCACATTTCAACTTTGGCTATACAGTTAATGTACCTATAGCAAATGAATTTTTAAAATTGTATGGATGCAGTTATGATATAATACAAAGTATGAGTGTACTGGAGCCGGTGAAGGAAAATTGTAAAAAAGAAAAATTTATTTTATACCAGGGGGCTGTAAATGAAGGAAGAAGCTTTGAAACTTTGATCCCGGCAATGCGTTGGATAAACATCCCGCTTATTATTTGTGGAGATGGAAATTTTATAGAGCAGGCAAGAGCACTCGCGGTTTCAAACAAGGTCACTTCAAAAGTTGAGTTCAAAGGGATGATCTCACCTGGTCATTTAAAAGAATTTACCCGTAAAGCCTATATCGGGATAACACTTTTTGATAAAAACGGATTAAGCAATTATTATTCTCTTGCGAACCGTTTTTTTGATTACATCCACGCCGGCACACCCCAATTATGTGTGGATTATCCTGTTTACCGGGAAATAAACAATTTTCACAACATAGGTGTTCTCATAAGTGATCTGTCGCCTGCTAATATCGCAAAAGAGATAAATGACTTACTCAACGATGAGGATAAATGGTTGCAGTTTCATAACAATTGTAATAAAGCGGCACAAATATTAAACTGGCAAATGGAAGAAAAGAAATTACTTACTTTTTATAAAAATTTATTTGGATAAACATCTGCATATTGTAACTCATGAAATACCCTGGCCGGTAAGGCACGGTGGATATACCGACCTTTATTTTAAGATCGTGGAACTGCATAAAAAGGGAATTAAGATCCACTTGCATTGCTTTAGGAAAGACCCCAACAGGGAGGAAAAGGAACTTTTAAAATATTGTGTTTCGATTCACTATTATAACCGGCGTACAGGATTTAAAGGCATTTCACTCTCCCTCCCTTATATCGTTCAATCTAGAAAAAGTGATGAACTGGAAATTAATCTTTGCAAAGACAGATACCCGGTTCTTTTGGAAGGGGTTCATTGTACCGCTCTCTTATATAAAGGAGCATTAATAGACAGAAATGTTGTGGTGCGATTGCATAATGTAGAATATAAATATTACAACCAGTTAGCCAGGTCTGAAAAAAATATACTTAAAAAAATATATTATTTTAATGAAAGCAGGCTTTTAAAAAAGTATGAAAAGTATATTTCGCAAAAATGCATTTTCTTATCTGTAAGCTCTAAAGATGCGGAGGTGTACCAGGATGAATTTAAAGCGTCAATAACTTTTGTTCCGGTTTTTCACCCATACAGTGAGGTTAGTTCTTTGCCAGGAAAGGGATCTTTTTGTTTATACCATGGAAACTTGTCGGTAAGTGAAAATGAGAAAGCAGCAGAATGGTTGTTAAGGGAAGTTTTTGATGGAATGAGTATACCTTTTGTAATTGCAGGAAAAGATCCATCGGCAAGCCTTACTCACTTGGTGGAAAGTAAGGCCAATACATGCCTGGTTGCAAATCCATCCCAGGAAGAAATGCATGACCTTATAAATAAGGCACAAATAAATATTATTCCTTCATTCAATGATACGGGTGTTAAATTAAAATTATTGAATGCCTTGTTCAATGGGAGACATTCCCTTTTAAATTTATCGGCAGTTAATGGTTCGGGGCTTGATAAGCTGTGTAATTTGGCAGACAGAGCAACACAATTTAAAGAAAAAATTAGTAAGCTTTACAATGAGTCTCTTACCAATCAACAAACAGATGAAAGAAAAATCATTCTTTCAGAGATCTATGATAATGAAAAAAATGCCCGGCTGCTTATATCATTGATATGGTAGCATTGTCCCACACTTTTCCTTTTTCTGTTTTGATCTTCCTGGCTGGAAATTTATTAATAACAATGTAATCATGTGTAGCCATCAGTATGGTGGTATTGTAATCTTTTGAGATATGGAAAAGCAACTGCATGATCTCATCACTGGTTTCAGGATCAAGATTGCCTGTAGGTTCATCAGCCAATATAAGTTTCGGAGAATTTAAAAGTGCCCGGGCAATATCAATTCTTTGCTGCTCACCACCACTTAGCTCAAAAGGCATTTTAAAACCTTTTGTTCCAAGGTTTACTTTATCCAATACATCATTGATTTTTTCATCCATTAATTTTTCATCCTTCCAGCCTGTTGCCTTAAGAACGAATTTGAGGTTATCATTTACATTTCTATCAGTAAGCAATTGAAAATCCTGAAAAACTACTCCCAGGTTACGGCGAAGAAAAGGAACCGTTTTCCATGTTAAGGCACGCAAGTTATGGCCTGCTACCCAGCCCTCCCCTTCTTTCAGTTCAAGATCACCGTATAAAGTTTTTAATAGGCTGCTTTTTCCAGTGCCTGTTTTACCAACCAGGTATGCAAATTCACCTTTTTCCAGGGATAAATTCACATCACTTAAAATGAGGCTTTCTCCCTGGTAAATATTTACATTCTTTAATTCTATTATTGATTGAGACATATGATATCATTAAAGTAACATACTGTTACTTCGCAAATTTAAACGTTTGATGAGCACGCAGGAAAGTTTTTTTCTGAACGGCGGATGTGGATAACTAAATTATTAGTTATAAAACTAAATTTATAGTTTTAGAAATTATTTAAAAGATATGTCAAAACAATTAACGAGATCAGAAGAGCAGATCATGCAGGTGATCTGGAAACTGGATAAGGCCTTTCTGCGTGAAATTATCGAGGGCCTGGCCGCGCCACGCCCGCATAATAATACGGTAGCGACCATTTTAAAAATCCTGGTAGAGAAAGAATTTGTAGGGATAAAAACATTTGGAAGGATGCACCAATACTATCCATTGATCACGAAAGATGTATACAGCAAAAGCTCGTTGAAGACATTGGTAAAAGGATATTTCGAAGGCAATTACAGTTCAGCTGTTTCTTTCATGGTAAAAGAAAATGGGTTGAGTATTGAAGAACTGGAATTGCTACTCAAACAATTAAAGAAAAATAAATAACTATAAATCCTCAAAATGCCACAGATTTTTTATTTCATGCTAAAGGTGATATTATGCAGCGGTATATTGTTTGGTTATTATCACCTGTTTCTGCGGAACAAAGTATATCATGCCTATAATCGATATTACCTTCTTTGTGCTGTCATCCTATCCCTGGCTGTGCCCTTGTTTCAATTTGATATTTATAACAGTAAGGATGAGACGCAATTACAGCCGATCCAGATTCTGGAGGTATTAAATAACAGTGATGCATATATTGAAGAAGTTATAACAACCGGGCATACCCAGAACATTGAGCTAAGTGATCTGTTGTTTGCTGGTTATATCGCCGTATCCTTTGTTTTTCTGGTATCCTTCTTCATGCTTTTGTTTCGTGTTATTTCGCTTATAAGAAAGAGTGATAAGAATTCTTTTAATAATATTATTCTGATAAACAGTAACGCAAAAGGAACGCCTTTTTCATTTTTTCGATACCTTTTCTGGAATAACCAAATAGATATTAATACAGAAACGGGCAAGCATATTTTTTCCCATGAACTGGCACACATTCGCGAAAAACACAGCCTTGATAAGATATTTCTGAATGTAGTGCTGATCTTTTGCTGGATCAACCCCTTTTTCTGGCTCATTCGCAAAGAGCTGAATATGATCCATGAATTTATTGCTGATAAGAAAGCGGTTGGCCAGTATGATACAGCTGTGCTTGCCTCTATGATCATTCAAACAGCTTATCCAACACACAATTTTTTAATCACCAACCATTTTTTTTATTCACCCATAAAAAGAAGACTTAAGATGTTATCAAAGTACAAATCAACCCGTACAACTTATTTCACCAGGATATTAGTATTGCCTGTGTTGCTTATGCTTATTGCCGCTTTCACTTTTAAAGCTAAAAAAGGTTTTGAACCAAAAATTAATAAAGAATATATAGTTGTCATTGATGCCGGGCATGGCGGACAGGATTGGGGCTCAAAAGCGGTTGATGGTACACAGGAAAAAGACCTGAACCTGGCCTTGGCAAAAATGGTAAAGGAACTAAACACAAATGATAATATTAATATTATACTAACCCGTGAGAACGATGTGTACCAGTCACCAAAAGAAAAAGCTCAGGTGGCGATAAACCTGAAGGCTGATCTTTTTATTTCTATCCATGTTTCAAATACACCCAAAAAATATTTTGATGTTACGTCTGGTATGGAAGTGTATGTTGCAAGAGACAGTTTTCAAAACAGTGCTTCGAGCAAAACATTAGCATCCGCAGTTATAGGAGAATTTAATAAAAATTATAAACTAAAAATTAACCAGAACCCGATCCAACGGCAAATGGGAATTTGGGTGTTGCAGCAGACCAAGTGCCCTGCCATACTCATTGAAGCAGGTTACATTTCTCATAGCAATGATCGTGCATATTTAAAAAGCCAGGAAGGCCAGGAAACTTTTGCCAAGAATATACTTTCTGCCATAAACAACTACATCATGCAGCCTGGAAATGGTTTACCGTCTCCCGTTTCCGTTTTGAACCCACAAGGTAAAATAAGTGTTGACCGGGTTTTGATAAGGGATACGGTTCCGGTTAGAAAATCAAATAAAAACATTCTTCCATCAAAATTTATGTGGGAAAATGCAAAAGATAAAAGTATTACTCGTTTTGAAGCGAATGAATTTATCACAGATGAGGAAAGAAATGAAAAACCTGCCATTGTAATTAATAATAAAATATACAGTTCATTATCTCTTCAAAATAAAAATATTATTGCGCAGAAGGTTTATTCCTATGGAAAAAATAATAAGTCAATGATTGAAAAATATGGCAGCATTGCAAAAAATGGGATATTGGTTTTTGAGGATGCCGTGATCAATGACATTGTTTCAGAAAAATATTCAACAATTTTAAAAGAACAAAAAGCCAATCCCAATGCTGATGCTTCTGAATGGAGTTTTGAGCCTGAATCAAATGACAGGCTTTCAAGAGGTATTATTAATCCCGCAGCCGGAATAAAATTAAAGGAAATAAAAATCAATGAGAAAAATCGCCCGCTCTTTATACTTAATGGCAAAGAAATCTCAGAGGCCGAATTCGCACAATTAGATATTGCCGATGACATTTTATCTATAGACGTAATTAAAGGAGAACATGCGATAATTAAATATGGACAAAAGGCATTGAACGGAGTTGTAATAGTTCATACCAAAACGGAACAGTTAAAAAAGGAAGAACAATCAAACGCTCCTTCAGATGATATTATATTTTTAAAAGTGGAAGTTGAGCCGCAATTCCCCGGTGGGCAGGCTTCATTAGACAATTATTTATCTAAAAATAGTAAAACTATTACTTCACCGGAGAAAGGCTTAAGAACAGGCAACTTTACAGCCACCATTCGATTTATTGTAAATAAGGACGGCAGTATAAGTGACATTAAGTCTACTGACTATCCCTCAAATGAAACAGTACAACATTACATAGAACTAATAAAGAATGGACCTAAATGGATTCCGGGAAAACAAAATAACCACGTAGTAAAGGCAATTAAAATATTGAAAATACCATTAAGTGTAATTTAATAGGCTACAAAAAATATTTTAAAAAACGAAGTTTAAGGATAACAAATTTCTTCATTACCTAATTTTATGAGCAGTTCTTTTTTATCACTCTCTTCTACCCTGCCGATAACCTGCGCATCAATATTGAATTTCTTTGCTTCCTCGATCATCGTTTGTGCGTTACCGGGAGCGCAGTAAATTTCTAAACGGCATCCCATATTAAAAACCTCATACATTTCCCTGTTGCTGCTGCCGCTATTGGACTGGATCAAATTAAACACGGGTGGTGTATCAAACAGGTTGTCTTTAATGATCCTGAAATTTCCCGGAAGATATTTCAGGCATTTCGTTTGTCCCCCGCCACTGCAATGTATCAGTCCGTGTATTTTATCAAAGTGATTTTGCAACAACACTTTCATTAAAGGTGCATAGGTGCGGGTTGGACTAAGCAAAAGATGGCCGATATCGGATGCAGGATCAGGGATACCAGATGCTGGATACTGGATGCCGGATGCTGGATACTGGATACTGGATGCTGGATACTGGATGCCGGATGCTGGATACTGGATCCCGGATGCTGGATACTGGATACTGGATACCTTATCCGTCATTTTATTTTTACCATTATACACAACCTCAGCTGCCAGGTTATTATCAAAACTCTCTTTAAAATTATCTGCATAATAATTACTAAGAACATCATGCCTTGCACTGGTAAGCCCATTACTGCCGATGCCGCTGTTGTAATTATCTTCATAGGTTGACTGGCCATAACTTGCCAGGCCTACGATCACATCACCTGCCACAATCTTTTCGTTTGTTACCAGCCTGTCTTTCGGCCATCGTGCCGCCATCGTACCATTAACCGCCACCGTTCTTACTACATCGCCCACATCTGCTGTTTCTCCGCCGAGGAAATGAATATTTACACCATGCATTTTCATTAAGTCAAAAAATTCCTGTGTGCCGTTGATAATTTTTTCAAGCACCTGCCCTGGAATTAAGTGTTTGTTTCTGTCTATGGTTGAATTGAAAATGATGTTATCGTAAATACCAATACATAAAAGATCATCAAGATTCATTACAATGGCATCCTGGGCTATACCTCTCCAAACTTCCGTATTCCCTGTTTCTTTCCAATATAAATAAGCCAATATACTTTTGGTTCCTGCTCCATCTGCATGCATAACGGTTGCATAATTATCATCGCCGCCTAGATAATCCGGGTATAATTTGCAAAAGGCATAGGGATACAAGCCCTGGTCAAGATCTTTCACAGCTGCATGTACTTCTTCCTTTTGTGCAGAAACACCGCGTTTATTGTAAAGGCTCATACCAAAAATTATGATGCAAACTTAAATGTAGAAGAGCAATAAACCATTTTCAATTATCAACTACATTTGCACCTCTTTCTATGCATCTATACAATGATATAACTCTATTACCTGTTTTTAGAAACGCTGTTATTACAATAGGCACATTTGACGGGGTTCATGAAGGCCATAGCAGGATCATTTCCCAGTTAATAAATGAAGCCGAGTTAGTAAAAGGCACACCGGTAGTAATTACGTTTTATCCTCATCCCAAACAGGTAGTAGGTCAATATAAAAAACCTGTTTTTGTTTTAAATACCCAGGAAGAAAAATACAGGTTACTTGAATCTAAAGGCATAGATCATATTGTTTGTGTTCCCTTTACTAAAACTTTTGCAGAACAGCCACCTGAAACCTATATAAAAGATTTTATCGTTGAAAAATTCCATCCTCACACAATCATTATAGGTTACGATCACCGCTTCGGAAGGAACAGGGAAGGAGACTACAAATTACTGGAGGATGCTGCCCACACCTATCAATATAAAGTAAAAGAAATCCCGGAATATATTTTAAAATCCAGTATAATAAGCAGTACTAAAATACGGGAGGCTTTATTAACGGGCGAAATTGATATCGCAAATGAATTTCTTGGTTATGCTTATACTCTTTCCGGGAAAGTAACAGAAGGAAAAAAACTGGGCCGCACGTTAGGTTATCCAACAGCAAATATGGCAATACATCATCCATCCAAACTCATTCCGGCAAAAGGTATTTATGCTGTAATGGTAAAAACAGAAGCTGTTCCGGGTAGATTTAAAGGAATGATGAGTATTGGCACAAATCCTACTGTAGATGGCAAAGTTCAAACCCTGGAAGTAAATATTTTTGATTTTGACGCTGATATTTACAACACTGATATTGAAGTTTCATTCATAAAGAAATTAAGGAATGAAGAAAAATTTAATTCTCTTCAAGAACTTGTTGTACAGATGAAATTGGATAAGATTGATACCCTGAATATTCTCAAAGAATATAATAAATAATCAGATTTTACTTTCAGGATCTTACGTATTCATTTTATTCTACCATCATTTTAACCACCATTTCTTTCATCATTGCATGTCCCGGTGTACCACTATCTCCTACTCCTACTCCTTTAAGATTATAATGATGTAATAAAAGAATGAGTTTCTCTATTCCACTGTAGCCGTAATTTTTCATCATGTCCTGGGCCTGTTTCAAGGAGGCAGGGTTGTAATAAAAAAATGGTCTCAAAGCCGATTCTGATTTATCATTCATTCCATATACCGCATATACTTTACAGAAATGGGAATATAAAGCAGGCAAAGCCATCTGTATAGGTACTGCTTTTGGATTGCTTTCAAAATAATTTATGATAAGGATCGCTTTGGCGAGGTCTTTCTTAGTAATAGCTGCTAATAATTCAAAAATGTTATACTCTTTGCTGATACCAATATATTTTTCAATATCATCTTCTTCAATGGAATTTTTGCTGCCCAGGTTTATTATTAATTTTTCGATCTCATTATTTATCCGGCTGAGGTCATTTCCGATATGTTCTTCGAGTAAACTAACTGATTTTGGTTTTATAGTGAACCCTTTTGTTTTAACCAGTTCTGTTATCCACTGATGCACTTTGTCATCCCTGATACGGGTAGAATTGAAAACTTCTGCTTTAGCTGCAACAGTTTTATATAAACGGGTTCTCTTGTCCAGTCCTTTTGCTTTGTAACCCACCACAAAAATAGTTGAAGATAAAGGAGCATCAATATAAGAATCCAGTTTTTCTATATCTTTCATGTGCTGGGCCTCTTTAAGCAATACAACCTGGCGTTCGGCGAACATAGGATAGCGCTTGCAGGCATTAATCACTGCTGTCCAGTCAGCATCTTTTCCATAAAAAATCGTTAAATTAAAAGAAGACTCTGATTCATTTAATATATCGTGTTCAGCATAATCTATAAGCTTGTCAATATAAAATTCCTCTTCTCCTTCGAGCCAGTACACGGGTTCAAATTCCTTATTTTTCCAGTTATCAATAATTTTCTGTGCACTCATATTTACGCAATTTAGCTTTTAATCATAATGCAGCTATTGTTAAAAAGAAGGGTGTTTTGTTTTTGGCACAATTTTGGAAAACAGGTAGCAAAATAGGAATTCAATATCTATCCTTCGCCACCTCTGCAATACAAGGAAAATAACTATTTTACTAAATAAAAAATTATTTTATGGCATTCGAAAATTTTCCCGAAACCGAATCAACGGTAAATAAAACAGATATACCACCAGTTCGCAAAAATAATATGCGCGCTATATTAACAGGTGTGCTGGTTGCAGCTTTGTTAGGTACATGGGGTTATATTATCTGGGATAAGAATAACACTAAAGAAACAATAGCTTCAAAAGAAACTGTAATAGCATCTACTTCAACGCAGCGTGATGAACTTCAGAAAGAGCTTGCTGATGCAACGATGCGGTACGATATGCTTAAGACATCTAATTCAAAAAAAGACAGTGCAATTACAGCACAGGATAAAGACATAGCAGAGAAAAGAACAAGAATACAAAGTTTGCTGAATAAAGCAAATGCAACCCAGGAAGAATTAACCGAAGCACGTGTGTTGATTGCTTCATTAAACGGTGATATATCAACTTATAAAGCACAGGTTAATATTTTAAAAGGAGAGAAAATGGTTCTAACCCAGGAAAAAAGAGCTATTTCGGCGGAGCGTGACAGGGTAACCAGAGATTTTGATTCTGCCGCCACAGTTATCAAATCCAAAGAAGATATCATTGATGTAGGTTCTACATTGCATGCATCCAATTTCAGTATAGCCGGTATTATGGAAAAGAACGGTGGTAAAGAAAAAGTAACAGCCACAGCGAAACGTGTAGATAAACTAAGGATCTCTTTTGACCTTGATGAGAATATGATAGCACAAGCTGGAAATAAAGAAATATTTGTGATCATCACTGCTCCTGACGGATCTCCTGTAGCGGTAGAAGCTCTGGGATCAGGAAAATTTAGTACCAGGGAAGGACAGGAGAAGATCTATACACAAAAGCTTGATGTTAACTATGTTCAAAATAAAAGACAAACAATAAGTTTTGACTGGAAGCAAAATACAAATTTTACTACCGGAAATTATAAGATTGAAGTTTACAATAATGGTTTTAAAGTAGGAGAAGCTTTAAAGCCATTGAAAAAAGGTGGACTATTCGGTTAAAAAGAATTGGTACTATATCCTATTTAAAAACATATCCAATATTTAAGATAGATCTTTATATAAATTTAAAAGCGGTAATTATTTACCGCTTTTTTATATTAGAAAACGGCTCTAACGGATGCCCGGCCTATATGTACAACAGGCGCTGTTCCGGGTTTTCTTCCTTCGTACTGCAGGCTGATCTCTATATTACCTGCCAGTCTTTTAGTGTAGTCAGCATTCCATAAATAATTTTTTCCTGGTAAAAGTCCATCCAATAAAATATAACCTACAGTACTGTTTGCTGCTCCCGGGAAAGCTTTGAATAAAATCTGGTTAAAAGTAAATTTTGCATTAATGGTACTATTGCTCAAAACATTATACCTTATCTCTGTTGATAAAGAATTATTTATTGATCGTTCCAGTGAATCTATAGTATTTCTTTTTTGGGAAAACCCATAACTTATAGCAGCCCGGATCTTTGATCTGTATACATAAGTTAGAGAAGGTTCAACAATATGTTGTATGATATTGTAATTACGGTTATTGAATTTTGCTCCACTTGTAACAAGAACATTTTTTACTTCTCTTACTGTGATGTTACTTATAAAGCTTCGTGAAAGATTCACACGCAGCCTACTTATGAGGTTTTGAAGGTCCCTGCTTTCAAAACCATAAGCAAGTAAAGCTTTGTTTGAGGATTTACTGTGCGTAGCTTCAAAACCCCACCTCGAACTGGTACGGTTGTAATAAAATGTATTTGAAAAAAAGGAGTTTAATGTTATAAGTGATGTATCAACTAATGTATTACTGAAAGGGTTAAAAAGAAAATCACCATCTGAAATATTTTTTTTACTGATCTGCAGAGCCGATGAAGTTGTTATTCTTGAAATAAGTTTAAGAAAAGTTTTTTTACCGGGTTTTATAATGGCTTTTGGATCTAAATTAATACTGTAGTTAAACTGCAGGTAGTTTGCTTTTACATAAGTATTTCCTGGGGTGAAAACACGAATATATTTTTTCTGATCCTGGAAAACTGCGATCTCAAATTCATTTAATTCCGGTATGCCATTGCTGTTAAAATCTATCCAGGTATATTCACCCTGACCTGCAGGTACTTCTACATAAGTGAACTCGCGTCGTTGTTCCTGTCCGGAGCCAACCTCATACAATACATTTCCGGCAACAAAACCTTTCCATTCATTAATAAAATATTCGCTTCTGCCAACGATGCTTTCATCTTTTTTTTGCCTGCTTATAAAAGGATTTTCAATCTGCAATTGCCTGTATGAAACATTGAACCTGGCCTGGTGTTTTTCATTTTTCAGAAGTTCAGTGAAAATATTATAATTGTTACTGTTATCTGCCCGCTCCAATTTCAGTCCCGAGGGCAGTAAGTCGTTTCTCCTGTGATAAGATACCCCCCATTTATTAAGCAGGGCCTCATTAGACTTTAGATAGATCTCATACACATTGAATGCAAAACTTCCCAAGGTTAACGTATCGAAGAAATTATTCTTCAACCGGTTGTATTCTCCCATATATTTTACGCCTCCCTGTAAGTTTTTGAACCGGGGAAAATCTTTTTTAATATCGATCCCGGGCCTGAAGAAATTACCTTTCTGCGATAATGAATTAAAATTAACCAGGCTTACCCTTGAAAAGATTTTCCACCCTTTGACAGACATATTCTGATCCAGTAAATGACGGAAGCCGTTATAATTATCACTACGCCTGTAATTGGTGATATCATAACGGAAATGATTACCGGTAGTGTCGCCTAATGATACTGCTGCGTTGGCCAGGTGCTCATCTGCATTACCTATATCAAAAGGAAGACTCCAGTCGCGAAGAAATTCAACATTTCTTAGTCTTTCAACGGGCCTGAATTGTTTGGCAACATATTCATATCCTGCATCGGTTCCCAGCAACCACTGTTTATTTAACAGGTATACCTTTTTGCCGGTATTCCCCAGGGTAAATTTGCCGGCAAAACCCCTGTTTTCCTGTTTATCCTTGTCCGAAAAAAGATTAAAATCATAATTGCTCATTGCAACCTCGGAAACAAATTTTAATCCAGGAGAGAACACATAATCGGCACCTATTGCAAACACCTGGTGTTTTTTAGGTGTCACCAATAATATACCGGGCTCCCACTCGCCTTGTTTTTCACCGTTTATTCCGGGTTGAATCCATTCAAAAGCACGGCCGTTGGTAGCATTTAACAATTGCCGGTAATTTCCTTTACCCGGCCCCCGGTAACTGAATGAAACATTAAAAAGCGTATATACGGGATCGTTAGATAGAACAAACACAGAATCATGTAAGAAAAAATTGTAAACAGTATCTATTTTTTTATATAAAATTTTACCCAGTGAAAAAGTATCGGGAATTGCATCCAGGTAAAAGGCATTTTGTATGCTGTCTCCAATACCTGCAAGCAATTGTTTCTGTTGAATATCCAGGGGCTGATCTATTGTTGAATTTTTTGCATCGAGGTTAGAATAGGCTGCTGTATTCAGGTACAGTTTATTGCGGTAATTTAACTCATCACTTACAAAAATCTGGGAATTAAGAAAATTCCGGTCGGCATATTCAAATTCAACCTGTATCCTCCTGTCTTTAGTTATAAGTCTCCTGGGAGTAAAACTTATCTCAGCTGTATTGTAATTGATAATATAATCCTGATCTTCTCCTCTCTGCAGTAATTCACCATCAATAAATACTCTTTCGGTACCTGCCAGCACAACAAAATACAATTCATTGTTTATTCCGCTAAGCCTGTAAGGCCCCTGGTTTCCTTCAAGAGGTACCAGGATATTTCGGGTAAATTTTCCTTTAGCAATAGCGCCACTTGCCAGGAATGAATTTTCTATATTTTTACCGATCTTATTATCAGTCATAAAAGAAACACCCTGTAATCTTTTATAAAAATTTACAAAATAGTTTTTGCTTTGCCTGATATCTATATCTCCAAAATTAGCCTGCCAACCGTTCTTTTTGATTTGCAGGAATATCCTGTCAAAATCACGGAGGTCCTGCGTATTTCCGTCGGGCTGAATGGGAATATTGTTGTCTGATATTGCAGCGGTTAATTCCAGGCTATCTCCAATAAAACCATTCAACTGGAGGTTTAAACTGGAATTCACAACTGCATCCTGGCTATTGCCAAAAGATATCGCACGCCCAAAACTTCCTTCAGATTGTATACCACCAAAATCGAATAAGGGATTGGTTGTTTTATTACCTGTTTTAATTATAAGCGGATTTTCTGCTAAAAAGTAGTTTCGTATGCTGTCGTAATTGTATCGTTGATTTACCGCATTCAGTTTAACAGAGAAAACCCGGTAAGATATAAATACACTATCCGCCTCTGGTTTTTTTAAGAACTTCAGCGTTGAATTAATCTCATCCAGAATATAGTCAGATGATGCCACTGATAAAATATAAAATGTATTCGGAGCTACACTTAAAGTATCCAGTTTCTGGAATAAAGGTGAGGTAGGTATAAATTTCTTACGAAGATTGGATAAGGGATTGTTTTGTGCTACCAATACCTGTACAAGCATCATGGACAGGAGAAAAAGATATATTCTTTTGATAGACAATGAGCCGGAGGTATTTGTATAAAATTAGTATTAATTATGTTAGACAAGTGTAAAGGCAGATTGCTGCAAATGAAAATACCTTCCCGGAAGAAGGTATTTTAAAAATGATAATATATTGTTACTCTTCTGTTGTAAGTCCTGATCCAATAAACTCCCTGTTCATCCGGGCAATATAAGCAACAGAAATTCCTTTCGGGCATTCAGCTTCGCAGGCATAAGTATTAGTACAGTTTCCGAATCCCTCTTTATCCATTTGTGCTACCATTTTCAAAGCTCTTGATTTTCTTTCGGGTTCACCCTGCGGAAGCAAAGCCAGTTGAGATATTTTAGCTCCTACAAATAACATGGCACTACCGTTTTTGCAGGTAGCCACACATGCACCACATCCGATACATGAAGCAGCATCAAAAGATTCGTCAGCATTCTTTTTATTAATTGGAAGGCTATTTGCATCCTGGGAATTACCGGTATTAACTGATACATATCCCCCCGATTGTATGATCCTGTCAAAAGCAGCCCTGTCTACCATCAGATCTTTTATAACAGGAAAAGCCTTACTGCGCCAGGGTTCTACTACAATAGTATCACCGTCTTTGTACGCTCTCATGTGCAACTGGCAAACAGTATTTTGTTTCCAGGGTCCATGAGCCTGCCCGTTAATGAACATACTGCATGATCCGCAAATTCCTTCCCTGCAATCGTGATCAAACACTATCGGATCTTTACCTTCCTGTATCAGCGTTTCATTTAAAACGTCTAACATTTCAAGAAAGCTCATTTCAGAAGAAATATTTTTTACATGATAAGTTTCAAAACTTCCTTTTGATTTACTGTTTTTCTGGCGCCACACCTTAAGTGTGAGGTTCATATAATAATGTTCCATAATTCTATTTTTGCAAGCCCTTTCAATTTCGTTTTTATATTATTTGTAACTTCTCTGTGTTGGCTTTACTATCTCAAATTTTAATTGTTCTTTATGCAATTCCCAGTTCCCTTCTTCCTGTAAATTCCAGGCAGCTACATAAGCATATGATCCATCATCTCTTTTAGCCTCACCATCTTCTGTCTGGCTTTCTTCTCTAAAATGCCCGCCGCAACTTTCTTTTCTATGCAATGCATCAATACACATCAGCTCACCGAGTTCTATAAAATCTGCAACACGCCCCGCTTTATCCAGTTCCGGGTTCATTTCTTTGATATCACCGGGGATCTTCAAATCTGACCAGAATTCAGCTTTCAACAATCTTATCTCTTCAATAGCTGACTGTAAACCCGCTTCATTTCTTGCCATACCACATTTGTCCCACATTATTTTTCCAAGGCGTTTGTGAAAGCTTTCCACAGTTTGAGTGCCCTTAATATCCATTAACCTGTGCAGCCTTGCACTCACTTTATTTTCTGCATCTTCAAAAGCAGGATGTTCAAGAGGAATAGCCTGTACACGTATCTCTTCTGATAGAAAATTGCCAAGAGTATAAGGAATAACAAAATATCCGTCTGCCAGTCCCTGCATCAAAGCTGAAGCTCCAAGCCTGTTAGCGCCATGATCACTGAAATTGGCTTCACCTAATGAATATAAACCGGGAACAGTTGTTTGTAATTCATAATCCACCCATAAACCTCCCATAGTATAATGCACTGCAGGATAAATCCGCATGGGCAGTTCATAGGGATTTTCACCGGTTATTTTTTCATACATTTCAAAGAGATTGCCATATTTCTCTTTAACAACGGATTTTCCTAAACCTATAATAGAGTCATCTTCCGTATGATCGCCGGTTTTTCCAGCTTCGATGCGGCCATATCTTTTGATTGCATCTTCAAAATCAAGATATACTGCCATTTTAGTTGTTCCCACACCAAAACCTGCATCACATCTTTCTTTTGCAGCCCGTGAAGCCACATCTCTTGGAACCAGGTTTCCGAAAGCAGGATATCTTCTTTCCAGAAAATAGTCCCTTTCTTCTTCGGGTATATCATTTGGGGAACGGGCATCGGATTGATCTTTTGGAACCCAAATCCTTCCATCATTTCTCAAACTCTCACTCATCAGCGTTAGTTTACTCTGATGATCGCCACTTACGGGAATACATGTAGGATGTATCTGTGTAAAACATGGGTTAGCAAAATAAGCTCCTTTCTTATGTGCTTTCCAGGCTGCTGTAACATTGCTGCCCATGGCATTGGTACTTAAATAAAAAACATTTCCATATCCCCCACTACATAACAGTACGGCGTGTCCGAAGTGCCTTTCCAGTTCTCCACTTACAAGGTTTCGTGCAATGATGCCTCTTGTTTTACCATCTATTACAACAATATCCAGCATTTCATGCCGGCTGTACATCAATACATTCCCTAAGGATACTTGTCTTTCCAAAGCACTGTAAGCTCCTAAAAGTAATTGCTGTCCTGTTTGACCGGCTGCATAAAATGTTCTTTGTACCTGTGTTCCGCCAAAAGACCGGTTACTTAATAAGCCACCGTATTCGCGGGCAAAAGGAACGCCCTGTGCTACGCATTGATCGATAATTGCACCACTAACCTGTGCTAACCTGTAAACATTACCTTCCCTTGCGCGATAATCTCCTCCTTTGACTGTATCATAAAATAAACGAAAAACAGAATCACCATCATTCTGGTAATTCTTTGCGGCATTGATCCCACCCTGTGCTGCGATACTGTGTGCTCTCCTGGGGCTATCCTGAAAACAAAATGCTTTTACTTTGTATCCCAATTCTCCCAATGCTGCTGCAGCAGAAGCACCCGCAAGCCCAGTGCCTATTACGATCACCTCCAGCTTTCTTTTATTAGCAGGATTTACGAGGTTAACATGTCCTTTATAATAATCCCACTTATCTTTCATTTCACCCGGTGGAATTTTTGCATCTAATGACATAA
This sequence comes from Ferruginibacter sp., assembly GCA_037720515.1. Classification (GTDB taxonomy): domain Bacteria; phylum Bacteroidota; class Bacteroidia; order Chitinophagales; family Chitinophagaceae; genus Ferruginibacter. The sequence goes on from JBBJMM010000004.1 coordinate 109,677, forward strand.
CTGTTCTTTGTTTTTTAAAAATCCTGTTTATTTATTACAATTGTTCTATTCTATCCATTTAAAATACATAGCCAGTGGCATCAGGGCAAAGAGTGTACATATTATAACGGTGTAGCCTATGCCAATCACTTTTATTATTGTTATATACTTTTTATTATTCAGTCCCAGGGTTTGCCATGCACTCTGAAATCCATGAAGCAGATGCCAGAAGAGTGCGATAATACCGCCTAAATAAATTGCCACTATCCACCAATGACTAAATACTTCTTTCATTTCATTATATAAACTGTGTGGCTGATCACCACTGTATAATGCGATCTTGGTACCTACAAAAAAATGAGAGATATGTATTACAAGAAAAATAAGCAGCAGTGTGCCGAGTATTCCCATCGAACGGCTGTACCAGGTACTTCCCCTGTCTTGTTTATTATAATAAGGAATGGGGCGGGCAGAACGGTTCTGCTTCCACAATACAAGCCCCTGAATAATATGCATGATAAGGCCGGCAAATAATCCTATTTCAAGAAATCGAACGATCCAGTTGTGACTCATGAAATGGCCCAGGGTAGTAAAAGTTTCTCCGTTATCATTAAGGAATATAGAGGAATTGATACCTGCGTGAATAATTAAAAAAAGTACTAAAAAAATGCCCGTAAGAGCCATCGTAAATTTTTTGCCGATCGAAGAAGTAAAAAATTGATTCCATGTCATGATAGCTATGATTGTATTGATTTTGGTGGTGCAAAAATACGTTGCAACAGCCATATTCCATTTGAATTTGATCTATTTATTCTGTTATACATAATAAACTCTATTGAACAGGATTGTTACACTTTTGATAATAGATATTTTAAATGAATTAAAATCTAAAATCCTGTAATCGTTCAGTGTTAAAGCGTTTATCCGGTTAAGATCAATCCAGTCTTTTTAGCATTTCATTATCTATCAATTGAAAAACAAATTCGGGTTTTAATGTACGCCATTGGGGCATCTCCATCAATTCAATAAAATTTGTGAGCCTGGCTTTTTTAAAATCATATTTACTTTGTTCCGGCATATCGAGAATGACCATCCACCCATTATCATCCTGCAGTTGTTCTCTCCATTCTTCATAATAACTATCATCACTGCTATGAAAATTGAGTACATTTTCTGCAATGATTATAAATTTTGTAATGCCTTTACTGTAAAGATGATCAGTTATCTCACGGCGAAAGGTCATTATATCATTTTCAATGGCATCATTCCATTCTCCCAGTAATTCGATTATAGAATATTGAAGTTCATAATCTATAAACAATATTTTCATGTATAATGTTCGCGAACCGAAATCATCCCATTGAGGATGGATATAAAAATTATACAATGTCATTGAATATTCAAATTCACTGTACATTCTTCCATAGAAAGGAGAATTCCGGTCATCCTCTGCGGTATACAAATGGCGCCAGTTGTAAAAAGGTTCTATGTCCTGCATATATGTACTACAAAAATCAGTGAAAAAAACTAAAAATATAATGGCAGCTGACAATAAAAAAGAGGTTACAGATTTGTAACCTCTCACTTATTAACCATTAGCATTAAAACTATTCAAGAACGATCTTTTCTGTGATCACAACCTGGTTCTGTGCATCTAATACTTTTACCATATAAACACCTTTTGCCGGCCTGCTCAATATATTAACCTGTTCTGTCTGGTTTCCTTTTATAACTGAAACTGTTTTAGTTTGCAATGTTCTTCCAACAACATCTGAAAGTATTATTGAATACAAACCCGGTTGCTGATCAGAAAGATTTACATTAAATGTTGAAGTGGTAACAGGGTTTGGAAAAACTTTGGCTTCGCCGGTTACATAAGTTGCCACTCTAAGATTCGTATTGCTTACAGAAAATTTATTTGCAGCATTAGCTTCTTTCTGCAGAAGTAATCTTCCGTTAGCCAGATCAGAAGCATTGTATTTAATATCAGAATCCGTGATCTTTGAGGCCGACAAATCTGATATTGCAAACTTGTAATAGCCATTAAAAAAGTTGGCACTGGTAACGATGATATTTCCATCGGCAGCAACTGCTGCACCATTGGTGGTGTACTGAACCGGCAAACCTGTAATCGTTCCTTTAAATGATGTGATCCTTGTATTGATATCTACAACAAAAACATTTTTGTTTGCAGAGATAACATATAATTTTCCAAATGCATCTGCCAGCATATCCCCGCCCCAACTGCTGCATTTGTTATGTACAGAGATACCGTTATTACTGTCTGCATCAATAAGGTTTCCCAGATCTGTTATAACGGGTGTTTTGCCGGTAGTAAAACGAAAAAGATGATTGCCGTCATTAGTTATCGCATAGCCGTAACCGTCAGCTGCTATCACCATCCTTGTAATATGGTTAGCCTCATCATTAACATTACCTACGAGGAAGGCATCAGTTTGCAGTGTAAAGAACTTAGGTTGTTCATTTTTAATATTCAAGTCTAGCCAACGCAGCTCACCCATACGCATAGGGGTAAAAAATAATTTATTGCTTCTGATGTCATAAGCAGCAGCAGCCACATATGTAGAGGTGGGATAATCTTTTGAAGCAAAAACATTTCCATTGACCAATGCGGACTGATCAACCGTTTTTTTAGTTCTGATATCCGTGATGGTATAATTCGTTTTACTGCGTTCGAATAAAGTTTTTACCACCTTGCCCGTTGAAAGATCTACCTGGCGTATATTCATCCAGGTAAAATCGTTATTGCCGTCACCAGTAATGGCATACGCAATATCCCTGTTTTGTGCACTGAGGGCAAGGGAAGAAACAAGAAGTGTTGTTGTAAGTAAAGATTTAATATTCATAAGTGGAGTTTTTTTGTAATTAGTAAAACAATTTAGTACAAATGAATGAGGCTTCCAATATTTTTTTACAGGTGGTGATTCTCTATCACTTTCTTCACTGTGCCAAATTTTAGTAATAATACTTTTGCATTTTCATAATCATTTATTTTTAATGAATTCATAACCATTTTCACTCCCCTGTCTACCAGTTTATCATTGGTCAATTGCATATTTACCATCTTATTATCTTCCACCCTTCCCAATTGTATCATTACAGAAGTTGAGATCATATTAAGTACAAGCTTCTGGGCTGTTCCGCTTTTCATCCGGGTACTGCCGGTAACAAATTCTGGGCCTACCACCACCTCAATTGGAAAGTCAGCCGCCGAACTGAGCGGCGCACCGGGGTTACAGCAAATACTGCCGGTTATTATTCCATGCTCACGGCATTTATCCAGTGCTGCGATCACATAAGGTGTGGTGCCACTTGCAGCAATACCGATCACCACATCGGAAGAGTTAATTTTGTGTTCCTGAAGATCAAGCCAGCCTTGTTCAATGTTGTCTTCGGCATATTCCACTGCTTCTGTAATGGCTTTAGTTCCGCCGGCAATGATACCTATAACAAGTCCGTATGGAACTCCGAAAGTAGGCGGACATTCACTGGCGTCTACTATTCCTAATCTTCCGCTTGTACCCGCGCCAATATAAAAAAGTCTTCCCCCTTGCAGCATTTTGTCCACTATAGCCTGGGTAAGTACTTCTATTTCCGATATGATACCCGAAATGATCTCCGGTACTTTTTTATCTTCTTCATTTATTTTAAGAAGCAGTTCAGAAATTCCCATTTTGTCAAGATGCCTGTAAGGAGAATCCGCTTCTGTTATTTTTTTAAAAACCATATAATTTTTACTTATGAAATTTGATAAGGCCTTCCATTGGGTTCTTCAGTACTTTACCTAACTGTAACTCATAGGAGCTGCACATTTCTTTTAATACGTCTTTAAAACCAAAGGCTACACTTCCTACAAAATTTACCGGTAATGTCCAGCTTTCCCTGTACTTGTAAACATGATTAAAGAAAAAATCATTAAAACTATCTTCAATAATATTCTCGATCATAAAATGTCCCCGGTTTTCAACAAGGAATGGTACAAAACCAGATAAATACCTGTTGGGTAAAGGTTTTTTATATACTTCATTTAAAATTTCAGATGCTGTTGTATTGTATTTAGCATGAAATCTGTCCATCAGGTCAGGTTCAAAAGTATTGTATAAAAAATACTGGATAACTTTTTTACCCAGATAGGCACCACTTCCTTCATCGCCCAGTACGTATCCCAGGCCCGGACTATTTTTTACTATCTTTTTTCCATTGTAATAACAGGAATTGGAACCAGTTCCTAATATGCACGCTACTCCTTTTTCATGACCGCACAGCGCTTTAGCAGCTCCCATCAAATCGTGATCTACATAAACTTTGCTTTTCTTAAAAACGGTATTAACAGCCTTTGAGACCATTTTTGCATTTTGAGGACTATTGCAGCCGGTACCATAAAAAAATATTTCATCCGGTTGAGAAGAAAGCAAAACAGGTGACAATTCTTTTAAAAGAATGGCTACTATCTGTTCTCCGTTAAGAAAATAAGGGCTTAATCCCTGGGTTATCACTTTTTTGGAAGTGCCTTTGCCCAGTAAACACCATTCAGTTTTTGTGGAGCCGCTGTCTGCTATTAATTTTACACCCATCTGCTGAGTTTAATTCTGCATCAAGGTAAAACATTCAGTTCAAACAGCTTTAAAAATCAGCAGTTAACAACAAAAAATTACCTTCACCGGAATTTCATGACCACTGATTCATTGAAAATGTTTTTCCATTTATGCATAAAAGAAAATTACAGATCTGGATACCCGTGTTTTTGAGTTTATCAATGGTAGTGGGTATGTACCTTGGTTATAAAATGCATAGTGCCATGCCGGCAAAAAGCTTTTTTTACAGGGAACGCAGTAAACCGGTTCAGGAAATACTTGATCTCATCCGGGCTAAATATGTGGATGATGTTGAAACTGATGCTCTGGCCGATACAGCAATCAGTGCCATCCTGGCGAAGCTGGATCCACATTCGCATTATATTCCGGCAAAATCAGTGGAAAAGGCAAATGAAGAGATCGCTGGTTCTTTTTATGGTATCGGAATAGAATTCAATTTGTTTGATGATACGCTGCATGTTATTAATGTATTAAAAGACGGACCAGGTTTTAAGGCCGGATTGCAAGTAGGTGATAAATTTCTTGAAGCAGGTAATACAGCAATTGCTGGAAAAAAAATGGATGGCGATGACATAAGGAACATCCTTAAAGGCAATAAAGGCAGTGCTTTAAAAATAACAATACTCAGGGAAAGGAAAAAAATAAATATTGTTGTTTCCAGGGGACTGATACCGGTAACAAGTATCGATGCAGCATACATGGCTGATAGTACGATCGGCTACATAAGGATCAATAAGTTTTCACAACAGACTTACAAGGAGTTCATGCAGAGCCTGGAGAAACTTAAAAAAGCCGGGTTGAAAAAACTTATAGTTGATCTGCGCGGAAATGGTGGAGGTGTACTGGATGAAGCAGTGGAAATTGCTGACGAATTCCTGGAAGGTGACAGGCTGATCACTTATACAGAAGGAAAACATTTTCCAAGAAAAGAATACAGAAGCCGCCGGCAAGGCCAGTTTGAAAAAGGCCCCCTGGTTATACTTGCCGACGAAGGAAGTGCAAGTGCCAGTGAAATTTTGATCGGTGCTTTACAAGATTGGGATAGAGCAACTGTAGTGGGTAGACGCACTTTTGGTAAAGGCCTGGTACAGGAACAATTTAATTTAAGCGACAAAAGTGCTGTGAGACTAACGGTTTCCAGATATTATACTCCTTTGGGCAGAAGTATTCAACGCTCCTACAGTGCTGGAAACAAAGATTACTATGATATGTCTAAAAGATATACATCCCGCGACAGTTTACAACCCGACAGCCTGATACTAACAGGAAAAAAATTTAAAACCCGTTTAGGTAAGATGGTATATGAAGGAATAGGAATTACACCCGATATTTTTACCGCATCAGATACAGCAAAATTTGGTAAAACTACCGGTAAAGTGTATTCGAAAGGACTTATAAATAATTTTGGCTACAGGTATGTCACAGACAATAAAGCATCCCTGAGTATATATAAAACACCTGCTGATTTTGCGGGTTCATTTACTTTGAATGAAGAAGGCTGGAAATATTTTGAAAAAATGGCCCTTAAAGATTCGATAGATCTGAAGTATTTAAGATCTGATGAAAAAGCTTTCTTAATAAAAAGCCTGAAACTTTCTGTTGCCAGGCAAATGTGGAGACATGAAGGTTTTTACATGGTATTTAATAAAGAAGATGAAGGTGTAATAAAGGCATTGCAGTTACTTTCAAAACAATAAATTTTAACCTTCTCTACGCTTTACCCTGCAGGTAAACATGATTACATTTGCATAAAAAATAAATATGTGGCTGAATAGCATTTTAGAAACTATAGGAAATACTCCCCTGATAAAATTAAATAAGATCACAAAAGACCTGCCCTGTACCGTGTTGGCAAAAGTTGAATACTTCAATCCTGGTAATTCAATTAAAGACAGGATGGCTGTAAAAATGCTGGAAGTAGCAGAAAAAGAAGGTAAAATAAAACCCGGTGGAACCATAATAGAAGGCACGAGCGGAAATACCGGAATGGGCCTTGCGCTGGCGGCCTGTGTGAAAGGGTATAAATGTATTTTCACTACCACTGATAAGCAATCAAAAGAAAAGGCAGATATCCTTAAAGCTGTGGGAGCAGAAGTTATTGTTTGTCCTACTAATGTAGAACCGGAAGATCCAAGATCATATTATTCTGTATCAAAAAGGCTGGCTACAGAAGTGCCAAATTCGTGGTATGTGAACCAATATGATAATCTTGCCAACAGGCTGGCACATTATGAGCAGACCGGCCCGGAAATATGGGAACAAACAGAAGGAAAAGTTACACACCTGGTGGTAGCAACAGGTACAGGTGGCACCATTGTGGGAGCCGGAAAATATTTAAAAGAAAAAAATCCTGATATAAAGATCTGGGCTATTGACAGCTATGGTTCTTTATTAAAAAAATATTTTGATACAGGCGAACTGGATCAAAAAGAAGTATACCCTTATATAAGTGAAGGATTCGGGGAAGATTTTATTCCTGCCAATTATGATATGAGTGTGATAGATGAATTTACAAAAGTTACAGATAAAGAGGGAGCTGTAATGGCACGCCGTATTGCAAAAGAAGAAGGCATGTTTTGCGGCTACAGCGCAGGCAGCTGTTTACAGGGCTTGCTTCAGCTGAAAGGTTCTTTAAAAAAAGGAGATGTAGTTGTATGTATATTTCATGATCATGGAAGTCGCTATGTAGGTAAAGTTTATAATGATGAGTGGATGATGGAGCGGGGATTTCTGGATGTGAAAACGTTTAAAGACCTGGTATCGGGAAGAGGCAATCAAAAATTAATATCTGTTTCACCAGATCAAACTGTAATTGAAGCAATAGAACTGATGAAAAAATTCGATATAGAAAATATTCCTGTATTTGCCTCTGATAGCAATGCAGGTGCTATTTCGGCAAATGGATTATTCAATCATATCCTTACAAACCCGGAAGTAAAAGATCACCTGATCAGCACCGTTATTGAAAAACCTTACCCGGAAGTTGCTTTTGATACACCCGTTGAACGATTGAGCTCATTTATTAATAAAGATAATGGGGCTGTTTTAAGCCGGGATGAAAGCGGGTCATATTATATCGTTACAAAATATGACATAATTCAAAGTCTCTCTAAATAGACATAACGTTAAATTACTACTGCCTCTAATACAAGCTGGTACTACCTTTTGTATGCATCATTATTATAAAATGTTAAGAAATATATTCTTTAAATAACGTAATAATACGTGCTGTTTTCGCGTAGGTGTACCATTGGTTAAGAAGTGCTACCACGTACCCGTCTGTAAATACTCCACCCTGATAAAAGAGCAATATCGCTCTTGTTATACATGTTTTATCAATGCATCTTTGTGTTAGAAGTTGATTGATAGGAATTAAATATCAATCATTATCCAAAGATCCAGATTAACCAAAATGAGTATCCAATATCCAACTCAAAAGACCAAATCCAGTATCAGTCAACTTCTTTTTAAAGCTCATTGATAAACCAAACATTGTTTCTAAAAAAAGCAATTATGGTAAAAAGATAAGTCCTATTGAAAACTAGAAAAAATCGAAGTTAAAATCCACTATCCTGCCTATGCTTTAAAAAGCGATAATGGCAGAAAGATCAAAAAACCAATATCCTGCCTATGCTGTTAAAAGCGATGATGGCAAAAACTAAAACCCAATATCCCGCCTATGCTGTAAAAAGCGACGATGGCAAAAACCAGAAAACCAATATCCTGCCTATGCTGTAAAAAGCGACGATGGCAAAAACAAAAAACCAATACCCCGCCTATGCCGTAAAAAGCGATGATGGCAAACCGGAATCTTAACCAAAGAAAACTGACCAGCGTTGTTCAACTATCCTAAAGCCTATGCTGCTAAAACAGCGATTATGGCGAAAAACCGGCAACACTGAAACCAGGAAACCTATTTATTACTATAGAGGCAACCCCCTCAGAAGTAAAACATTTCCTGAGCTAAGATCCGCTTGAGCGGATTAGTAAAAAATTGACTTCCACTAATGCGAAAGCTTTTTAGTGGAAGTTTTTTTATTTACGTAGATATACGAATGTAATTATGCGCTTATAATACATATAATTAACAGCATTTTTACTATAGAGATTGTAAATACATCATGCCAATAATAGAGCATAAATGCTCTTGTATCGCCTTAAAAACTATTGCATCTTTGTATTGTTGATAAGCGATAAGCAATCACCACTATCCAAATATCTTGCCTTAACGAATAAAAACAACAGGCGCGAAAGACCCCAACTAAACCAATATCCTGACACTCTGAAAAGAGTAAGAAAACCACCCAATATCCTGAATCAATTAACACAGATTCAAGAAAATCCTGAAGACCAATATCCAATTTGCTGAAAAGCATGAAATGCCCGTTATCTATTATCCTGTGTCTGCTTAAAATGCAGATTTAAAAAAAATCGTTCTGAAACCGGTAATTCATTTACTATCCTCCAAAGAATAGTAAAACTTTTAACCCAACAAATTGTTTGGGTTCACTTCCATGATCTTATCATGGAAGTTTTTTTATATCCTAAATAACTTATTCAACTTTTAAATCACTCTCCTACTTAAAATCAGATGTTTACTTTTACAGAATGTTATTAAATTCTCCCAATCTTTCTAAAAGACCCACACGGATAGTTTCCCTTGTTCCGTCACAAACTGAATTACTGCATTACCTTGGTTTGGAGCAAGAAACGATCGCAATCACAAAATTTTGTATTCATCCCGCAGACTGGTATAAAAAAAAATTAAAAATAGGAGGAACAAAAAATCTTTCCATTGAAAAGATAATTGCTTTACAACCTGATCTTATAATTGCAAATAAAGAAGAAAATGTAAAAGAAGAAATTGAGGCTCTGTCAGAACATCATGTATGGCTAACAGATATCAGTACACTGGAAGATGCTTATCAGATGATCAGTGATATTGGTAAGCTTACTCATAAATATGCTGAAGCGGATATATTGATTAAATTAATAAAAGAAAATTTTAAAAGCTTTCATTCCGGAAAAATTTCTGTTGCCTATTTGATATGGAAAGAACCATATATGGCAGCCGGTGGAGATACATTTATAAATGACATGCTAATACATGCAGGATTTATTAATGTATTTGCGTCACATAAAAGATATCCTGTAATTACATTTTCAGATCTTAAAAACTGTGGATGCGAAATTATTATGCTTTCTTCTGAGCCTTATCCATTTAGCGTTAAGCACCAAATCACCTTACAAAAACTACTCCCTCACACAAAGATTGTACTTACAGATGGGGAAATGTTCAGCTGGTATGGCAGCCGATTATTAAAAGCAACTGAATATTTTTCAAATCTTCATAAGCAAATCGGAGTTTATAATGTTTAATGTAAGGCTCCACTTTCTTATTTTTGTAAAAACATGAAATTTTATGGCCGCAAGCAAAATTGCAGAATTGTTAGGTAAAGATGCCGACAGTCTGTTAAATCACCAGTGTAAAACAATTCTTAAAGAATTGATCCATTTGCCTGGTCCGGAACACGTAAATGAAAGTTGGGTTAACAGCAACCGCAGCAACCAGACATTAAGAAGTATACAGGCCCTGTTGTCACATGGCAGACTGGGAAATACAGGTTATGTTTCTATTTTACCCGTAGACCAGGGGATAGAACATAGTGCAGGCGCATCCTTTGCACCAAATCCCGTTTATTTTGATCCCGAAAATATAGTGAAACTCGCCTATGAAGGCGGTTGTAATGCTGTAGCATCCACATATGGAGGACTGGGAATTGTAAGTCGCAAGTATGCTCATAAGATTCCACTGATGGTTAAAATCAACCACAATGAATTTCTGAGTTATCCGAATAAATTTGACCAGGTGATGTTTGGCCAGGTTAAAGATGCCTGGAATATGGGTGCTGTTGCTGTGGGTGCTACCATCTACTGGGGAAGCGACGCAAGTACGCGCCAGTTACAGGAAGTAGCCAATTCATTTCAGTTGGCTCATGAGTTAGGAATGGCCACTGTTTTGTGGTGTTATACCAGGAATAATGCTTTTAAGGTTGATGGAGTGGATTATCACGCTTCTGCAGACCTTACCGGGCAGGCCAATTATCTGGGAGTAACTTTACAGGCAGACATCATCAAGCAAAAATTGCCTACTAATAATGGTGGATACAATGCTACCAAGCATGGCAAAACGCATAAAGATGTTTATGAAAAATTAACAAGTGATCACCCGATAGACTTAACCCGTTACCAGGTATTGAATTGTTACAATGGCCGGGTAGGTTTAATAAACAGTGGTGGAGAAAGTAAAGGTGCAACAGATATGGCAGAAGCTGTTACAACTGCCGTAATTAATAAACGTGCCGGTGGAATGGGATTGATTAGTGGAAGAAAAGCATTTCAAAAATCTATGAAAGATGGAATTGAATTGCTGAATACCATACAGGATGTATATTTAGACAAGAGCATTACTATTGCTTAGAAATAGTTTAGCGTTTAAAAGTTTAGTGTTTAGTTTAGAAGTTTAGTGTTTAGTTTGAACCAAATAATTCCCGCTGAACATATAATTTTTATCTTACAACTTATAACATAACAGGATGAGACAAGAAGAAGATTTTGATGCCAATCTTGCGGGGGAGGAAGGAACTTCAGAAGAGACAAAGAAAAGCTGGTTCAAACGTATAAAAAAAGGCATCCTTACTTCCACTAAAGATAAAAAAGATGCACCGGAAGGCTTATGGGCCAAGTGCCCACGGTGCAGGTATACCTGTACCATTTCGGAATTATCAGAAAATCTTTTTATCTGTCCAAAGTGTGATTTTCATCATAGAATAGGGAGTGAGGAATATTTTGAAATTTTATTTGATGAAAACGAATACGAAGAATTGTTTGCCAATATAAAATCAAAAGATTTTTTGGGCTTTGTAGACCTTAAGCCTTATAAAAAAAGGTTGGAAGATACTTATGCAAAAACAGATATACACGATTCAATAACTGTTGCACATGGTAAAATTAATACACATGACCTGGTTGTAGCCTGTATGGATTTTGAATTTATTGGAGGAAGTTTGGGTAGTGTTATGGGCGAAAAAATAAGCCGGGCCTGTGATTATTGTATTGAGCATAAAGTGCCTTTTATGATAATAAATAAAAGTGGTGGGGCCCGGATGATGGAAAGTGCATTTTCCTTAATGCAGCTGGCAAAAACTTCCGGAAAGCTCACTCAATTGAGCGAGGCAAAGATTCCTTATATTTCTTTGTGCACAGACCCAACATTTGGTGGAACTACAGCTTCCTTTGCAATGCTGGGAGATATTATTTGTGGTGAACCGGAGGCTTTGATTGGTTTTGCTGGTCCGCGTGTAATTAAAGAAACCATCAAACGTGATCTTCCTGAAGGTTTTCAACGCAGTGAATTTTTATTGGAACATGGTTTTCTTGACTTTATTGTTCATAGAAAAGAACTGAAAGAAAAGTTAGGAACATTGCTGGTACTGTTTAAAAGCTAAGTAAACCTTTCTATTAATCCCCTGCAAAAAGCAATCATTCCTAAATGTGATCGTTCTGCTCAACTATTTTTCTGAATAAAAAAATAACCTTGGAACTCAGTAACAAAAAAGCATATTATGAATATTATATTGAGGATAAATATATAGCAGGACTCGTACTGGCTGGGACTGAAATAAAATCATTGCGTGCAGGTAAGGCCAGTTTTAATGATAGTTACTGCATATTTGATAAAGGGGAATTATATGTAAAGAGCCTGCACATTTCAGAATATTCTTTTGGCACTTATAGCAATCACGAACCTTTGCAGGAAAGGAAATTGTTATTAAATAAAAAAGAATTAAAAAAATTGGAAGGCAAGATCCGGGAAAAAGGATATTCTATTATTCCTTTAAAAATATTTTTATCTGAAAAAGGTTTCTTTAAAATGGAAATAGGTTTGGGAAAAGGAAAGAAGAATTTTGATAAAAGAGATACCATTAAAGAAAGAGAAAGCGATAGAGATATTAAAAGGAAGTATGGGATTTAGAAAGGGATTTTAAATTTTAAATTTTGAATCACTACTGTCCGGTTAAAATGCTGTTCATTCGGCCTCATATAAAATCCGTTAAGAAAATTGAAGCGGAAGGCGTTAAGAAGAAAAACAGATGTTACTACAGTTGAGTTATATTTTTAGTCGGTAAGTCGCACCTGGCTTGGTTTTTATATGAAGATGGAACTTGTTTTTCTTTAGCCTGCAGCTTCAATTTTTAGGATTTTTTATGCAGCCTTGATTTTTTGCTCCACTTTTAGCTTATTCTGTTATTTAAATTTATCGCTGAATCTCCTGCGTCGATTTGTATCAAGACAAAAGTGGAATGAAATAGAACCTATCCTAAAATAAATTTCTTTTTAAAGGGCTCTGGTATTGTGTTTTAAAGAAAGAGTATAATTTTTACCGGACAGTAGTAATTTTGAATTTTAAATTTGTATCTGGAGACATTAATCAGTTTAACTTAATTCTTTTCCAACCTAACATTCACTTAAACTGATCGGCACATTAACGGCTAAACCACCATCGCTGGTCTCTTTATATTTGCTGTTCATATCCAGAGCTGTATCCCACATTGTTTTTATTACTCCATCCAGTGTAACTTTTGCAAAATCCGGTGTACTCTGCATGGCAAGCTGGCTTGCTGTAATGGCCTTGATTGCGCCCATGGTATTGCGTTCTATACAAGGGATCTGAACCAATCCACCTATAGGATCACATGTCATTCCGAGATGATGTTCCATAGCAATTTCTGCAGCCATTAACGCCTGCCGTTGTGTACCACCCATGCATTCGGTTAATGCAGCTGCAGCCATAGCGCTGCTTACACCTATCTCTGCCTGGCATCCGCCCATAGCCGCAGAAATGGTAGCTCCTTTTTTAAAAATACTTCCAACCTCTGCAGCTGTCAGTAAGAATTGTATGATCTTCTCTTCTTTTTCTCCCCCGCCAAATAAAATGTAGTATTGAAGAACAGCAGGTATCACCCCTGCGGCACCGTTAGTAGGCGCAGTTACCACACGCCCAAAGGATGCATTCTCTTCATTTACCGCCAGTGCAAAACAACTAACCCAATCTAAAATATAATTGAACTGACTTCCCCCACTTTTAATATGATCTGTCCAGCTATTATAATCCGTCCAGGTTTTATCCTTTAAAAGTTTTTTATTCAACACTGCAGCACGTCTTTTTACCTGCAAACCTCCCGGTAAATATCCTTCAGTCTGGCAGCCTCTGAACATACATTCCTGCATTACTCTCCAGATATTTAATAAACCTGTCTTTGTTTCTTCAGAGGGCCTCCAGGCTAATTCATTTTCCATTACCACTTCAGAAATGTTAAGTCCTGTCTTCCTGCACCAGTGTAGTAATTCATCAGATGTATCAATAGGAAAAGGAAGTTCAACGGCTGCATTATTAGAAACTTTTATACCTTCCTGGTGTACAAAACCTCCACCCACAGAGTAATAGGTTTCAGAAAATTTATCACCATTTCTTAACTCAACTAAAAATGTAAGTGCATTAGGATGATATGGCAGTGATTCACTGTAAAGAAATTCAATATCATCTACGGGGCTAAATTCTATCTCATGTTTTCCACCCAATAAAAGCTTATTCATTGCTTTAATATCTGCTATACGGGGTGTTATCATATCCACTGCAAAAACCACGGGATCGTATCCGCTAAGTCCCAGTTGAACGGCAATATCAGTACCATGCCCCACACCAGTTTTGGCTAATGATCCGTATAACAGTACTTCAATCCTGCATACATCATGCAGCACATTTTTTTCTTCCAAATTTTTTGTAAATAATTGTGCAGCGCGCCAGGGGCCTAAAGTATGACTGCTGCTGGGGCCCACTCCTATTTTAAACATATCGAAAACAGAAATGGCTTCGTGACTCAAAATAAAATTTTTAATTATTCAGCATAATAAAGGGAACTCTAAAGATTATTGTACATCCAACAATTCAATATCAAATTTAAGATACGATCCTGCCGGGATAATAACATTGCCGTTGCTGTCTTTTATTACAGATGACCCATAACCCAATGATGGTGGAATATATAATGTAATGTTACCTCCTGTTCTTAATATGGGCAAAACCCTTTGCCAACCAACAATTAAATTTCCAAGGTCAAATTTCACTCCTGTTACTGATGTATTAGAGTCAAAAACATTTCCCCCTAATATACTGCCTACATACTTTACAGTGATGTTGGAGCAGATAGTTGGATAGGATCCCGTACCAGTTTTTGTAACTGTATAAAAAACACCGCTTTCATGCTGTGTGGCAATTATGCTGTTTGTTGTTATATAATTCTGCAGATAACTTATCTCGGAGGAAGATGCCACATTGGAAGGTGCTGTATATGCACAATTTAATGTTTCATTTTTTTTGCACGATGAGAAAACAGCTGAAGTAAAAAATAAAAAAATAAATATTGTTTTCATAGTTTAAAATTAAGGTAAGGGAAGTTTAGATTTCCAGAGACCGGGAACGCCGGCTTTTTAATTCAAGATACAGTTGCTCATTCATCTCCCATTTAAAATGCATCCGGAAATAGGAAAAGAAAAATATGGCAATCAATACGGCAATTATTATTACAATAAATGAGCCTGATTTGGTATTTGAAATCTTCATATACCAATCAGGAAAAAACAGGTATACCACTAAAATAAAGAGTATGATCGGTAATCCAAAAACAATAGCCATAGGCAGGCCCCCATAGAGCTTTCTGGTAAAACTGCTTTCCCTCATTCTCACACCTTCCCAGTATAAAATAAAATTATTTTCTTTTTCTGAAAGCATATAACAAAATTAATGCAAATCGGCCAACCCTTTGTAATTTTATCAATATCTTGTGTGATTGTGACATTCAAATTTTGCTATGAAAATAGAACAACTCATCGTTCAACATCTATATAATAATAAAAAAGTAACTCTTCAGGATATTGGTAGTTTCATTTTATCATCTAATGTTTCCATGCCTGCGGAAAGTGATAAAGATGGTATAATGCCTGATAATGCCATTTCATTTGAATATGATACAAAGGCTGTACAGGATGAATCCCTGATCCAGTTCATAATACAGCAAACAAGAAAAATAAAACCACTTGCTACGTCCGACCTTGAGTCTTACACAATTCTGGGAAGAGAATATCTTAATATAGGAAAACCATTTCCTATTGAGGGACTGGGTACTTTATTAAAAAGTCAGAATGGCCAGTATGAATTTATCCAGGGTAATTCTGTGAATGCGCGTTTACAGGCCGCACCTGCCTTAATTAAAGAAAAAGATGAGGAAGAAATAATTTTTTCAACCCCGGTAAGAAAACAAAATAATAATAAAGCGGGTATGTTGCTGATTGCGCTTATATTTTTACTGGCGGTTGCTGCAGCCTTGATTTACTTTCTAAATAAAAAAGATAACACTACCGCGGTAGCAGTGAATGCTGATACCTCGGTAATTAAGAAAGATACAGTGAGCCAACCTTTAATTACTCCTGCACCTTCTCCTTTAATTGATGCAGACAGCTCAACTTTTAAACTTGTCATTAAAGAATATTCCAGTAAAGAAGAAGCAGATAAAGCTTTAATAAAACTTACAAGCTTTGGCCATAAATTAATTTTAGATCAATCGGATTCAACAGTGTACCGCCTCACAATGCCGTTCACTTCTCCCCTCTCAGACACCTTAAAAATAAAAGATTCTATCAATCGGATATTTGGCGGTAAAACAACAATTACCCTATGATATTATAATTGTGCCGGGCTTTTTATAAGATATTGAAGAGCTTTATATGATTGGTTTCATTTATATTAATTCATAGAAATAATTATGGAATTTATTGATTATTATAAGATACTCGGCATTTCAAAAAATGCATCTGCTGATGATATTAAAAAGGCTTATAGAAAACTGGCAAGGCAGTATCATCCGGATACAAATAAAGAAAGCAATGCAAATAAAAAGTTCCAGGAGATCAATGAAGCAAATGAAGTTTTGAGTGATCCCGAGAACCGGAAGAAATATGATAAATACGGAAAAGACTGGCAGCATAGCGATAAGTTTGAACAAGCCGGAAGAGGTGGTCAACAGGATTTTGGTGGCGGTTTCGGAGGACAGTTTCACGGGGGAGATGAGGGCTTTTCTGATTTTTTTTCTTCTATGTTTGGAAACGGGGGAAGGCGCACCCAGGCCAAATACCGCGGACAGGATCTGAATGCATCCCTGCAACTAAACCTCACAGATGTATTTAAAACTCATCAGCAAACAATAACGGTTAATGGCAAAAATGTACGCCTTACAATTCCTGCCGGAATGGAAGATGGACAGGTTATCAAATTAAGTGGATACGGTGCCCCCGGCACAAATGGTGGTACCCAGGGGGATCTTTACATTACATTCCAGTTGATCAATAACTCCTCTTTTAAAAGAACGGGAAGTGATCTTCATTTTAATTATGAGCTGGACCTATATACCGCAATTTTAGGTGGAGATATAACTGTTGACACTTTACATGGTAAATTAAAATTAAAAGTAAAACCGGAAACCCAAAACAATACACGTTCCAGGATAAAAGGAAAAGGATTTCCCTTATATAAATCCGAAGGTCAATATGGTGACTTGTTTATTACCTATACTATAAAGACACCGGTGAATTTATCTGAGAAAGAAAGAATTTTGTTTGAAGAATTACAAAAGCTAGCTAAATAGTTCCATTATTTCAATCAATATGACATATCTATGTTGTTAATTAGAACGCTAATAAGTATTTTGTTGATCAAAACAATTTTATATGTTAAACAGTCCGATTCTTATAGTTGAAGACGATAAAGAGGATACTGAACTTTTGACTATGGCATTAACGGCTATAGGAATTAAAAATGAATTTATTTGTTTCCAGAATCCAACTGAAGCACTTGTTTACCTGAGAGAAACTAAGAAGGATACCTTTTTAATTATAAGCGATGTGAATATGCCCCTGATGAATGGCCTGGAATTTAAGAAAAAAATCAATGAGGACTCTGTACTATTCCGTAAAAGTATCCCCTTCGTATTTCTTTCTACATCAGCTTCTGTTTATATAGTAAATGAAGCTTACAGTTTGAGCATACAGGGTTATTTTCAGAAACCAACTAATCTGCAATCAATGAATAATGTTGCCAGGTCAATTATTGATTACTGGAATACCTGTAAGCATCCTACTCTTTACAATTAGTATGAAATGTTTCTATTAAAAAAGCCCCCGTTTTTTTGAAACGGGGGCTTTTTTATATTTCTATTAATATCCCATACCACCCATGTCAGGAGCACCGCCACCGCCATGCATATGGGCTTCTTCCTTTTTAGGTTTATCAGCAATAACACATTCAGTTGTTAGTAACATACCCGCGATGGAAGCAGCATTTTCCAATGCTACCCTGCTCACCTTGGTAGGATCAATTACACCTGCTTTAAAAAGATTTTCATAAACTTCCGTTCTTGCATTGAAACCATAATCAGCTTTACCTTCCCTGATCTTCTGAATAACAATAGAACCATCAATTCCTGCATTCTGTGTAAGAACACGGATAGGCTCTTCCAAGGCACGGCGAACAATTGCCATACCTGTTTGCTCATCTGCTATCTGACCTTTTACTTTAGGATCAAGGCTTGCAACAGCACGTATATAAGCAACTCCACCACCCGGAACTATGCCTTCTTCAACTGCAGCACGAGTTGCATGTAATGCATCATCCACACGGTCTTTCTTCTCTTTCATTTCCACTTCAGTAGCAGCTCCAACATAAAGAACTGCAACACCTCCTGCCAGCTTAGCAAGGCGTTCCTGTAATTTTTCTTTATCATAATCAGATGTTGTGTTCTCAACCTGTGCTTTTATCTGGTTAACACGTTCAATGATCATTTTCTTTTCCCCTTTACCACCAACAATTGTTGTATTGTCCTTGTCAATCATCACTGAAGATGCCTGGCCAAGATAAGTAAGGTCTGCATTCTCCAGTTTAAAACCTTGTTCTTCACTCACAACAGTACCTGCCGTTAAGATCCCAATATCGGTAAGCATCTCTTTCCTTCTGTCGCCAAAGCCAGGTGCTTTAACAGCAGCCACTTTAATAGTGCCCCGCAATTTATTTACCACTAATGTAGCTAATGCTTCACCTTCCAGATCTTCAGCAATTATTAAAAGAGGCCTGCTGCTTTGAGCTACTTTCTCCAATATATGCAGGATGTCTTTCATAGCAGAGATCTTCTTATCATAAATAAGAATGTATGGATTCTGTAATTCCACCTGCATTTTTTCACTGTTTGTAACAAAATACGGACTGATATATCCACGATCGAATTGCATTCCTTCAACTATATCAACTGTAGTATCTGTTCCTTTTGCTTCTTCAACAGTGATAACACCTTCTTTACCAACTTTAGCAAAGGCCTCAGCGATAAGTTTTCCAATTGTTTCATCATTGTTTGCAGAGATAGTAGCTACCTGCTGAATTTTTTTGCTGTCATTTCCTACGGTTTGGCTCTGCTCTTTTAAACTGGCTACTACAAGGCTAACTGCTTTATCAATTCCGCGTTTCAGGTCCATAGGATTTGCTCCTGCTGCAACCATTTTCAAACCTTCACTGATAATACTTTGTGCAAGTACTGTTGCAGTGGTAGTTCCGTCTCCTGCAATATCAGCTGTTTTTGAAGCTACTTCTTTAACCATCTGTGCACCCATATTTTCAATGGGATCTTCCAGTTCTATTTCTTTTGCAACTGTTACACCATCTTTAGTAACCTGTGGTGCACCAAATTTCTTTTCAATCACCACATTACGGCCTTTTGGGCCAAGCGTTACCTTAACTGCATTAGCAAGCGTATCCACCCCTTTTTTCATTTTATTTCTTGCTTCGATATCGAATAAGATCATTTTAGACATAATATATTAATTTGAAAATTTGAAAATTAAAAAAATATAACAGCTCTATGTTTACTTTACAGTAAGCCATTTGGATATTTTCATTTTTAGATGATTGCAAGAATATCACTTTCACGCATGATAAGGTATTCTTTACCATCAATTGTTATTTCTGTTCCACCATATTTGCTGTATAAAATTGAATCGCCTGCTTTTACAGTAACAGGTTCATCTTTTTTACCCGGGCCGGCAGCTAAAACGGTTCCACGCTGTGGTTTCTCTTTTGCTGTATCAGGAATGATAATTCCGCCGGCAGTTTTTTCTTCAGCCGCGGCAGGTTGCACTATTACCCTGTCATGAATGGGAGTAACGTTTAACTTTTTTGCCATAATTCTATTTTATTTGTTTTAAAAAAAATTTCCCTTTTTAGGAATGCAAATGTAGTCTAATATTATACCAAAGAGTTATTAAGAATTGTTGTCAGCTAATTTACCCCACTTGTCAGGACTTTACAGAAGATTGCAAGACAATTTTACATATACTATTATCTTCAAAAATTGATATCATCACTAATTAACCCTTAAATTTGCCCCCTTATTTAAAAGTTCTTAATTAATGATCAGCAGAAGAAACATCAGGGTAAAAGTGATGCAGACATTGTATGCAATGGATAGTATAAGTGCTGATGCAAAACCCGGAGAACCCATAACCATATTAACACGTAAAATAGAACAGAGCAGGCAATTGTTTGCCTATCTTATTTACTTTATTACAGAGGTAGCCAGGTATTCTGAAACAGATGCAATTAAAAAGGCAGGTAAGCATCTGCCTTCCGCAGGTGATCTTTCAATAAATACCAAGATCGCCGGAAATGAATTGCTTTGGAAAATTGTGGAAGACCCGGGTTTTAAATCCACAGTATCACATTTTAACCTAAAGCATATCATTGATACAGACCTTTTGAAGAGTACATATACAGCACTCTCAAAGTCTTCCGATTATGCAGAATATATAGAAGTTGCAGGACGGGATAAAAAAGGAGAAAAGAAAATCCTGGAATTTATCTTTACAGACCTAATGCTTCCGGAAGAAAATTTTATAAGCCATATTGAAGAAAATTTTATAAACTGGGATGATGATGCGGAAATGATGCAGGCGTTGGTGCTCAATCATTTTAATAAACCGGCTCAACAGAATTTCACAGATATATTGAGTAAGGATAAATGGGATTTTGCAAAAACCTTACTGGCAACAGTACTGGACAAAGCTCCTGTAACAATAGAGATGATAAAACCCAAGTTAAAAAACTGGGATGCCGATCGTATTGCAGCACTTGATATGATCATCCTGCAAATGGGTGTTTGTGAATTTTTATATTTTGATACCATACCAACAAAAGTTACCATAAACGAATATATAGACCTGGCAAAAGGTTACAGCACACCCCAGAGCGGGCAATTTGTAAATGGTTTGCTGGATAATATTCACAAAGAACTTACTGCAGAAGACAAAATAGAAAAGCGTAATTATAAAAACAGCACCTTATGATATCTTTGAATAAAAGTAATATGCTAAGAATATTCATTCTTACATCATTTCTCGTTATTTTCTTAACAGGCTGCAAGGAAGAAAATAAAGAAAAAAAGGCAAATGTGATAAATGAGAAATCTTCAGAAACAGCTCTTACATCTGTTCAGATCATTGATAGTTCTTATGATTTCGGGCAGGTAACCGAAGGAGAAATAGTGGAATTTAATTTTCGGTTTAAAAATACCGGTTCGGTACCATTGGTAGTAACCAATGTGGCAGCAAGCTGTGGTTGCACTGTTCCTGAAAAGCCGGAACAACCGATCAGGCCGGGCGAAACAGGATATATAAAAGCTAAATTTGACAGCGATAAAAGGCCGGGTGAAGCTTTAAAAACAGTAACTGTAACATCAAATGCATCCCCTTCTTTTCCTGAACTTATTTTAAAAGGAAAAGTATTACCTAAAAAAGCAATTTAATAAATCGGCTGAGATACAGCCAAAATAAAAAAACAGCTATGCAATTATTAACAATGTTCCTTATGATGGATCCGCAGGGAAAAGGAAGCAGTACGAGTACATTTATTATGATGGGTTTGATGATCCTTGTATTCTGGATGTTCATGATCCGGCCGCAGGCAAAAAAAGCAAAACAACAAACCAAATTCATCAACGATCTTCAGAAAGGGGATAAAATTGTAAGCATAGCAGGAATACACGGCACAGTGAACAAAATAAATGATGATGATACACTGATGCTTGAAACCAGTCCGGGCAGTTATATAAAAATTGAACGCAAGGCGATCAGTATGGAATGGACAGCTAATGTGAATAAACCTGCTGTTACCGCTGAGGTAAAAAAATAGGATACTGAAATAATTTTCCCGTTTTGCATCATCTTATAAATAAAGCCATTTGTACATAGTAAATACTTATGTATGCTTCGTATAGGCCTAACCGGTGGTATGGGCAGCGGCAAAACAACGGTTGCCCGTTTATTCGAAGTGTTAGGTATACCGGTATATTATGCAGATGTGGAAGCGAAAAGACTGATGGATGAAGATTCATCACTTCGTAAAAATATTATTGAAAATTTTGGACCGGAGGCTTATGCCGAAGGGCATTTAAACAAGCCTTTTTTGGCAAATGTTGTTTTCAATGATCCCGCAAAACTGGCTGTACTGAATGTTATTGTGCATCCTCCTACAATAGCAGATGCTGCAAAATGGCTGGCCCGTCAAACTACATCTTATGCAATAAAGGAGGCAGCATTACTTTTTGAATCCCAGGCAGATAAGGATCTTGATTTTGTTATTGGTGTAAGTTCTCCATTGAACTTAAGGGTTAAAAGGATAAAGCTAAGGGATGGGCTTAGCCAGGATGAGATAGAAGCCAGGATGAAAAAACAGATGGATGAAGATAAAAAAATAAGTCTTTGTGATTTTATATTGATAAATGATGAAGAAAGTATGCTGATACCACAGGTGCTGGCATTACATAAAAAATTACTTCATAAGGAGATCTGATCAGGAAAAATATATTTCAACATCCTTTTTATTTTAATTCTGCCAAGGCATCTTTGATCTTTTTAAATCCTTTTTCAATATTCGCCATACTGTTTGCAAAAGATATCCTGATACATTTCGGCTCACCAAATGCCTTGCCTGTTACAACTGAAACATGTGCATCGTTCAATAAATACATACACAAATCATCTGCATTACTTATCGTAGTTCCTGATGGTGTTTTTTTATTGAAATAATGATCCACTTCAGGAAAAATATAAAAAGCTGCCGGTGGTTCATTCACAACAATACCCGGAATTTCCCGCATCAATTCCATTACTCGTTTCCTTCTTGCTTTAAATTCTTTTACCATTGCAAAAGTAGGTTCCATAGTTCCGGTTAAGGCCACTATCGCGGCTCTTTGTGTAATGGCATTGGCACCACTCGTAAATTGTCCCTGTATCTTATCGCAGGCTTTTGCTACTTCCAGCGGAGCAGCAATATATCCAAGACGCCAGCCGGTCATAGCCCACCCTTTGCTTAAGCCATTGATAATGATAACCTGCTCCTTTAAATAATCAATTTCCGCTATACTTTCATGCTTCCCCGTATAATTAATATGTTCATATATCTCATCACTCATTATAAATACATGAGGATGTTTCCTGAATACTTCGCCCAGGGATTCTAGTTCCTCCCTGGTGTAAAAAGCTCCTGTAGGATTACAGGGAGAAGAGAACATGAACAACTTTGTACGGGGAGTAATAGCAGCTTCCAGTTGATGCGGGGTTATTTTATAACCATTCTCAAAACTGGTTTTAACCAGGTTAACAATGCCTCCGGCAAGCCTTACTATTTCACTGTAGGTTACCCAGTATGGAGTGGGAATTATTACTTCGTCTTCTTTGTCAACTATTGCCAGAACCATATTGGAAATACTTTGTTTTGCGCCCGTACTTATGATGATCTGTTCCGGCGTATATTCAAGACCGTTATCACGTTTTAGTTTTGTGCAAACAGCATTTCTCAGATCAAGGTATCCGGCTACCGGTGTATAGTGACTGAAATTATCATCTATAGCCTGTTTTGCTGCTTCTTTTATGTGACCAGGTGTATCAAAATCGGGTTCGCCCAGGCTTAAGTCCGTTAGATCAAAACCCTTTGCCCGAAGCTCTCTTCCGAGTTTGGCCATCTTAAGTGTTTCTGGTTCATTGAAACGTGTAAGCAAAGTAGATAATTCCATTTCAGTTTTTTATTTAAAAATATCCCTTTCTTCATCCTTTTATTTATCATAAGGGAATACAAATGCGGATAGGTCGGGTTTCACTTTTCTTGTTCTCTTTAATTCATATTCATATAATGCCTTCCCGAGATTTTTCATAAAAGGAAAACCTATGGTATTGTAATCGTATTTATCATCATTGAGTATTTCATCAGTATTACAGGTTATTGCAGCCGACACAAAATATTCTATCTTATTTTCCATATCCACTACATAAGCCACATCAACTAGTTGTCCATAAGCATTGCCTACTTTATTGAAAATGCGGATATGCTTTGGTAATGTTCCTTTTTCCGATCCATAATGAATGAATTTAGCATATGCATCATAATATTCATAGGTATCATAAGAAGGAAAAACAGATTCACCCGGTAGTTGAGACATGTATTTTAAAACAAAATTCCTGTCATCATCAGAAATATTAAATCGCCTGCTTTTTTTAATCTTTGACGGAAACACCACGCTTATCATCATCTGGTGTAAAGAGTTTAGGGAGACCTTATTCTTTTTGGAAAAATTCATAGGCTTGTTCACCAGTTTTCCATTTGAATAATAAGCTTTGCCTAAACTATCATGGCGTACATCATACTGAGTTGTATTAAAAAGCATAGGTTGTTTATACAACAACTTCCCGGCAGAATCATAGAAACTTACTGGATTAGTATGCCTGTTTTCATCTTCAGATAAAAAGATTGCCAGCCGGTGAAGAATCTGGGTTTCATTATAACCTTTATTATGTAATGAGTTATTCAGATATTGCTGGCCCAGGAATTCATATAGCCTGTTTGCTGCATCATTGTCACTTACCATGAAAAGTTTTTTGATATAATGCGCAATGGTAGGCCTTCCATCAGGAGTTGTAGGATCATTGTATACAGGTGACTGGCCACTGTAAGATGCTTCTGTAAGCATAGTGGTGTACTTATTAATATTTTTTTCCTTTAGTTCGTTTAATTTTTCCAGAGCCAGCAGGGCAATGGGAAGTTTAACCGTGGATGCCGGATAAAAATATTCATCATTCTTATTAAAACTATAGGTAGTAAAATGGCGTGGTTCATTTTGGCTATTTCTGTTTACCTGGGTATAGATTACCTGGACATTCCAGTTCTTCTTATTTAAAAGTATACTATCAAACTGGGCAGATTGGTTATTAAATAATGTAGTAAAGAAATCATCATTTGAATTTTTCATTGAAACTACATTTTCATTTGCCGAACTAATACCCCTTGAACCAGAAGTTTTTTTTGAGGGGCCACATCCGGCAAAAACACATGCAAAAATAAGTAGTGCAGTTACTGGTAATACCTTCATAATCATAGCCTGTATTTAGGTGCAAAATGAGTAAAATTTTAAAAAAAACAAGCAATATTATTAAAGGTGTTTTTCCCATATCTTTGCACACTCTAAAAAAATTGACGTATAAATAATTAGATTACATGAGACTTAAAGGGTTAGTTTGGTTTTTTACCATTGCATTAATATTGATATCACTTTGGGAATTATCGTACACTCTTGTAGTACGTAATTATGAAGGTAAAGTTAAAGCCCAGGCTACCCGGCTTGTTAAAAGGCAATCAGGCGGACTTTCAAAAGATCAGCAGGAAGCACTAATAAAAGAAAAAACACGCTACATACTAGATAGCACCAAGGATAAAGAAATTTATCCTTTGATAGGTACAACTTATCAGAAAAGTAAAGAAAATGAGTTGAATCTTGGCCTTGATCTGCAGGGCGGTATTAGCGTAACGATGGATGTTGCTTTGGAAGGATTGCTTAAATCTTTGAGTAATAATTCACAGGATTTAACTCTTATAAAAGCTTTACGCACAGCTACAGAGCAAAAAGCAAATAGTGAAAGTGATTACATAAGCTTATTCACTTCTTCTTATAAACAACAGAATGGAGACGGTAAACTGTCTGCAGTTTTTGCAGGGCCGGGAAAAGATATTAAGCCAAATGATAATGACCAGACAGTTGAGAACAAATTAAAAACCATTGCAGACGGAGCCATTGATCAGACTTACAAGATCCTTTTAAAAAGGATCGATAAATTCGGAGTGGCACAGCCTAATATCAATTTCGATAAAAATAAAGGAGTAATTAACGTAGAGCTTGCCGGTATCACTGAACCGGAAAGAGTACGTAAATTTTTACAATCTTCTGCCAACCTTCAGTTCTGGAGTGTGGTACTTTTAAAAGACAAAGCATTTGAGAGTTCATTAGCAGAGGCGGATAAAGCCCTGGCTCGCTATCTTAAAGGAACTGTTACGGATACTACCGGCAAAATAGATTCTGCCAATACAGGCATCATTGCAAGCATCATGCAGATTCCTGTTGATCAGAAAACAGGTACTTATTATGAAACTCCTATCATCGGAACAGTTGCTAAGAAAGACACAGGCCTTTTAAATTCTTATTTGAACAACCCTGTCTTTACCTCTGCCCTTTCCAATTCAGTTAAAATAGTTTATGGTGTAGAACAAAAGAATCCAAAAGGTCTTTCCTTCTTTGAATTGTATGCACTTGAAAAGATACCCGGGTCTGATAAAGCTCCAATGGAAGGAGAAAGTGTAGATCAAACAAGCCAGAGTTTTGATGAAAAAGGAAGGCCATCTATAAAAATGCAGATGACCAATACCGGCACAAGAGCCTGGGCTAATTTAACCGGTAAAAATGATCAGCGTTATGTTGCGATATCATTGGATGATATTGTTTATTCAGCTCCGAAAGTTAACGGTAAAATAGAAGGTGGTGATACAGAAATAAGCGGAAACTTCACTGTTGAAGAGGCACAGGATCTGGCAAATATTTTAAAGTCAGGTAAATTAGATGCACCTGCGAAGATCGTTGCTTCACAAGTTGTAGGACCTACCTTAGGCCAGCAAGCTGTGAAAGGGGGTGCTACCGCATTTATCATTGCTTTCCTGGTGATATTCACTTTAATGCTGGTTTATTTTAATACTGCTGGTTGGGTAGCCAACATTGCATTAATATTGAACCTTTTGTTTACAGTGGGGGTGCTTGCAGCGATGGGCTTTACACTAACGGCAGCGGGTATTGCAGGACTTGTTTTAA
This sequence comes from Ferruginibacter sp., assembly GCA_037720515.1. Taxonomy (GTDB): domain Bacteria; phylum Bacteroidota; class Bacteroidia; order Chitinophagales; family Chitinophagaceae; genus Ferruginibacter. Next base: position 136,612 of record JBBJMM010000004.1, read on the forward strand.
CTATTGGGCTTGCTGTAGATACAAACGTTATCATATTTGAGCGTATAAAAGATGAATTAAATAAAGGAAAGTCTTATCAGCAGGCTGTAACAGAAGGTTATCAGCGATCTCTTCCACCTGTATTGGATGCCCACGTTACCTCTTTGCTTACTGCAATTATTCTTGCTTATTTTGGATTAGGTCCTGTCCTTGGTTTTGCAACTACCCAGATCATTGGTATTTTACTTTCTCTTTTTTGTGGTATCCTTGTATCAAGACTTATCACTGATTACTGGACAAATAAGAACCGTCATTTAAAATATTTTACTGCTGTTTCCCGCAGGGTTTTTAGAAATGCCAATTATAAATTCATTGAATTCAGAAAGGTTACTTACATAATTTCTGTTGTGATTCTTATTTTGGGTATTGCTGCTTTTTTCAATGGTTTTCATGAAGGGGTTGAATTTAAAGGAGGTCGCAGTTATACAGTGGAATTTGCTAAGCCTGTAAATAATGACGACATACGGGGTGACCTTAAATCTGCTCTTGATGGAGATAACGTTACTATTAAAACAGTCGGTGATTCACGTCACCTGAACATTACCACATCCTATTTAAAAGGAACTGATAATGCTGACAGCCTGGTTCAGCAGAGATTATACCAGGGATTAAAAAAGGTTTTACCTGCTAATCTTTCTTATAATGATTTTGTAAAAGACCACATTCAAAGTTATACTACGGTATTGCCGAGTATTTCAGATGACCTTAAAAGAGGAGCTGTGAAAGCAACCATTTTTGCCTTGTTTGCCATCTTCTTTTACATTTTTATCCGTTTTAAAGACTGGAGATATTCTGTAGGTACGATCATTACATTATTACATGATGTGCTTGTAACTCTTATAGTGTTTTCATTCTTTAAAGAAATTGTTCCTTTTCCTTTAGAGATCGATCAGCATTTTATTGCCGCCATACTTACTGTGATAGGTTTCTCCATGAATGATACAGTAATTGTTTTTGACAGGATCAGGGAATATGCACGTGACATGAAAGGAGCAAGCAAAAAAACGATCATTAACCGCGCTATAAATGATACACTGAGTCGTACTATCATGACTTCATTAACCGTTTTCCTTACAATACTCGCATTGTTTATTTTCGGGGGTGAGGTTACACGTGGTTTCGCATTTGCTATGCTTATCGGTGTTATAACTGGTAGTTACTCATCTATTTTTGTGGGAGCACCTGTACTGATTGATTTTGCAAAAGATAAACCATTGGGAGCTGCAGATATTAAGCCTGTTGTTATAGAGAAACCCGGCGCCAAGGCTGTAAAAGTGTAGTTATTAAAGTAACAGTGTAAAAGGCTTTTTGATTGGGATGATGTAGCCCTCTCTTTTGCAGAGGGGTTGGGATGGGGTATCAAAAAGTGATTAATTTTTAAACTCCAAAACTGGTACCACATCCACAGGTTGTGCTTGCATTCGGATTATCAAAGGTAAAGCCACGGGAGTTTAATCCTCCCTCCCAGTTTATCTGCATCCCTGCTAAATAAAGGGCATGTGATTTATCCATGATACATTCAATATCATCAAGCAGGAAACTTTCATCATTCGCACCCGCAGTATCAAAATCAAGTATATAGGTCATACCGCTGCATCCACCCCCTTTTACACCAATACGCAATTGTTTGGAGGAATCAAAACCGGGAGTTTCAATTAGCCTTTTGATCTCAGCTGCTGCAGAGGATGTAAATGTTACAGGTATATTCAATGTTGCTTCCATAGAAAGCAAAGGTAAGCCCAAATAAAATATTGACTTTATAAGTAATTTTCGAAAACAGGAATTTGTTAGCAGGTATAATTATTTTTATAGCCTTAATTTTAAGTATGAATTTATTACAAATCAATGTTCAGGACCTCCAGGTAGTGGTAACTTTTATTTCAGCAATTGGAATTATCTGGATGCTTGCTGAGTTCATGAAAATGAAGGAAGCTATTAAACAAAGGGCTGGTATCAATAACGAAACTTTACTATTAAAACTGCAGGCATATGAAAGGTTAACGGTATTTTCAGAACGTACCGGTTTAAAAAATCTTGTGGGAAGAATGGCTTTAAATGGGGAAAGTGCTGCCTCTTTACATGCCTCTATTATTACAGAAATAAAAAATGAATTTGAATACAATACCAGCCAGCAGATCTATGTAACACCGGAAATATGGAATGCAGTAACAAAACTTAAAGATCAGAATATCTATATAATCAATCAGCTGGCTGCCGGACTACCCCCACAGGCTAATGCAATAGACCTTAGTAAACATCTGTTACAATACAGCATGTCGAATAATGCAGAATTGCATTCCATTGTTTTGGATGCAATACAGTTTGAGGCGAAAAAATTAATGTAGTTAACGCAACATTTATCCAGTAAATTAAAAGATGGCTGAAAAAAAACATATCACAGATTCCGGGATCGAAATAAAAGAATTGTATACGTCAGAAGATACCCGGAATAATAATGAAATGCCCGGCGTGTTTCCCTACACACGAGGAGTACAACCAACTATGTACCGCGGTAAGCTTTGGACCATGCGCCAGTATGCCGGTTTTTCAACTGCAGAAGAAAGCAATAAAAGATATCATTATTTATTGAACCAGGGGGTTAACGGCCTCAGTGTTGCTTTTGACCTTCCTACCCAGATCGGGTATGACAGCGATCATCCACTGGCTGATGGAGAAGTTGGAAAAGTTGGTGTAGCAATAGACAGCCTGGAGGATATGGAAAAATTATTTGAAGGTATCAGCCTGGAAAAGGTCTCTTCCTCTATGACCATCAATGCAACTGGATTTATATTACTTGCTTTTTATGTTGCACTTGCTAAAAAACAAGGGGCAGATCTGCAGAAAATAACCGGCACCATACAAAATGATATTTTAAAGGAATATGCCGCCAGGGGAACATACATATATCCGCCGAGGGCTTCTATGCGTATCATTACAGATATATTCGAATGGTGCAGTTCAGTTATTCCTAAATGGAATACAATATCCATATCCGGTTATCACATAAGGGAAGCCGGGAGCAATGCTGTACAGGAGATAGCTTTTACCCTCAGTAACGGTAAGGCATATGTGCAGGCCGCACTCGCAAAAGGCCTGGATATAAATGTATTTGGAAAACGACTTTCTTTTTTCTTCAATGCACACAACAACCTTTTTGAAGAAGTGGCAAAATTCAGGGCTGCCCGGAGAATGTGGGCAAAGATCATGAAAGACCTGGGTGCCACAGATGATAAGGCCATGATGTTGCGGTTCCATACCCAAACCGGTGGTAGTACGCTAACAGCGCAACAACCTATGAACAATATCAGCCGGGTAACCATACAAACCCTGGCTGCTGTGCTGGGAGGCACACAATCCCTGCATACTAACGGTTATGATGAAGCGCTTAGTCTGCCTACAGAAGAAGCGGCAAAAATAGCCTTACGTACTCAACAGGTAGTTGCTTTTGAAAGCGGTATCTCTGAAACCGTAGATCCTTTAGCTGGCAGTTATTTTGTTGAAAACCTTACCAATGAGGTAGAGCAGGCTGCCTGGGATTTGATAGAAAAGATCGATGCATTGGGAGGCAGTGTATATGCCATTGAGCAGGGATTTATGCAGGAACAAATTGCAGCAAGCGCATATGAATACCAGAGAAATATTGAATCCGGTGAAAAAATAAGCGTAGGAGTTAACAGGTTTACTTCAGCAGAAACCAGTGACACCCCTGTTTTCAAAGTAGACGCAAACATTCAAAAAGGACAGGTAGAAAAAATAGCGCAGCTAAAAGAAAAAAGAGATAAGCATAAGGTAAAAGAAAGCCTGGCTGCACTTTCTACAGCAGCTAAATCCATCGTAAATCTCATGCCATTTGTTTTGGAAGCAGTGGAGAGTTATTGTACCCTCGGTGAGATCTCGGATACATTGCGTGGTGTATTCGGGGAGCATAAATAATTAAGAAGACAAAGGTTGTGCGGAGAAGCCTGCTCAGCTATTGCCATTACCCTATTTCCTCAGCGTGCATAATCCAATTCAAAATCGCCTTTTATCCTTTCAATGGAAGGATTAAAATATCCGAATTTCACCAAAGGAAATTCTTCATGGATCAGTTCCATAAATTGGTTCATGCCCATACATTCACCTGTATCAGTGATACCTATCTTTCCAAGGTACCAATCCGGATCAATGTTAAAATTGCGCCACTGAATCATTTGGAGGTCAGTTTCTCTTATCATTTTTCTTAGAGCCTCGTATTCTTCTATGCTATCTGTCATGCCCGGAAATACAAAATAATTTATGCTCGTCCAGCCACCATAACTTCTTACAATCTTTAAACTTTCAGACAGGTCATCAAATTTGTAATTATTAGGACGGTAATAGGGTATATAAATATTTTCCCTGGCTGAATTAGTACTTACGCGTATACTGTTTAATCCGGCATCACACAAAGCCTTTACTGCATCAGGTTTACTTCCATTTGTATTTATATTGATACTTCCTTTTTGTGTATGTTTTCTGATCTCTATGATTGCTTCTCTTATTGTTTCCCACATGAGCAATGGTTCCCCTTCACAACCTTGTCCGAATGAAACCAATGGAAAAGGAGCAGTTTCCAGGTGCGGAACCGTGAATTCAACTATTTCCTGTGAGGTGGGTTTAAAAGTTAGCCGGTCTTGTGTGCTAATGATGGTTTCTTCAAGAGGCTGAAAACTGATACAACCAATGCAGTTTGCATTACAGGCTGGCGATACAGGCACAGGGCATTCCCATCTTCCGAGTGCAAGGTTTCTTGCAGCCGGGCATGTGTATGTCATACAACAGTTTTCCATTAAATGTTTCACCAGCCTGTTATCAGGATATGCTTTCAGTAAATTTTCTGTTCCGGATTGTATCTGTTCTTCAATATACCCGGAAGCTTCCTGGCGAATATCATTTTCAATGCGCATAGCAGGAACAAAGGTTTTATCATCCTGCCAGCCAGCAGCCGTATAACAGAACAAAGGAAGCGTAGGTGCATCCTTCATAGTTTCATAAGCAGACATGTAAAATCCTGTATGTGCCGGTGGTATGAATGCTGCAACCGCCCAACCTTTCTCACAAATACGCATCTCTCCTGTTGTAACATCAATACCAATACCCCGTCTCCCGGGAAGTTCATATAACTGGCCACCTTCCGGTAAAAGAATCCATTCATCCAATGGCACAGTCATTGCCTCCCACCCGCTCCGGCCGGTAACATATAATGTGGTATCCTCATAGATATTCCCATTACCATCTGAATACATTAAAAATGGAGACCGGGAAAGTGTTTGCATGTTGCAAAAATACTTTAATTAAAATAAAAGATTTAAGGGCAGAGTCGGGAAGGCGCTGAGGTAATTTTATAATTATATATTTCTATTTGAATTCTTAGTGTTCTTTGTGAGAACTTTGAGGCCTTTGTAGTTATTTTTTACTGCTAAGGCGGAAAGGCGCTGAGAAACGAAAAGGTAATTTCTGACCAGATATTTCGATTTGTATTTTTGTGTTCTTTGTGAGAACTTTGTGTATTCTTTGTGGTTGCTTTAACTGCGGAGTTGCAGAGGCGCTGAGGTAAGAGACGTGAAGAAGCTTCGATAAATGTCATTTATTTAATTGCACTTTACAGAAAGAATTGAACTCTTCTTCATTAATCTCATTTGATTTTTCTGAAACTATAACTGATTGAAGCAATTTGTTATTCTTAAGATCTATTGTAAGCACTTCATCTTTTAAAATCACATTGGTTATTTCATCCCATAAAAATTCTTTAGCAGGAAAAGAAGGATAAAAGATCTTTTCTGCGCTAACAATTATCATTTGTTTCCTGGAAACATAAATTCCTGCTATTGCACAAAATAAAAGGATGCCGGCAAAAAATAAATTTCCTGTCACCAGCCAAAGGATACCCAATACTATAAAAGAAACTTCCAGTTTGTAACGCGAAAGATATTTTGTATAGGATTTTACAAAATACATGAAAGTATATATCACACTCAGCAATAAACCAAAACGGCTTAAGCTGTGAGTACGTTCATCACTGGCATTTATAAATAAAAAACCAAACACAAAACAGTTTATAAGCAGTATGAACAAAGTGATATAGCGGTATGTTTTAGCCCTTTCATCGGGCAGCAGAAAAGAATAAGTTTTCATTATTTATTATTACTCGCAACTAGAATATTACATAGTTTATATAATACTCTTGCACCCACATTCTCATCCCATTCGTCATGGCTCACCCCTACTTCATTAAGATCAAAGCCTATGATCGTTCTGTTAGTTTTTAATAATTTTTTCAGCAGGTAAAACACCTGTTCAGTTTCCAGCCCACCCTGTACAGGTGTTCCGGTGTGCGGACATGATTTTGGATCCAATCCGTCAATATCAAAACTTAAAAAAACTTTTTGTGGCAACTCGTCAATTATCTCATCAGTTATTTTTGCCCAGGTATCCCCTTCGTAAAACCTTTCTTTTATTGCTTTATCAAAGAAGGTAACTACTTTTTCATTTGAATTATTAATGTAATCCAGTTCTTCCTCGCAATAGTCTCTCACCCCTACCTGTACCAGCTTTTTAATTGCCGGTATCTCTTCCAGGGAATTGTACATAATAGAAGCGTGGGAATAATTGAAACCTTCATAAGCTTTCCTTAGATCACAGTGTGCATCAATTTGCAATATTCCATACTCTTCATGTTTTTCTGCAATCGCTTTAAAAAAACCAAATGGTGTACTATGATCTCCTCCTAATAATGCAACAAGTTTTCCTTTCTCAAGTAGTTGTTTTGTCTGCTCATACACCCAATTGTTTAAAAAAATACTTCCCTCATTAATTTCCCTCATGGTTTTACACATGAACTTATTGTCTTCCACTTTTTCTCCCTGCGAAATATAATTGATATATAACTCAGCTTCTTTTCGCAGGTAATCACTTTTAGTAAGTATTTTTTTATCCGGGATCCGCATATAATACCCTTCCATCCATGCATCCTTTATTTCAGGGTCAAAAAGGTCTACCTGCAGGCTTGCTTTAAATATATGATCTGGAGCCCTGGCTGTTCCTGCATTATAACTCACAGTTACCTCCCAGGGAATGGGAAGAATTACAAGCCTGGCATCTTCTTCTGAAAAAGGAAGACCGAATATATTGTTATTGGGATTGCCTGCAGCATTCGGGTCAAATAGGGAAAGATCCATTACAGCTATTAAAATTTTTGCAAATATAGTTGTATAGTCTTAAGGGATAGAAATTACCGGTCACAAATTGTTAACCAACCTGTTTTTAAGTTACCTTTGCGGTGATTTTTTAAAATACTGCTGATTGTTATTTATATCCGGCGATAATTTATGCTGAGATTTGCAGTTGATAAACTAAAAATCATACAGTTAATGAAGAAAACTCATATTATAGTTTTGATTGGAATTGCTGCACTCATTATAAGCCTGCTTGCCTATTCTGTTGATTTTTCTACTTATGATACTGTTCATTCTGCTAAAAATAAACCAGGGAAGTTTGTACACCTGATCGCTAAACTGGATACATCAAAGGCTATTGAATATGATCCGATAAAAAATCCCAACTATGTAGCTTTTTATGCTATAGACAGCCTGGGAGATAAAACTAAAGTTGTTTATAAAAACAGCAAACCTGCCGACCTGGAAAAAAGTGAAAGGATAGTGATGAAGGGCAGAATGCAAAAAGATCATTTTGAATGCAGTGATATTTTATTAAAATGCCCTAGTAAATATAAGGATGACAAAGACCAGCTTAAAAAAAATATGAGCACTGAGGTTACATCCAACTAATTAAAATTATAGTGGATAATGGAATTTGAAGGTGAACATTTATTTCCTGGTCAGCTCGGGCACTTTTTCGTTATACTTGCGTTTATTGCCTCTGCTTTAGCAACTGTATCTTTTTTTATCTCCTCCCGGAATATAGACCTGGTTCAAAAGAAAAAATGGTTACAATTGGCGAGATGGTCTTTCTTAACCCAGGTAATCAGTGTTTTTATAATTTTTGGAATAATTCTATACATATGTTCCAATCATTTATTTGAATACATGTATGCCTATAAGCATGCCTCTCTTGAACTCGAATATAAATATTTGCTTGCCTGTATCTGGGAAGGTCAGGAAGGAAGTTTTCTCTTATGGACGATATGGCACAGTGTATTAGGAAGTATACTCATCTATAAGGCAAAAGAATGGGAAGCACCGGTAATGACAGTTATCAGTTTTGCACAGTTCTTTTTGCTGATGATGATACTGGGTATTTACATTTTTGATGTGCGCATCGGAAACAGCCTCTTTACCCTTACCCGCAATGAGATAGACGCGCCGATCTTTTTACAACCCAACTATCTTACTTTCATCAAAGATGGAATGGGTCTTAATATATTATTAAGAAATTACTGGATGGTCATTCACCCACCTGTATTGTTTCTAGGTTTTGCTTCAACCCTCATTCCATTTGCTTACGCTTACGCCGGTATTCATACAAAAAGATATGGTGATTGGATCCAACCCGTATTGCCATGGACCTTATTTACCGCATGTATATTAGGCGTAGGTATAATGATGGGCAGTAAATGGGCATACGAATCATTGAATTTTGGTGGCTACTGGGCCTGGGATCCTGTGGAAAATGCATCTCTCGTTCCATGGCTCATCTTAATTGCGGGTCTGCATACTATGGTAATTTACAAAGCCACGGGCCGTTCATTGAGAGCTAGTTATTTATTTGCATTTCTATCTTTTGTCTTTGTACTGTATTCTACTTTTCTTACACGCACCGGCATATTAGGCGATACTTCCGTGCATTCTTTTACTGAAGCCGGCAAAGCGATCAACACAATGATCAAAACATTTTTATTGGCCTTCACTTTACCGGCATTGGGCTTGTTTTTTTTCCATTATAAAAAAATTCCAGCAATACACCACGAAGAACAAACCAATTCAAGGGAGTTCTGGATGTTCATTGGATCACTTGTATTCTTTTTAACTGCACTCTTTATAATATTGGTTACATCTATACCAGTATATAATGAGATCCCGATACTAAAAGATATAATTAAAAAGATCCATGGAGGAAAAATCGCTTCTCCGGAAAATGCAGAATTTTTATACAATAAGGTTATAGTGATGGTAGCCATTATACTAGGATTGTTAACAGCCACTACCCAATATTTTAAATATAAGAACACTGCCACTTCGTGGTTTTTAAAAAAGATAGCAGCGCCCGCAATAATTGCTGCAATCTTAACAACGGTTATTGTACTCAGTTACCCACTCACCTATCAAAAAGAAGGTCCTGGTTTTCTTGCCGCCATTTATATTGCATTTTATGCTGCAGTATTTTCTGTTATAGCAAATGGAATGTATATCTGGATCGGATTGAAAGGAAAATTCAGAAATGCCGGGGGGTCTGTTTCGCATTTTGGTTTTGCATTGATGCTGGTAGGTATATTGGTTTCAAGCAGTAATAAAAAAGTGATCAGCAGCAGTTTGGTTAATGGCATTAATCTGCCTGCAGGCAAAGATCCTATGACAAAAGAAGAAGATGATCCCCGCGAAAATCTTACCTTGATTCGGCAGCTTCCTACACGAATGGCAGAATATGAGGTTACATATAAAGGAGATTCTTCCGGGCATGAAAAGGGCCGCCGTTTTTATGAATTGGGTTTTACCAGGAAAGATCCTGAAACTAAAAAGATCAAGGAAACATTTACACTGCTCCCTGATGTGTACATGATGAAGGACAATAATATGAGCAGCAATCCTGCTACAAGATCTTATCTTGACAAGGACATATTTACATATGTTTCTTATGCATTGAATGGGGAAAAAACGGAGGATACCGCACAGTTTAAAGAAGTGATACTGGGTATAAAAGATACGGCCTTTTATAATAGCGGATATCTGGTCCTCAACAATGTTTTAAGGAACCCGGATAATGAAAGATTTTCATACAAGCCTACAGATGCTGCCCTTGTAGCGGACATTACCATTGTAAATAAAGACAGTATCCGGTTTAGCGCAATGCCTGGTATCCAGGTTATCGGAACCGATGTAATTTTGCATGATGATACTTTATATGCTCAGAATTTATATCTGCGTTTTGCTGGTGTAAGTGATGAACATAAAATAAAGATCGGGATCAAAGAGTCAGATAAGCTCATCGATTTTGTTACAGTTAAGAGTTATATTTTTCCATTTATAAACCTGCTCTGGCTGGGACTTATCATAATGGCTTTTGGGATTACCATGAGTACTGTGAAAAGAGCTGCTTTCTCTACAACAAGATCTGCAATTGTGCTAGTATTAGTGGCTATTGGATTGATTTATATGTTCCTGCTGGCAAACTAATCTTCTTTTTCGATCGTTTATAAGATGCAATTATTAAAAATTTATATAATTTTTAAGGTTACTTTATGCCTTCACCCGTATTAAAAATATATATAAGTACAGTAATTTTACACCAATGAGGTTCCGCACCCATATAAGTTTAAGAGTAGTCACATCGTTGGTATGTGTACTATTATGTTATGGAATAAAAGCCCAGGGTGTGCATGATACGATAATATCACAGGCAGTTATTTATAACGGTGATACCATTGAAGCTAAAACCTTAGGGAATATATTTTTTTATTCCAGGATGACGGAAGCTCAAAAAGCTGCACATGCAAAATACAACCGGCTAAGAAATGCAGTTTATGTAACTTATCCCTATGCAAGGCGTGCAGGCTCTGTTATGAATGATATCAACCATCAACTCGATCTGCTTCCAAAAAAATCATCCAGGAAAGATTATATCCAATCAAGGGAAAAAGAACTTAAAAAAGAATTTTCTGACCCACTTACCAATTTGTCTGTTTACCAGGGAAAAGTGTTGATGAAATTAATCAACAGGGAAACAGGTAATAATTGTTACGAAATTATAAAAGAATACAAAGGTGGGGTTACTGCCCGGTTATATCAGACGGTAGCATTCTTTTTTAACAGCAATCTCAAACAACCTTATGATGCAGGTAATGAAGATGCAACGATTGAAAAAATTGTAATGGAAGTGCAACGCATGTATGGTTACCAGGAGGTGCGTAAAGCAGCCATGCTATGATTATAAGATCTGTAACTAATATGTATCGTTAAATAGCAAATAGTTCGCCCTGAATTATACTATTTTAGAATCTCTATTCACTATTATAGAGTAACTTGCGTCACATATTTTATCATATATATGAAGATTGACCTTCTCGCTTTTGGAGTACACCCAGATGATGTGGAATTAAGTTGCGCAGGTGTTCTTCTTACAGAAAAAGAGGCGGGAAAAAAAACCGGAATAATTGATCTTACTGAAGGAGAGTTAGGTACCAGGGGAACCGCAGATACCAGGTTGAAAGAATCAGCCCTTGCGGCACGGATATTAAATGTAGATATAAGGGATAACCTTGGAATGGCAGATGGTTTCTTTAGAAACGACGAAGAACATCAAAAGAAAATAATTAATCTGAAGATAATATCAGCCTGAAATTATAATTTGTAATTCCCCGGAAGACAGGCATCCGGATCATGGTAGAAGTGCAGAACTGGTTTCTGATGCAGCTTTTTTATCCGGTCTTGTAAAAATTGAAACTAAAAAAGAAGGTGAAATACAGGAACCCTGGAGACCGAAATATGTTTTTCATTATATACAAGACAGGTATATTAAACCAGATGTGATCATTGATATCAGTCATGTTTTTGAAAAAAAATTAGAATCCATTAAGGCATATGGAACCCAGTTTCATAACCCGGAGATGAAAGGCCCGGAAACGTATATTTCAAAGCCTGGATTTTTAGACAGCATAATTCACAGGGCAAAAATGTTTGGCAAATTAATTGGGGTAGAATATGGTGAGGGTTTCATTTCGGCAAAAACTATCGGGATAAGATCTTTTAGTGCTCTTGTTCAGGAAAATACATAAGAAAATACTTTATTTTAATAAATTAATACAATGAAAAATATTGCAATGCCTACTCCGAAATTTGCAAATGTGAAAGGTTCCAATTTTCACCAGGAGTTAAAAAGAAGAGTAAACAATTACTTTACAGAGAACAAAAAAGAAAGTACAGGAAACAGTTCATTGTATTTTAAAGCGATCCTGTTAACAACTCTTTACATTGCAATGTATGTTCACGTGGTTTTTTATACACCTGTAACCTGGGTTGCAATACTTGAGTGCCTTATTATGGGAGCGCTTACGGCAGCGATCGGTTTTAATGTAATGCATGATGGTTCACATGGTAGTTTCAGTAATAGTAAAGTGATAAATAAATTCGCAACTTTCTCTATAAACATGCTGGGCGCCAGTGGTATCATGTGGAACAACAAACACAATATTGTACATCACACTTATACAAATATTGATGGAGTTGATGATGATATTGAGATCAAACCATTGTTGCGTATGTGTCCTACGCAGAAGAAAAGATGGATACACAGGTTTCAGCATATATATGTTTGGTTCCTATACACGTTATTACTAATAGTATGGCTATTTGTTACAGACTACACTAAATATTTCCGTAAAAGAGTGGGAAGTGTGCCTATTAAAAAAATGAGTGCCTTCGATCATTTTGCTTTTTGGGCAGCCAAGATCGGATATGCTTTTATGATGATAGCATTGCCAATTTATATTCTTGGTTTTGTACCCTGGCTGGTTGGTTTTTTAACGCTAACTATGTTTTCAGGATTCCTGTTAAGCATTGTTTTTCAATTGGCACATACAGTTGAAGATACTGCCTTCCCATCCCCTGTAGGAGATACAAATAAACTGGAGAATGAATGGGCAATTCACCAGGTAGAAACCACTGCTAATTTTGCCACTAAAAACAAACTCATTTCCTGGCTGGTGGGAGGATTGAATTTCCAGATAGAACATCACTTATTTCCTAAAATATCCCATGTGCACTATCCTGAAATAAGTAAGATCATAAAAAATACCTGCGAAGAATTTAATGTAAAATATATTGAATACAAAAGAATGAGCCAGGCCATAGTATCACATGCTGCCTATTTGAAAAGAATGGGACGGGAGGGCTAACCCTGTTATATTTATTTAAAAAAGCCTGTGCACAACACAGGCTTTTTTCATGGATACATCGCAAGTATGCAGTATTAACTAAATTTGTTTCAATTATATAAAATTATGAGTGAAGATAACAGTCTGAATTTCCTGGAAGAGATCATAGAAGAAGATATTGAAAAAGGAAAACACCCATGATAGTGACGCGTTTTCCACCTGAGCCTAACGGTTACCTACACATGGGCCATGCCACCAGTATATGCCTTAATTTCGGACTTACTAAAAAATTCCCGGGATATACAAATCTGCGCTTTGATGATACCAACCCGGTTACAGAAGAAACAGAATATGTTGAGAGTATAAAGGCTGATATAAAATGGCTGGGATTTGAATGGAAGAATGAATATTACGCCTCCGATTATTTTGAAACCTTATATTCCTATGCAGTAACACTTATCAAAAAGGGACTTGCTTATGTAGATGACCTCACCTCTGAAGAGATCGCGGTTGGAAAAGGCTCCCCCACCCAGGCAGGTACGGATAGTCCATACAGAAACAGGAGCATCGAAACAAATCTGGAGTTGTTTACACAGATGAAAGAGGGACTTTTTATGGACGGTACAAAAACCCTTCGTGCAAAGATCGATATGGCCAGTTCAAATATGCTCATGAGGGATCCTCTTATTTACCGTATCAGGCATATACACCATCATCGTACCGGTGATAAATGGTGCATATACCCTATGTATGATTTTGCGCATGGGCAAAGTGATTCAATTGAAAACATCACTCATTCCATATGCACTCTTGAATTCGTACCTCACAGGGAATTGTATGACTGGTTCATTGAAAAATTAGGTATATATCCTTCCCGTCAATATGAATTTGCACGGAGGAATCTTTCTTATACGGTAATGAGTAAACGAAAATTATTACAGCTGGTAGAGGAAAGACATGTAACGGGTTGGGATGATCCCCGTATGCCAACTATCAGCGGAATGCGTCGCCGGGGATTTACAGCGGAAAGTATCCGGGAATTTTGTGACAGGATCGGTATAGCAAAAAGAGAAAATTTATCTGATGTAGGATTACTTGAATTTTTTGTAAGAGAAGATCTTAATAAAAAAGCGCAAAGAAGGATGGTGGTATTTGACCCAGTTAAAATTATAATCACTAATTATCCCGAAGGAAAGGAATTATTAACGATTGAAGAAAAAACAAATGATATCGTAACAGAATCGCGTGAAGTACCTTTCAGTAAAGAAATTTTAATTGAAAGAAATGATTTCATGGAGATACCTGCAAAAAAATATTTTCGTCTATACCCTGGCGGTATCGTTCGGCTAAAAGGCGCTTACATCATAAAGTGTGAAGAGGTTATAAAAGACAATACCGGTGTTATCACTTCGATACACTGTGTTTACTACCCCGAAAGCAAAAGCGGGCATGATACTTCAGGATTAAATCCCAAAGGCACTATACATTGGGTAAACGCAGAGGATGCATTTGAGATCGAAGTAAATGAATACGACAGGCTTTTTAAAGTGGAAAACCCCTCAGTTGAAGAGGGAGATTTTAAGGAATATATAAATCCGGATTCTTTAAAAGTGGTAAAAGGATTTGCAGAGCCCGGCCTTGCTTCGGCAAAACAGGAAGACAGATTCCAGTTTTTACGAAAAGGTTATTATTGCCTGGATAAGAATTCAGAAAAAAATAAAGCTGTATATAACCGAACTGTTACTTTAAAAGATACCTGGAAATAATAAAGCGCGGATTTATTCAGGGCTTTTTTTAAAATTGTCTTTCGGAAATAAAGTACATACCAGGATAACAACAGATAATAAAATCACAAGATAGATACCTGCAAATTTTTCAACCTCACCTTCAAAAAGTGCACTTGTAAAAATGATATAAGTTCTGAGTGTATAAGCAAACAACACAGCCGCAATGAAAAGATTGAAACGCTTAGCCCACAATTTTGGTATCAGCATAAAAAGCAAAACAATAGAAGCCATAATACTGATAGGTATTCCTGCTTTTCCATAATAGCTTCCCGCGGGAAACTGAATTACATGAAATCCTGTAAAGGTTTCCTGTACGTTATGATAATATGCCCAGGGCATAAAGCATGCGGCAATAATACCTATGCATGCAAGAATACCGGTATAATGAGCAAATTTATTGATAGCTTATGTTATAAAAAATCGCCCCCAAATAGAGACGATCGCTGAGGTCCCTAGCGGATTCGAACCGCTGTACAAGCTTTTGCAGAGCTTTGCCTAACCACTCGGCCAAAGGACCTTTTTTCAATTTTAGTGTTGCAAAAATAGGGTATTTTTATCCATTATATTTTGTACCTGACTTATACTGTAACAAATGAATAATATTGCCGCATCTGAATTGATCATAAACGATCGTGGAGCCATTTATCATTTAAACTGCCGCCCCGAAGAAATTGCAAACAATATTTTAACTGTTGGTGATCCGGACAGGGTAAAAGAAGTAAGCAAGCACTTCGATAAAATTGAGTTTAAAAACAATCACAGGGAGTTCATTACTCATACTGGTTTCATTGGAAAAAAAAGGTTCTCTGTGATCAGTACAGGTATTGGTCCTGATAATATCGATATCGTTCTTAATGAACTGGATGCATTGGTAAATATTGATCTTGAATCCAGAATCATCCGGCCAAACCTTACCTCACTTAATATAATCCGTGTAGGTACATCCGGGTCTTTACAAAAAGAAATACCGGTTGACAGCTTTGTAGCGAGTACGCATGGCCTGGGATTAGATAATCTTTTGCAATTTTATAAACATACAGGCAATGAAGAAGATAAACAGTTATTGCATTCTTTTAATACACATACCCAAATGCACAATGGTGTTACGGCGCCTTATATAAATGGTGCAAGTTCAAAATTGATCAAAGAATTTGTGAATGGATTTCACCAGGGCATAACTGTTACATGCCCGGGTTTCTATGGGCCCCAGGGGCGGGTATTGCGTATGGGACTTGCTCAGCCAAATCTTATTGATAATCTTACAACCTTTGTTTTTGGTAAACACCGGATCACCAACTTCGAAATGGAAACATCTGCTATTTATGGAATGGGAAAAATATTAGGACATCATTGTTTGTCTCTGAGTGCAATTGTTGCCAACAGGATAACAAAGGAATTCAGCAAAGACGGAAACAAAACAGTGGAAAATTTAATAAAGATCACTTTGGAACGCCTGGCAGGAAGTTAAGTGAAATGTACCAGATTTGCTAGTGGGGTTTAGTTAGTGGTTAGTGGTGTTTAATGAATAATAACGTTTGGGTTTTTTTTTGGGGAAGAAGATAGTATTTTGAATGATTAAATTAATATGATTGTACAATCAATTTTTTTAAAACTTTCAAATTTTAAATCATGCTGGATCTTCCCATAAAAATCTGGAAGTTTACAAAACATCATTATTATTAATAAAATAAATTTATACTGTAACAAAATCTTTTCCTAAAGAAGAGTTGTTTGTAATTGTTTCTCAGATTAGAAGAGCTGCCATATCTATTTCGAGTAATTTAGCTGAAGGTGCTGCGCGGGTATCACCAAAAGAGAAAAAAGGTTTTATATAGCAAGAAGTTCATTAGTTGAAATAGACACTCAGCTTGAAATTGCTATAACATTGAATTATTATAATAAAGATACCAAACTGGAAAATTATTTATTGTCAACAATTAAAATGCTTAGCAAAATGATTTCAAATCAAAAAAATAAACCCCTGCTTGCTACTACCTAGTAGTTACTAACAACATGAAAAAAGCCACTTGCCAAAAAAGACTACAATAATTAAAATGGTTTACATAAAAAATGAAAATCTCATTTAATAAATACCAGGGAACCGGAAATGATTTTATTATCCTCGATAACAGGAACAGCGAATATTCTGCCCTCACGGAGAAACAAATAAAAAAATTATGCGACCGCCGTTTTGGTATCGGGGCAGATGGCTTGATCCTGATGTCTGTTAAAACAGGTTTTGATTTTGAAATGATCTATTTTAATTCAAATGGAAAAACTAGTTCTATGTGTGGAAATGGCGGAAGATGTATGGTGAAATTTGCAAATGACATTGGCATCCATAAATACACCTATAATTTCCATGCCCCAGATGGATCACATGAAGCAGAGGTAGATAATAACGGCGTTATCCGCTTAAAAATGCAGGATATTACTGATGTAAAGGTTTTTGGATCTTATGCAGTTTTAAATACAGGTTCACCTCATTATGTAAAATTTGTAAATGATCTGGAAAGTATTGATGTTGTGGAAACGGGAAGGGATATACGCAATAGTAAAACTTATAAAACAGAAGGGATAAATGTAAATTTTGTTGAAAACATTGGAGAGGATAAGATATTTGTAAGAACGTATGAAAGAGGAGTGGAAGATGAAACACTTAGCTGTGGCACAGGAGTTACTGCCGCAGCAATTGTATCTTCGCACAATGACAAAGGATTTAACAGGGTTGAGGTTAAAACGATTGGTGGCAATCTGAGTGTTGAATATAATAGAATTGATGAACGTAAATATGATAATATCTGGTTGTGCGGCCATGCAGAATTTGTTTATAAAGGTGAAATAGAAATATCTTAGACCCGGTAGCCAAAACGTTAATTGAATATGATACAATACTTTAAAATACTAGACCACCGCACAGTTGCTATTGAAAAGCCTGAAGCAAAAACCTGGGTTAATGTATTGCCTCCTTTGCGCCAGGAAGAATTTTCCGAATTAAGCAATGCCCTGGATATTCCACTGGATTTCTTAACGGATTCGTTGGATATAGATGAAAGGAGCCGGTTTGAAACAGAAGATGATGTAAAACTTATGGTGATCAAAACACCTACAGAAAATAATTCATTTAATGACAGTGATGCATTTTATATTACTATTCCTATTTGTATCATTATGACCGGGGAACACCTGGTAACTGTAAATTCTTTTGAAAATGAGGCTATAAAAAAGTTTTTAAACAGTTTCCAAAACAGGCAGCCTGACAAGCCCAATATGATGGTACTTAAGATCTTTGAAAAGATCACCACCAACTTCCAGGAACACCTTAAAGAGATAAACCAGCGTAGAAACAGCCTGGAACAAAAACTATATGCTGCTAACCGAAACGAGGAGTTGTTTCAGTTAATGCGTATTCAAAAAAGTCTTGTTTATTTTGTAACTGCTCTCAGAAGTAATGAATTAATGATGATGAAGATCGCCCGTACAGATTTTTTACACCTTAATGAAGATGAAAAAGATTTCCTGGATGATCTTATTATTGAAACTTCACAGGGACTTGAAACAGCAAATACTTATACAAATATATTAAGCAGTTCTCTTGATGCATATGCAAGCATTATCAGTAATAATCAAAATGAGGTTTTAAAAAGATTAAGTACAATTACGATCTTTCTGAGTATTCCTGTACTTATAGCAAGTATATATGGAATGAATGTCCCCCTGCCCTTTCAAAACTCTGAATATGCATTCTGGATACCGGTAACTCTTTCCGTTATCATTTTAACGATCGCAATTGTCAGGTATCTCAGAAGTCCAAATAAATAGTATGTTCAATATAAGAGTGTATGGCATTTTAATAAATGAAATGCGCCAGGTACTGGTAAGTGATGAACTGATCCGGGGGCAATACATAACAAAGTTTTGTGGAGGCGGACTTGAATTCGGGGAAGGCACCATTGATTGCCTCAAGCGGGAATTCATAGAGGAAATGAACGTGAAAGTGGAAATACAAAAACATTTGTATACAACTGATTTTTATCAGCAAAGTGCTTTTAATCCTAAGCACCAGGTAGTCTCCATTTACTACTACGTTACCTTAGCCGGACAGATAAATGTTCCCTTGCGCACCGGGCCCTTTCAGTTTGATTCACAACAATTACAGCAATACAATATAACCGGCGAAACAGAAACTTTCCGTTTTATTGACTGGGATGATTTTTCAGCTGATTCAGTTACTTTACCCATTGATAAAATAGTTGCAAAAAAAATAAAAGAGGATTATGTATAATATTGATTTTTTTAAAAAGGATCACTTATTAGAAAATGAAAGGGTAAGGCTTGAACCTTTACAGGAAGAACATTACCAATTACTTTTACCCATTGCCATGCATAAGGAACTATGGGAATTTACCGGTGCTTATGTTACGTCAGAAAATGATTTTCGGAAATATTTTGATGAAGCATTAAAGGAAAAAGAAAAAGGCCTTTCTTATCCTTACGCGATATTCGATAAGCAGGCTATGAACTATGGAGGTTGTACACGATATGGTAATATTTCTTTTGGTAATAAGCGGGTAGAAATTGGATGGACCTGGTATGATCCTGCCCTGCAGAGGTCTGGATTGAATAGGAATTGTAAATTTCTTTTATTGTCTTATGGTTTTGATACACTCAACTTAAACAGGATAGAATTAAAAACCAGTCATTTGAATTTAAAATCACAGGGAGCTATGCTAAAACTGGGGGCGGTGAAAGAAGGTGTATTACGCCGTCATTGGATAAATGAGAATGGAGTGATACGGGACACCGTTTATTTTAGTTTTATAAAAGAAGAATGGGAAACCACTAAGAAAAAATATTTTCAGGAATTTTAATAACACAATACGATCATTAAAAGTGATGTAACCAAAATTTAGTCCGGTTCAAAAAGTTTAGATGGAAATATAACCCGGCCTTATCTAAAGCAGTAAAAAAAGCCTGCCACTAAATTAATAATGGCAGGCTTGAAATTAAAAATTAATTATTGTTTTGTTATCCTTAAAGACTGGCTGAAATTATTATTAAAATACTTTATAGTATATATTCCTGCTGGTAAAGAACGTACATCTATAATTGCATTACGGTCAGTGATCTTTTCTTTGCGTATAACCACACCTCTCATATCTGAAATCTCTATACTTGCATTTAATAACTGCTGGTTTATTTTTAGGTTAAGTACATCTGTTGCCGGATTCGGGAAGACCTGGACAAAGGACTCGTTATTTTTCCTGTTTACGTTTACTATTTCTGAGTAAGTTATTCTTCCCGATGTATGTTTCATTTTTAACCTGTAATAGGTAACACCTTCAAAAGGATTTTCATCGTAATAATTATAAGCAGATGGTTTTCCTTTGGCAGGTAAAGTGGCCATGAATTTAAATCCGGTTCCTTTGTCACTTTTTTCAAGTTCAAAAATATCTCCTATTTCTTCACCTGCTGTAGTCCATTCTACCAGGTTACGGCTTCCCACATTGCGGGCTTTTATTCCTGATAATGAAATATCAACTACAACAGCATCCACATTATAAAAAGTAAGTGTTGAGGACACCTCATTTGCAAGCACCACGATAGGATTGCCGGTTGGAGAATTTGCAGCACTTATGAAAATAATACCTTCTGATCCATTGTCGCCACCATAGGCGCCAATTGTCCGGGTATTTTTATAATCCACATATATCGGATTTAATGGGTCGGTTATATCATAAACTATACAACCACCGATCCTTTCCAAAGCTACAAATGCAAAAGTTTTACCCAGTATAGTAGCAATGGTTACTCCTTCCGGCTCTGGTCCTTTGTCATCACTCCTGTTCTTGAGTGTATTATTTGAATTGCTTGCATTAAATATGGCACCGAAAACAGGGTGTTTTGAGATTATTAATTCCAGTTGCTCACCGCTATCCCAAACCAATGCACCGGTTGTAGCATTCCAGATTGAGATCGATCTTGCACCAAAAGTATGAATCTCATCAAAATCACCATCTCCATCTGTATCACCGGAAGCAGTGGTAACATTCAGCCTGCCGATATTTGCTTTCAATGCGTCAGGATATGCGAAAACCGTTGGATCTAATATATAAGTAGCAGCGTTTAATCTTACAATTTCAGTTAAAGCAGAATATTCTCTGGCATCTCCTTCATTTGCTGTTACATAATATGTTTGTCCTGCTACAGTGTACGACGCAATAGCATCAGGCATATACAATCCTTTTACAGGCCAGTTGGCTATTTCCACAGTACCGCTCTGGTCATTAGCATCAAAAGCATTAACAGGTAAATTGTAATTTTTTGTTCCTAACGGACGGATCTCCGTTACTGTACTGGATGAAATATTTATAACAGCTATAGCATTGTTTTCCTGGCAGGTAACATAAGCTGTTAATCCGTCTTCAGAAAAAGTTATGTATTCCGGTTCCATATCCTGTGCAACGTTTGCTCCTACACCAAAGAGACGAACACCTGCAGTTCTTAAACTTGCTTCCTGTCCAATAAAAGCACTGAACCCTGCAGTACTTACAGCAGCTTGTGTTATGGTTTGTACACCTCCTGATATATCAATAATAGAAACAGAGCCTTCAGGATCTACTGTGTAATCAGACTTTGGCTGCCCTTCATTTGCAGTAAGCACTTTGGAACCATCATTTGTAAAAGTGATCATATCCGGCATAGCCCCTACCGTTACCTGGCTTAAAAAAACTCCGTTTATATCAAAGAACACAACTTTACCGGGTGATTCAGGAATTGTATTTTCAATTGCAGCCGCAACTATTCCATTCTTAACCGCAATAGAATTTATATTTCCATAAGTGCTTACAGGTATGGATGAAATAAGTGTTGCTGCAGCGGGGTTACTGAAATTCACGATGTCAATTTTAGCGGCTATCGAATTTGCAATAAACAACCTTTGTGATGCCGGATCATGTGCAACAATCTCTGCAGAATTTGTTCCTGCTGCTCCATTTGAAAAGGATGCAATGTGGTTCAATTGTATTACTTGCGATGCTACAGGTGCCTGTTTATCTTCATCTCTTATGGCTACAGTAAAATTATTTGCAGAAGCAGGTGGTAACATGATATTTACAGGGTTAATAAACCGCACAATAAAATATTCTGCATTCTCCGGGAGCGCATCATTGTTAATGGTAATAGTAATAATATCATTCACATTATTTGAATTGGCAACCCAATCAAATTGTAAGGATGCGGGTAATGTATAATCGGAATTACCAGTTGCTGTGGAAACAGGTAACACCTCAATATCAACTGAAGAAGGATTGCTGTTACCTCCCTGGATATTGGCCGTAATATTTACGGTTGTTGTTGTTTCGCTTACACTAATCCTGCTTCCCAAAAAAGAAACGGTAGGTGTAACCGGTGTAAAAGGAGGTGTTGGATATATTCCGGGGGTTGCACGAATTATTCCCTGCGGAGGTTGTGGAGTAACAGGGTTCTGAGGAACAAACCAGTTGCTTCCTAAATTATTGTCATTAGTTGCTGCATTTAATTCAAATGAATATCCATAAACTCCGGTTACAAGTGATGGCCAACCCATGGAGCCAACAAAATAAGCCACTGTATCAACTGTAACATTAAGTGAATTGCGTATCACTAAAATATCTTCAGTAGAACCCAAACCATTTAAAATGGTATAAACCGGCGACACATTTAAAGTTGTTGAAGCGGTTGAAGGACTGGTAGCAAATACCAAAGCAGAGCCTGCCGGCATAGTAACTACAGGAAAATTTCCGGTAGTTCCTACTGCCCATTTTAATCCGCCAACATTTATAGCAGTTGCCCCGGCATTGTATACTTCAATCATCTCTATATCATTCGGAGAATGTATGATCTCCGTAATTACAAGATTAGGAGTAGAAGCGTTAAACAGAATATTAAAATCAGTTGAAGCCATTGTATTTAATGCTATATCCTGTACTCCTGAAACGGTTACTGTATAAGGCAACCCATCTGTTAAGGGTACATGTGTAAGCGTTACAACATTTCCTGATGGTGATAAGGAAGCATTCGTAGCGGCTAAGGAGGGATTGAAAGAATAATTCGTTGTAATTGTTGCAGAAGAAGAAGTTACCGCCTCACTAAATTGTATTACAGAAGTAGTAGAAGAAGTTACTGTAAAAGATTGAGCTACTGGTGGGGTTACATCACTGCCACCTGTTGAAATACCCTTAACCGTTACCATATCAAATCTCCATGTACCTCCAGCTGCATATGTACTTCCCGTATTTGTGGCAATATATGCAGAACCAACAGGGTCGAAAGATGATACAACCCTAAAACCCGCATTAGGATTATTATTTAATGCTGTAATTCCGGAAAGATCGAATGATCGTGGAAACCATACACTTCCTGTTGCACCTGCAGTATTTGCAAAGTCTTGCCACACAACCGGCGCCGCATTTTTATCCAGTGTATATTGAAATTGCTCATGACGTGCGGCAGTATTACTATGTCTTAGATCGTAAGTAACAATAATATTTTGAAAACCGCTGGTAGAAGTAATAAATTGAATACCTGCTGTTTTGTTATTTGATGTTGCCCCTGGAAATGTAGTAACACCCATGCCTGAATCATCACCTGTAGCAGGATCTGAAGAACCACCATCCGCATCTCCTGAAGCAAAACTGGTTGTAGTTCCTCCAATGTTAATGATTGTGCCGGAACCAAGGGAAGCGGTAAGAGTACCGGTTGCAGTATTTGCATCAGTTGCTGGAGAATTAAAATTCCACTGGGTAATAATGTTCTGCGCCGTTACATTTTGAAATAAGGAAAATAAAATAATAGAAAACAAATAAGGAGTAAAGCTTTTTTTCATGTCGGAAAGTTTAAGCAGCAAAATTGCTCTTCCTATTCCGGTAAAGTATTTCCTAAGGATTATATTAAAATGAAATTAAGATTATGAAATTATTATGAGTTATAATTAATTTGATATCTGAATTATTATTTGTAAAAATTATTTTAACTGATCAGTTATTGATACAGGTGCAGCATTGTAAATTTCAGTTTTGCTTACTGAAAAATTATTTTCCTTTAGTTTAGCAGGAAGCAAATAGTTTAAAAGCCTTTCAATATAATTTACAAAGGGTAAAAAAATAATTACACCCAGGATATTGAACAACATATGAGAAGTAGCTACCTGCTGCTGCAGGCTTGCATTACCTGAAATGGAGGTTACCATTTTTATAAAAAAAGGAAAAAGGATCAATCCCAGACTAATAGATATTATATTGAAACCTAAATGAAATAGTCCTGTTTTCAAAGCCTCCCTGTTAGATCTTATAGTTGCAAGAAGTGTATCTGCGCAAGTACCTAATTCCGCTCCCAGCATAACCGCTACAGCTCCCGGCAATTCAATCAGGCCTTTTTTGGCAAGTGTAATTACAATACCAACAGTTGCACTGGATGATTGTATTATCAAAGTAACCAATGCACCCATTCCAGCTCCCCGTAATGGATTGTTTAACCTTTCCATCAGATTTGTAAAAACCTCATTGTCGCGCATGGGTTCCACAGAACGTTCCATGGTATAAAGTCCAAAAAAAAGTATACCGAAAAACAATAAAGCCTGGGCACTTTTGGAAAGATTTTCATTGCGGGAAAAAAAACCAAGTAATAATCCAACAAAAATGGGTATAGGAGAAAATTTACCAATATCAAATGCAATCAACTGGGAAGAAAATGTAGTTCCGATATTAGCACCCATAACTATCCCTAACGCCTGGCGGAAAGTAAGCACTTTAGCATTTACCAGCACAATAGTGAGAATGATAACAGCAGACGACGAATCGAGCAGTACTGTAACTATAGTTCCAGTTAGTATCGCTGTAAAAATATTGGAAACAAATTTTTTAACAATGTTACGGGTACGGTCTCCAAGCAGGTCTTTTAATACTTTGGAAAGCATGGTTACAGCATAGAGGAAGAGGCCAAGTCCGCCAAGTATTGAGAGTATAATTTCCATTGTAATTTTACTATTTTTTTTATAATAAAAACAGATCGCTTTATCAGGAACTATGTATGTTGACAGAAATATATCCGATAGGTATTAAACACACATTGTTTTACATTTGATAGAGGGATTTAAATTAAATAATAAGAAGTGTATATATCCGTCCCAGGAAAAAAACAATGATAATTTAATATGCATTATCAGTAATGCAAAAATGTAGGCTGTTAACCTGTTACTTTTGTGGAGAAAAAAATCTATCAGCCATAAGCCGGATTCTGTTATTCCGGGTTAACCGGAACGGCCATCATTTATCTTGCCCCTGTATTACTACTGGGATCTAGCTGCCTACCCTTCAATCTTCCCTTTGCAGGGATCAGGCGAACCACCTTCAAAGACTGATATACGTGGCATTACAGCACACAAGGTTTACCCATCGTACAAATTACTTTGCAAGACCGGGAGCTCTTACCTCCCGTTTTCACCCTCATCCCGAATTAACAGGATAGTTATTTTCTGTGGCACTGTCTCTTATTTCATAAATGAAATAGCCGGCTGTTAACCGGTGTGTTGCTCTTTGCTGTCCGGACTTTCCTTTCCTCTTTTAAGAGAAACGATAGCCGGCTGATAGAATTCAAAAATACGAAAATTGATTTATGATCATGATTTCCTCATCAAATTGATATGTGAATTAATTTACCCAGATTTTTCACACTAAATAACAGAGTTCCACAAGTTTGAAATTTAATTTGAAGTGCCTGAAAACTTTGTGCTGAAGTCATTAGGTTTATAAAAGTTTGGGACGTACAATAAAGGAACAGATGGATTTTTTGAGCCTTAAAAAGGCTTAAAAGAACAAGTCTATTTCTAAATCGTTTGCGTTAGAAAATGAATATGAAATGGCATGATATTTAATTGTATTCTTATACAGGTTACACTAATGATAATGATAAACCTGTTTAATTTTTATTGATCATTAAAAAAATATTTTATGGCAGGTACAGCATCAAAGAAAGCTCAAACACAATCTCCTAAAAAAAAGACAAATGCAGAGTCTACACCAAGAGCATCTGGCGACAATAATATGCTCAAAGAATTTTTCTCAGAAGAAATCAAAGACATCTACTGGGCAGAAAAGCATTTACTAAAAACATTACCTAAAATGAGTAAAGCCGCTACTTCAGAAGAACTGGCCAACGCATTTCTGGATCATGCCGAAATGACCAAGACCCATATTACAAGGTTAGAAGAAGTTTTTGGCATACTTGGAAAGAAGGTACAGGCAAAAAAATGTGATGCCATGGAAGGTATAACTAAAGAAGGCGAAGGCATTATTGAAGACACTGAAGCAGGAACAAGTACCAGGGATGTTGGACTTATCTTATCTGCGCAAAAAGCGGAACATTATGAGATCGCAACATATGGTGGTTTGGCACAACTTGCCACTACTTTAGGGTTGGAAGACATAGCAGATCTTTTAAAGGATACCTTACAGGAAGAAAAAGACACTGATCTTCTGCTTACAGGTATTGCTGAAAACGATATCAATTATGAAGCATCTGAAGAAGAAGAGGATTAATCAATGTTTTATAAAGAAAAACCAGCCGGACACTAAAATCCGGCTTTTTTTATGTTTTTTATTGAAAATTTTTTAAAAGATTTAGGTGCTCTTGATTTTTCATTATTTATGTTATAATTTGTCAGATTACGATCAACTATTTAAACTGACAGAATAAGTAAACCTGGCTTTTCTTTTTTTTACCAGTAATTATATGTTTAATAAAAAGATTTTAGGATATTTCATCGCTTTACTGGTTTTTGCAGTAGTAGTTATTATTTTATACCTGAGCTTCAAACAGTATGGTTTATGGACTTTGCTTTATATACCGCAAGCTGCAATTATGCTGATGTGCCTGTATGTATTTTTCCCGGTATTGGTATACTTTGCAGGGTATTCTAAAATTAAAAAAATGTTCGTTCTTTCCAAACCGGAAGAGGATATTAAAAGAAATTATTTCACAATAATAATACCTGCTCACAACGAAGAAAGAGTATTACCCTCGTTGCTTGCAAGCCTGGAAAGCCAGGTTTATTTAAAAGATTATTACCAGGTAGTGGTTGTTGCAGACAGGTGCACGGATAAAACCAGGCAAATAGCTGAAATCTACGGAGCCACCTGCCTGAACAGGTCATCACCCAATACATCAAATAAACAGGAAGCTTTACGATACGCAATTCTGCACTTTCCTTTTACACCGAATTTTGAAAATGGATTTGTCTGTATTATTGATGCAGATTGTGAGGCTCATCCCCATTTTTTACAGGAGATCAACAGGCATGTGGCCATTAATAAAAAAGTAGTGGCTATACAATCATTCAGGTATGTAAAAAATATGAATGAATCAAATATAACTAAACTGGACGCTGCGGCTGAAGCTCTGCGAAATAAAATATTTTGTGCACCACGTAAATTAGTGGGTGCCTCTGTTTTTATTAACGGTTCAGGTGTTGTGTTTAAAAAACCCTTGTTTGAAAAACTTTTAAATATTTCGGGAAACCATCTAGCAGAAGACAAAGAATGGAAAGCATATCTATGTGAGCGAAAAACTATTGTAGATTATTGTGCACCTGCCCGGTTAGGTTATGAAGCAGTAACTGATCAAAAAACCTTTCAAAAACAAAGAAACCGGTGGATCAGCAGCCATGTAGCTATGCTTAAGAAACATGCCTGGAAAACTTTTTCTCAGAGTATTCTCAATCTCAATGTTATGCAATTTGATTTTTTCTGTTCTTTAATGCAGGTTCCCCGCTCGTTGCTGCTTGCTTTTACTTTATTATTTGCTGCTTTAGATTTTATGTATTCTCCCACTTCATTTTTGCCCCATTGGGCTTGGATAATAATGGTTTTTGGTTTGATATTTTATGGCATCTTTGGTTTTTACCTGGCTAACGCTAAACCTAAAGATTATCTTTCAGTTCCGTATTTCCTTAAACTTGTATCCGGCATTGTAAAAACCACTGTTGTGTCTTTCATTGGTAAAGGAGTTTCGCAATGGAAACCAACAAGATCTAATGATGCTTAAAAGAGTACGAATTCCTATACTTATGTATCATGCTTTGACAGAAAAAGATTCTGATCTGGCAAACCCGGTACACATTTCTTTTTCCTTATTTACAAAACAAATGGAATGGTTGAAAGATAATGGTTACCGTTCCATTTTACTGGATGAATTACCGGAAATAATTTCTGCAGCCGGCGTTAATGACAAACTTTTTGTATTAACTTTTGATGATGGTTATAGTTCGTTGTATAAATATGCCATGCCGCTTTTAAAAAAACTGGAGTTTAAAGCTGTGCTTTACCTTTCTGTAAATTGTATAGACAAAAAGGATTTTACTGATCTTAAAGATATCCAACAATCCTCTCTGCCCGTTAATGACCGCCCGCTAACATGGAATGAAGTGAAAGAAATGAGACTCAATGGCTGGTCTGTTCAATCCCATAGTATGAGCCATGCTGACCATTCTTCTATTGATACAAAGCAATTGATCAAAGAGGTTTTTGAAAGCAAAATTAATATTGAGTTTCATTTACATGAACCGGTTACTCACTATGCTTATCCTTTTGGTAAATATGATACACGCTCAATTGATTTAGTAAAACAAGCCGGCTATATGACCGCCGTAAGTGTACATCCCGGTTTATGTGATAACAGGAGTGATCAATACCGCTTGCCAAGATTAGAGATGAACCGCTATGATACTCTGGAAACATTTATTAAGAAAGTGGAAACAGGATTTAAAACGCCTGCTGAAAAAAGACGATCTGCATTAAGGCGGATTTTATTCAGCAATCTGAAAATAAAAGATTTCATAAAAAGAATAGCGGGCAACAGAATCAACTGAAAATTGATCACTCTTTTCCAGAGGAATAAAAAAGAACTTATCCTAAAAAAATGCTTTCATCCTGAGCCCGTCAAAGGACGAAGCATGAACATAATAAAAAAATGCTGTCATCCTGAGCCCGTCGAAGGACGAAGCATGAACATAATAAAAAAATGCTGTCATCCTGAGCCTGTCGAAGGACGAAGCATGAACATAATAAAAAGAAAACGAAATGCAATAAATGATTCTCTCCGCAAGAATTTCATTTTAAAAGGCTATAATATATTTTTTTAAAGAAAGAGGCGAACTTAAACCGGACAGGAATAATTAATAAAAACTTTCTTAACTTTTAGAAATTTTTAAAATAAATTTCTGTTGCTCCAAATCCATACAGAGGATGAAACTGGTTAACAAACGATTTAACCTCTTTTTTTAAACGCAGTATTTCATGTATCTCATCTCTTAACCTGCCCTCACCTATTCCATGAATAATAATAAGGGTAGACTGGTAATGAGAAACCGCCAGGTCATAATACTTTTCAAAAGTATTTAATTGGAGATTCATTATTTCAAACGGGGTAAGTCGACTGTAATTATCAGTTAATTTATCGATGTGCAGATCCACCACAGAGCGAGCGGGTGGCAAATTTTCTTTAACCCTGGATGCATCATACAAACGAAAACCATTATTCCCCAACCGGCTCAGGTCTATTTTTTCTTCCTCTGTTTTATCCGGGTACGAAATAAAAAGCTCATAAGAAAAGGAGGGCTCACTTTTTAATTGTATCTCCTCTATTTTCTTAAATAATTGTTTAGCCTTCAGTTTTAATGAGACTTCAAAATAAGGTGCTTTCTTTTTATTATTATTGACCAGGGAGAATTCAAATTCAAAACGGGGGCTATCATTCATATCCTCAAAGCTGATATCATGGAGATAAAAATCTGCTACCGGTTCAATTCTGCCGGTAAGCATAAAATTACTCTCTCCGGAAAAAAATAAATTGTAGGTAAAGCCATAAGCTTCTTCATTTTGGTTTACGAGTACTACTTTAAGTTTTTCCACTACATCGTCTTCAAATACATCCTTATCAAAAACCGGTATAAAATTTATGAAGACTCCATCTTTTACTTTCCGGCTGACGTTTTTTTTCTCCTGCCTGATCTGTTCCACATAGATCTTCTTTTTTTCAGGAACTATTTTTTTTTGTGTGAACATTTTAAAATAGGGAAAATCTATCTGGTCCATATATGCGGGAAATTTAACGCCACGCACTTCTATCATAACCATTTTATCATTAATGATCTCAATCACCGTACCTTCTTCATCCGAATGAAGTACTATTATTTTATCACCGATCTGGTATTTCATTATTATAAAAACCCTTTATGTTGAACAGTTTATATTTTATTTATGGTCATCACGAACTAAAAAAAATGAGCAGCAATTGCCGCTCAAAGTTACAATAATACAGGGCTGTGAAGTTCAGGAGGGTATTATAACCCAATGTGTTTTTAAAAATCGTTAGTAATGATCGGCTTATTATCCGCCAGTTTACTTTTCCTGTAACCATATAAAAAGTAAAAAATAACACCTACCACCAACCATCCAATGAACCAGGCCCAGTTACTTTTCGACATTCCTGTTAACAGGTACATACACGTTATAACACCCATCAAAGGAATGAGCGAAAACTTTTTAAAGAATGCAAATACAGCGAGAATAATAGCGCTCAGCCAGAATATGATCAAGGATAATTTAGGTACGGCTGCATCCATATAAGTGATTTTCTTATAGATATAATCTTCATTTCCACTAAAATCAAAATTAAACATTTCGGAAAAATATGTAACGGATAATGAATGTGCTAAAAATATAGCGCCTGCTACAATTAAAGGAAATATATACTGTCCGTTTATATAAGGGAGATGGAAACGGCCACCTATTTTCTCTTTCCTCGGTATAATCAACACACCCCCGCATACCAGTACAAATGCAAACAAAGTTGCAATACTTGTAAAGTCCAGCACAAAAGTTTTATCAGTAAAAAGTATCGGAATTCCTACCACAAGCCCGGTAATGATAGTGGCAAAGGAAGGAGTCTTGAACCTGGGATGTATCTTTTGAAAAGCAGGTGGCATCAATCCATCCCGGCTCATGCTCATCCACATACGAGGTTGCCCCATTTGAAATACCAGCAATACACTTGTCATGGCAATTACGGCAACGATCGATACCAGGAACTGCATCCAGCCAATATTCAGATTTTGTGCTTCAAAAATAAAAGCAAGGGGATCTCCTACACCGTCGAAATTTTTATAATGAACTGCACCCGTTAATACAAGTGTCAAAAGAATATATATGATCGTACAGATTATCAGGGATAACATCATACCTTTAGGTAAATCGCGCTGTGGATTTTTACTTTCCTCTGCAAGCACACTTACCGCATCAAAACCAATATAAGCAAAGAATACACTGCTAACTGCCAACATCACTCCCTGGAAACCGTTAGGCATAAACGATTTTACTCCTGCATCATTTACCGGTGCCCAGTTGGATGTGAGGCCATTTGAAAACACCAGGTAGCCACCTACTAATATGATAAGAACGACCACAGCCATTTTTAAGACAACCATTACATTGCTGAAATTCCGGCTTTCTTTAATGCCCCTGTATACAAGATAAGTTATAAGCATATTGATGATCAAAGCGGGTATGTCGAGTATTATTCTTAACCCTCCTACAACCGGTGCGTTATTCCAGGCCGCAAGTTCCCCGGCATTGCTGCTCCCTGCTTCTATTGCATTCTTTGCTTCCATATAACTGGTGCTGAAATATTCAGGTATGTGCAGATTCATATTAAGCGATTGCCCGAGTTTATCCAGGAAAGATGTGAAGTAATCGCTCCAGCTGAAAGCCACATAGATATTGCCAATAGAATATTCCATGATAAGCGCCCACCCTATTATCCAGGCTAGCAGTTCACCGAAACTGGCGTATGCATAAGTATAAGCACTACCGGCAACGGGTATACGACTCGCAAATTCAGAATAACATAAGGCAGTAAAACCACAGGCGATGGCTGTAATGATAAAAAGTATAACTACACCCGGCCCGCCGTTGAAAACTGCATAGCCTAAACTGCTGAAACTTCCGGCGCCTAAAATGGCAGCAATTCCAAAAAAAGTCAGATCTCTTACAGTGAGTACTCGCTTTAGCTTTTGCCCGCCACCATGGCTTTCATCGCCACCCTCTGCTAATATGCTTGAAATGTTTTTCCTTCTGAAAACAGAATTGCTCATAGTTTTGGTTTTGAAGTAAATATAATAAAAAGGTAAAGGCGTTACACTGTAATATCAGGTAACCTCACCCCAACCACTCTCCAAAGGAGAGGGACTAAATCCAACTCCTCATTTATAACTCATAATTCATAATCACTATTGTCCGGTAAAAATTAGACTCTTTCTTTAAAACACAATACCAGAGTCTTTCAAAAAGAAATTTCTTTTAGGATAGGTTCTATTTCATTCCACTTTTGTCTTGATACAAAAGTGGAGCAAAAAATCAAGGCTGCATAAAAAATCCTAAAAATTGAA
>JBBJMM010000005.1:0-158551 GCA_037720515.1 Ferruginibacter sp.
CCGCATTTGCTGTTGGCAATTGGTTCGGTGGAGGGATAGCCGCGTTAACTGTAACTACCATTACATCTGTTGCAGTAGCACCATTGTTATCAGTTACTTCCAATTGAAAATTGTATGTGCCTTGCACTAATCCTGTAGCTGTAGCGATTGCTGAAGTTGGATTCGTAATAGTTCCCGCTGTTGGTCCGCTGATTTTTGTCCACTGGTAATTTGTTATTGTTCCGTCAGGATCGGTACCGCTTCCGGATAAAGTTGCTGTGTTAATTGGAAGTGTTATTGAAATATCTGCACCCGCATTGGATACAGGTGGAATATTTGTACCGACAGGTATTGTGGAAAGCATCCATTCATAAATATTTACGAGTTGCCCATTGATGACTTCCCTGTATGTTTGGGTATAAATTGTATTCCATAAACCATGAATCGGTGGTTGTTGTGTCCACCTGCTTTTACCTACACCCAGACTATCATTAAAATCTTTTGTTACTGTATAAGAAGTAACTCCATCTGCCAGTCCGTGAAAACACCATGCCTTTACATTGGAATTCCGAGCATATGGAACACCCGATCTTATAAAACCAGCCGAACTCATAGGTACGATAGCAGAGATTCCACTTGCCATTTCCTGGTTGAATAATACACCGTTCATTGTCTGTTGCCCGCCTGCGGACAAACCTGTGTAAAAAATGTTTGATATCCGGTCTTTAAGTCTCGGATTATTTTTTAAAACATACCACACTTCGTTAATATCAGGAGACCAGTACGGATCCTGCAAAGCGATATAAATACATTTTTGAAGTTGGCCCGAATTGGGGTTTACAAATTGCATATTATAATTGGCATAGGCAATAAAATTACTTGGCCCGTTATAGGTTAGTTTGCCTAAGCTCCATTCATTACCCCCGGTTTCGCCGGTACCATGGAAATAAACGATGATAGGATATTTTTCCGTGGAAGTGTAGAAGTTATCAGGCAGATATTCAAGCCCCCAGCGTGTATGGCCCCAGGGTGTAACATTGTATTGCCTTTTAGTATGATTTAATAAAGGGTCTCCATCAGCACAAAATGATTGAACCGAAGAAAATAGAAGAACCGCAACAAGCAGTTTTATTTTAATAAGTTGGTGCAGTGTTGCCTTTTTTAATAGAATGCCTGGTAAAATAATAGGGCCCCCTTTGAGTAAAGAGATTTTGGTTTTCATGGATGGATTTCTAAACTAAAAAAATGGTTTTTAAACTATTTTTTGTCAAGGTGGCAAATATATGGCCTTCACTTAACAAAAAATTGTATAAATTTTTCACATTTTATCTGAACAAATGTGAGTAAAAAATTAAATCAATTTTTATAAATAACTAACTCTCTTTCAACGCTTCATCCAGTTATTTACTTAATATGACCCCATATCAAATTTTTAAAAACTTAATGAATTTTATATAAATTCACTAGTATCTCATTAAGAGAACGTATTATCGTTTAAAATATTATATAAAACGGGGTAGAAAGAACTACAAAAGTTTTAAACCTGATTGGTTTGTTGTAGTTTAAAAATTTAAATAACCAGAGAGTTTGGTAGGTTTATTTATTGGATAATTTACGGGCACATATGTTGAATTCGTCGATTGAGCTGTATTCAAAATTGGCTATACTGCTTAATTTTTTCCTGATATTATCATCGCCACTTAACTTCTCTTCAATAATCAAAACGAGGTTATCAAAATTTCGTAGAAAACCGGCTGCACCATCCAGCATTACCGTTTCCATTCCTTCCACATCAATTTTAATTAAAATTTTGTCTGAAGAGGTAAGATCAAGTAAGTGATATTTTTCATCCAGAGAAAATATTTCAAATTTTTGTGTGTGCGGACCTTCGTTATCTACACGCTTGTTAGCCCCGGGATTGGTTTCATTGATCTCAAAATATTCAATAGAATGTTTAGCACCCAAACCAAAATTAAAAGCCTTAACCCTTTCCTGTAGATTGTTCAAACGAATGTTTTTCTCAATCATTGCAAAACTTTCTTTTACCGGCTCAAAGGCAAAACATTTTTTTCCTTTTTTCCCCAGCCAAATGCTGTATTCTCCCAGGCAGGCACCAATATCAAAATATACATCAAAACTTTCTTTCTCTATAAAATGTTTGATGTCTATCTCGTAAGCATAGTTTACATATTGAAAATCGAGTGAACCTGGCCTGGTTTCAAATTTCCCCATTCCTGTGTTCATTACATTTCCTTTGGCAAAAGATCTACCAGTTAACATGTAACTAAAAGCATTACGCAATGCCGTTAGTTCCCCATACCTGATATATTCAAACAGGTATAAGCTGTATACTTTAACCCGGTTTATAATTCGACTCATATTAGTAGCTGTATTTTGGCTCGATAAAATCTTTGTGAAAATTGCTGATCAGAATAACTATCATTTGTAAAACCTCAAAGCCTGATCTATTGCAACTTCCAGCGGCATTCCTATCAATTGCTCTAACTGTATAATTGCTATTTTGAGATCCAACTCTTTACTTACCAGTTTTACTTTTTCATTCAGATAATTTTGGTAAGCTTTATCCATTATTTCCAGTTTTGTATCTCCGTCAGCATATGATTTCTGGGCAGACAGATATCCGGAATAATCGTATTCCAGTGAATTTTTTTGTATTAGTACCAGCTCTTTTTTTTCTTTATAGGTTTCATACCGGATCAAAACATCAGCCTTCAGCAATTGTAACTGTTCTTTCTTATTTTCCCTGCTTATGAGCAGATTTTGCGCAGTAACTTTTTTTTCCCGGCTCACCCTGGAAACTATATCAAATGGTATAGAAATTCCAAGATTATATTTAGGAAAGAAGTTTGCCTGCGGAGAATTACTTACCACAAATTCATTAATATTCGCACCGGCAGTTAGTGAACTTAACCATGACATTTTTGCAAGATCCTGATTTGCCTCTGCTATTTTTATTCCCGCATCAGCTATTACAACATTTGAATTTTGTTGAGTAAGCTGTATCAATTTTATTTTAATTAACGAATCCTGATCCATACCTGATATGTCTACTGGCTGAATTCCTTTTTCCCTGGGGTAATTGATCTGGTATTGCTTTCTTATACTGTCAGGAACCTGTGGCACACGCTGAGCAACAACAATTTGCTGAATTACCAGCAAATTAAATAATAAAAAAGATAAGCGTTTCATGATATTCTTTTTAAGGGTATTGTCAATAATAAAACCTTTTTAAAGGTTCTTATTCTGAATTATTAAGCGATCTGCAGTTTCAGAATCATCAAATTCTTTTACACGTGTAATTAAAGATAAGCAGGAAAAAAAGAAAATAGCAAAGGGCAACTGACCCACTGTTTCCTGCGAATACTGGGTTACTACCACGGGAAATATCGTAGCCATCATCAGTACTATATAATATTTGTATTCCGGATTCCGCATCCGGAAATAATAATATATTCCCTGGTAAAAAAAAACAAGGTTGAGCAACAAGCTTAAGGCAAGACCTATCCAGCCCACCTCTAAGGCAGCTCTTAATAAATAACTATCCGCCGGAAATCCCGCAAGTGGATGGCCGGGAAATTTATCCAGTCCGGAAACTCCTGTAGTTGACAAACCCCCTCCTATCGGATGTTTATAAATATAAGGCTGGATATAAAGCCTGTTAGCATCTCTCAGATTTAATGATGCATCTTTAGAATCAAATGTTGTTCTGATACGGTTGAGTGTAAGGTTTGTATGTATAGGTGCAAATAAAATGAACATGATTGCAAGTACAGAAATAAAAACTGCAATTAAGGTTACTTTATTCTGTATGGTTACAATTCCATACAATGCAATGGCTGCAGGCAGTAACAAATTGGTTGTGCGTGTTCCTGAATATGCCATACCAAGCAACATAACAAATGCCATACACATCATTATGATCTTGCGTATTCTATTTTTTTCATGAATCGCCCAAAGCAAAGTAAAAATTGCCATAGAACCTGATAAAATTCCAAATGATACCACGTCTGATAAAAATGAGAATTTTCTGAGCTGCCCACCCTGGAATAATAGATCGTAAGCGCCCGGAATACTCCTGATGTAACGCATTTCCATAGGCAATAAACCAAACCACTGCTGGTAACATCCATACACTGCAGCAATGAATCCAAATAGTACCCAGAACTTAAAAAAGAATTTAAGTTTCTGATGCGTATCGATCAACTGATAAGCGATATAAAAGATCATGGATAAAACGATCAACCTTCTGAAAGGTACATGCCAACCTGATAAGGTGGTAACGTTGGGATTAAATGCCTGGATTATGAAATATAAAAAATAAACAGCAAGCATTGAGGTTACAATAGACTTAAATAAATTGTCTGATTTAGCCCGGTTACTCCTGACCTTAAAAACTGTTCCAGAAAATAAAAATAGAATCAGCATTTCCACACCGGGGTTAAAAGATATTTCAAACCCGATCAGGTGACTGGGGTAAAACATGAAAAAGGCAATAACCGAAACAAGATAAAAACCAATGAGTGGCTGAAAGAAACAATAGTATACGATGATTATGCCTATAAGTGCTACTGACAGAATAAACGGTATAAGGAAAAGATCATTGGCAGCTAAAAATCCGGAAACAACCGCCATAAAGACCAATATAGCAATTCCCCAGGGAGACATTAATTTCTTATGAAACAATTCCCTGTTAAGCCATTTACCCAGATTGAAAGCAGTATGGTTATTTATTGTACTCAATGATTATTAAAAAAAAACGATTTTAATGTATAAAAAAACAATAACTATTGTAACAAAAAGCAATGACACAATTTCCGTGAGCCTGCTTCCTTTTGAATCATTATCCTGGTTATCTGTTGACGCCATTTTTATCTCTTATTTTATTATAATTATTTACAGCACTGTAGAATTTCCCTATAGAATTTTTCCAGCTATGCGATCTTGCCACTTCCATTCTTTTCATTGCAGCCTCCTTATCAGATATACCGGAAAGAGCATTTTCTATAGCAGCTATAAATTCTGAAGCATTATCACACAGGGAAACACTATCCTCAAAATCCAGCATTGTTTCTGTTTTAGTTGCTACAACAGGTTTTCCGGCAGCTAGATATTCATCTACTTTTCTTGGGTAATTTCCAATAGTAAGCTGGTTCACTACCTGCGGATTCAAACATACATCAAAGTAATGCACGTAATCAGGTAATAACTTTTCATTTTTGTTTCCTAAAAAGTAAATATTACTGATGCTATGCAAAACAGATTTCTGAAATACTTCATCTTCCGGACCTATCAGAACAATGTTCCATTCCGGATGTGACAGGGCAATTTTTTCAAGCAACCTAATATCCAGGCGCATCGCAGTTAAAAAACCACAATAACCTATCACAGGTTTCATTATATTTCTGATATCATCAGGAAATACATGAGGAGGAGGAGCAAAAAATTCTTCGCCGCATCCCTGTCCTGTATAAAAACTTTCCAGGTTGTATTTTTTAGCGTATGAAGTTAAATAAAGGGAATTCGTTACAACAAGGTCGGCTTTAGCGATCATTTTAGGTTCGGAGACCATACCATGTTTTGCAAAGTAAGGCTGTGCTAATAAAAAATCACGTAAGTAATAAACCGTAATATCTACTTCTAGAAAATCAGGAAGATATAAGCCATTATAAAAATCATTATCGATAAATAAAACAGGATCGGTAAACTGCAGTTCCTTCATTGCCTTTCGGATCTCTGCAGCCAGGAGTTTGTTATTGCGTTTATTTAAATAGTTGTAAAATTTGCCATCCGGCATCCAGTTTATTGATTCAAGTTGTGTCTGGGGATTAAATATCCAGAGGTTATCTGCAACTTCTTCTATAACATTTATCCCTTTTTTTATACTACTTAACCTGTTCTTAGTTCGTATATCCGCAGGATTTTTCCATTTCGTAACCCGATCCAACGGGCGGTTAACATACAATACCCTGTTGTGTAATGCAATTTCATGTGCCATGTTTTTAAAATTGCACCCAATAGGCACATCCCAGGGCTGTATGCCCAGCATAATTATATCTCTGTTTTGAATTAAAGTGCTTTCCATTTCAGGTGTAACTTATCTAATAAAATTTTTGAAAGTTCCGGATAAAATCTGATTGCATACCTGAAACAATTAAGAAATTGAATATTATACATCCTGTATAATAACCATTGGGTAATAATAAAACCGAATATGTGAGAACAAACCAGCGCATAAGCAGCGCCAAGAAAACCGTAGCTCACAATCCCTATGTAGGTTAGAATTACATGTACGGCAGCAATCAACGTTATGATCAAAAAATTCAGCTGCGGCCTGCCACTTGAATCAATAATAACACCCCATTGTTTTAAAAAAGCAAGGAATATCCCTGTGATGGCAATCCATTGCAAAAAAGGCACTGCATCCAGGTATTGATCTCCCGCAAGTACCAGGATGATAAATTTTGGAAATAAAATTATAAATAAAACCATAGGAATATTAAAACATAGTGTAGCCCCTACCGTTTTCTCATAATAATATTTAATCAGTTCTTTATTCCCCGTATTTTCTTTTTTTGCACTTTTTGGAAAAAGAATATCACTTAATACCTGTGAGGGAATATCGGCCAGGTTAATTACCCTGGATGCTACGCTATTGGAAGCCGCAAAAGGCAGGCCCATTAATGAAGAATGAAATACCTGTCCCGCACTGCCAAATACAAGTGTACTTAAACCGGAACCAAAAACATATTTACCAAAATGCCAGAGTTTTTTTATCCAGACTTTAGAAAGTATGAAAGTTCTTGATAAATGTCGTTTTACATTATTATATGCTATGGCTATGCCCAGTAAAATTCCTGCACAATAAAATATAACAAGCATGTTCAGGGATATGGTCTTATACAGAAAAAGATAAATGATCATCAGTAACAGGCTTATGCCTTGCCTGTAAAAGAAGGTCCAGAACAATCCTTTGAACTGCGACTTCCCATACATGATCCATTCGAAATGAGAAAAGGGGATCAGTAAAAGTATACCTGCAAGAAAAATATATAACATCTGTTTCAGTTCAGGAGCTTTTAATACACGCGAAAGGTAAGGTGCTAAAAAAAAGAGTACTATCAAAAGAGCCAGTGTAATCAATACGTTTAAGAACAATGCTGCAGATAATACATACTTATGTTCTTCTTCGCTGCTGTGATTGATGAATTTTATCAATGAAGTTTTAACAAGAGCCTGGCGAATCAGTTCAACAAAAGAAGTTACCAGCAGGAACAAAGCCCATACTCCCATTTCCGCCTTCGTTATAGCACCATGTGCCAGTATCATAGTACTTGCCACCCCAAAAAGCGGGATGGAAAGTTTTTGCAGGCCATTGTATAAACCTGCAATTAGCCAGCTATTATATTTGGGAGCTGCGGCCATGGATGAAGATGATTATTTTTTTAGAACCTTAGATTTAAATACGGATTTACTTATTTCCCACATGGCATTCATAGAAGCTTTGAACTCCTCTTTCATACTTCGCTCGGGGAAAAAATCTTTACCCCATTCTTCTTTCCATTCACCGGAAAAGTATTTACGGATCTCAGGATCCGTAGGCTCAACCTCATAATTAAAATCAGAATCCCACTCTATTCTTACTGTCATAAGGTTGGGATGCGTACGTTCTGTAATCTTAAAACCAATGCTGTGCTTGGGAAGATAATCCTGTATCAGCCAACCGAGGTAATAAGAATTACCGACGAAACCCAGCTTTTTTTTATCAACCAGGTATAAACGGTCCTTGTGTTCATGAATGATCCATTTATGGGATTCGCGAGGTGCCAGGCATTCACCTAACAGGGAAGGAGTTTCAATATATCCTTTTTTACCAACCCTGAAAATTTCACTTAAAAATTTTACAGGGTCTTCTACATGTTCCAGAACATGGCAGCAGATAACATAATCGAATTCTTTATCAGCAAAAGGCAGGCTTTCGCCATCGGCGTTTATAAACTTCTGATTGTTCAAAACCTTAATATCACCACTGCGATGGAAATTAGTGTCTGTGTATTTATCTACCACCACATTGGCACGTGGGTGAGGATTGTGGCCTCCCCCTACATCCAAAACATGTTCATTGTTTTTAATTTTCAGATCAAACCTGTTGTTAGGGTTTCGCAATTTCATTAATCAAAGGTTTTAAACATTGTATTTTCAGGCATTCACTTCCGGCAAAATTGTCCTTTTTTTCTCTAAAGAAAATAACCACTTCATGTTTAATTTAGAAGCTAGTTTATAAAGAATTATCGGAATCAACAGGCCGGTTATTATGCCGCATATCAATAATACCGGAACATTATATATGGAAAAAACTTTGGTCATCATTGCCCTGGTGGCAGCAAGTACTATAACATGTGCCACATATATGTACAGTGAATAACTTCCCAATCTGTGTAACCAAGATGCTATATTGTTTTTTTGTAATACAAAAGAAAGATTGATCACAAAAGCACAACCGCAAAGGGCAATAATCAGAAAATACAAGGGATAAAAAAATTCAACAAATTCATATTTGTGATCTGCATAATTCAGGTTGGCCTTTAGAAAATACAGCTGGGTAATAATAAAGGGAACTAACATGATGATCAAAACTTTTCCGGACTCAAGGAACTTCTGGTAATATTGATTGGTGATAAAACGACATATTCCATCACCTATTGCATAAAACAGGTAATAATGAATAATATCTCCCAGAAACCAGATATGTATTGACTGCTGATGAAGTTTTGAAGAGATATAAAATAATATCAAACCTATCCCAATATTCTGGCTGGTAGTAACTTTAAATTTAACTTTAACCAGCATATAAAGAACTGAAATATTGAAAAGAGCATACAGATACCAGAATTGTTCAATTTCACGGGGAAGGTAAAGAAGATAAATAAAATCTTTTACACCCGGTGGCTTATTCACATAATCTGAAAAAAGAATCTGAAGGCTTATCTGTAAAATACCCCATAAAAAATAAGGGTATAGAATCGTTCGTGCTTTGGTTGAAATAAAACTAACAACTCCCCGTTTATTGAGGCTTGCAACAATAAATATCCCGGAAATAATAAAAAAAAGGGGCATCCGGAAACTGAAGAACATAATATTAAAATGCTCAAGAAAGATATACCCGTTAATTGAAATACCGGAATTCTTTATGCCTTCAAATACATGCCTGTAAAGAACCAAAATGATCGCTATGCCCCTTGCATAATCAATCCATGTTTCTCTTTCAACTTTCATAAATAATTATCAGGAGTTAATATTTTCCGATAAAACTTTATTTAAAATAA
The DNA here is from genome assembly GCA_037720515.1 of Ferruginibacter sp. GTDB lineage: Bacteria > Bacteroidota > Bacteroidia > Chitinophagales > Chitinophagaceae > Ferruginibacter. Next base: position 9,324 of record JBBJMM010000005.1, read on the forward strand.
CTCCGTGATTTTTTTCTTTCATATCAGAAACAAACTTCATAGATTCAGTATCAACCTCAGTAATAGTTGAATCAGCAGAAAAAACAATAAACACACCTTCCGCATATTGAGATAGCTCTTTGCTATCTGCATAATAATTAAGTGCTGCTCCTTCTATAAGAATAAAATCAAATTTCTGTTTAAGTTCATCAATAAGCATATTTAAATCCAGATCGCTCAATGCTTCAGATGGAGTTTTATTTCCTGATCTGCATCCAAGAATAAACAATTGCTCATGGCTTGTTGCACTGGTGGATATCTTCTTCACACTAATATCTTCTATAAAAACGTTGGCATTTAATGTTTCAGTTAAAGAATTGTTTGCAAAATTAAGATCTATGATAAGAACTTTTTTGTTACTAAGCAAGAGGCTTACAGCCAACGCTTCAATTACAGTACTTTTACCGGATTGATTTTGTGTACTCGTAAATAAGAAAACCTGCTTATTGCTTTTTAAAAGTTCAAATCGCAATTTGCGGATATTATTTTTAAATAAGTTTTTTTGCTTCTCCTTTTTGTCCAATTGCTCATCAATAACAATGGATGACACAGATGTACCTTTTAATTTTAAACGATTAAGAACATTCGAGGCTTTTAATTTCGAAAGCCTGTTGAAAAACACAGGTGTTTTTACCGAGGAATCAAATATCTGCAAAAACAAAAAAACTACAGAAGATAGAAAAAATACTGAAATGCCCGCCAGTATCATTTTCATTAATGTTTTTTTGGATTCCGGTCTTACAGCCGGTTGTCCTATCCTTGTTTGAATAAAATTAGAAGTTGGATCATCTTTTGCCAAACCTTCGGCCTGGGAATTTCTTTCCATCAGGTTCTGCAACTGTTTATTTTCAATTTCAAGCTGAGTACCGATGATATCCATTTTAACCCCGCTGCTTACATCTACATTGGTCATTCCCCGGTACTTCCGAATCCTTGAAGTATAGTCTGCAATGGTAGTTCGGGAGGCATTCATTAACGCTTCTTCTTCATTTATTTCTGTCGTTAACTTTTCTATATTATCCCTTATCCTGGATTTGCTGGATCCGCTGGATGATTTAGATGCTATTTCTGAACGCAGGTCATTGATCTGTTTCTGCAAAACCGCATCGTTTCCACCTTTACGATTAAGTTCCTCCACCAGGTCATTTTTCCGGTTGCCAAGTCTTACTATTTCATCCGTACTTGCCGAACCAGCGGCCTGAGCTTGTAAAGATTTCAAATTTGTTCTCAGGTAACTTACCCGGTTAGAATGTTCGTTGTATTTCCCGGTTTGTTCAGCTAATGTTGATTCCAATTCAGTTACCGTTCCCATTGCACTGGTAGTAAGACTTTCAGGATCTATGCTTCCCTGTAGTTTTTTAGTTTGCACCAATTTTTCTCCCAGGCTGTCAACTTTTAATTTCTGACTTGTAAGCAATTCCTTTATCCTTAATGAATTGGTATCTGTTCTTTGAGTATTTAAGTTTCGGTAGTAATTTAGAAATTCGTTCCCGGCTGCGTTCACAACCCAGGCAGAAAGATCAGGATTTTCCGAGCGGTAAACAATATTTAGATAATCAGTTCTGTCAACTCTGTTGGCATCAAAAGTTTTTAACAATCCTAAATAATCATACTTGAATAATTTCAGGTATTCCCCCAGGTAGATCTCATTTTTTATATCGGTGCGCAGTTGTTCTCCTTTGGCAAGTTTTGTGAGTAATATTTTTTTTGCTGTATCCCTGTCCACTTCTTTATATAGCTGGGAATTTGTTACATCGGGCCCAGGCTTACGGTATGCTTTGGATGAATCCAAAAGATCGTGAAGCATAAGGTTGTAAGAGATCCGGCTTATTACCTGCGGTGATTTTATGGTTTCGATCACATTATCAAATTTGATATCGATCGTATACAGGTCAACAGCAGAAGTTCCATCAACCAGTTTTACTTTTTCTGAAGTGAATCCAGTAGAAAACTGGGCAACAGATTCGAAGAGAGGTTTTTTATTAACCAGAAATAAAAACGCCGTAATAGTTGCTAAAAGTGACAATAATAATATGATCCACTTTTTTCTGTAAAGGGCTTTTAAAAAATACAACAGGTCCATTATAATTTATTTTTTTGTGGTAAGCTAAGGTAATAATCAAAAAATCTGATATCGAAAGATACCAGATTTTTTAAACAGATTGGTTTTCCTAGTAATTATAACTTTTTTTCTATAATTAATTTACTTTAATCAGTTTAACAGATTTGGTTGTTTTACCATTAGCTATTACGTTTAATACATAGCTGCCAGGAATTAAAACGACAGGTAAATTAACCTTCACTATATTTTTTCCTGCAATGGTATTTATTATACCGCTTTGGTAAACCAATTTCGCATTAAGATCATACAATTGTATGGTAACTGAAGCCGTCTTACTGTTGGTATATTCTACATCTATCCTGTTTGTAAAAGGATTTGGATAAACATTTACCGCATCAGAAAGTGGCAATTCCCTTACAGCCGGATCTATTGTTTGAGCAAGATTTAAAACTTCCGGTGAAGTACCTTTTGCATTTGTAATAGGAGGCGTCTCTGTTTCTTCCACTATGTTCAATCCAGGCGGAGAATAAGTACTTGTATCATCATACGCCTCAAGGGTATAAGCGCTGGTGAAAGTGTACGGATAACCGTCTTCATTTCTAACGCTAACGAATAATTCACCATCTGCATCAGGAACCAGGCCATCCAGGTAAACAACTTTAGTACTATTCTTATAACTGTTCAGTTGTACAGTTTTACCGTTGCAGGTATAATTGGCAACTGCATAACCAAAGAATATGGCACTACCGAAACAACCTATCCTGTATTTTTTGCGAACATCCAGGTTAGTGAATTTTACTTCTGAAGTTTGATTTGCATCACTCCAATAATTACTGGTCATTACGCTTCCCGGGAAAACACCGCTGCCGGTTTCACCTGCATAACCTGTTCCATTAAATGCTTTTGTTATCATCATTTGAAATCCTGTATTTTCCAAAGCATTGTTCAGCAAATTCAAAGTTACACCAACAGTAGAAGGGCCGTTTGTGTTGTTCCATGGTGCAGGTGCATTATTAACAGCATCTGTATTAAGATTTATAAATACGATCCTTGAAGGAACAATCATAGTAGCAATGTTGCTGTAATTACTTGTAACAGCGCCTTTGATTGCTTTTATTCTAAAGAAGTATCTTTTATTTGACAGCAAACCTGTATTGGTATATGTTGTAACATTAGCTGCCGTTGTAGTAACCAATGTGTAAACACCATTTGGATCTGTTGCGCGCCAAACCTGGAAACCTGTTTCATCACTGCTCCTGTCGCTCCATACCAGTTTGATCATATCTGTATTAAGTATTGATTCTGCAAACAAGTTATAAGGCCTTAACAAAGGTGTTGTTGGATTATACTCCTGGATAACCATTGCATTAAGGTTCAAATAAGTGGCAGCTGCATTTTTTGCCATCGTTACCTGCAACATGCCCGCAGCACTTGAAACCAAGCCATTAAGCTGTACAGAAGTATTACTATTGTACATGGCATCGGCCACAATACTTTGTGCTCCGCTTGTAAAGGTTACCTGGGAAACAGGTCCTCCATTGTGACTGGTAAAGAATACAACGTTGTAACGTTTTGCCGGATTCAATCCATCTAACTGAATTGTTTTTACAGCATTATTAGTGGTGTAGATACTTGTTTTCATTACTCCATCCGGGAATATACCACTGCTGTTTCCGGTAATCATTCCAATTTTAAATCCGCCATCCCATTGTTGCAGCAATTTAATACTGAACCCTGTGTTCACTGCATTGTCATCCTGCATAGTGGTAAGTGGCAGATTAGCCCAGGGATAAGTAAGCCAGTTGTTCCATGGAGCAGCCTGCATAATTCCTCCTTCCGCTGTAGACAAACCATAATTTATATACACCTGCCTCAGGCTACTATCCGTTACCGTTAGATTGAACGTATCTGTAGCGCTGGCTCCCAGGTTATCAGTTACTTTAACAATGATATTTTTATATTCTCCAAGATCATTAACGGTTGGTGCAAAAGTAAGGTTGCCCGTACCATTACCGGTACTCTGATAAGTAGCAAATGACGGAATACCAATGATCGTTGTTGTTAATACATTACCCGGATCATCGGTTGCAGTAATAGCCCGAACAAGATTGGTTCCACCCTTTATTACAATATCATTTATTGAAGTCAATATCGGGTTTTTGTTTCCGGTTGTTGCACTTACAGCATTGGTTTGTCCTGATGTACCATTGCTGTTAACAGCAGCGATCTTATAATAATAAGTCGTATTACTTGACACTGTATTGTCTAAATAACTTATCTCATTTGCATTCGATGCTCCCGGATTCAGAAGTGTATATGTCCCGGCGAGGGTTAAAGATCTGTATACATTATAACTGCTTTCATTGTAAGCAACATCATTCCAGTTTAACCTTATTAAACCATCAGGAAGTGCTGTTGCGGTAAGATTAGTAGGCAATACAGGAAGAGAGCCATCATTAAATGGTTTCTTAAGCACTATGCTGGTTATTACTCCATAAGGCGTATTGGCTCCTTTACTCATATTGATAGTAATGTTTCCCGAAGCATCCGGAGTTATGCTGGTGAAAGTAACCGTATTCTGAGTGTTCTCATGAACATACAAAGGTTTGGCTACACCATTGATTGTATAAATCGTAGTACCGTTATTACCTAAACCTGTCCAGGCACTGCTACCGAAAATAGTAACGTTATAACTGGCAGTTGCAACCAGGCCTGTAAGTTTTACATTAACTGTTTCAGGTTGATAATAAACCCCGAACCAGAAATAATCCCTCATGATAAGATCCGGATAAACACCGGTATTATTAAAGGTTTGTGCTCCTGCATTTCCTGTATTCCATGGTGTACCCAGGAACTGTAATCCTATTGGCGTTGTTTGTCCGGCAGAATTCACCAAATTATTTGTGGTAACACCAGTGATATTATTCCAGGGAGCAGTTGCAAGTGGACTGTCATGTCTCATCCTCATAAATATTTCTTCGGCTGCAACTTCAAGATTGGTAACTGTAACAGTGAATGATACAGATGACTGGCCACCAGATCCATCATTAACTGTAACTGTAACAGGATATACTCCGGCGTGTGCAAAACCAGGTGTTAAGTTGATAGTGCCTGAACCATTACCATTACTTACCAATGCAGCAAAAACAGGAGCAGTTGGCATTGAAAGCACTAATGATCCGTTACCATCCTGATCAGTTGCAACTACAGAAACACTGGTTGAAGAACCTTCTGACATTGTTACATTACTGATCGCATTTATAACAGGCGTATAGTTAGAATTTACTGTAACCGTGAAAATAGTTGTATCCTTTCCTGCATTGCCATCCGTTGCTATTACAGAAATTGTGTAATTACCCTGATTTGCAGTTGTAAGTGGATTTAATACAAGATTAGCTGTACCATTTCCTGTGATTGTAAAGGTTCCAAAGGAAGGTTTATTTAAAATACTTAATGTAACATTTTCTCCATCGGCGTCAGTGGCAGTTAACGAAACTGTCTTCTGAGCATTGTATCTCATGGTAAAATTAGCTATATCAGTTATAACAGGCCTGTTATTTAAGGTCTTTGCAGTGGCAGTGGATGTAAATCCAGAGTTACCACCCGATCCTATTGCCCTTACCTGGTAATAATAATTGGTATTGGCAAATAAGCTGTTATCAGTATAAGTTCCCTGGGCACCATTGCCTGGATTTACCGTTACAAGAAAACGGAAATTACTGTTGTTGATAGCTGACCGGTAAACTTCAAATCCTGTTTCATTATTTGAATTATCATTCCATGTTAAGTTGATGGAAGATGGCGACTGTGCCAGAGCAATTAGATTAGAAGGCACTGCCGGGATTGGAGGCAAAGATAAAGTAGTATCCGATGTATAGGATTGTGTCATTAACTGAGCAAGAGATTGTGAATTAACCGGCTCCGTTAAAACTGTGAAATCATCTATTAAACCACCAAATTGTGTAGAAGATGTAGATCCGTTAAATGCATTGCTGCCATTTGTAGCTCCGATCCGTGATAAACTTGCAGAGTTTGTTATTGAAACAAAAGAAAGATTTGTTGAAGTTTTTTCAACTCCATTCACAAATATTTTTAAAGTATTGATATTATATACAACGGCTACATGATTCCAGCCATTGTTAACCCAGTTAGGATCAGTGGCAATACTATTTACATCAGCAGTAGCTCTTATACCACCGCTTGCTATGCCTGCCTGCAATACATTGCTGTTGAAGCGCAAACCTAAACCGTTATCGGAGCCGCCAAATTCAAAAATAACTTTATTAGCGGCACTAACGGTGGCGGCTGTGGGCTTAATCCAAACAGCTACCGTTCTTGTTGTATAACTATTTCCCGGGAATCCTCCACCCACACTAAAAGGCATATCAGCGTATTGATTCGATCCGTTCAGTGAGATTGAATGGCTTCCTTCTACTTTATCAGTACTGAAAAGAGGTGAACCTGCTCCTGTAATATTACGGAAGTTAGTACTGGCATCATTGTAATCATTGTTCATACCCCAGTTTCCTTCCAGGATACTTATAAAAGGTGATTGCCCGTTTAAATTAACAGCTCTTACTTTATACCAGTATTTAGTAGTACTTGACAAACCAATTGAATCAATATAAGTGGTAATGCCGGCACCTGTGGTTCCAATTGGAATGTATGTTCCGCTTAACTGGGTAGATCTCACGATTTCAAAACCCGTCTCATCATTGCTGTTATCCGTCCAGTTTAGTGTTATAGACTTAAACGATGTTGCATTGGCAAGAAGGAATCCTGGTTTTGCAGGTGGTGGTGGTAATACTACCTGGTTGGCAAAAGCATTATCAGGAATCAATACCATATCTGGAATTCCCGCTGCAGCACATTGCCATAAAACCCGCATTGCTTCTCCGCCATCTCTTTCAAAGAAAGTAGCAGCAAAGCTGTGAGGACCTGCAGTTAAATAGATACTACCGGTAACGGCTACTTCCCCGTGAAGAAAGTCATTACTAACTACAGGTGTTGCACCATAACTATAAGGTACATCTATATATAATTTACTTCCATCATCAGAAATGGTCTGGAAATTATAGGTTCCGCTTACAGGGATATTGATAGTACCCTCCCATAAGAAACCGAAATTATCATTTACCTGCTTTGGGTTAAGATTTACATTAGCAGTAATGCCTGTAGTAAAAGGTGTTAACGCATTAAAGTCTGGTAATTCAGTCCAGGCCGTACCCTGGTAATATTTATAATTTAAACCAGATAAAACAGGAACACCAATCACCTGGTTACTTGCCGGTGATATATTTCCTGCCAGATCCCTTGCTTTGAGTGTAAAAGCATAAGGCTGCGAAGTGGTAAGATTATTTACTGTATAAGTTGTAACTGTAGCTCCAAATGTATAAGCTTTAACTCCATCTATATAAAGATCATATTTATATACACCTATATTATCTGTTGAAGCTGTCCAGGAAAGGGATACACTGGTTAATCCCGTAGTAGTTACTGCAAGATCTGTAGGTGCAGTAGGAGCAGTAATATCAGATAATGTTTGAGCAGTTGCTTCTGAACTTAAAGGAGCCGCGCCGTTATTGTTGATCGCCCGGATCACATAATAATATCTTTTGTTTGCAACAAGTCCATTATCGAGATGAGCCAATACATTTGCTCCTTTAACCGCTACCAATTCATAATTAGCTCCGGGAGTTGTACTTCTGTAAATTTCAAAAGCAGTTTCATTATTTAAAGGAGCAGGATTATCATTCCACTCCAATTGAATACTACTGAAAGAAGTGCTTATCGCTGAAAAGTTAGTAGGCATATCAGGAAGATTAGTTCCTGCTGCTGCGATTACAGTATAAGGAGCGGAGAAAGCACTGCTGCAACCAAATTGTTCTGTAACCATTACTTTATACTGCCCAACAGGCGCATTATAAATATTAGAAGTACTTACAATTACATTATCACTTACACGGCGCCACTCATATCCAATATAAGTATTAGGCACCATTAAAGGAACAGTAGTGCTGCCATCCGGAGCCGGTAGCACTGACGATTTCAATCCGTTTACCTGGATAGGAGGAGTAACAGTTGCCTGTTTTTGAGAAATGACTACAGGAGTAGGCGACCAGTCGGACCAGGCCGAAGTGGAAGTTCTTTTAAATCTGCCCTTGTACTGGCCAAAACTTGATACTATTACCTGGTTTGTATTAGCGCCTGCTATCTGAATTCCATCTTTTTGCCATTCATAAGCAAAAAAGCCATCCTGTAATCCCAGTTTTACATTGATGATTTCACTCGGGCAAAATTGTGTTCTTTGAAAAAATACCAGAGGATTGGCTTTGTGATTTGCGCTCAGGAAAGGCCAGTAAGAAGGAACATTCCAGAAATCATTCCATACAAAGTGGCCCAGGTCTGGGAAAAAGGTTTGTTGAATGTTTCCACCCAAAGCCCGGTAATTATTTATAACATTCGTTACAGTGTATGGAGTTGGATTGTTATCCTGTCCTCCGTTGGATGTCCAGATTGGAACTGTAATGTAATTTGGAAAATCATTGATGTATGAATCGCGGGCACCACAAATAGGCACAGCCGCACAGAACTTTTTAGCATAAGAAGTAAGAAATTCCCATGTTGCCTGTCCTCCACCGGATAATCCACTCTCCAGAACCCTGTCCTCATCTACCTTAACGTGTTTTATTAAAGAATCAATGAGGGAAGCTATATAAGGAAAATATCCCTGAACAGTAGGTGTAGTACTTTGAGGATACAATAAAAATCCGTCATATTCCCCGTTATTAGCTTTCTCTGCATGTATAAGAGCTCCATGAGCCATGCTCAATTCATTATCATGAATGGTTCCTGATTCTCCGTAGCCATGCAGAAAAATAAACAAAGGATATTTCTTGCCATCATTTACATTATGCTGATATGTTTTGGGAAACTTTAAACGGAAAACCATCCCTTTGTATATATATGATTTGTAGCCGTATGCATATGGGTTCCACCATAGAACTGACGAATGCCCCCATTTGGTTATATTGTAATTATTCCAGGCAGGAGGAGCCGGCTGGAAAGATTGAGTGAATATTACATCAGGATCAGCCGGGTTAAGGACGTTTGCCTGTGCATGTACCTTTAAAGGAATAGTAGCTATTAAAAATAAAATAGCAACGAAGGATAAAAATTTATTCATTTCAATCTTTTTTAAAATTGTGTACAGATCAACAGGTTAAGGCGAATCGGTCTTATTTACCTGCACAAACTGTGCAAAGCCAAAAAGATATTGAATAAATCCATCGTTGATGGAAAGTGTAGGACTTAAATGTGTGGTTATTAAGGAACTTGAATACGGGTTTCAGTCGTTTTAAGAGTACGCAAAAATAAAAAAAAAAACGAATAAAACAAATATATTTTAGTCTTGGAGAAATTTTACAATTTCATTTCCCGTAAATACGTTAAATGTACCATTCGGGTTTAAAAATACTGCATGATTTTTTTAAAATTAATATTGTGGGCTTCGATTTTCATTTTATTTTATAGTTACCTCGGTTATGGGATGATATTATGGCTGTACCTGAAAGTAAGAGAGAAAAAAGAGGAATTTATTTACGATCCCCGGTTTGAACCGGATGTAAGCCTTGTTATTGCTGCATTCAATGAAGAAGAGTTCATTGAGGAAAAGATACTTAATTGCCTCGCACTGGACTATCCACGCGAAAAATTAAAAATATTGTTTGTAGCTGACGGATCTGTAGATGATACAGTTGCAATAATTAGCAGGTTTCCGCAGGTTCAGTTATTATTCAGTGAGAAAAGGGAAGGAAAAATTGCAGCTGTTAACAGGGCCATGAAATATATAAATACCCCCTTTGTTGTTTTTTGTGATGCCAATACCCTGCTGAATAAAGAATGTATAAAAGAGCTGATCAAGCATTACCAGGATGAAAATATTGGTGCAGTTGCAGGAGAAAAGAAAATATCAACAGGAAAAACAGGAGATGCGGCAGGCTCAGGTGAAGGATTATACTGGAAATATGAATCTTTTCTTAAAAAGCTGGATGCCCGTTTTTACACTGTTGTAGGAGCAGCAGGAGAATTATTTTCCCTTCGTACTCATTTATATGAACCGGTAGCAAAGAATATATTACTGGATGATTTTATATTATCGATGGAAATATGCCTGAAAGGATACCGGGTAATGTATGAACCCAAAGCCTTTGCTTCAGAAGCTCCTTCTTTTTCGATGAAAGAGGAGCAGAAAAGGAAGATTCGTATAAGCGCCGGGGGATTTCAATCTGTATTAATATTAAAACAGCTTTTAAACATATTCCGGTACGGCAAACTTTCCTTTCAATATATATCACACAGGGTGTTGCGCTGGGTTGTTTGTCCGGTGTTGCTTCCTTTACTGTTTATTGCTAATTTGATGCTTTGTTACTTTTCAGATGATAACTTCTATATTATTTTAATGTGTCTTCAGATTTTATTTTACCTGGCCGCAGCTACAGGTTGGATGTATGCATCCCGCAATATTAAAATTAAGTTACTTTACGTTCCTTACTATTTTGTTTTTATGAACGCTGCGCTCTATATGGGTTTCAGCCGTTTTATAAATAACAAACAATCCGTTCTTTGGGAAAAAGCCAGGAGAAAATGATTGGATCATTTCCTTTTTTTATAATGTGATTGTAAATATTTATTGGGTGCTTTTTTAAAAAAAACAAAAATTTATTTTGCCAATTCAATTTTTTTTATAGTTTTACACCTCAATAATCTTTTAAACAAGATTATTCTTTCGTCTCAATTCCTACCAAAATCCCTTCTCTGATATCTTTTTTGTATTGCTTTTGATACATCGAATGCCACCCTATACTCCACTTATCCGCTGAGGAATCATTTTCTCGATGTTTTCGAATACTAAACCTTTAGACCGTGGCTAAAAAAGAAATTTTAACTATTGAAGATTCCAATGCAGTAAGTTATCTTATTAATACTGTTCTTGGAAAAGACTTTGCTGTAACCTCTGTTAAGAATTGTGATGATGCAATCAATCATTTACATGCTGATCTTAACAAAGACGTAATTATTATGAATATCTCTGATTCTGATTCTGATAATTTTCATTTACTTCAACATATACATACCAGCGCCGTACTGGGCAACATCCGAACAGTTGTTATCTCCAATTCTGATGATGAAACATTAAAAAGCAAAACTGTAGAATTAGGGGCTTCCCTTTTCCTTACCAAGCCTTTCGATCCTGTTTATTTATCCGACAGGGTAAAAAATATGATCTATTTTGGCGAAAATGAACCAGTAAGGAAAAAAAGAAGGTCATTTAACCTGAATATTTTCTAAGTTTGCTTTAGTTATTAATTCAAATTCAATGCTTACCTATCCTTTCCGATTTGAATTATTCATGTTAATTAATGTTTATGCAAACAGCTACCACAGTTGAAAAAAATTCTATTACACCTGATTTAAGCAAATCTACCCAAACACAGGACAATGTTTTTTTATTCATCACTTCTCTTGAATTAAATACTCCTGAGTATTATAAACACTATAATAATAGTTATATAGCTACCGGTTTTGCCGAAGCTAAAGAGATCTTATTGTCACTAACTCTTCCGGAGCTGCTGATCATCGATATTCCGCTTAATCATTTTGAACTGGTTGAATTTAAAGTATGGCTTACCAGCAATGAGCTGAATAATATTCCCGTTATTTATAATGAGAGTGCGCTTAAAAATGAGGATATCAAACAGCTATTCAAACAGAAACTGGTTGATGATATAGTGCATCTTGAAAAGAATTATGCGAAACTACCTTACAAGGCTAAGTTTATTCAAAAATTCAATTACAACAAGAGCTATAAAAATAATAAATCTCATGGTAAAGTAAAAGGTAACAGAAGCAGTTACATAATCCGTGCTTTTGATATCCTTATAAGTTCCCTGGCTATTATCCTCCTCCTGCCGGTGTTTATCATTATTGCAATTGCAGTAAAAATTGAATCTAAAGGTCCGCTGTTTTACAGTGCTTTAAGAGCAGGAAAAGGATTTAAGATCTTTAAATTTTACAAGTTCCGCACAATGATAGCTGATGCGGATAAAAAAATAAGTGAACTTTCTGCACTTAATATTTATTCTAATGGAACAGGCAAAGCAAACTTTTTTAAAATAAAGGATGATCCGCGCATTACGAGAATTGGTTCATTTTTACGCAACAGCAGCCTGGATGAATTGCCTCAATTGTTTAATGTTCTAAAAGGTGATATGAGTATTGTGGGTAACAGGCCTTTACCTCTTTATGAAGCCACTACCCTTACCACTAATGAATGGGCAGAAAGGTTCATGGCACCAGCCGGGATCACTGGCTTATGGCAGATAAAGAAAAGAGGACAGGCAGAAATGAGTAATGAAGAAAGGATCTTACTTGATATTACTTATGCCCGCAATCGTTCTTTAAAAGGCGACTTTAAGATACTGATACAAACTCCTACTGCACTGATGCAGAAATCAAATGTTTAGATATCCATAAAGAGCGCGTGATGGATGATCTGAAAACTCCCTTTGTATCTATTGTTACACTAAATTATAACCAGGCGGATATAACCTGCCAGTTACTGGAGAGTATTAAAAAAATTACGTACAACAATTTTGAAATAATTGTATGCGATATGAATTCGGACGAAGACCCCACAGATAAAATTAATAAAGTAGGCCTTACTAATGTGAGAGTATTATTAAGTAAAACCAACCTTGGTTTTGCAGCCGGAAATAACTGGGGCATGCAACAGGCAAAAGGTGATTTTTATTTTATTGTAAATAATGATACAGAAGTTACCGAAAAGCTAATAGATCATTTACTGGCTCCTTTTTTAAAAGATCCCGCCATTGGTGTAACCTGCCCTAAAATAAAATATTATTTTAATCCTGATGTCATTCAGTATGCCGGGTTCAATAAAATGAATATGTACACCGGGCGCACAACAACTATCGGGGATAAGGAAAAAGATAACGGCCAGTACGAGGTTAGCGGCTACACCCACGGTGCGCATGGCTGCGCTATGATGGTAAAAAAGGAAGTGATTGAAAGAACAGGGATGTTCCCTGAAGTTTTCTTTTTATACTATGAAGAATGGGATTGGAGTATACGTATCAAAAATGCGGGATTTAAAATATATTACGAAGCTAAAGCTACTATTTACCACAAAGAATCAATGTCTGTGGGAAAAAACAGCCTGCTTAAAACCTATTACCTTAACCGGAACCGTATATTATTTGTGAGAAGAAACAGCAAAGGGATGCAATTGCCTTTTTTCTATTTCTTTTATTTTCTCGTGGCCATTCCAAAGAACATGATAAGCTATATTGGTAAAGGCCAGTTAAAACACCTGGCCACCTATTTAAAAGCTGTGGCCTGGAATATTTCACATTCAAGTTATTCACGGATTAATTAAAACGAAATTATATAGAATGGTTATTGGAATAGAAGCTCAACGCCTTTTTCGCCGTAAAAAACATGGAATGGAAATAGTGGCGCTGGAGATCATCCGCCAGCTACAACTGCTAGACCATAAAAACCAATATATAATTTATTCAAAAAAGGATGAAGACATAAATTGTATTTCCCCCACTGCTAATTTTTCAATCAATGCAGAAAGTGAGGCATCTTATCCTGTATGGGAACAGGTATATTTACCGGGTGCTGTAAAAAAAACGCGGCCCGATATTTTACATTGTACTGCTAATACCGCTCCCCTGTCGGGTAAAACTCCTTTGATAATTACCATACATGATGTTATTTACCTGGAATCTATAAATTTTTCGGGCTCGTCTTATCAGAATTTCGGAAATATTTACCGCCGCCTTATTGTACCAAAAGTTGCAAAAAAAGCTGTTTTAATTCTTACTGTTTCAGAATATGAAAAAAAAATAATTGCAGAACGTTTACATATACCTGAGGATAAAATAAGGGTGATCTATAATGGGGCCAACCCGCAATTCAAGCCTATCAGTGATAATGATACACTGCAGCAGTTTAAAAGTAAATACCGTTTGCCTGAAAAATTCCTGCTGCATTTTGGAAATACTGCTCCCAAAAAAAATACAACCGGGGTTTTGCATGCCTATAAAATATACAGGAATGCAGTGGCTGAGCCCTTACCTCTTGTAATTACGGATTGCGATAAGGATTATATAAAGGACTTGTTGAAACAACAGGATGCATCTTCACTTATTGAGCATATACAAATCCTGGATTATGTACCCTTTGATAGTATTCCTTGTTTATATAATTTGGCAACGGTTTTTTTATACCCTTCACACAGGGAAAGTTTTGGAATGCCTGTAATTGAAGCAATGGCCTGTGGGGTGCCCGTGATCACTTCTGATACATCAGCTCTACCCGAAATTGCGGGTGGTGCAGCCTGTTTGGTGAACCCGGCTAATCCCAATGAAATTTCTGAGCAAATTGTGCGTTTATTGTGTGACAAAGATCTTTATGATAAAAAAAGGGAATCTGGATTTAAAAATGCGGCACTTTTCAGCTGGAAACATTCGGCGGAAAAAACAATAGCGGTTTATGAAGAAGTGATGCGAAATATTTGAATTTAATTTTATAATCAGAGCTGAATAAAAATATATTATAATGTTATTTAACTGGCTATATATTTTATGGATCATCTTTCAGATCTGCGTGGCCATAATTTTGCTTTTCCCTTTATTTTCCTACATAGTTTATCTTTTTACAAAAAAGAAACCTGTAACAAATATTGAAACGAAACAAAATGATTATGCAGTTATCATTACTGCCTTTAAAAATTCTTCAAATCTAAATAACGTAATTGATTCCTTATTAAAATTAAATCATAACAATTACATTATTTATGTGGTAGCTGATGGATGCCCGGATTATTATGACACTTATAATAATGAGAAAGTAGTAATTATCAAACCAGAAATATTATTATCCAACCAGGTTACTTCTCATTTTCTGGCGATACAAAATTTTAAAAGACAACATAATTTATTAACCATCATTGACAGTGATAACCTGGTAACACCCGGATACCTCACCGGCCTTGACAGCTTTTTTAATATGGGTTATGAAGCTGTTCAGGGTGTAAGGAAAGCCAAAAATTTGGATACTCCCTATGCATGCCTGGATGCGATGAATGAATTGTATTATCTTTTTTACGACAGGAAGATCCTTTTTGCGATCGGCTCCTCCAGTATGCTGTCAGGTTCGGGAATGGCCTTTACTGTAAAGTTGTTCAAAGAGTGTATGGAAAAAGGGAACAGCACCGGAGCTGGTTTTGATAAGATACTTCAAAAAGAGATCGTACGTAAAGGCTACAGGATAGCATTTGCAGAAGATGCGATTATCCTGGATGAAAAAACTGCCAGGCCAGATCAGCTTATCAAACAACGCGCGCGCTGGAACAATACGTGGTTCCGTTATTACAAATTCGGAATTTATTTAATGGGGCAGGGAATTCGGAAAGCAAAGATCAACAGGTTTTTGTTTGGATTTATCCTTACAAGGCCACCCTTGTTCATTTTGCTTATTTTCTCTTTTATTATCATGTTGATTAATTTATTTTTTGATGTGAATGCAGCTATCACCTGGGCCTTTATGCTTTTGTTATTTTTAACCGGTTTTTTTCTTGCATTGAAAAAATCAGATACAGATGAAAGGATATATAAGTCAATTGTACACGTGCCTAAGTTTATAGTTTTACAAATTTTCTCTCTCTTTAAAGCAAAAAAAGCAAATGAGTATTCTGTAGCAACTGAGCATTCTTATAATAAAGAAATTGATAAAATTTAAACAATGCCCTTTTATAAAAATTAATTAATGATCAGGAGCCTACCTTTTATCAAATCACAAAATCCCATCCTTCCGCTTTTCTCTGTAAAGATGAATAAGCCCTGGATTTTTCTGGCAATGATTCTTTTCATTGGATTATCATTGCGTGTATACATTACATTCTTTACTGACTTGCCACATATCCACCAGGATAGCAATGATTATTTTAAGCAGGCAAATGCTTTAATGAATGGATCGTATATCAATTATTTTCCAAATGGATATCCTGCATTAATTGCTTTGGTATGGTCAGTATTTGCTAACAATCTTGAAGTTCTTTTATGGCTTAATATCATCCTGGCCACAGTAACGATCTATTTTACTTATGCTATCAGTAAGCAACTTTTTGAAAATGAATTGTTAGCTTTAGCAACAGCATTTCTTTTGGCGATAATGCCTACACAGTTAAATATTGTGCGCTGGGTTATTTCAGAAGTTCCAACGGTCTTTTTTCTTACTGCAGCTTATTTATGTTACCTCAGAAAAAGTTACCTGTTGTCTGGAATACTTATGGGTTTTGCTACCCTGATTCGTACAGAGATGTTATTGATCTTCGCTTTACTTATCGTAATGGAACTGCTTTTTTTAAGGAGGTTCAATTTCCGTCTTTTGATAGGTATGATGGCTTCGTTAATGCTACTGGGTTTTTATTGCTATACCAAAACAGGTAAATTTTCCATATCAGGCCATAGCAAAGTAAATATCATGTTTTCTATAACTGCTTCCGGAAGTAATATTGACTGGAAGTATATAGATAAACACCCTGAAATAAAAACAGAAAGCGATGCTGTTAAAAGTTATCTCAGCCATATGAAATCAGAACCGTTACAATTTGCAAAAGAAAGAACGGCAAATTTCTATGAATTGTGGGGAGTTCCCTCTCCTGCTGATGGTGACAGGAGTAAAATGGCACGATTAATAATGGGCGCCGGGAATGTATTCATGGTATTATTTGGAATCGCAGGCTGGTGGTGGAACAGGCGGAATTTCAATGTACTCACTATGATCTTACCATTCTTTGTTGTAACCGTGGTACACGTACTGATGTATGCAACGCCCCGTTACACCATTCCCGTAGAACCATTTATGATAATACTTGCATGCTGGATGCTATTGAAACTTTTCTCAAAAAGATCAAAAAATATCAATGCTGATAATCGGGTAAATTCAGAAGACTAAGTGATTAGTTTTTTTCAAAAACAAACATCGGGTATTCACCATTGAGCCCGCATTTTTCCGGATCTTCCTCTTCCATTTTATAAATACGGTCGAGAATTTTTTTGCCAGATAATCCTTCATGAAGATATGTTTTCATAAAAGGGACGCTTATTGAACGCCAGCAAACCAATTTAAAGGGAACAGGTAAATTCTTTTTAAAGTAGTCGTAATTGTGAGCATGAAAATAAAGCATCTTTGCGGGCTCCTCCTTGCCTGCAGCTTTTGCAAATAAACTTTTGGAACGGTTCCTTAAAAATTCAAAACCTCTGAAGGGCAATAAGGACAGGTTCATCCAAGGTGAATGTTTATACCAGTCATACACAACCACTCCTTTTCCATTTGGTATCATTACCCTGTATAATTCTGTTATTGCTTTAACCTGCTCGTCTTTTGGAATATGGTAAATGGTATTTAAGGATACGAATCCATCTATCACATTATTTTTTACAGGCAGATTGGTCATATCACATAAAAGACATATCGCTTTATCACCCAGTTTTCGCTTACACTCCAGCAAACCCTGGAAAGACAGATCTACGCATATCCGGTACTGGTAGTTTTCTGAATATTGCAGGTATTCTTTAAACTGCAAAGCTCCTGAAGCAGCATCCATCATGTATTTTCCGGAAGGGTTAAGATACCTGCTTACCCTGTTATGGCATTTGGTTAAATAATCCTGGGCAAATGGACGCAGGTCCTCGAATATATCAGCATCTTCATAATCTCCTTTCTCCGTAGTATGCCACCCCCTGTTATCGTAAAAATTCTTTACCAGTTTTTTATCCTCACTCAGGTTGTCTCCCAGTATTTTATCCCGTGCATCTGAAAGTGCCAGGTCAGGCAATAATAAAATAATCTCTTTTGCAATGGGGTATATATAAGAATTATCAACGCTGATAAGGCCATCCGTTATTTCTTTATCCATTGGCTTTCCGTCTGCCTGCCATACAAGTTCTTTTTTAATCTTCTCATTGACAGATGCGATCTCTCCCGGTTCCAGCCTGCGCAGATCATTTCCGGTTATAGGACATTTAAGAATTGTGATCCATTCCATTTTGCAGTTGTGTTTCGTTTTAATATTTTGATAAATATAGGAATTAAGCAATTATAACACTTAAACCCAACTTCTTAATTAAACAGCTAACATATAAATTAATTGTGATTTTAGCTATGTGGCCTAAAGAACGTTTTACTTTTAATTTTATTTGAATAATTTGCTGGAATAAACATTTTAATTTTAAACCAGGTAACCAAGCAGAAGGGCAAATGAAAAATAAATTACGGAAAACTTTTTTTAAGCTCTTACTTTTTGGAAATATAATATTGGTGATCTTGTTACTGTTAAGTAATCTTGCTCCATTCCTGGATCCGGTTACATGGTGGTCTATATCATTATTAGGACTGGGATTTCCTGTTTTTCTTATATTAACTGCTGCTTATATATTACCCTGGCTTTTCATCAGGCCGAAATACAGTTATTTATCGCTGGCAGCCATCCTTATCAGTATTCCTGCATTTTTAAATTCTTTTGCTTTAAATAAAACCCGGGATTTCAATATCGAGAAACCCATGGGTAGTATTCGTGTTGTGACCTGGAATGTAGGAATGATCTTTACTTCAGGGGACACAGTGAATGGGATTAAACAAAATAAGATCATTTTTGATAAAATTAAAGAACTGAATGCTGATGTGGTTTGTATGCAGGAATTTTTCACACCAATCGTATTGGGTAATCATTATTATCTGCGCGATTCTGTGATTTACAAACTCGGTTACCCTTATCATTATTTTTCAAAAGACGGCCCCTATTTTGGCAGCATTATTTTTAGTAAATTTCAAATGGTTGATACGTTGCGTTCTGTTTTCGCTAACCCCCGGGGTGCGGTTATTAAAACTTCCCTTTTAATAAATAATGATACGGTAGATATTTTTACCAGCCGCCTTCAAAGCGTAAACTTCAGGAGCAACGAATATGAGGCGATCGATAATATAAAAAAAGCCGATAATAAAGTTTTTGGAGGGGTAATAAACATTCTTAAAAAACTTAAATATGGTTACAGGGAAAGGGCTGGCCAGGTTGATAAGATCGATTCCCTGATAAAAAAAACAAACAGGCCTGTGATATTTGCCGGTGACCTGAATGATGTTCCTACCGGTTATGCCTACTCTAAAATAAAGAACAACATGACAGATGTATGGCTGAATAAAGGGTTTGGATCCGGACGCACATTTAAATATATTTCACCCACACTCCGGATCGATTATATTTTTTTACATGACCAGTTTAAAAACATCCAGACCGGAAAAATAATTACAAGCGGCAGTGATCATTACGGTATTGTAACAGATTGCATTCTCCGGAAAAAAAGCCCTTAATAAAAAAACCCACAACCAGGTGGCTATGAGTTTTTAATTACAACAAGCATCTTATTATCTACTGATTAATTATCGCTTTGGTTATTTTTTCTTTTTCTGTGAACCTTGCATAATACAAACCCTTTTTTGAAGGAATGAACAATTGCAATGGATTAGCGCCCGCCTTTAATGTGACAGGTGAATTGAAAATAATTCTTCCCATCGGATCGGCTAAAGCAAAATTAATAACCTTATTACTTCCTGAGTAAACGGTAGCCTGCAGCTTACTGTTTAAAAACGAAACCTGTTCTACAGAAAAAGATTCATTTTCCTTACAGTCAAGGCTAACCACTTTACTGTAGGCTGACATCTCATCAATATCTACTACGCGTAACCGGTAGTAATTTTTTCCTGCCGGGGCATTGATATCCCTGAACTGGTAATTTACTTCCCTATTACTATTTCCCGCTGCATCGACTTTGCCTATCAATATAAAATCATTTCCCCCTGTACTTTTTTCCACAACAAAATGATGACTGTTTAATTCCATGCTTGTCTTCCAATACAATGCATTGTAACCTGCCTTTTCTATTGCTTTGAATTCTGTTAATTTCACAGGCAAAACCAGGTTTCCGTCATTAATGATAACGGTATCCAATGCCAGGGCTCCTAAAATATCTGTAACTGCCAGTTCAAATTTATATGTGCCCATTGATAAGCCGGTCACCCATGTTTGCGAAGCAGTACTGTTGCTTATCACCCCACTTACAGGGCCGCTTAATTTTCGCCAGTTAAAACTGATTGCATTGCCATCCGGGTCATTGCCACTCCCTGTTAAATAATAAGAAGTTACCACAGTGGCAAGTGCAGAATCTTTACCTGCATTGGATTGCGGTTCCACATTAGAACCTGCCGGCCTTTTCTGTTTCAGCATCCAGGTATAAATGCTTTCACCGTTCTCATTCCAGGCCGGGTTATACCATGTATTCCAGCAACAATGCCCACCTATATATAAATTATACCTGGCAGAGGCAGGTACATAAGCGTTCATTGTATCCCGGATCTTATCCATATCACGGGGATCAGAATTTCCTTCAAAACCCCACCACTTACTTCCGGAAAGTACAAATCTTTTCATGTTGCTTATTCCGTTATCCGGTTGCGGTGCACTCATGGCAACGATGGATGCTATCCGGTCGATATAGGCAGTTGATCCATAATTTACATAGTTGTGCCATGTTTGTCCGCCCATGGAAAGACCTGTGGTATTAATTCTTTGAAGGTCACAACGCCAGCGGGCAACTATCGAATCAATCTTCCTGTTTATTACTGTGGGATGTGGTGTCCATGGGTCAATCGGCTGAATACTGATCACTATTGGTTTTTCCAATTTACCATTCACCATAAATTGCATGGTATTGCCAAGGTTTATAAATGCAGATGGCCCGTTAATAAGTAATTTACTTGCATTGGTTCCCACTTCACCTAAACCGGGTACAAATAATATCAAGGGGTAAGATTTAAATATACTGTCATTGTATTCATCCGGCAAATGCACATAGGCATTCCATCCGTCGATCTTTGTTAAGAATTGTTGCGCAAATGAATTTTTAAAGTTTACAATAGAAATAAAAAAAAGCATTGTATACATTGCTTTTTTACCAAAGTAGATTTTGGTTTTCATAGGTTGGGTTTTCGAGGTTATCAATTCAACTTTTTACAGTAAAATAGAAAGCAATACGGCTTTTAATTCAGGTGTTAGGTGTGCCGGTTTAAAAAGAAACGAGAAGAAATCGTATATATTTTAATTGAAGTATGATAATTAAAAAATCGGGTAGTTTTCTTCCAATACCACTTGAAATAGCAAAATAAAGTAGTAAAACTGCGAAGTAAAAAAAGCTGGATTATTTAAATTTTGTAACTCCATTCATTGCTATATCAGCCTTTTGTATTTGATTTTTGATACTTTTAAAAAACTTTATTTCAGAAATAAATATTCCTATCTTTGCCCTCCTGAAAAATAGTGATATTCAAAGGAAAAGGATCGGTAGTTCAGTTGGTTAGAATGCTGCCCTGTCACGGCAGAGGTCGCGGGTTCGAGTCCCGTCCGGTCCGCATAGAAAATATTAAAACCTCATCAAAAGCCTGCAACTCTTTTTTGCAGGCTTTTACTTTTGGCACTTTTCGGTAATATCAAACCAGGTGGTTGAAAGCTAAATCCAAGTGTATGTGTAATAAATAAATAAATATTGAGCAGTTAGTAAAACAATTTTATGTATTCTATGATTTACATTAATTGAATCCTAAGTGTTTTAAACGTAATCACTTTTCATATTTATTTATCTTCTACCTGTAGATTGCCTCACCACTAGTTTGGGTTTCAAAATAATGTTTTCGGGTATAACCTCACTGTTATTAATCATTTCAATAAATATTCTCGCAGCAGCTTTCCCCATTTCAAAAGCAGGTTGGTCAACTGTACTGATGGAAGGGGATAGTAGTTCAGTAATTGGCTCATTATTAAAACCAATTAGCCCAATATCTTTCGGCATTGATAAACCTGCTTTTTTTATTGCCATCATGGCACCAATAGCAAGCCTGTCACTCATTGCAAAGATGGCATCTGGTACTTGTTTAGCCTTGAGCATTTCTTCAGTTGCCACATAAGCGTAATCACGGCTAAAATCACCATGTTCAATTAATTTAGCAGAGAGTTTTATCCCAAACTCTTTTAGTGCTGCTTTATAACCTTCAAACCGCTGATGACTAATGGACATTTTTTCTGGCCCGCCGAGATAAGCAATCCGGGAATAGCCCTGGTCAATAAGATGTTTCGTAGCGATATAACCTCCTTCAAAATTATTTAATAATATTTTAGGCAATTGTAAACCATTAATATCACGGTCAAAAAAAATCATGGGTATACCTTTGTCTTGTATTTTTTTAAAATGTTCAATCAATTTGGTATCACTGCTTACGGAAATGATGAAACCATCCACCCCGCTTTCCAATAATCTTTTTAAATTAATCAATTCCTTTCCATATGCTTCATTTGACTGGCACACCATCACCGTGTACCCCCCTTCCAGGGCTGCTTCATCAATCCCTTTAATAGCAGTTGAAAAAAAGAAATCAAGATTCGGAACTAAAACGCCAATAGTATTTGTATGCTTTTTCAACAGGCTAAGAGATGCCCTGTTGGGATGATAGTCTAATTTTTCTGCTAATTCCATTACAGCTTTACGGGTTTCTTTGTTTACATCTGGCTGGTTGCGTAGGGCCCTGGATACGGTAGAAATAGATATGCCCAATTCAATGGCTATATCCCTAATTGTTGGCTGTTCCATATTTCAAAAATATACCAAAATTAAACAAAACCGCAAAACTACCGGCAGCGTTTCCGGCATCGTTTTCAGTGAATTTTATTAAATAAATTTTAAATTATTTTTTATTTTATTAAAAATTTTCTAAAATAGTGTGAATAAATTAAATATAAATTAAATGGTTAATTAGTAACTGTTTTAAAAAATATGTTCAACTTACTATCCAACGATTTGCTTTGAAACAAACTGCCGTTATATTATTATCATTTATATTCCTTCTTGCATCTTCATCTGCATATAGCAGGCAATACTTTATTAAAAACATTTCAGAGTTTAATAACATTAAACCAGGTATTAAAGGTGGCGACAGTATTATTTTCAAAAATGACACCTGGAATGATGTGTCTATTGAACTGGCCGCTAAAGGAACCGAAACAAATCCTGTATACCTGTTGCCACAAACACCAGGCGCAGTCATTTTCTCTGGTAATTCCTCATTTAAAATATCTGGTACATATATATTTGTAAATGGCTTTGTATTTAAAAACATAACTACGGAGAAAGGTGGTATTGTTGAGTACAGGACCGCTAAAAATAAATTTGCTAATTATTGCCAGGTAACCAATTGTATTTTTGATAACTGCAATCCTGCTGACAGG
Organism: Ferruginibacter sp.; assembly: GCA_037720515.1. Lineage (GTDB taxonomy): Bacteria > Bacteroidota > Bacteroidia > Chitinophagales > Chitinophagaceae > Ferruginibacter. The sequence goes on from JBBJMM010000005.1 coordinate 32,849, forward strand.
CTTTTAGAAACTAACTGGATTATTATGTATGGTCAGAACAACAGGTTTGACCATAACACTATTCTTAATAAAAAAAACCTGGGTACTACTCTGATTGTTGAATTAAATGATGAACTAAATCAAAACAATAATCACAGGATAAACAATAATTATTTCGGTCCTAAAGAACGGGGCGGTTCCAATGGTGCGGAAATTATACGTATTGGTGTTTCCACTTTTTCAAGAACCAGTTCTAAAACAATAGTAGAAGAAAACTATTTTGAACAGTGTAATGGTGAAGTGGAAATCATTTCTGTAAAAAGTTGTGATAATATCTTAAGAAAAAATACTTTTTATGAATGTGAAGGGGGCCTGGTGTTACGGCACGGCAACAGAAATATAATAGAAGATAATTATTTTATTGGTAATGATAAAATTCACACAGGTGGTATAAGAGTTATTAACGCCGGGCATAAGATCAGCAGAAATGTGTTTATTCATTGTGCAGGAGAAAGATTTCGTTCTGCTTTTACAGTGTTGAACGGTGTCCCCAATTCTCCCATTAACAGGTATGACAGGGTAAAAGATGTAACAATAGCTGATAATATATTTATTGATTGTAAAAATATTGAACTATGTGCCGGAAAAGACTTTGAGCGGACTGCAAGACCAGAGAATATTCTATTCAAAAACAATCTTATCTATAGCAGTAATGTTCAAACCAAAATAACAGTTAATGATAAATTAGATGGTTTTACATTCTTAAATAATATTTCCAATAGTTCCTCCCTGTTTCCTGCAAACTCATTTAAAAAGACTTCTGTTAACTTAATAACTAATAAAGAGAGCTATGTCATCAAGTATAATAACCAGGAAAAAATCTTAACTCCATTTGCCACAAAAAACAATTCAGGTGTGCAATGGAACTATGCAGTAAATGAAGCAACCTTTCGCCAGGGCAAAACAATAAGAGTGTTACCAGGGGAAAACACTATCTCCACAATAGTAATGCAGGCATCAGCAAATGATACCTTGCAATTGGAAGAGGGCAAAGAATATCTTATTTCAAAACCAATTGTTGTTTCCATACCACTTACAATACATGGTAAAAATTCTAAGTTGCAATATGCCGGAGATAACAATATCAATTTTTTTGAAATTGAAAACGGGGGTTCACTTATTTTAGATGGTTTATTAATGAATGGTACATCTGAGAATGGAGTTGCTGCTTCATTTGTTACAGCCGGTAAAAAAAACATGATAGAGCATTATAATTTTAATGCTGTCAATTGTTCGTTTACTAAATTAACCGATGGTCGTAAGTTTGCTTTTATAGCTGGCAAAGGAAGTTTTGCGGATACGATATCATTCACAAACTGTGTGTTTGATGATATTACCGGCGACGTAATAAATATAGCAGCAGAAAAAGATGATATAGGCCGGTATAATGCTGAGTATGTAATTCTAACCAACTGTCTTTTCAATAAAGTATTGCATGGCACCATAAATGTTTACCGGGGCGGCAATGATGAAAGCACCACAGGGCCTTACTTCTTTATGAACAAATGCACATTCAATCAGTGCAGTAATACAGAATTGGGATATGTTGTAAAATTATTTGGTGTGCAATTTTCCACCATTACAAATTGTGTTTTTAATAATAGTGGACTTGCCGGCAGAAGTGTATGGTACGAAGATTTTGGATGGACAAAACATACATTAGACTATTGTGATTTTTTTGAATCCGGAAAAATCACCTCTTTTTACCAGGGCATTATGGGTAAAAATATTTTTTATATTAATCCAAAGTTTTCCGAAAATTTTATCGTAACAAATACTGCCTTATTAAAAGCATCAACTAATAAGCAAAAAATTGGGTATACTAACCAAAAATAAAATAATGAACGATCTACAAGGTAAAACTGCAATAGTAACAGGCGGTGCCAGAGATATTGGACGCCAGATAAGCTTGAAATTGGCAGAAGCCGGAGCTAATGTTTGTATCAATTATTTTGATGCAGAGCAACAGGCTAATGAAACATTGCAATTGATAAAAGATGCCGGTGGCAATGCTATTTTAGTTCAAGGCGACATGACAAAAACAGCAGATGTAAATAAAGTGATTGATGTTTGTAAAAATGCATTTGGTATTGAAGTAAACATTTTAGTAAATGTAGCCGGTGGTTTAATGGGTAGAAAAACACTGGATTTACTGGATGAAGATTTTTGGGATCTGGTGATGAATGTAAATCTCAAAACAGTGTACCTGTTAACAAAAGCAGTTGCGCCTCTAATGCCATCAGGCAGTGCTATTGTAAACTTTACATCACAGGCTGCAAGAGATGGAGGCGGTTTTGGTGCTGCTGCATATTCCACAGCAAAAGGAGGTGTGCTTACGTTTACAAGGTCAATGGCAAAAGAGCTTGGGCCAAAAGGTATCCGGGTAAATGCCATTGCACCAGGAATGATTAACACCACCTTTCATGATACATTTACAAAACCTGAAGTGAGAACCAATGTAGCTGCATCAACTCCATTAAGGAGAGAAGGTGAAGCAAATGAAGTGGCTGATCTAGTTTTGTACTTAGCATCTGATGCTTCTTCGTTTATTAACGGAGCGGCTATAGATATTAATGGCGGTACTTATTTCTCTTAATCAATTTATTATAAGTTAAACCTAATTACTAACATTAAAACTATAAATTATGAGATATGCTTTTGCTTGCATTGTATTGTCTTTGGCTTGCTGGTTGCTTACTCCCGGTACTGCTTTCGCACAGACAAGAACAGTAACAGGTACAGTATCATCTGTTAATGATAATAAAACTTTGCAGGGCTCAACAGTATCTGTAAAAGGAAAAAACAAAACAGTAGTTACTGATGCCAATGGCCGCTTTAAAATAGAAGCTGCCGACAATGATGTTTTGGTAATTTCTTTTACAGGATTTGATATAATGGAAATCCCAGTTGATAAACAGACAGATATTAACGTTCAACTTTCTGGTATGTCAGCAGGTTTGGAGGAAGTGGTGGTTATCGGTTATGGCACGCAAAAAAAATCATCTGTTACCGGTGCCGTTGGTAAGATAAGTTCCAAAGGGCTTAATCAAATTCCTGTAACTCGTGCCGATCTTGCTCTCCAGGGAAAGATAGCCGGTGTGCAAATACAAACTATTGATGCTTCTGCAGGTGCCGACCCTCGTATTCAAATTCGTGGTGCAGCCTCCATTAATGCAGGTTCAAGTCCTTTGATTGTTATAGATGGCTATCCCGTTCCAACAGATCTATCTTCTGTTGATATGAATGAAGTACAATCAATAGAAGTTTTAAAAGACGCTGCATCTGCCGCAATTTATGGTTCAAGGGGTGCTAACGGGGTAATACTTATCACTACCAAAAGTGGTTCAGCCGGAAAAACAAAAATAAGTTTCAATGCTTATGCCGGCGTTTCAAATGTTTATAAAAAAATTGATTTCTATACGCTTGATGAATGGGCTGCAAAAGTATCGGCAGAAAATAATGGTGTTCTATCTAACCAGATTTTAACGGCAAAAAGGTTTGCGGTAAATACTGACCCCCAGGATGTAATCTTCCGTACGGGACTTTCTCAAAACTACCAGGTAAGTGCAAGGGGTGGAAATGCAAATGGCACAAAGTTTTTTGTTGCAGCCAGTGCTCAAAAAACAAAAGGGGTGATGATTACAAATAACTACGACCGCTTTAGCATTCGGGCAAATCTTGATTTTAAAATCAGTTCAAAGTTTGAAGCAGGTATTAACTTTAATCCTTCTTATGCAATCAGAACAGTGATGCCAATTAAAATGCATGATGCACTTCGCACCATTCCTACCTTTCTTCCCCTTTATCACAATGATACTACTTCAAAATATACTGGCAAACCTGTGGGCTCTATTGTACACCAAAGAGATTTTGACCCATCAAGAAATACCGTATATGCAGCCTTTGGTTTGCCCAGCCTTTCAGCCTCAAGCGATAATAATGGTTTAGCTCAAATTAATGGTGAAACACGAAAATTTTATGAATTGAGGATGATATCTGGTGCTTATCTTAAATTTAATATTTCCAATTCACTTTCTTTTAAATCATCCGTTGGCGGTTTCGTTGGGTTAAGAGAAGGAGAGATTTTCCGTAAGTCTACTGCAAAAAGAGACCGTATACTGGATGGTGCAGCTGCATCCATTGCAACAACATTCGGACAAAATACTAAATCAAATACGTACGACCTGTTAAATGAAAACATATTAACATACAAGAAAAAAGTTGGCAAGAGTGACTTTGATGCACTAACAGGTTTTACTGCCCAAACTACATTGTACAAAAATTCTGATATCCAGGCGGGTAATTTTTTAACGGATGAAATAAGTACATTAAATGCCGGAACTATTACCATTGCAAATACTACCAAAGAGAAAAACAACCTGGAATCTTTCCTGTTCAGAATAAATTATGCATTTAATGATAAGTATCTGTTATCAGTATCATCCCGTTGGGATGGCAGCAGCCGTTTTGGAGCTAATAAAAAATGGGGATACTTCCCCTCCTTCTCAGCAGGCTGGAATATAAGCAAAGAAAAATTTTTGCAGAACAGTCAGTTGATAAATGATTTTAAAATAAGGGGAAGCTTTGGTGCAACGGGAAATAATAATATTGGCAACTATCGTTCCTTTGCCAGTGCTGTTCCCGTGGCAGCAATTTTAGGGAACAATATCACTTCTGGTTTTGATGTAAATTCCTATGCTAACACTGACCTTACCTGGGAAAGAACATTTTCAAGTAATATTGGTTTTGATGCCGGGTTTTATAAAAAAAGGGTAACACTAACAATGGATTATTATAATGCCACAACTGATAAGCTATTGTTATTCTTGCCTATACCATCCATAACTGGTTACGATGGTTACTGGACCAACAAAGGAAAAGTAAGCAATCATGGTTTGGAATATGAGTTGAATGTAAAGGCTATTGACAAAAAAGATTTTAAATGGAATGTTACTACAGTTGGAACTACTTTAAAAAACAAGCTGGTTAATTTTGGCGGTTCAGAAAAGCTTATCTCTGTTGGTGATACAAAAAGACCAAATTATTTTCTGGCACAGGTTGGCAGCCCGTTAGTACAATTTTATGGCTTTCAAATTGACAGTGCTGTTAGTATCCGGGGCAGCAATTACTTTCCTATTGGAGTGCAGGCAGAAAGGGTTTTTGCTAAAGACCAGAATAAAGATGGTATTATAGATGATAAAGACAGGGTGCCGCTTGGAACCCCATATCCAAAATTTATTTGGGGCTTAACCAACGAATTTACTTATAAAAACTTTGATGTTAGTTTTGTTCTGCAGGGTTCACACGGAGCAAAAATATTTAACATTGACCCTAATTACTTAGAAACGCAATTTTCATCAACTGGTGCAAATGCTTACCTCGCTTATTCCACCACATTAAGGGCTACTACTAAATTTAAATCAGAAAGTTCTTATAATGTACAGGATGCATCTTTTATAGCATTACGCAACCTCAATATTGGTTATACTTTTTCAAAGTCTGTGTTAAAGAAAATGAGTATAACTAACCTTAGAATTTATTGCACTACCAATAATTTATGGTATAAAATGGCGAAAAATTACACAAGTTATAATCCTGAAGGAGATACTAATGAATTTGGATCTGACCCTTTGCGTTTTGGGTATCAACGGGGAGCGGCTCCTGTTGCCCGGACAATTGCTTTTGGTATAAATGCTGATTTTTAAAAAATTAAATTAAGATTATGAAAAATAAAAGTATCATACTGTTGATTCAAGTAATGCTGTTTACAGCCTTCTCCTGCAAAAAAACTTTTTTAGATATTACACCGGATTCTGTTTTAACAGAAAGTACTTATTTTAGAAACACCGCCGAAGTGGAAGGCGGTGTAATTGCCTGCTATGATGGATTACAGGCAACCATGCAGTTTGAATATAAGCTTACATCATTAAGAGATGATGATATGACTCCTTACAACCTGGAAGGTGACTGGGGTGCATTGGATGGATTTTATGAAAGCTCTGGTAATGATTTTGTAAGGGATTTTTGGGCACGATCATACAATGTTATTGCAAGAACCAATCTTGTATTGAAATACATTGATAATGTTACTGACGCCACTAAAAAGAACACATTTCAAGGCGAAGCAAAATTTATAAGAGGCCACATGCACTTTAACTTAGTAAGACTGTATGGCGATGTTCCATTGATTACTGAAAGAATTGCATATGATGCAAATGATAATTTTAAAAGGATATCCCAGGCAGATGTTTATACACAAATCATCAGCGATTTGCAGGATGCTTCAACTAACCTGCCTGCCACTTGGGCTGCTGCATCCAAAGGCCGTCTTACTAAATGGGCCGCAAAAGCAATGCTGGCCAAAGTATATCTTACACGAAAGAATTATGCTGGTGCTAAAACATTGATTGACGAAGTAATTGCTTCTGGCAGTTATCAGTTAATGCCTGCCTATGCAGATGTTTTTTCATTGTCCACTGAATTAAGTAATGAAGTATTATATGCTGTATCCTATAAAGCAGCATCCAATGGCGAAGGACAGCAGTTTACTTATGAGTATTCAAGGAATGGTGCTGTAAAAGGATTTAAGCCTCAAAAAGAAATAATCAACCTGATCATTGCAACAGATTTAAGAAAAGCAACAAGCATTGGCGGAACATCTTCTGCTCCGGTAAGCAATAAGTTTATTGACGCAACCGCACCTGTAAGAGATGCAGGAAATGATTTAATAATAATACGTTACTCTGATGTATTACTGATGAAATCAGAAATTAATGCCAACCTCAATACTACAGCCTTGGGAAATCCAGCTGCAATGACTACGCAGGATTCATTAGACATTTTAGCACCCTGGAACCAGGTGCGGGCAAGGGCCGGATTGACTGCAAAAAAGAAAAACAGTTATACCGGGCTTACTACTTTTATAGAAGATTTATTCACAGAACGACGAATAGAGTTTTGTTTTGAAAACCAACGCTGGTATGATTTGCTTCGCTCAAAAACACCGGCAGAGATTGTTTCAATAATGAATGCCCATTTTTTATTCAATGCAAGGACAAATACAATGCAGCCATATCAAACTTTGATGCCAATACCACAAAGGGACATTAATTTATCTAATGGAATATTAACGCAAAATCCGGGCTATTAATAAACTATTTGCAAATAAAAATAATGACACATGCAAAAGCAAAGTGAATTTATATCCAATGATGATTTAAAATGGGAAGTGGTTGGGGAAGGAATAAAAAGGAAAATTCTAACCTATGATGATAAATTGATGGTAGTTAAAGTGGAGTTTAAGAAAGGTAGCATTGGAAATATACATCAGCACCATCACAGCCAGATAACACATGTAGAGAGTGGAATATTTGAAGTAATTATCAACGGCAAAAGAAAAGAGTTAAAAGGGGGCGATGCTTTTTATATTCAGCCACATATCGACCACGGATGTGTGTGCCTGCAAGATGGAGTTCTTATTGATGTATTTAGCCCGATGAGGGAAGACTTTGTAAAAAGTAACGGTAATGGCATAATAAAAGAAGCAATCACAAGCAATTCTGAATAGCTGCAACGTTTTCTAATGTGCGGTTTGTTTTTTATTCAATTGTAGGTGTAGTTTTAGAAAATACTAATGATTTTTCAATTGTTAATTCAATTTATAAATAGTGCCACTTCTTAAAATTTTAATTTTAAAGGGTATGTAATTCTTTAAATACAACTGTAATAAAAATTTATTTCAATAAAATAAATGAGTCTCCGGTTATGTTTAATAAATTAAAAAATTCTTTTTTTTTTCTAAATCTCTTGTTGGGGATGAATGTCTTATTTGCTCAAAATCATCCCAATCTTATTTTAACAAAAAAAGGTGTGGATGCAATAAAAGCATCTTTAGGAAAAGCCCCTTTATTTGATAAGGCTTTGTCAGAAACCATAAAGGAAGTTGATAAAGAAATAAAGAACGGAATTGAAGTGCCCGTACCAAAAGACATGGCTGGTGGATACACGCATGAACGTCATAAAAAAAACTGGACAATACTTCAAAAAGCTGGAGTTCTTTTCCAGGTTACAGGCAAAGAAAAATATGCTGTTTACATCAGGGATATGCTACTGGCTTATGCAAAACTCTATCCTACATTGGGTTTGCACTCTGCCAATAAATCTTATGCCACGGGCAAATTATTCTGGCAATGTCTTAATGATGCTAACTGGCTGGTATATGTAAGCCAGGCTTATGATTGTGTGTACGATTGGTTAAACAAAAAAGACAGGGATAATTTAGAGAGAAATTTATTTAAACCGTATGCAGATTTTTTATCTGTTGGCAATCCCCAGTTTTTTAACCGCATTCATAACCACAGCACATGGGGCTGCGCTGCTGTTGGTATGATTGGCCTGGTAATGCATGATGATGAATTGGTGCAAAGAGCTTTATATGGATTACCCATAGATAATACTAAAGCGAATGAAAGAGATAATGATGGAGCGTTAATTAGGCCGGATGGCCAGGTGAAGGCAGGCTTTTTAGCACAACTGGATGAATCTTTTTCACCCAATGGTTATTTTACAGAAGGGCCCTATTATTTACGTTATGCTATTTTTCCCTTTTTACAATTTTCAAAAGCATTGGCTAATAGCCGCCCTGAATTGAATATACCAGGATACCGGGATACCATTTTAAAAAAAGCAGTATATGCACTTTTAAACCAAACAGATTTTCAAGGCCGTTTTTTTCCCATTAATGACGCACAAAAAGGGATGTCGTGGAATTCTAAGGAAGCTGTAAATGCAGTTGATTTAACGTATCACCAATATGGTAAAGATGAAATGCTTTTATCTATTGCTGCTAAACAACATGAAGTGATTTTAGACGAAGCAGGTTTTTCTGTTGCCAGGGATTTGGCATTGGGATTAGCTAAACCATTTAAGCACACAGCAATGAATTATAATGATGGCTCTAAAGGAACACAAGGCGGTGTTGGAATTTTAAGAACAGGTATTAATCCCGATAATGAATTGTGTGTGGTAATGAAATATTCTGCACAAGGAATGGGGCATGGGCATTTTGACAAACTATCTTACTCTTTATATGATGAGGAAGGAGAGGTTTTACAAGACTACGGCGCTGTGCGCTGGGTAAACATTGACCAAAAAGGAGGTGGCAGGTATTTGCCAGAAAATGAAACCTGGGCAAAGCAAACCATTGCTCACAATACATTAGTGATAAATGAAAAATCAAATTATAATGGAGATATAAAAATCGCAGAGAAATATTATCCCGAACTGTATTATTTTAATGGGAATGGGAACGTGCAAATTATAAGTGCCAAAACAAATAATGCTTATCCAGGCAGTGAATTACACCGGACAATGATTTTAATGAAAGATAAAAATTTTCGGGAGCCTGTTGTGATAGATATTTTTAAAGTAAACTCCGAAACTAACAATCAATACGACTTGCCAATATGGTTTGAAGGACATTTGATGCAAACTGATTTTGAGTATAAAAAAGAAACAATAAACTTAACAACGTTGGGAATTGGTAATGGCTACCAACATCTCTGGAAAGAAGCTGTAGGAAATTCAAAAAGTAATAATGCAAAAATTACCTGGTTTGGAAATGGAAAATTTTACTCTAGTACCTGTGTAGTAAATAAAAATGATGAGTTGATTTTTGCAAGGCTCGGTGCCAACGACCCCAATTTTAATTTACGGCTCGACCCTGCCTTTATCATCAGAAAAAAAAATTCTAAAGAAGCTACTTTCGTTTCCATTGTTGAACCGCATGGTGAGTACAATCCGGTGGCTGAGATTGCCCAGGCTCCTTTTACAAGCATAGAGAATCTTTCCATTGTTTATGATGATAAGTATTTTACTATAATTAAGTTTAGTAACAAAGCTGGAAAAAACTGGGAAATAATGATTGCAAATACAGATAATTCAAAAGACGGTAAGCATAAAGTTAAAGCAGGGGATAAAGTATTTGAATGGAATGGTGTTTTGTCAGTAATACAGGTTAAGTAAGTTCTATTAATAACTGTTATTTTAAAAGTATGAAAGTAAAAGGCCTGCGCTGGTGGATAATAGGTTTGATAGCAATTGCAACCATCATTAATTATATTGACCGTACTGCCATCAATATTCTCTGGCCATATATTTATAAAGATTTTGGTATTGCTGATGTTGACAGTAAAAATGCACTGGCATTTATCACCACTTTTTTTATGGTTGCATATGCAGCGGGGCAAACCGTTTTTGGAAAACTGATGGATACTCTTGGAACGAAAGTAGGATTTGTTTTATCTATAATTATCTGGAGTATTTCTATTGCTTTACATGCTTTAGCAAAGTCGATCACTTCCTTCGGCATTTTCCGTTTCTTACTTGGCTTTGGAGAAGCTGGTAACTGGCCCGGAGCCGCGAAGTCAAACGCTGAATGGTTTCCGGCAAAAGAAAGAGCTATTGCCCAGGGAATTTTTGGTGCAGGGGCATCATTAGGCTCAGTGGTGGCTGCACCTTTTATTGCCGCATTATATCTTTCAATTGGCTGGCAGGGAACATTTATTGGTATTGCTGCTTTGGGCTTTTTATGGATTATTCCGTGGTTGATTATTAATAAAACAACTCCTGATAAACATCCCTGGATTACAAAAGAAGAACAGGAACATATTACATCCAGCAACACAGAAAAAACAAATACTATTCCCGAAACCAATGTTTATACCTGGAAAGAATTATTACGTTTTAAAACAACCTGGGGCATTATTTTATCAAGATTTTTTATTGACCCTGTTTGGTGGTTATTTGTAACCTGGTTGCCCACTTTTTTAAAAGAACAATTTGCATTTGACTTGAAACAGGTAGGCGCATTTGCCTGGATACCTTACCTGCTGGCAGCTTTTGGCGGATTAATTGGCGGCTATTACTCTTCGTACTTAATAAGGAAAGGTAAAGATGCTGTAAAGGCAAGACGACAGGCCATTACAATTGGCTCCATTATTATGTTAGTTTCTCTTTCAATAATTGTATTAGTATTAAAAGATTTAAAGGAAAACCCCAGCCTTGCCATTGCATTAATTGGAGCTACCTTATTTGGTTTTCAATTTATCATCAACAATATCCAAACATTGCCAGGTGATTATTTTAATGGGAAAAATGTAGGAGTTGTTTCAGGCATGGGTGGCACTGCAGCTATTACAGGTGTACTTATCACTACATGGATGGTGCCGATACTAACCAAAACAAGTTATGTATCCTTTTTTATTTTGGCAGCTTTACTTGTACCCTTATCATGGATTTCACTAAAAGTACTGGCAAAAAAATAAAATGAAAACAATAATAACACCACTCCTGTTTTGTATGCTGTTTCAATTTTCATTCGCTACAACGTACCTGGAAACTACGCCGCAGCAAGCAGTTCAGCGTTTAGTAGCTGCCAAAGCAGGCGATACGGTAATGCTGGCCAATGGAATTTATAAAGATGCTGTAATAAAGTTCTCCGCAAATGGCACGAAAGAATACCCTGTTGTGTTTATTGCCCAAACAAAAGGTAAAGTTTTTTTTGAAGGCAATTCTACATTAAGTATCGCCGGTAAATACATAATTGTAGATGGCTTTACCTGGCAAAATGGCGGCACAGGTTTGAACAAACAATCTGTAATTGAATTTAAAAACAGTTCAGACAACGTTGCTTTTAATTGCACTTTACAAAACTGTATGATTGATAATTATAACAACAGTGATAAAGCCGTAGATAATAAATGGGTTTCTGTTTATGGACAAAATAATATAGTCAGCCATTGCTTGTTAAAGGCAAAAGATAACTTAGGAGCTACCCTAACTGTTTGGTTAAAAGATGGGGAAGCGGCAAATCATACTATTGAGTACAATTATTTTTTGCAGCGTACAAATGGAGCTAATGCTGATAATGGATTGGAAAGTATGCGAATAGGCGACAGCAAAACCTCTATGACAAATGCTTACTGTACCATTCAGTTCAACCGTTTTGAAGAATGCGACGGAGAAATTGAAATCATATCCAATAAATCATGCTATAACAAATACACAGGGAACACTTTTTATAATTGCAACGGCGGGCTTACCTTACGGCATGGAAATAATTGTACAGTGGACGGAAATTATTTTTTCGGTGTATCAAAAAAACGGTCTTATGGAATTCGTGTTATCGGTGAAAACCATACTGTAATAAATAATTACCTCTACGGGTTGCAAGGCGGACCTTTTGATAAATTCAGGGCGCCGATTACGCTGGTTAATGGGTTACAAAATTCTCCTGTTAATGGTTATTTCCAGGTAAAGAATGCCATAATTAAAAATAATTTTATTATTAACTGTAATGGTCCTGCTGTAAGGATTGGTAGTGGTAAGAAAGAAGCAACACTTGCCCCACATGACATTATTATACAGGATAATATTGTTTATAATGACAGTATACTTTTAAATGAATTATTGATGGAGGTGAATCCGTTGGCAACAAAAATTCACTACAAAAATAATCAGTTTTACGGCAGGCAGCCTGCGGAAACCGGATGGGTTAAGCAATTGGAAGATCTTTTGCAAAAGAAGGGAGAGATTTATATCAATACATCTCAAATACAAAAATACACTCTTCAGTCAGCAAAACAAGTTGGCCCTGAGTGGATGAAAAACAAAAAGTCAAATGAATAAGATTGTAACATTTGGTGAAGTTTTACTACGTTTATCTCCACCTGATCACCTGCGCTTTACACAAGCCACTTCATTTAATTTAAATTACGGTGGGGCAGAATTTAATACTTGCATATCACTATCCTTACTTGGCATGCCGGTTAGTTTTGTTACAAGGATACCCCAGAATGATTTAAGTAATTGTTTAGTACAGGAATTAAATAAGTATGGCGTAAACAGCAGCAACATTATTTACGGTGGCAAAAGGCTTGGTGTTTATTATTTAGAAAGTGGTGCGGTACTTCGGGGTAGTAAAGTAATTTATGACAGGGAACATAGTTCAATGGCAGAAATTAAGCCGGGTATAATAGATTGGCATAAAGTGTTGAAAGAAGCAGGATGGTTTCACTTCACAGGTATTACTCCTGCCATTTCGCAGGCTGCTGCAGATGAAACCTTAATGGCTGTTGAAACTGCTGCTGCTTTAAAAATACCTGTTAGTATTGATTTGAATTACAGGGCTAAATTATGGCAATATGGTAAAAGTCCATCAGAGATAATGCCTGGTTTACTAAATAATTGTACGATAGTTCTCGGCGACCTAAATACTGTAGAAACATATTTTGGTATAGAAGCGGAAGGGAACAATGAAACGGAGAAATATCTCTCTGCAATGATGCAGTTGAAAAATAAGTTTCCAAATCTTCAAACAATTATTTTTTCTTATAGAGGTTCAATCAACGCTTCTCATAATACAATTGGTGCTTACTTGTATGATGGCAAAGACATTATTAAATCTGCTGAGTACGATATGAGTAATATGGTTGACCGGTTAGGCGGTGGAGACGCGCTGATGGCAGGTTTTATTTACGGTTTAAATAATTATAGCAGTAAGGCTGATGCATTAAATTTTGCTGTGGCAGCTTCAGCCTTAAAATCGTCAATACATGGAGATACAAATTATGTATCTAAAGAAGAAGTAATAGAAATAATGAGAGGTAATACTTTTGGCAGAATTAGTCGCTAAAAAATTAATTTATGAACAAAGCAATTCAACATATAATAGCTAACCCGGTTGTACCGGTTTTTTATAATGATGATTTATCTGTTTGCAGACTGGTTTTTGAAGCTTGCCATTCAGGTGGTATAAGAGTATTTGAATTTACAAACCGGGGAGCTAAGGCTTTAGAAAATTTTGTGGTACTTAAAGAGATGCAGCAACAGCAATTCCCTGATTTGCTTTTAGGAGCTGGTACTGTAGTAAGTGGAAAAGCAGCAGAACAATATCTAAATGCCGGGGCTTCTTTTTTGGTATCCCCTTTTTATTCACAGGCAGTTTTTGATATTTGTTACCGGTATAAAATTCCTTATATCCCTGGATGTATGACTGTAAAGGAAATTGCAGAAGCCAATGATGCTGGTTGCGAAATGATAAAAGTATTTCCTGGTGAAGTGGTAGGCATTGCTTTTATAAAAGCAGTAAAAGCTGTATTGCCCGATGTTAAATTGTTGGTAACTGGTGGCGTCAATGAAAAAAATTGTAAAGATTGGCGGGTAGCAGGAGCGGATGCTTTAGGAATAGGCGGGGCCATCTCTTCATTGGTTTCAAGTCCTTTGCTGATATCAGAAAAATTTAAGGCAATCATTGCTGCTACTCTTAGAAATTAACAGCAAAATCAATTTAAAGAGTAAGTATTCAAAATTCAAAATCTATAATATTACTTTGATAAGGTTTGAGCTTTCCATCATGTGAATGCCTCCCTCGCCTGGTGTGGTCACCCGAGAGCGACCATATTAGGGTAAGAATTTTTCCTTTGAGCCGTGGGTGACAACACCCAACGGCGGCGTGAGTAAAAATCGGTTACATTTTTTTCACTCATAATTTAAATTATTTATTTTCTTCCACAATCTTCTTTTCCTCCTCAGTTAGTTCATACAGATCATACACCATTTCATCAATCTCCTTATCTGTTTTATTAATCAACGATTGAATCTCATTTGCTTTTGCTTTTTCTGTTTCAAAATATTGCATCCATTCTGCTTGCTCGGGAAGAGAAAGTTTTATCTTTTGCTTTTCCAGTTCTTTTAAAAATGCCTTGAAAGAAAGGGTAGGCCAAGATTTTAATATATAGGTAATTTTAAAACAATTATTCCCGACAAGGATAACCTTCAGGAATTGCTTTATTTACAACCGATTGTTGAAATAAGGGCATAGTGAAAGTAAGGGTAAGTGAAAATAAGAAAATTGTTTGACCCAAGTACCACTATGTAAATATTGTGGCGTGCTGTAGTTGGAAACTATTACCCGGCCGCAGGCGTTTGATATATTGGAACTATTTACCGTTACGATTTGCTGCCCGTCGTCGGGTTACCAGATGAGACGATAAAAATGTAAGTACCCCTACCGTTGTTAGTGTTCCCAATCATCTAAGGATACAGTATTTTTTTTATGTTCAATATTCTTACCTATAAAAATTAATCTAATTCATTAAGCATTCTTTTTTAAAATTAAATGTGATTCTGATATCTGCTCTACCAGGCATTTAAAATCATATGCAGAAATATATTTTTCAGACCTAAACTAAAACTTCCACCCCCGGAAGCTGCAGGCTTGTACTTTTTAGTTTTACTGTATCTGTATTTTCAATAATTCCATCCGGACAAACGATTACCGATACATTATTATCTGACAGCCAGTCCGCATTTTTTAATTTTTCATAATGAATAACACCGGTAAGGTATTGCCTTCCTCTCTGGCAATAAATTTCTTCAGTAAAATCAAAATCATTAAGATCAATATCGCTCCAGGCTTTAAAACTTACATAAATCTTTAAATAGAAATCAGTAGACAATTCATTTCTATTTTCCGGGTTGTTTAACTTCCGGTATTCATAAGAATAGTTATAACGCAAAGCAGAAATATCACTGAGTACTGCGGATGAAGTAGGATACCTGCCAGCGCCTTTTCCGTATAAAAACTGTTTATCCGATAAACTGCTTTCAATCACAACTCCGTTAAATTCATTTCGCACATTATAAAGCTGGCTTTCAATAGTTACAAATTGCGGTAAAACAAAGGCAGCAATTTTATTATTGGCCAGTTTTTTAGCCTGTGCAATTAACTTTATCTGCACATTTTTCTCCAATGCAATAATTGCATCTGTGTTTTGTATCTGTGTAATGCCCCGGTGCAAGATTTCATTTGGATCAGTAATGATACCATGAGCATGTGCCAGGAGGATTGTTAGTTTATTTACAGCATCTTTTCCTTCTACATCCAGGGCCGGGTCAGCTTCTGCAAAACCACGCTGCTGCGCCTGGAGCAATGCCTGTTGATAATCTAAATTTTCTTCTCTTATTTTAGTAAGAATATAATTTGTTGAACCATTTACAATACCACAGATCGATTGTAAAAGATCATTGTCATAATACTCTTCCAGGTTTCTTATGATGGGAATGCTGCCGCAAACAGCAGCTTCATATAAAAATGAAACGTTGTGTTTTCTTTGTAGTTCTATCAACCGGGGTAAATGCGCTGCTATTAATTTTTTATTGGCGCTTACCACTGATTTGTTTTTAATAAGTGCTGTGCTAACTATAGTGTAGGCCTCTTTTGCATTGCTTATCAGTTCAACGATCACATTTATTTCCTCATCTTCCAGTAGGTCATTGTAATCAGTTGTAAAAAGTTCAGCCGGAGCATCCCTTTTTTTTGATGGGTCTTTGATGCATATTTTTTTTATCCGGGCCTGGAGGGCAGGTGTTTTCTGTAACACTTTGTAGATGCCTTCTCCTACCACACCAAAACCAAATAATCCAATTACGATTTTCTTTTGGGAACTCATGATATTATTGATTTACAGTTTGAAAATTGCGTTCTTTAATCTGCGACAAGGCCTGTTCAATATCCTTAATAAGATCATCAGCTTCTTCCAGCCCTATGGATAAACGTATTAAGCTATCCTGCACACCGGCGGCTCTTCTTATTTCTACAGGTATGGATTTATGTGTCATGGCTGCAGGATGGCAAAGCAGGCTTTTAACTCCACCCAGGCTCTCAGCCAGCTTAAATAATTGAGTGGAAGTAACAAAGTCAGTTGCGGCCTGCTCTGTATCAATTTTTAGCGTGAAGGAAACAATCCCACCAAAGCCTGATGCTTGTTGTGCAGCTATTTCATAATTGATATGCGATTTCAGTCCCGGGTAAAATACTTTGTCTACATTAGGTTGGTCTACCAGGTATTCAGCAACTTTTTGTGCATTTTCACAATGTTGTTTTATTCGTAGCGGAAGGGTTTCAATTCCGCGAATAACCAACCAGCTATCAAAAGGAGAAAGGATTGCACCGCTTGCATTTTGAATAAATTTTATTTTTTCTCCTAATTCTTTTTCTTTGGTTACTACCAGGCCTGCAATTAAATCGCTGTGACCACCTAAATATTTTGTAGCGGAATGAACTACTATATCCGCTCCCAGCGAAAGAGGGTTTTGTAAAGCAGGTGAAGCAAAAGTATTGTCTACGCAAAGTAAACACCCACTGGCTTTTGCAATTTTCGCAATAGCGGCTATGTCTGAAATTTTTAGTGTGGGGTTGGTAGGTGTTTCTATCCAGATCAGTTTGGTTTTTGGTGTAACTGCATTAAAAACATTTTCAGCATTAGTGGCATCAACATAATTAACAGTAATGCCAAACTTTTGGTAGATATGTGTGAACAACCGGAAAGCGCCACCATAAATATCATCTACAGCTAATATTTCATCACCGCTTTCTAAAATTTTTATTACTGCATCAATTGCTGCCAGGCCGCTGGCAAAGGCAACGCCTACAGCGCCTTTTTCTAATTGGGCTATAACCGTTTCCAGTGTTGCCCTTGTGGGGTTTCCAGTACGTGCATAATCGTATCCCCTGTTTACGCCCGGAGATTCCTGCACAAAAGTTGACGTTTGATAAATGGGAACTGAAATTGCGCCTGTTAGCGGATCTACAGGAATACTGTGAATGATTTGTGTTGCATTGCTCATCTCTTTTGGTTTTATTGTTTTAAAAAATTGTTTATAAAACTTACCAAGAGAGGCTTACCGGGAGGGCATAAAAATGCTCTTCCGATAAATGGGAAGAGCTTACATTATTATTGAGTATAAAAAAGCTTGATCCCACTTATCTGTCACGCAAAAAAACTACGTGATGGAATTGGCACCTTGCCGCATTTCTGCAGCAGGTTGTCAAGGCGTCATTGGGCCATTACCCTCAGCCTTTCTTGATAAGTGATAATTAAAGAACTGTTGCAAACATAGGATTTTTTTTAAAACCTGTATTTATTTTTTTTACTTTTTTTAAGTTGCCCTCTTTTTTTAAAGACATTATCAAAGCCCTAAATAGAAATTTGTTGAGGAGTGTTATCATCTATTCATTTCGTTTTCTATTTATCAAGTTCAGGCTTCGTCCTTCGATAAACTCAGGATGACAGCATTATTAAATAATAAATATCCCAATCTGTTTTTACTAAAATCGTAAATCTATTTTTCCTAAACCGTAAGTCGCATTTTTTTTAGACAGGTAGCTTTGCGCTTATAAAATTAAAAAGGAAATATGAGAGAATTGTTTACCGCTATCAGCCTTTTAATAAGTCTGAATATTTTTAGCCAGGATACTACGCAAAGACGAATAGAAACAGATACCACGCATCGCTACATGAAAGAAGTAACTGTTGTTGGTCGTGGCAGTAAAAGCGATTACCATCAAATGCCTGAAATTGTAGGTACTAATATTTATGCAGGAAAAAAAAATGCATTGAATGTTTTGGATAACGTTCAGGGAAATATTGTAAACAATACCATGCGGCAGGTGCTGGCTAAAGTACCGGGCATACATATTTGGGAAAGCGATCCAAGTGGTATCCAGATCGGAATTGCTGCCCGCGGGTTAAGTCCTAACCGTAGCTGGGAATTTAATGTGCGACAAAACGGATATGATATTGCTGCAGATCCTTTTGGTTACCCGGAAGCTTATTACAATCCGCAGTTACAAGGTGTGCAGCGAATAGAAATTGTTCGTGGCGCAGGTTCTTTACAATATGGTCCTCAGTTTGGTGGTATGGTAAATTATATTTTACGCAATGGTAGCGAGATCAGCAACCCATTTGAATTTGAAACACAGCAAACTATTGGCAGCAATTCTTTATTCAATAGCTACAACGCCATTGGAGGTAAAAAAGGAAAACTGCATTACTACTCTTTCTTTGACCATCGCAACGGAAACGGCTGGCGACAAAACAGCCGGTTTTATACAAATGCAGGTTTCGGAACAGTTACCTATCATTTCACAAATAAATTTTCACTCACTGCGGAGGTGATGCATTCCATTATCCGGAGTCAGCAGGCAGGAGGTTTAACCGATTCTATGATTAATGCAAATGCACAAAATAGTTTTCGCAGTCGCAACTGGTTTGATATTACCTGGACAACACCCGCGTTGATAGCAAATTATCAGTTGAGTAAAAACACACGCTGGAACACTAAATTATTTGCAACAATCGGCGATAGGAACAGTGTAGGTTTTCTGCAATCTATTTTGATAAAAGACAGTATCAATTTTGTAACAAAAGACTATAACAATCGTGTTTTAAATATTGATCATTACCGTAATTATGGTTTGGAAAGCCGCATTATTACTAATTATAATTTGGGTAAGATGAGTAACACAGTTTCCGGCGGTTTTCGGTTATATAAAGGCAAAACTTACAGGAAAGCGGATGGTAAAGGCACTTCAGGAATTGATTATGACATGATGCTTATTGGTATATATCCAAGAGATGTAACATTCAGTTCAGAAAATGCTGCTGCTTTTGTTGAAAATATTTTTCGCCTTAACAAGAAACTGATATTAATTCCGGGTATACGATATGAATGGTTAAAGGGTTCTGCATCGGGCCGTATTGGATTTACATCATCCGGTACAGAAATCATTCTTCAAAACATTAGCCGCAAACGCAGTTTTGTTATAGCTGGTATAGGTGCAGAATATCACGCTACATCACTAACAGAAATTTATGCAAACTATTCGCAAGCCTATCGTCCCATTCAGTTTGCCAATCTCCAGGCTCCTCCTACTACTGATATCGTTGACCAGGATCTAAAGGATGCCAAAGGGTATAATATTGATCTTGGATATCGGGGTAAAGTCAAGAATTTTTTACAATTTGATGTAAGCAGTTTTTATTTACAATACAACAATCGTGTAGGAACGGTTACTGTAAATGCAAATGCCGGCAATCCTTCTTACCGTTTAATTACTAATGTTGGTGCCAGTACCAGCAAGGGTTTTGAAAGCTATGTAGAATTTAATCCTGTAAGAGCATTTACAAAAAATACTAATGCAGACCTGATCATTTTTAGTTCATATAGTTATTTAAATGCAAAATATAGCGGTGACCATAAAGATGCCGCAACAAAAGGAAAGAAGGTGGAGAATGCACCTGCAACTATTTTCCGTGGTGGTATCACTGCCGGTTATAAAGGCTTTTTACTAACATGGCAGGTAAGCAAAGTTGACGAAACATTCAGTGATGCTAATAACACTTTGTTGCCAACACCTAATGCGCAAAACGGTTTAATTCCTGGTTATACCATAACTGATTTAACTGCCACATATAAATTTTCAAAAGAGTTGAATATTAAAGCCGGTATCAATAATTTGTTTGACAAAAGATATTTTACCCGCCGGGCTGGTGGTTATCCGGGACCCGGGGCATTGCCCGCTGATGGAAGAACTTTCTTTGTAACTGTAGGCGCAAAATTTAAATAAACTAAACCTTTCGCTGTTGGTCTTCCCAATCATCTTTTTCCTTTCGTTGTTGGTGTTCCCAATCATCTTAGCCGCGTGGAGTTTTCATCTCCACCGTTTCAGGTAGCCCTGTTGTAAAGGCCGTCTTGTATCGTAGCAAGCGCATGAAAACATATTAGGCCGGACTATTTGTTGAAAATAAATTTGATATTCACCTGCAAAATTTAACCGGCAACCTGAACACGCATTGTAAAAGAATGTGTAACAACAAAAAAACAACATGCTTTCCACCCGGCACGAAATATTTATTGAAGTAGCCACCCAGCTGAGCTTTTCTAAGGCTAGCGAAGCATTGTTCATCAGTCAGCCTGCTATCAGTAAACATATAAAAGCTTTGGAGGCTTTTTACAAAACAACTTTGTTTGAAAGAAAAGGTAATACCATACAACTTAGTCGTGGCGGTAGTTTACTGCTACAGCGCCTGAAAGAAGCAAAGAAGATACAGAATGAACTGGAGTTTGAAATGAGTGTGCTCAATGATCAGTTAAAAGCAAAAGGGCAACTTAAACTGGGAGCCAGTACCACCGTTGCACTGTATATTATTCCGAAGATATTATCTGCTTTTCATCAAAAATTTCCTGAAGTAAAAATAAGCCTGCTAAACCGCAATACCGACACCATTGTAAAAGCATTGGCTGATCAGGATATTGATATCGGCATTGTGGAGGGCAGAAAAAAAAATGCAGCTATCTCTTCGCAGCCCTTTGCTACAGATGAAGTGATTGCTGTATGCAGCGCTAAAAGCCCTTTGGCAAAAAAAAGATCATTGACGGTGCAGGAAATAAAAAACTACCCGGTGGTGTTAAGGGAACAGGGTTCGGGAACATTAACCGCATTAAAATACAATCTTGAAAAGCATGGCCTTAAACTTTCTGCCTTAAATGTAAATGTGCGCCTGGCAGGAACCGAAGCACTCAAGAATTTTTTACGTGAAGATAATTGCCTGGGCTTTTTACCCAGGGGATCAGTACTTAAAGAACTTAAAGACGGCGACCTTGTAGCCCTCCATATTGAAAATTTTCAGATCATCCGAAACTTCTTTTTTATTCAACGCCATGGAACTGAAAACAATGAACTAAACAAGGCATTTATCCGGTTTTGCAAAAGTTCGATATAACTATTTATTATAGCCCATAATATATGCGATTGTTTTGGTTATAGTATCATTAGTAGTTTCGGTGTATGAAGACATTGACCAGGCCGCATAGTTTAGCCTCAAATCTTTCCTGTTCACATTGCAAAAAGGAATACAACATTAGTGAGATTAATAGTTATGCAACCTGTTGCAACCAACCGTTAGTAGTGGACTATGACTTGCAGTCAGCACCCTCAAAATCAATATTATCATCTGCTCAGAATACAATGTGGCGCTATGCAAATTTGTTGCCTCTATTTAACAAACAAAATATTGTTAGCCTCGGCGAAGGCATGACACCCCTTCATCATTTACACAAACTGGAGGACAGGTATGGCTTTGCTGAATTGCTGATGAAAGACGAATCCTTTAACCCAACCGGGTCATTTAAAGCAAGGGGAATAAGTGTGGCAGTATCCAAAGCAAAGGAACTTGGAATAACTAAATGCATTGTGCCAACAGCAGGTAACGCCGGCGGGGCACTGGCTGCATATTGCGCCAAAGCAGGAATAAAATGTACGGTGGTAATGCCCACACTAACGCCAGAAATTTTTAAGCAGGAATGTAAATTGTATGGTGCTGAATTAATATTGGTTGACGGACTCATTAATGACTGTGCAAAAAAAGTTTCAGAAATCAACAAAGACAATTCCTGTTTCGATATCTCTACCCTGAAAGAACCTTACCGTATTGAAGGTAAAAAAACAATGGGCTATGAAATAGCAGAACAGCTGAGCTGGCAACTGCCCGATGTGATCATTTACCCGGCTGGTGGCGGCACAGGCCTCATCGGGATATGGAAAGCTTTTATAGAGATGAAGGCAATGGGGTGGTTAACCGGACCGCTGCCACGCATGATTGCAGTACAATCAAAAAATTGTGCGCCAATATTATATGCATTAGAAGACAGGAAAAACTGGAAAACCATCTTTTCACCTAAGGCAACCATTGCAAACGGACTGGCTGTGCCCTATCCTTTTGGCATGGATATGATACTGCAGGTATTGGAGGAATCGGGCGGCACTGCCATTGCCATCAGTGAAGAAGATATTATAAGCGGTGTAAAAGAAATTTCGAAAACTGAAGGATTGCTAATTTGTCCGGAAGGTGCTGCCACCTGGAAAGCACTGCTGCAATTACAGCATCAAAAAATAATTGCCCCACAAGAAAAAGTTTTATTGCTGAATACCGGCTCGGGGTATAAATACCTGGCTAATTTAAATTAGCTTTTATAAGCACGTGGACTGGGGCCTCCAAAGGTGGGTGCCTTTCCTAAAGTACTAATTCAAGACACCGAATGCAAACCTATCCGGTTGCCTTCCGTATCACTAAAACTTACATATAACTATACTCAGGTGATATGGCTGTTTTGTTTACCATAATTGATCCGCCTTTTCCCAATCATCTTTGCCGCGTGGAGTTTTCTCCAGCGGCGTAAAACGAGAACAGGATAGAAAAATAGTAAGCCATCAGTAATAATAGCTGGTGGTTTTTTTATGAGTTTGCCTTGTCTTAAATTTAAAGGGAGAACACAAAGATCAATAGTAAAGAAGTGCAGCATAACTACTGCAAAGAGATTAGGTTCCGAATCATCTTTTTCGGACTTTCCTATTTAATAGATACAAACTGCACTGAACCATCCATTGCTTTTTTTAATTCCAATAAGTAGGATTTTATTCAATTCTTTCTTATTCCTACTTTTACAATAACTTACTTATAATTTCTTAACATACACGTTAAAATACATGCATGCCCCAGTTAAAAAGCAGGCAATTCCTGGATTTTGAAAAGCCCATAAAAGATCTGTATGACCAGATAGAACAACAGAAGGCGATCCAGGAAAAGTCAAGGACAGATATGAGCGGTGCGATTTCATTGCTGGAACAGCGCGTACTAGAATCTAAAAAGCATCTTACAGAAACCCTTACTCCCTGGCATCGGGTGCAGCTGAGCAGGCATCCAGACAGGCCGTATACATTAAAGTATATAGAAAAAATGTGCACCGGTTTCATTGAATTGCATGGAGACCGGAATGTAAAGGATGATAAAGCAATGGTTGGCGGTTTCGCACGCCTGGGTGAACAAACAGTTATGATCTTAGGCCAGCAAAAAGGTACCAATACCAAAACCCGGCAGATGAGGAATTTCGGAATGGCTAACCCAGAAGGCTATCGCAAAGCGCTGCGCCTTATGAAATTGGCAGAAAAATTTAATAAACCTGTTATTACTTTAATAGATACACCCGGTGCTTACCCCGGGCTGGAGGCAGAAGAAAGAGGCCAGGGAGAAGCCATAGCCAGGAATATTTATGAAATGATCAGTCTGAAAGTTCCGGTGATCTGTGTGATTATTGGCGAAGGCGCCAGTGGAGGGGCTCTTGGAATAGGTGTTGGTGATAAAGTAGTGATGATGGAAAATACGTGGTACACCGTTATTTCGCCGGAAAGCTGCAGCAGCATTTTATGGAGAAGCTGGGATAAAAAAGAAGTGGCAGCTGAACAACTTCGTTTAACCGGTACTGATATGCTCAACTTTGGTTTGGTTGATGATGTGATACCGGAGCCTTTGGGTGGAGCCCACTGGGATTATGATGAAGCCGCTGAAATTCTTAAAAATTATCTTATCCCGGTAATTAAACAATTACAGGACATACCCGCAGAAAAAAGGGTGCAGGACAGGATCGCAAAATTCGGACGTATGGGTTTTTGGGAAGAAACCAATTGATCCTGAAATATGTTTACAATCATTATTAATTCTCCCGCATGCTAAAAATTGGTGTTTTTGGAGCCGGACATTTAGGCAAGATTCACATTAATAACTGGAAGGAAATAGAAAATATAAAGCTGGTAGGATTCTATGATCCCGATGATTCCAACTCACGCGCTGTAGAAGAAAAATATAATATTAAAAGTTACAGCAGTGCAGAAGAGTTAATGAATGATTGCGATGCTGTTGATATAGTGGCTCCCACACTTGATCATTTTGTTCTCTGCGAAATGGCACTCCGCAAAAGCAGGCATGTATTTGTTGAAAAACCCCTGGCAAATACAATGGATGAAGCCAGGAAATTGCTTAAGCTTACAAAAGAATCCAATTTAAAGTTCCAGGTTGGCCATGTAGAACGTTTTAATCCGGCATTGCTGGCTCTTAAAAATTACACTATTCAGCCCATGTTCATTGAAGTGCACAGGCTTGCACAATTCAATCCACGTGGAACCGATGTAAGTGTGATACTCGATCTTATGATCCATGATATTGATATAATCCTTACTCTGGTAAAAAGTAATGTGAATTATATCTCAGCGAATGGGGTAGCTGTAATGAGCGATACACCTGATATTGCAAACGTGCGTATTGAATTCGACAATGGATGTGTGGCAAACCTTACAAGCAGCAGGATATCACTAAAAAAAATGCGGAAAATGCGCATCTTTCAGAAAGATGCATATATAGGAATTGATTTTCTGGAAAAAAAATCAGAGATAATAAAACTCAGCCAGCCCGGTGATAAGAATGTATTTACGTTTGATATAGATACCAATAACGGAAAAAAAACCATTGCTATCGCTAACCCATCTGTGCAGGAAGGCAATGCAATTAAAATGGAACTTGAAGCTTTTCGGGATTCAATAACAAATAAAACTGATACAGTAGTAACGGTTTTTGACGGCTTTGGAGCAATGGAAGTGGCCCACCAGATCCTGGAAAAGATAAATAACAAGCAACATTAATAATAGTTAAGCACTCTGTGAATCAACCGAGGATAAATATTAAGTGGTATATAGTTTCCGATATACTGATATGTATATTCACGTGGGTTTGTTTTTACTATTTACGCACTGTTATCTATTCTTATAAATTTGTTGTTCCCTCAGGTTTTTATATAGGATTGTTTCTTTACACGCTGGGTTATATTTCCTTACATTTTCTTAGCGGTACATACAATTCTCTTTATGGTAAATCCAGGTTCGGGGAAATAGCGAAAACAATAGCTGTTGTTATTATTGGCTGCCTGGGACTGTTATTCTTTTTCATTTTAAAAAATCCACAGTCAGATAATAATTATTATTACCTCGAATTTTACAGCCTTCTTATTCCCATGCTCTTGTGCACTCTTGTTGTGCGTTTGATCTTTTTGAACATTGCAAAAAATCAATTGATTTACAAGAAAGTTTATTTTAATACACTCCTGATCGGCTCCGGGCGCAAAGCTTCCGAATTTTATGAGGCCTTTTCTAAAACAAAGGAACAAGGTGGATTTATTATAACCTGTTTTTATGAAACGAACGGCAAGGCATCCGAAATTCCTGCTGGAATAAAAAAATATGATAAAACCAGCAACCTTTCTACTATTATTAAACAGGAAAAAATTGAAGAAGTAATCATCGCAGTAGATAAAAACGAAAGAGAATTATTAACAGTCATCCTGCAGAATTTGAGTAACCAGGAGATTAATATAAAAATAACTCCGGATACGGTGGATATTATAAGTGGGGCGTTGCAAACCAATAATATATTAGGTGTTCCGCTGATAGATATACATTCAGGTCTTCTCCCCTCCTGGCAGCAAAATATTAAAAGAACAATTGATCTCACTACTTCATTAGCCGGATTGATTTTATTATCACCTTTATTACTGTATACGCTGATAAGAGTTGCCTTATCATCAAAAGGAAATTTATTTTACAGCCAGGTAAGAATGGGGTATAAAGGGCGTCCATTTACCATGTACAAATTCCGTTCAATGTATATGAATGCGGAAAATGATGGACCACAGTTAAGCAGTGACAATGATAACCGGATAACGAAATGGGGAAAAGTGATGCGCAAATGGAGATTGGATGAATTACCCCAGTTATGGAATATATGTATAGGTGAAATGAGTCTCGTTGGCCCACGACCTGAAAGAAAATTTTACATCGACCAGATAATATTGCGTCACCCGGAATATAAATATCTTTTTAAAGTGAAGCCCGGATTAACAAGCTGGGGAATGGTAAAATTCGGTTATGCCTCATCGGTAGATGAAATGATACTTCGCATGCCATATGATCTGCTGTACGTAGAGAATGTTTCACTGGCCCTTGATTTTAAGATCATGCTTTATTCAGTAAAAATTATATTATCCGGTAAGGGAAAATAAAGATTCCCTAAGTAGTTTCAGTGTTCTTAGGGTATTTAAGTCTTGGAAGAGGATAGACAGATATTTGTTATTTTTGATAAAACAGCATTTTTGAAACCAGCCCTGCTTTTCTGCTCTCTTATTTTATTCTATAATTCTTTTTGCCAGGATACAAATTACTGGCAACAACAGGTAAATTTTCAAATCTCAGTAAATCTTAAGGATGATGACCACACGCTTGATGGATTTCTTAAAATGGAATACATTAATAACTCCCCAGATACTTTACAATTTATCTGGATACATCTATGGCCTAATGCATATAAAAATGACAGGACTGCCTACACCGACCAGGCCTTAGAAAACGAGAGTACTGAATTTTATTTCAGTCCTGAAAATAAAAAAGGGTATATCAACCGACTCGAATTCAAAGTAGATGATATCCTGGCAACGATTGAAGATCATGCACAGCACCAGGATATTATTAAATTACTATTACCTGCACCCCTGTTGCCCGGAAACAAAATAAATATTGAAACTCCTTTTCATGTAAAACTGCCTTTTAATTTTTCAAGGGGTGGACACATTGGTCAGTCTTACCAGCTAACGCAATGGTATCCAAAACCCGCAGTGTATGACCATAAAGGCTGGCACCCTATTCCATATCTTGACCAGGGAGAATTCTATAATGATTTCGGAAACTATAAAGTTTCAATTACAGTGCCGGAAGAATATGTTGTTGCATCAACCGGTATTCAAACTAATACTGTTACGGAAGGAGACAGTAAAACTTTGACCTTTGAACAGGAAAATATTCATGATTTCGCCTGGTTTGCTGATAAGGATTATATTTTAGCAAAGGATACCTTACAGCTTGCTACAAAAATAATTGAAGTGCGGGCTTATTACCTGCCATCAAAAAAAGAAACGTGGAATAACAGTTTGCAATTCATTAAAAATGCCATTACTTCTAAAAGTAAATGGATTGGGGAATACCCTTACAATATTGTTAGTGTAGTAGAGAAACCCGGCAGAAATTCAGGAGGTATGGAATATCCAACAATCACTCTACTATCTTCACCCGGTAACGAACGGCAACTTGATCTCTTAATACATCACGAAGTAGGCCACAACTGGTTTTATGGAATACTGGCAAGTAATGAGCGCAGCCATCCCTGGATGGATGAAGGAATGAACAGCTACTATGATAAGAGATATGGCCTTCAGCAATATAGTAACACGCCGGTATTGAATGAAGAAAATAAATTTTTTGGTAAAAGAATACCCACCGATCTCGAGGCAGTTTTATTAAGGGCTGTTGTAAAAGAAAAAAAAGACCAGCCTATTGAAACTACTTCTGAAAAATTTACAGCTCTCAATTACAGCCTGATTGCTTATACCAAAGCCGCTCAATGGATGCAGTTACTGGAAAATGAAATGGGAACATTAGCTTTCGATAAAATGATGCATATTTATTATGAACGCTGTAAATTCAAACATCCTTATCCCGCCGATTTTAAAGCAATTGTGGAAGAAGTGCATGGAAGAAATATAGATTCCCTTTTTGGATTATTAGAAAAAAAAGAGGGAGATAAAAAGTATGCAAAAAAAGATTTTAAGCTAATGCCATTTTTTAGCCTGAAGGATACTGACAAATACAATCATATTTTTATTTCTCCGGCTGCAGGTTATAATTTCTATGATAAATTTATGATAGGCGGATTGATACACAATTATACACTGCCTCAAAACCAGCTACAGTTCATTATTGCACCATTATATGCCACGGGTTCAAAGAAATTAAATGGAATAGGAAAGATCAGTTATAAAGCAATCTGGAAAAAAGGAAATAAATTAGTTATCGCTCTTAACGGAGCTAAATTTTCAGGAACCGTTTTTAAAGATTCAACCAATACCAGTAATTTTTTGGATTACAAAAAACTCGTTCCCGCTCTTACTTATACTTTTGCCAACAAAGATCCAAGAAGTTCCATTTCAAAATTCATTCAATGGAAATCATATCTGCTGAATGAAAGATCTTACCTTTTTACAAGGGATACGATAAACCAAAATTTTATCATTACCTATCCCTCCAATAAAAAATATATTCACCAGGTTAATTTTGGAATTGAAAATAACAGGAAGCTATATCCTTATAATGCAATACTACAGGGAGAAAAAGGAGCAGGCTTTTTTAAGATCAATCTATCATCTAATTATTACTTTAATTATGCCAGGGGCGGAGGATTGAATGTGCGTCTTTTTGCAGGAAAATTCTTTTATTCCAGTGATCTTACCTCTTCCTTTAAAACCTATCAATACCATTTTAATATGACAGGTGCGAATGGATTTGAAGATTATACCTATAGCAATTACTTCATTGGAAGGAATGAATTTGATGGTTTACTTTCCCAGCAGATAATGATAAAAGACGGTGGTTTTAAAGTAAGGACCGACCTGCTGAGCAATAAATTCGGCAGGTCGGATGACTGGCTCAGTGCAGTAAATTTTACGTCCTCAATACCAAAAACGATTTTTCCGCTTCCATTAAAAATATTTGCAGATATAGGTACATATGCAGAGGCCTGGGATAAAGATGCGCCGACAGGAAAATTTGTTTATGATGCGGGAGTGCAGCTTTCCCTGCTGAAAAATATTATAAATATCTACATACCCCTTGTTTATAGTAAAGTTTACAGGGATTATTTTAAATCTTATATTCCTGAAAAAAGGTTTCAAAAAAATATATCCTTTAGTATTGATGTTCAGAATATTTCATTAAAGAAATTTTTTCCTCAAAGCCCTTTTTAATTTGCCTGTTGTTTTTATTCCATATAAAAAGATCGATAAAAAAAAGTGGGATACCTGTATTGAAAATTCGCTGAACAGCCTCTTATATGCCAGGTCGTTTTACCTGGATAAAATGGCAGTTAATTGGGATGGACTTGTATTGGATGATTATGAAGCTGTAATGCCTTTAACCTGGAAGAAAAAATTACAAATATCTTATCTGTATCAGCCCGCATTTATTCAACAGGGCGGTGTATTTTCAGAAAAAAAGATCACTCCTGAAATACTCCGTTCGTTTGTAGATGTTACACAACAACATTTTGATTTTGCTGAAATAACATTTAATTACGCAAACCCCTGTTCTGATTTTCATAAAAAGGCACGAGTTTCTTTAAGAACAAATTATATCGTGGAGCTTGATAAAACTTATGAAGAGCTCTATGAAAATTATGATCCTTCATTTACAAAAAGCCTGAGGCGCTTAAAAAAATTACAATTACAATATGAGCATTCTCACGACTTTACAAGCATAATTCAATTATACAGTAATTTGTATAGTAAGCGGCTGCCCTATTTTACCAAAGTAGATTTTTCGAATTTTGAAAAGATATGTGTTGAATTGTCAGCATCGGAAAAAGTGATAACCCGGCTCGCTTATGACCAGGAAAATGAATTATTGGCTGCTGCAGTACTATTAAATGATGGCAAAAGATTGTACAATATTATTTCCTGTATCACCCCGGCAGGAAAAAAAAGAGAGGCGAATTATTTTTTGTATGATAAGATCATTTGTGAATTTGCCGGCACCGGCCTTATACTTGATATGGAAGGTTCTGATGTAAAAGGCATAGCAGATTTCTATATGAAACTGAATCCCCAGGTGCAACCATATCCATTTGTTCGCTATAATGAATTGCATCCTTTTATTAAATTATTTAAGCCATAGGTTTTGTAATTCTTAAAAAGCTTTCGTTCTGCTGAATCGCATATTTATAAAAGGGTTGAAGATCCGCATATGATACATTTAAAACATCATAACCTGTTTCTTCCAGTTTTACAATATAATCATGCAGGGCATAAATGCGAACGTGGTCTTTCTGTCCATACAATTTTTCCTGTAATACAGGATCGTTGATCTGTGGAGTTTCAATGGTATGTAAAAGATTTTGAGAATAAGGTATCTGTAAAATTGCATTGCCACCCGGCTTAAGAACTCTGAAAAGTTCGCTCATAGCAGCACTGTCATCAGGAATGTGTTCCATAACATGATTGGCTATTACCATGTCAAACTGATTGCCCGGAAAGTCAAGATTTGTAATATCCGCCTTTATTATTCCTTTTATTTGGTAAAACCCAGGGATAAGATCAGCAGTTGTAACTTTTGCTTTACTTTTTAAAAGATCAGAAACTTTTTTTTCCGGTGCTACATGAAATATTTCTTTATCCTTTAGATCAGATTGCTGCAACATGGCAATAACCAGTCTTTCACGGGCTGTAGATAAGCAAAATGGACAAAGTATATTTTTACCATACCCGGCAATTACAGAATATTTACTCAGTGCATCAGAATTTGTTGCTTGTGGATATTCATCAATAAACTTTTCATACTGTGATCCGCAAACATTACAGGTATACCCTTTCCCTTTATATTTAGCAAAACGTAACCTGTAAAATAATTTCTTGAAAAAAACAATTCCCGTTCGATAGGAAGATTGAAGAGAATGGTATAAACCAATATTGCGTAGTATTTTTTTAATACTTTCTTTCATCAAGCAATTTTTCTGCAAGAACAAGATCCATCGGATTCGTGATCTTTATATTCTGCTCTTCTCCTTCCACAAGATACATTGTAAGCCCGAATGCCTCTACCACGCCAGCTTCATCAGTAAACATTTCATTGTAATCTATGTTGAAAGCAGGCAAAAGTATCTTACTGTAAAATGCCTGTGGTGTTTGAACGATCTTTACAGTTTCCCTGTCTATTGCTTCATTGCCTTCTATGGTAAGTAATCTCAAACTATCCTTACAATCAATAACAGGAATTGCAGAGCCATAAGAAAGAACTGCATTAAAACAACGATGAATGAGTTCATTAGTCAAAAGGCAGCGCACGGCATCATGTACAAAAACAATACATTCATCCTGTATAAGTTTTAATCCGTTCTGTACAGAATGAAACCGCGTGCTACCGCCGGGAGTTATGATTATCCTGCTTTTATCAAAATTTGTATCAACGATATCCTGCCCGGCAGCAATTGAATCTGCAGGTAATACCAGTATGATCTGCAGGTCTTCGAATGAATTTAAAAATGTTTCAATGGTATAAAAAAGTATGGGCTTTCCATTCAGCAATAAAAACTGTTTTGGAATTGCATTCTTCATTCTCGTGCCACTTCCACCACCAACAATCACTGCAATTTTTTTCATATTAATTTTTGTAACAAAGGCCCTGGGCTAAGTATTATATATCTTAACCAAACTTTCTCCTTTACTGTTGCGCATTGCCCGGTACATTCCCGCGCTGTTAAATGTCATTTCCGTTTCGCCTTTTGCATTTACACCTATCATCCCTCCTTCGCCTTTCATCTTCATTAGTTTAATATTAACCACTTCATTCATGGCATCCTGCAGGCTCATACCTTTATATTCCATCAACGCACTTACATCATAGGCGGCAACAGCCCTTATAAAAGGTTCGCCATGCCCGGTACAACTTATCGCACATGTTTTATTGTTTGCATAAGTACCGGCACCGATCAACGGACTATCACCGATACGCCCGTATTTTTTATTTGTCATGCCACCTGTACTGGTAGCGGCCGCAATATTACCTTCCTTATCACATGCCACAGCGCCAACTGTTCCGAATTTTTTATCTTTCATTAATTCATCAATACTTTGGTTGGTATGATCAAGAGAGTAATTATCACTGTCACGCATTTCTTTCCACTGGTCGTATCTGAACTGTGAAAAAAAATATTCATCGGGTTCCAGTTTGATCCCCTGCCTGATAGCAAAATCATTAGCCCCTTTTCCACTTAAAAAAACGTGATTGCTGTTTTGCATAACTTCTGCTGCCAGTTCAATAGGGTTTCTTATATTTCTTACCCCGGCTACAGATCCGGCCTCCAGGTTAGAACCATCCATAATGGCAGCATCCATTTCCTGTACACCTTTTTTAGTGAATACTGACCCACGCCCTGCATTGAAAAGTACATTGTCTTCCAATACTACAATAGCTGCCTTTACTGCATTAACAGAAGATCCTCCATTTTCCAGTACAGCAAAACCGGCATCCAATGCATCCTGTAAGGCTGCCTGGTACGCATTTTCCAGGTCAGGTGTCATATCGCTTTTAAGAATAGTACCGGCTCCTCCGTGAATTACTATTGAAAAATCTTGCATATTTATTCAATTATTCTTTTAAAAATATTTTATAAATCAGGTCAGCAATGTTTTGCATTCTGCCAAGAGTTTTTCTTTATCTACTGCAACTGTTCCCACTTCCTCACAAACCATACCACCAGCTATGTTGGCTACTTCCGCCATCAGGTGTACATCCTGCGTAGCAGCATATACAACTGAACACACAGCAATTACAGTATCTCCCGCTCCGCTTACGTCTGCAATACTCCTGATATGAGTAGGTATAATATTGTGGCTTTTTCCGTTCTCATAAAAAACTCCTTTTTCAGATAACGTAATAAATGATATTTTATGAGAAAGTTGCAGTGATAATGAATTATGAATTTCATGTAACAGATCTTCATTTACATCATCAGCTATTATATTCAATCCTTCTTTTGCTTCATTTAAATTGGGTTTAAAAATATCCACCCCTTTATAAGAAAAGAAATTCTTTCTTTTAGGATCAACGGCAGTAAGCACATTGTGTTCTTTACAAAGACCTATGATCTTTTCAATATTCTGTGTTGACAAAACACCTTTATTATAATCCTGCAGGATCACAATAGCTGGCTTTTCTTTTATGATATATTTTTTCAATAATGAAAACAACGCCTCATCATCTTCTTGGGAAAGTATGTTTGTTATTTCTGCATCCAGCCTCATCATGTGCTGGTTGCGACTGATGATACGGATCTTGTTTGTGGTGACCCGATCCTTGCTTTTAAATAAATAAGAAGTTTCTATGTTGTTTTTTTGAAGAAGCGATATCAGTTGTTCAGCATCATCATCATCTCCTACCACACTTACCAGGCTTACCTTTGCATTCATTGCGGCCACATTCAATGCAACGTTTCCGGCACCGCCGATCCTTTGTTCTTTTTTCGTAACCGTTACAACAGGTACAGGTGCTTCCGGGGAGATCCGTTCTACTCTTCCCCACCAATAGGTATCCAGCATTGCATCCCCGATCACACCTACTTTTAATCCGGTGAAAAAAGAAAACAGTTTATCAAAATCAGCTCCTGTCATTTATCGCTTTATTTTTATTTGCCACTGCTATATAATAAATAGGAATACCTGCCAGTACTATTATTAATCCGGGCCAGGTAAATGCAGGTTTATAAATAATAAGTAATACACAAAATGCTACAGCCATTAAAATGTATATGGCGGGCAATACCGGATATCCAAAAGCTTTATACGGGCGCTCAGCATCCGGCCTGTTCTTTCTTAGTACAAATATTCCCAGGATCGTGAGAGCATAAAACATTACTACTACGAAAGAGATCATATCAAGCAGATCGCCATATTTACCACTAAGGCAAAGTATGGAAGCCACAAGGCATTGGATCCATAAGGCAAATTCAGGAACGTCGTTTTTATTTAATGTGCCTGTTTTTTTAAAGAACAATCCATCTTTTGCCATTGTATAATAAACACGTGCCCCAGCCAGGATTAATCCGTTATTACAACCGAATGTTGATATCATGATCATTACTGCAATAACATAAGTTCCTACGTTTCCGAATATTGCATTGCTGGCAACTACTGCTACCCTGTCCTGGGGAGCTGATGCAATCGTTTCCAATGGCAATACACTTACATACATAAGATTTGCTGTTACATAAATTATGGTAACAATTAAGGTTCCCAGGAATAAACTTAAGCCTATATTTCTTTTAGGATTTTTTACCTCACCAGCAATAAAAGTTACATTGTTCCAGGCATCACTGCTAAAAATAGAACCTACCATTGAGGCGGCTATGGCGCCTAACAATGCACTGCCGATCACGGGAGCAATGATACTTCCATCCGCACCTCTTTTATTCATTTCCCAGGCATTAGCCCAGTTAGCATCCCATACTTCCGATTTGGCGGCAAGTAAAAACCCAAAAACGATAAGTCCGAATAAGGATAATAATTTTACTACCGTAAAACTTGATTGGATCCATTTACCACTTTGAATACCCCGGGTATTGATGTAAGTGAGAAAAATAATAAGAGCAATAGAGACCAGTTGTCCGGCATTTATAGATATAAGACCAAGGTCTGCAAGCACATTTTCCGGCCCGAGTTCAGGAACCAGGTATGCAAGAAATTTACTGAATGCCACACCTACAGCCGCAATGGTAGCCGTTTGAATTACAGCAAAAAAACTCCATCCGTATAAAAATCCTGCAAGAGGGTTAAATGCTTCTTTTAAATAAACATACTGGCCGCCAGCTTTTGGGAACATAGAACTTAATTCCCCATAACTTAATGCAGCCGTAAGCGTCATAAAACCCGTAATAAGCCATACCACAATCAGCCATCCTGCACTTCCTACATTCCTGGTAATATCAGCACTCACGATAAAAATTCCAGACCCGATCATGGACCCTGCAACTATCATTGTTGCATCAAATAAACCCAGTGATGGCTTAAAGGAATGGTTTGGTTCAGTCATATATATATTATTAAGGCATAAATGTAAGAAACAAAAATCCCGTTCAATGGAACGGGATTCAAGATAAATAATTCCGCCAACATTATCAGGGTTTGGCAGTGTTGTTCATTTTTTCATTCATACCTGCAATAACATCATTGGTTATATTCAAAGATGAATCTTTATAAACCATGTAATCAAGACCGGTACCTGAAGTAAATATGTACATGTAGTTTTTTTCTTTATTATATTCTTCAAGAAATTCTTTCAATTTTTTTTGTATGCCTTCAAGAAACTTATAACTTTTTTCACTCAGCTTCTGATTGAGAGCCTGCTTTTTTCCATCGATCTGTTGTTGCTGCTGTATCAATACACCCTGAAATTGCTGGGCTTCTTCCTGGGTTATAGCATTGCCTTTTTTAAGAAAATTATTTTTCTGATTTTCTAAACCTTTGTAAGAATTTTCCCATTCAGTTTCAATTGCTTTTTGTTCATTCTCCAGCTCGCGCCTCTTTGTTTTAATAAAAGTTATCTTTTCATTTAATGAATCCAGTTCAACATACGCAATAGCAGGCCTGCTTCCCTGGGGTATAGTAGAAGCTGCTGAAATTTTTGATTTTGTGGTAACTGACTTGCTGCCCGAAAAATGAAAATAATACAAAATACCTACTGCAATTATTAATAGGACATTTAGTATTAAGGAGAGGTTCTTCATCACTCTTGTTTTGATTTGTGCGAATATATACAAACATTTATAACCCGTAAGTGAGACTTTTATTTTTAGGAAAGGCTTAACGGGAAAGGGATGGATGCTGGATACTGGATACTGGATACTGGATACTTGATACTTGATTCTGGATACTTGATTCTTGATTCTTGATTCTGGATTCTGGATACTTGATTCTTGATTCTTGATACTTGATTCGGGATACTAAATACTTGATTCTATATACTGAATACTATATACTGAATACTATATACTGAATACTATATACTGAATACTATATACTAAATACTGAATACTATATACTAAATACTTGATTCTCGATACTTACAGATTCTTTTCTAAAAACTTTTGAATTTCTGCACTTCCAATAAGAGTCTTAAGATCAAAAGAAGTAGTAGCTATGGTAAGATTGTTTCCAGTAAGATCAATTCCTTTTTTTGATACATCTTCTACTTTACGGATTGTGATTTTCTTTATACCTTTTTCAATAGATGCTTTACCCACAGCATCTTTTGCCAGGAAAAGAATTGCTCCTTTTACCATGTTCAATTCCCTTACAGCCAGGTCAAGCTCGGCCGTATTATCGCCAAAAGATTCAAAATCCATATTTATTTCAATTTTTCCTAAAGCAGGATTATTGGAACGGTAAGCTATACTCTCTTTAAATTCCGGGATGTAATCGGATTCATACTTTGCTATTATTTTTTTTGTAGCCATGCTTTGTGCAGTAGTTACAAATGAAGAAATAATAAGTAAGGATAGTATTATTGATGAGAATATGTATTTCATAATTTAATTTTTATGTCTTTGATACTGTAATATACTCTTTTATACAGGGAAAGCATATTAATAGGAGCATCATAAAAATCTTAATAATCTGGTTCTATTTTCACAAATAAAAAAGGAGCAAATTTCTTTGCTCCTTTATATTAATTTTAATAATCATCCTCTTGTAGCTTACTCTTCTTCATCAAAACTCATCGCTTCCTTGGTAGTCATAAGCAATTCGTATTCTTCTTTACTACCAACGATCATGTTTTCAAACTCACGTAAACCTGTACCAGCCGGAATATGATGACCAGTGATCACATTCTCTTTCAATCCCAGCATCAGATCCGTTTTACCCTGGATCGCTGCAGAACTTAACACTTTTGTTGTTTCCTGGAATGATGCTGCAGATATCCAGCTATGTGTACCCAGTGATGCTTTGGTAATACCCAACAACAACGGTGAAGAGGTTGCTGGTTTTGCATCACGGAATTCAACCAGTTTTTTATCCGCTCTTCTCAATACAGAATTTTCTTCCCTTACATCACGTAATGTAACTATTTGTCCCGGTTTCAATTTACCACTCTCGCCTGGCTCAGTTACTACTTTCTTGTCATAGATGTAATCGTTCTCTGTATTAAAATCAAGCCTGTCTTCAGTATCTCCTTCCAGGAATTTTGTATCCCCTGCATCTTCAATGGTAACCTTACGCATCATCTGGCGCACGATAACTTCAATATGTTTATCATTGATACGCACACCCTGTAACCTGTAAACTTCCTGGATCTCGTTTACTACATACTCCTGTACTGCAAAAGGACCTTTGATAGAAAGAATATCAGCAGGAGCTGTTTGTCCATCACTTAATGCTGCACCCGCTTTTACAAAGTCACCATCCTGTACCAGTATCTGGCGACTTAATGGAACCAGGTATTTGCGGATAACACCATCTTTTGCTTCTACAATGATCTCCCTGTTACCACGCTTAATAGTACCAAAAGTTACAACACCATCGATCTCACAAACTACAGCCGGATTGCTCGGATTTCTTGCTTCAAACAATTCTGTTACTCTTGGCAAACCACCCGTGATATCCTTCAACTTGCTTAAGATCCTTGGTATCTTAACCAGTACCTGTCCACTTCTTACTTCTTCTCCTTCCTCGATCACAATGTGTGAACCTACCGGTAAGTTGTATGTTTTCTTTTCTTTTCCTTCTACAATAATGGAAGGAAGTTTTGTTTTATCTTTTGTATCGATAACCACTTTCTCCCTGTGACCTGTTTGCTCATCTGCTTCATCGCGGTAAGTAACACCTTCGATAACTGCATCAAATTTAATTGCACCATTTACCTCAGCAACAATAACATTATTGAACGGATCCCATGTACAGATCACATCTCCTTTTGCTACTTTCTGGCCATCCTTAACTTTCAACACAGAACCATAAGGTATGTGCATACTGTTCAGTAAACGGTCTGACTTAACATCTATATTTCTCATCTCACCGGTACGACCGATTACGACCTGTATCTTTTTACCTTCATTGTTCTCAGTATTTACTGTACGCAATCCATCAAACTGCAATGTACCGTCAAACTTTGCATACAGGGAAGATTCAACAGAAGTAGAACCTGCCACACCACCCACGTGGAAGGTACGAAGGGTAAGCTGTGTACCCGGCTCACCAATAGATTGTGCTGCAATAATTCCTACTGCATCACCGCGTTGTGCCAGTATTCCTGAGGCAAGGTTTTTACCATAGCATCTTACACATACACCGCGTTTACTCTCA
Source organism: Ferruginibacter sp. (assembly GCA_037720515.1). Classification (GTDB taxonomy): domain Bacteria; phylum Bacteroidota; class Bacteroidia; order Chitinophagales; family Chitinophagaceae; genus Ferruginibacter. Next base: position 71,567 of record JBBJMM010000005.1, read on the forward strand.
CACGTTAGTACAGAACGGATCTCAACTGTTTCAATTCCTATTTCATCTATCAGTCTCGCACTTTCCGGGCTTATCTCTTCACCCGCTGTTAATATCAATTCATCAGATACAGGATGGAATACATCATGTAAAGAGGTACGTCCTTCTATCCTGTCACTCAATGTTTCAATGATATCTTCATTATCTTTTAAAGCCTGTGCAGCAATGCCACGCAACGTTCCGCAATCTTCTTCATTAATAACAACATCCTGTGCCACATCCACCAGCCTCCTGGTCAGATAACCGGCATCTGCTGTTTTAAGTGCCGTATCAGCCAAACCTTTACGAGCACCGTGGGTAGAGATAAAATATTCCAATACACTTAAACCATCTTTGAAATTTGCCAGGATCGGGTTTTCAATGATCTCACTTCCTGATGATCCTGATTTTCTTGGCTTAGCCATCAATCCTCTTAAACCTGCAAGTTGTTTGATCTGTTGCTTGCTACCCCTTGCTCCTGAATCCAGCATCATAAATACGGAATTGAATCCCTGCTTATCTGTTGCCAGGTCACGGATCAACGTTTCAGTTACTTTGGTATCTACCCTGCTCCAGATATCAATGATCTGGTTGTAGCGCTCGTTGTTTGTTATAAGTCCCATATTGTAACTTTCCCAAACTTCAGCAACTTCACTTTGTGCATTTTCAACCAGTTCCTGTTTAACTGCAGGGATGATCAGGTCATTAATATTAAAAGACAATCCACCACGGAATGCCATACGGAATCCAAGTGTTTTAATATCATCCAGGAACTTTGCTGTAATAGGAACGCTTGTCCATTTTATAATATCTCCAATGATCTCCCGGAGATTCTTTTTTGTCAGCAACGCATTCACAAAACCTACTTCTTTTGGAACGTATTGATTAAAGATCACTCGGCCAACAGTAGTTTCAATTAATTTATTGGTTAAAGTACCATCGTTATTACGATAATTTGCCTTTACCCTGATATTAGCATGAAGATCAATTTTCTGCTCATTGTATGCGATCAAAACTTCTTCATTAGAATAAAATGCTTTTCCCTGGCCTTTTACTATATCGTCTCCCACCGTTTTTTTACCCTTGGTGATATAATATAAACCTAACACCATGTCCTGTGAAGGAAGTGTAATAGGTGTACCATTCTGTGGGTTTAAAATGTTGTGCGATGAAAGCATCAATAACTGTGCTTCCAGAACAGCTGCATTGCTCAACGGTACGTGAACAGCCATCTGATCACCATCAAAATCGGCATTGAACGCCGCCGTTACCAACGGATGCAATTGTATTGCCTTACCTTCTATCAGTTTCGGCTGGAATGCCTGTATCGATAAACGGTGAAGCGTAGGGGCTCTGTTCAGCATCACCGGATGCCCTTTCAATATATTTTCCAGGATATCCCAGATGATCGCTTCTTTTTTATCAACTAATTTTCTTGCACTCTTCACAGTCTTTACTATACCTCTTTCAATCAGCTTGCGTATAATGAACGGCTTGAATAATTCTGCCGCCATATCTTTTGGTAAACCGCACTCATGCATCTTTAATTCTGGTCCTACTACAATTACAGAACGGCCTGAATAATCAACACGCTTTCCTAACAAATTCTGGCGGAAACGTCCCTGCTTACCTTTCAATACATCACTCAATGATTTTAGAGCGCGTCCACCTTCTGCTTTAACGGCATTGGATTTACGGCTATTATCAAAAAGAGAATCTATTGCTTCCTGTAACATCCTTTTTTCATTCCTGAGAATTACTTCAGGTGCTTTGATCTCTAACAATCTTTTTAAACGGTTGTTACGGATAATAACACGGCGATAGAGATCATTCAGATCAGATGAAGCGAAACGGCCACCATCCAATGGAACCAGCGGACGAAGTTCCGGTGGTATAACCGGTATATATTGCATTACCATCCACTCGGGGCGGTTATTGATTCTTGTATTGGCATCACGGAAACTCTCTACTACGGATAGACGCTTTAAGGCATCTGCTTTACGTTGCTGAGAAGTTTCATTAGCTGCTGCATTCCTAAGGTCAAAACTCAACTGGTCAAGATCCAGGCGCTCCAACATACCATGTACAGCTTCTGCACCCATCTTTGCAATGAACTTTTCAGGATCTTCATCGGGCAGATGCTGGTTATCTTTTGGTAGGGTATCCAGTATATCCAGGTATTCTTCTTCTGTTAAAAGATCACCATAATTTTGTCCTTTATCTGCACGTATACCTGATTGTATCACAACAAAACGCTCATAGTAAACAATGGTCTCTAATTTCTTAGAACTCATTCCCAGCAGGTAACCGATCTTGTTAGGTAATGATTTAAAATACCAGATGTGAACTACAGGTACAACCAGTTTGATGTGCCCCATTCTTTCACGACGTACTTTCTTTTCAGTAACCTCTACGCCACAACGGTCGCAAACGATACCCTTATAACGGATACGCTTATACTTTCCGCAGGCACATTCATAATCTTTTACCGGGCCGAAGATCCTTTCGCAAAACAAACCATCTCTTTCAGGTTTGTAAGTACGGTAGTTGATAGTTTCCGGCTTAAGCACCTCACCATAGCTTCTTTCAAGAATGCTATCCGGTGATGCCAAACCAATAGTGATCTGGGAAAACGTTGCTCTTGGACGATTTTCTTTTTTAAAGGCCATATTGTATTTTAATTATTTGTTAGTGTAAATAGAAAGTCAAAAACCAAAATTCAAAAACCAAAAATTAAAGAACTTAATCCTTTATGTGTCTCAAGAATTTGCAAAGACTCCATTTTTACTTTTTGATTTTTACTTTTAACTTTTTACTCGAATTTCAAATCCAGACCCAGTCCTCTTAGCTCATGCACCAATACGTTAAATGATTCAGGAATTCCGGCCCTTGGTATGTTGTCACCTTTTACAATAGCTTCATACGTTTTAGCCCTTCCTATGATATCATCCGATTTTAAGGTCAGTAATTCCTGTAAGATATTAGCGGCACCATATGCTTCCAATGCCCACACCTCCATCTCACCAAAACGCTGTCCGCCAAACTGTGCCTTACCACCCAAAGGTTGCTGAGTGATCAAACTATACGGCCCGATCGAACGTGCGTGCATTTTATCATCCACCATATGGTGAAGCTTGATTATATAAATAATACCTACTGTTGCTTTCTGATCAAAACGGTCACCTGTTTCTCCATCATACAAATAAGTATGTCCGAATTTAGGCAGACCTGCTTTTTCAATATTCTCAGCAATTTCGTCTACGCTTGCTCCATCAAAGATCGGCGTGGCAAAACGTACACCTAACTTCTCACCTGCCCAGCCCAACGCTGTTTCATATATCTGTCCCAGGTTCATGCGACTAGGTACACCTAACGGGTTCAGAACAATATCAACCGGAGTTCCATCTTCAAGGAAAGGCATATCTTCCTGGCGAACGATCTTGGCAACAATACCTTTGTTACCATGGCGACCCGCCATTTTATCACCCACTTTTAGTTTACGCTTTACAGCCATATAAACCTTGGCAAGTTTCAATACACCGGCTGGTAATTCATCACCAATAGAAATATTGAATTTTTCTCTCTTATACCTTCCTAATTCTTCGTTGAATTTGATGCTGTAATTGTGCAGCAAAGTATTGATCTGGTCATCAATTTTTGTATCGCCACTCCATCCTAATGGATTAACATTTACATAGTCAATGTTTGCAAGGTTCTTTGGATTGAACTTCGCCCCTTTACCGATCAGTACTTCACCAAAATTATTACTAACCCCCTGGCTGCTCTTATCTTTCAATAAGGTCTGCAATTTATTTTGAAGCATTGCCATCAGGTCTTCTTCATTCTTTTCGTGCGTCTTTTCAATTTTATCCAACTGCGCTTTCTCTCTCACTTTTGCATTCTTATCTTTCTTTGCGCGCTGGAATAATTTCTTATCAATTACCACACCTTCTGTTCCGCTTGGTGCTTTCAATGAGGCATCTTTTGCATCACCGGCTTTATCACCAAATATCGCACGCAATAATTTTTCTTCCGGTGTAGGATCACTTTCTCCCTTAGGAGTAATTTTTCCTATAATGATATCACCTTCTTTAATAGTAGCACCGATACGTATGATACCATTCTGATCAAGGTCTTTAGTAGCTTCTTCACTTACATTCGGAATATCAGGTGTAAGTTCTTCTTCTCCGAGTTTGGTATCACGAACTTCTGTTTCAAACTCACTGATATGGATAGACGTAAACCAGTCATCCTTTACCACTTTCTCAGAAATTACTATTGCATCTTCAAAGTTGTATCCTTTCCATGGCATAAATGCCACCTTAAGATTACGGCCCAATGCGATCTCACCATCTTTTGTTGCATATCCTTCGGTAAGGAAATCACCTTGTGAAACTTTTTGTCCTTTTACAACTGCAGGGCGCAGGTTAATGGTTGTTTCCTGGTTGGTACGAACAAACTTGGTTAATTTATAAATAGTAAGATCATCTTCAAAACTTACCAGTTGCTGTAATTCACTTCTTTTATAACGAACATGAATTTCAATTGCATCTACATATTCCACTACCCCATCACCATCAGCATGTATTTGGATACGTGCATCACGGGCCGCTTTTGCTTCCAGGCCTGTACCAACAATTGGTACTTCCGGGCGAAGCAATGGAACTGCCTGGCGTTGCATGTTAGAACCCATCAAGGCCCTGTTAGCATCATCATGCTCCAGGAACGGAATCAATGAAGCACTTAAACCAACGATCTGGTTAGGCGCCACATCCATATATTCCACATCATTTTTGTTAAGGATCGGGAAGTCACCGGTCTGGCGGCTTTTGATCATCTCTTCCACAAAATTTCCTTTCTCATCTATATCGATATTTGCCTGTGCGATTTTTGCTGTATCTTCTTCTTCTGCACTTAAAAAAGTGATCTTCTTCATGTCCACTCTACCGTTATCAACTTTACGATACGGGGTTTCGATGAATCCCATATCATTGATCTTTGCATGCACACATAAAGTAGAGATCAGACCAATGTTTGGACCTTCCGGTGTTTCAATTGTACACAAACGGCCATAATGAGAATAGTGAACGTCACGTACTTCAAAACCAGCACGCTCCCGACTTAAACCACCGGGTCCGAGTGCGGAGATCCTGCGCTTATGCGTGATCTCACTTAATGGATTTGTCTGATCAAGGAACTGCGACAACTGTGATGTACCAAAAAATGAATTGATAACAGAAGACAATGTTCTTGCATTGATAAGATCAACGGGGGTAAATACTTCGTTATCCCTTACGTTCATTCTTTCACGGATGGTACGAGCCATACGGGCAAGACCAACACCGAACTGTGCATACAATTGTTCTCCTACTGTACGAACACGACGATTGCTCAAGTGATCGATATCATCTACTTCACTTTTACCATTTGTTAAAAGCACCAGGTATTTTATGATCGCAATGATGTCTTCTTTTGTAAGTACTTTTTTCTCTAAAGGATAATTTAATCCCAGGCGGCGGTTGATCTTATAACGGCCAACTTCACCAAGGTCATAACGTTTATCGGAGAAGAATAATTTATCAATGATACCACGTGCAGTTTCATCATCCGGAGCATCAGCACCACGCAATTGTTTGTATATGTGCTGAACGGCTTCCAGCTCACTGTTGGAAGTATCTTTATTTAATGTATTGTATATGATCGCATAATCACCACTCACTTCTTCTTTTTGAATGAAAACACTCTTTGCTTCATTTTCAATGATAGATGCAATGTTGCCGGCATCCAAAACAGAATCCCTTTCCAGGATGATCTCATTTCTTTCAATAGACACTACTTCACCGGTATCTTCATCCACAAAATCTTCCACCCATGTACGCAATACGCGCGCAGCAAGGCGTTTTCCCAAATGTTTCTCCAGTGTTTTTTTATCAGCTTTAACTTCATCAGCCATCCCGAAAAGTTCAAGGATATCCTTATCAGTTTCAAAACCAATAGAACGCAATAAAGTAGTTACAGGAAATTTCTTTTTACGATCGATATAAGCAAACATCACATTGTTGATGTCTGTTGCAAATTCCATCCAGGCTCCTTTAAAAGGGATAACTCTTGCAGAGTAAATCTTAGTTCCGTTAGGATGCACTGATTGCCCGAAAAATACACCGGGTGAACGATGCAACTGGCTAACAACAACCCTTTCAGCACCATTGATAACAAAAGTACCGCGAGGTGTCATGTAAGGAATGTTTCCTAAAAATACATCCTGTACAATGGTTTGGAAATCCACATGCTCTTCATCATTACAGCTCAACCGGAGCTTTGCTTTTAATGGAACAGCATAGGTTAATCCTCTTTCTATACATTCTTCAATAGTATAACGGGGAGGATCAACATAATAATCAAGAAATTCCAGCACGAAAATATTTCGTGTATCCGTGATAGGAAAATTTTCCTTGAACACACGGAACAGCCCTTCAACATTACGTTTATCGGGAGTAGTTTCTAACTGGAAAAAGTCTTTAAAAGATTGAATCTGGATTCCGAGTAAATCGGGCGTTTCTGCCAGGAGTTCAACTTTTCCGAAATTGATACGCTTAGCAGCGGTTGATTTTGTTGCAGACATATTTTAATTAAGACGTTTAGTGAAGGCCTTTTTAAGGAAACCGGAGCTTGCGCTACTGCTCCTAAATTAAGGACGGCAAAGGTAGGGAATTAAAAATAAAATGTGCCTTGTAATTTTCCAATTTTCCGTGATTGGTAAGATTTTTGCTAAAAGGGCGCTAAAAATGATAAATGTCCCACACCTATAGGTGTGGGACATTGAAATTACTTAATTATTTAAATTGACCATTGCATAAAGTCCAGGCTGTTTATTCCTATAAGAAGGCAAAATAGTATAACGTGGTGCTTTATTTTTATTCCGGTGAAGATAGGGTACCAATAACCCGGTAGCTACGCCAACCGGCACGCCAACCATAACATCTGATATAAAATGTTCCCCGGCTTTTATTCGTAGAACACCTGTTGCCAAAGCAGCGCTTCCGGCAAGGGTATATAATATCCACTTATTTCTCATTTCCGGATGATAATCCGCATAAACCTTTGCAGAAAAAAAAGTTACGGTTGCTACCATACCCGGGTGCCCGGCAAAAAAGGAATTCTTTCCACCACCACCTCTTCTTTTACCCAGGTCTTCATTTGGATTATAAGTGTAAGGCCTGAAACGGTCCGCAATCATTGCAGATGAAGCATACATAGATCCAAATGAGGAAACAGCCTGCAGATACAACAAGCCGAGCTTTGGGGCATCCTTTCTCATTTTTTTATCTAGGAGGAAAAGTAGGGGTAAGGGCATGCTTCCATAAAATAATTTATCACTGGCATCTTTTGCTTTAATGGACCTGTAACCAGTTACTCTCCTGTCCAGGCGATTGACATTTGCAGGGTTCAGGGCTAATATTACAAATTCAGGTGTACTTTCCCTGCTGTATATTTTACTAAATCCATACAATGTATATCCTGTTGTAAGAATGGTTAATGGGATATCAATAGCATTATTTAATTTATAATCCTGCTGAAGGTGGTGAACAGTGGAAAAAATGACCTCTGTTTTTGCAGGAATTATTGTAACTGAATCAATTTGAGAAAATCCTTTCTGGAAATAAAAAAGTGAAAAGACAAGTAGAAAACAAAATTTCATGATTTTTTTAATTCTAAAAATCAATTGTTATACCAACATAGGCTTGAACAGATTTTCTGTTAGAAAAAGTATAACCATTTTATAATTCTGCTTTGGTACCCAAATATTAACCTTAAGGGGTAATTTTAATAGGTGTCCCACACCTATAGGTGTGGGACACCTGTTAGTCTGGATACCCTTAATATAATGGTAAAAACATTGGAAAAAGAATTACCAAATCCTCAATTAAATATTTTAAATTCTGGTGGAAATTATTTATATAGGATTAGGTAGAATGTTCTCAAAGATAAGGTAAATGAGTTTGTTTATCACTAAATATATTAGTATTTTCGATCTAAAATATTTAGTTATGTTTAAAGGAATTAATGCGATAGAATTTACAAAACGATTTCAAAACAATGAAGATTGCTACAATTATTTGATAGATATAAAATGGAGAAAAGGTTATCAATGTAGCCGTTGTGGTTGCCAGCAAAGTTATAAAGGCAGAACTTATTATTACAGAAGATGTCGCGATTGTGGTTATGATGAAAGCGTAACAGCCAACAGTGTTTTCCATGGCATCAAGATGCCTATTCTTAAAGCCTTTCATATGATCTTCAGGTTAACGGCGAAGAAAAAAGGAATGTCAACTGTTGAATTAGGTGCAGAGGTGGGTGTAGAACAAAAAACTGCCTGGCTGTTTAAAAGAAAAGTACAAGTAGTGATGAAAAAAGATAAAGACGACAAGTTAACAGGCAAGGTACAAGTAGATGAAACATTGATTGGTGGCTATTCTACCAGTAGAGGAAGAAGTACTGAAACTAAGGATGCCTTGTTGGTAGCTGTAGAAATTTTACCTGATGGAAGAACAGGAAACCTTGCACTCCAACAAATAGAAAATTTCACAGCAGATGAATTGAAATATGCCATGCAAGATAATGTATCGGATGAAGCGCAAATTCAAACAGATGCATTTCATTCATACAAAAAGTTAGCAAGGGAGATGAATAATATTACAATCAGTTATTCTGAAAAAGGAACTGCCATGGAAGAGTTGCACAAACAAATTATGCAGTTTAAAAACTGGCTAAGAGGCATCCACCATCAATGTTCTAAAGAACACTTGTTTGCATATACTGATGAATATGAATATCGCTTTAACAAAAGAAACATAAGAAAATGGTTGTTTAATGATGTGACGGAAAGAATGATGAACCAAATTCCTCATCCATATAATTATCTAAAAACCCTTTGCGTTTATTCTACCTAATCCTATATTTATATTTAATTTTACTAATTTTAAAACATATATTAATGAAATCATTAACTTTTAATTTAAATATTATAAAATCTAAAAAAAGATTTCCGTTTTATTATTAAATTTTTTCTAATTTTTATCTTAACAATTATAAGTTATAGTAGTTATAGTTTTACTTCAAATAAACAACTAGAGTTTATAATGCAATACCCAAATTATAAATATTTAGTTTATAATGTACCAATTCAATCACAAATATTCTACATTAATGGATGTTATTATAGAGTAAGAGCTACATTGACTTTTGAGTGGGATGGCGTTCCAGGACATCCACCCTCAAGTGCTTCATTAAATAATATTCAATTATTACAAGAATGTCCTCCCACCAATCAAACATATAGTGCTAGAATATCAACTTTTGTATATAATACTACCTTGGAACAAACAACTAGTTTAACTTTTGAATCTTCACTTGATACTGCGATTGATAATGCTTTAAATGATCCTGGTCTAAATGGAGATTTAAAAAATATAATTGATGATACAATTAGTGGTACTGTAGGTAATTAGTTAAAATAATTATAGAACATACAATTTTCATGAAAAATTGCAATTTGCATATTTATTTATTAATAATTATTTTAGTTGCTTTTAAACCACAGAAAAAGAATATTAGTTATGAAATAGTTTATGATTATAAATCATCAATTTACACGAATGTTCTGGTGTCCGATTCTATTGAATTGTTAGTGATTAATGGAGATGGAGATACTGCAAAATCAAAAATACTGAATCAAGGATCGCAGGAGAAATATAAATTCAGTCTTCAAATAATTGTATCGGGGAATGATGATTCATCAGCGATTACTTATGCTAAAAATGATGAATCATCAGATATTTTAATAGAAGTAAATTCACCTGATAAATTAATTTACAAAAAAAATAAATGGTATTCATACAAAAAACATAAGATTGTAGAACTCTCTCAAATTAGATATTCCAGTATTTCAACAAACTTATATAAAACAATTTCCGGGTATAAATGTCGAAAATACCTTATTAATGTAATTAATGGTAATAATGATTTTGAAATATGGATAACCAATCAATTACCCTCAACATTAATGCCCGGAGGTGGTTATAAACCTTTTCCTGGTGCTGTCTTAGAAATGTTTTTTCCTGATAGCGGAGAAAGCTTCAAAGCGCTTAAGGTTCGAAAACTATAAAGGGGATTTAAATTTATACACACAAAAAAACCGGAAATCTCTCTCCGGCTTTATCTATTAATTCAATTTTATTTACACAATCTCAACCTCAGCACCTGCATCAGTTAATTTAGCTTTAAGGTCTTCTGAAGTTGCTTTATCAACTCCTTCTTTAATTGGTTTTGGAGCGCCATCAACTAAATCTTTTGCTTCTTTCAATCCTAAGCCGGTTAATTCTTTAACTACTTTAACTACTGCCAGTTTGTTAGGGCCTGCTGCTTTTAAGATCACATCAAAAGATGTTTTTTCTTCTGCTGCTGCCGGGCCATCGCCGCCACCGCTCATTACTACTGCAGCTGCAGCTGGTTCAATACCATATTCTGATTTTAAAAATTCAGCTAATTCCTGAACTTCTTTTACTGTTAAACCTACCAGGTTTTCAGCTAATGCTTTTACGTCTGCCATTTTGTTAGATTTTTACCGCCTTCATTGAACCCGATATTATCGGGGCTCCGGCGGAAGTTTAAAAAAATTGTTTTTTATTAAATTTAGCTAACTGCCTTAAAAGCTTATTAGCTAAAGAATAAACTATTTATGCCTCCGGCTTTTCTTCTGCAGCCGGTGCATTGTTTGCATCCTCTGCCGCCGGTGCTTCCGGAGCTGCTTCCGCTTTCGGTGCATCTGCTTCTGTTGTTGCTGCTTTCGCTGTTTCTGCTTTCGGCGTTTCTGCTTTCGGTGTTTCTGCTTTCGGTGTTTCTGCTTCTGATGCTGCTTCTGCTTTCGGTGTTTCTGCACTTGCTTCCTCATTTTTACCAGCCGCATCCCTGTTTTGTAGCGCACCTAAAACACGTTGTATCGGTGACTGCAATAATCCGATCACTTCCCCGATCATTTCATTTTTGGTCTTGATCTGGGTAAGCGCTTTCAACTGATTGTCTCCAACAAATACATCACCGTTAATAAAAGCTGCTTTTAAAACAGGCTTTTCATTATTGTTCTCTTTACGGAAACTGCTTAAAATAACAGCCGGATCTTTTGGATTTTCGCTGAATAATAAAGCGGTAACCTGGTGCAAAGAATCATAAACACCTGCATATTTTTCTGCATCAATGCTTTCCAATGCTTTTTTAATCAAAGTGTTTTTAGCAACTTTCATTTCTACCTGCTTATCAAAACAATAATTACGCAGTTTTCCTACCTGGGCCACAGAAAGGCTTTCCGTGTCAGTAATATAGAAATTGTTGTATTGAGAGAATTTGCCTTTCAGCAATTCGATCACTTCATTTTTCTCTTGCTTTGTCATAACAAATATTTTTAATTCCCTTTTTAAAAACAGGGAATTTAGTTTTGAACAGATTTAGTATCTACAATTATTCCCGGGCTCATGGTACTTGCCATACTTACACCACGCAGGTAAGTTCCTTTGGATGTTGATGGCTTCAGGCGTACAATTGCATTTATAAATTCCTGGCAATTCTCTTCGATCTTTTCAGGAGCAAAACTTATGCGGCCTACAGATGCATGTATGATACCTACTTTATCAACTTTAAAAGCAATCTTTCCACCTTTCAGATCATTGATTGCACCCACCACATCATTGGTTACCGTTCCTGTTTTTGGATTGGGCATCAGGTTACGCGGACCTAATACTTTACCCAATTTACCGATCTTCGGCATAACTGCAGGTGTTGCAACTATTACATCAATATCTGTCCAGCCACTTTCTATCTTGGTAATATATTCTTCCAGTCCGGCAAAATCAGCACCGGCTGCTAATGCCTCTGCTACTTTATCCGGTGTACATAGAACAAGAACTTTTTTTGTTTTACCAGTTCCATGAGGAAGTGAAACTGTACCACGAATAGCCTGGTCTGCTTTTTTAGGATCAACTCCCAAACGCACATGCAGGTCAACGGAACTGTCAAACTTTGTTGTATTAATTTCTTTCACCAATGTGGAAGCTTCTTTAAGCGAATACGCTTTATTGATGTCAACCTTGGTGTTTGCTATTTTTCTTTTTTTAGTGATCATTTTTAGAATTTGTAATGGTGAAAACAACTACCGGCAGATTAATTATCCCATGGAGCTTTACCTTCCACAGTTAAACCCATACTGCGCGCAGTACCTGCAACCATGCTCATTGCACTGTTCAGGGTAAAAGCATTCAGATCAGCCATTTTATCTTTGGCTATCTCTTCTACCTGTTCCCAAGATACTTTACCAACTTTAACCCGGTTAGGCTCTTTGCTACCACTGGTTATTTTAGCGGCATCCATAAGTTGAACTGCTGCGGGTGGAGTTTTAATAATAAAGTCGAAGGATTTGTCTGCAAATACGGTGATAAGTACGGGTAATACTTTACCTGGTTTATCCTGGGTTCTAGCATTGAATTGTTTGCAGAACTCCATGATGTTAACACCTTTGGAACCTAAGGCAGGTCCGATCGGTGGTGCCGGATTGGCCTGACCACCCTTACACTGGAGCTTAACATAGCCCGTGATTTCTTTTGCCATTTTATATTTTTTTTGGTTGTAACGTTTTCAGCATTCGCTAAAAACTCCCAAACATGCCCGGAGGCACATTCAAAAAGAACTAATTGGGGCGCAAAAGTAAGGAAATTTTTGCAATTAATTACACTTTGAACAAACTTATTTTAAGTTATCAACCCTGCAACAGTAAACATCATTTATTTTGTAAGGTAATCCTGAAATATCATCTGCTGTAAAGCCTTTCCCTTTTTTTCATTTATGCTTCCTTCCTTCTGGATCACCTTTTTACTGATATGGTCATAGATCATAGTGCCTTCAGCATCTTTATAACCAAACCCATTATTGAAAGCGAAAAATGCCCATTCTTTTGTTATCGGATTCATAAGGTCTTTACTCCAAACGAAGCTTTTTGAAGACATACCCAATTGCCCTAATAAGGTGGCTGCAAGATCAACCTGTGATCCTATTTTATCATACTCTATCCCCGATCTGTTCAAGGCGCCTCCCAGGAATAACAATGAGGTTCTAAAATCATCAACTTTTTTACCGGTGCGGGGAAGAGGTTTTCCATGATCCGGGGTAATGATCAAAACAGTATTATTCCACCAGGGCTGATCGCTGCATAGTTCAACAAACCGATAGATGATAGAATCAGTGTAATGCAGGGAATTAAGATAAAGGCTTTCTTCGTCTTTCCCTTTGATAACTGTGGTTACAGGAACTTCATAAGGTTCGTGACTGCTTAATGTAAGCCACGTTGTAAAATGAGGTTTTGTAGCTTTTAAAAGGTCATTGAACATCCTTTGCATCACAACATTATCATGCGCACCCCATTTTGAATTCTGATCTTTTTTCTGGAAATCATTTATGGAAACAAAGTTTTGAAAAGAACCCTGCAACAGATACGCTTTCATATTGGCAAATTCTGTTTCTCCACCATAATAAAATGACGTTTCATAATTGCGCTTTAAAAATTCTTTACTGAGCATCGGCATCTTTGCAGACTTTACCGGAATATGAATAATCGAATGATCGTTTTGTGCAGGATAACCACTTAATACTCCTGCCAGTCCTTTATCTGTGCGGTCGCCGGTTGCATACATATTTGAAAAATACACACCTTCTGTTTTTAATTTATTGTATCCGGGTGTAATGAATATTTCTCTACTTTTTTTATCGATCACTTTATAAGTAAAACTTTCCCAGATGATGAGTATTACATTAGGTGCAGGGTTTTTATTAATATCCACAAAACTTTCGTGCGTGCCGGAAGAAGTATACAGGCTGTCAACAATAGCTCCGGCTTCTTGCATAGAATAACTTACATAAGGGTTACTGTTCTTATCGATCTTATTTATAAGTGAATACATTAAGTTCCAGGAAGCATTAATTGCTGCCAGGTTTGCAAAATTATTTCGCGAAAAATATACAGAACTTTGATTGATAGGAGACAGTTGCAGCCCGCCCCGGATAGGTATTACAGATAAACCCAATAATAATAGTAAGCTTAATATAGAAACAACCCAATTGGAACGGAATTGTATTTGCATCAATGATCTTTTTAAAAACCTGGTGTTTAACCACATAAAATAAATAAAGATCACAATAAAAATGAGGCTACCCCATAAAAGAGGAAGATGCTGGATAGAAGCCCACATTTCTTTCGGACTATTAAAATACTGTAGGGGTGTAGCATCCAGCCGGAAACCCCAGGAGTTAAAAGAACTTATATCAGCCAGGGTTAGGAATAAAAGCAAAAAAATTATCAACCCAGAATAAACCATGTATACAATGGGTTTTCGGAAAAAAAAGAAAAAAACCGACAGTATCAGAAACAGGATAAATGGCAGGATAATGTATGTAGCCATTGATATATCCATAAGCAACCCATGCCATAAAGTAAGAAGGCTGATAAGCAATCCCGCTGATTGAGCTTCTTTGAAATTCCACAAAAGAAAAAAAATCCTTGCGGCTTCAAAAAACAAAATTATGATCAGCCAGTAACGCAATACAAACCATATCCTGGAATGAAAAAATGAATTACTGACGGTAGATAAAGACATAATTAAAAACAACTTTAATCAAAAAACCTCATCGGCAGGATGAGGTTTTGGAAAATATTTTATAAAGCAAAAAGTTTTTATAAAACCAATATTCCTTTTGCCTGTAAAACCATTTCTTTTTTTGGTTCTGTAATTTTAGCGATCTCTTCTTTGCTTTTGCCTGCATCTTCGGCATAATGACGCAGCATATCTACTGTAGTTTCCTTCATTGTTGCAGTTCCTTCAGCAATGATCGTTTTACCATTTAAAGCAAGAGGAACAAGAAATTTATGATCTTTCATTTTCACAAGCATAGTGCCTGAAGCAGTTTCCATACGCAACCAGCATCCTTCTGCTTTACAAACTTCAGAAACTTTTCCCTCCACTTTTACCTCTGCTTTTTCTTTACCGGCCAGGAATACATGCAGCTCAGTAGCTTTAACAGCACCTGTTGCTGAAGTACTTACACCAAAATTTACACCTTTGTCTGCGGGTACATTTGGTGGTTGTGCCATCAAGGTAAGTCCGATAAAAAGAGAAGCAATTACTGATAATATTTTTTTCATTTTAATATTTTTTATTGTTCAAAAATTTAAGCTAGTTTTTCCACCTGCATATAACTTAATTCCACAGGAGTTGCGCGACCGAATATTTTTACCTGCACTTTCAGTTTCTTTTTCTCGTCACTCACTTCTTCAATAACACCATTGAAGTCATTGAATGGCCCATCAATGATCTTGATCGTTTCGCCGATAATGAAAGGTTCACTCATCATTACACCGCCTATATCACTCATTTCATCTACTTTACCCAGCATCTTATTTACCTCAGCTTTACGCAGTGAAATAATATTTCCTTTTGAACCTTTGCCATCAGTTAAGAAATGCATCACATTGCTGATATTGCTTACATGCTGAATAATATCATCACTTAATTTATTATCAGCAGATATTTCCATCATTATGTAACCAGGGTAGAAGTTCCGTTCCCGCATTACTTTTTTTCCGTTTAGAACTTTATACACTTTTTCCACCGGTAAAAAGATCTGTCTTATCACTTTATCCCAACCATTACGAATAATGTCTTTATCAAGATATTCCTTGATCTTACGTTCTTTTCCGCTAACCACACGCAGCACATACCACTTACCTTCTTTTTCAATTTTTTCTACTGCAGGAGTTGTTGTCTCTTCCGTCATAATTATTTAAATAAGGAGTAAATGAAATCCATCAGATTCTTAGCTACCAGGTCCATCAAAAAAACCAATCCTGTGATAAATAATGTAGCGCCCAGCACGATCATAGTTGATTGCTGCAATTGTTCCCATTTAGGCCAGGTAACCTTTTCCACCATTTCCTTATAGGAATCTCTTACAAAAACACTGAATTTATTCATAATTTTTTTTCAATTTGCTAATTAGCTAATAGGCTGATATGCTAACGTGAAATGAGCTGTTTTGCATTTGTAAATTATCCATTATCACATTATCACATTGACTGCACGGGCACTAGGATTCGAACCTAGATCAAAGGTTTTGGAGACCCGTATGCTACCGTTGCACCATGCCCGTAAATCGTATTTAGTATAAAGAACAAAGTACTTAGATGTAGACCTAAGTACTTTGTAAAGATATAAAAACCTGTTATGTTCTCAGTACTTAGTACTAGATACTTGTTACTAGATACTTGATACTAGATACTTGATACTAGATACTAGATACTTGATACTATTTAACGATCTCTGTAACCTGTCCTGCACCCACTGTACGTCCACCTTCACGGATCGCAAATTTCAAACCTTTTTCCATTGCGATCGGCTGTATCAACGTTACGCTGATGTTTGTATTATCACCGGGCATAACCATTTCCGTTCCAGCATTTAAAGTAACTTCTCCTGTTACATCCGTAGTACGGAAATAAAACTGGGGACGGTATTTGTTGAAGAATGGTGTATGACGACCACCTTCATCTTTGTTCAATACGTACACCTCACCTTTAAATTCTGTATGCGGAGTAATAGAACCTGGCTTACAAAGTACCATACCACGACGGATCTGAGTTTTTTCAATACCGCGTAAAAGCAAACCAGCGTTATCACCAGCTTCACCTTCATCCAGTAATTTCTTAAACATCTCAACTCCGGTACAGGTTGTAGTCAGTGGCTTTTCCATTAAACCAACGATTTCCATTGATTCACCAACTTTGATCTTACCTCTTTCGATACGACCTGTTGCAACGGTACCACGACCAGTGATTGAGAACACATCCTCAACACTCATCAGGAACGGAAGATCAACCGGGCGGGGAGGCAATGGAATGTAACTGTCTACGGCGTCCATCAATTGATCGATTGCTGCAACCCATTTTTCTTCACCAGCTAAAGCACCTGTAGCCGAACCGTGTATGATAGGTGTATTATCACCATCAAAACCATTTTTAGTTAACAATTCGCGTATCTCCATTTCAACCAGTTCCAATAATTCAACATCATCTACGAGATCAACTTTATTCATAAATACAACCATACTTGGAACACCTACCTGGCGAGCCAAAAGGATATGCTCTCTTGTTTGAGGCATAGGGCCATCTGTAGCTGCAACCACAAGGATAGCTCCATCCATTTGTGCCGCACCTGTGATCATATTTTTCACATAATCCGCGTGACCCGGGCAATCCACGTGAGCGTAATGGCGTGCAGCCGTTGCGTATTCTACGTGAGCTGTGTTAATTGTGATACCTCTTTCTTTTTCTTCAGGAGCACCATCAATATCATCATAATTCTTTTTCACCGCCAAACCTTTTTTAGACAAAATATCGGTTATAGCGGCTGTTAATGTTGTTTTACCATGATCCACGTGACCAATGGTACCAACGTTTACGTGGGGTTTATCCCTCTTAAAATTCTCTTTTGCCATTTTATAATTTTTTAAAAATTGTGTTTAAATCGGTCAGCATTTTAAGTCTGTGTACCATTGACTTTTTATTTTTATTTTTCCAGCATTTGTTCTTTTATCCTCCTCGGTTGCGTCGCACTCTTGTACCGGTCATCTAAATTGAGCCATCAGTGAGAATCGAACTCACGACCCCTTCCCTACCAAGGAAGTGCTCTACCCCTGAGCTACGACGGCGGTAACTCAGTTAGCAGTTATAAGCCAGCAATCAGAGTTTACATTCAACCCTGCAGACTGCCAACTGCAAACTGAAAATGAGCGGAAGACCAGGCTCGAACTGGCCACCTATAGCTTGGAAGGCTATCGCTCTACCAAATGAGCTACTTCCGCAAATTATTATTCTAAATTTTGAATGTTGAATTTTAAATGTTCAACTCAAACATCCATTCAACATTAAGCATTCAACATTCAACATATCCAAAGAACTGTGGGCAGAGTAGGGTTCGAACCTACGTACACTTACGTGAACAGATTTACAGTCTGTCGCCTTTAACCACTCGGCCATCTGCCCAATCAAGAGCCGAAGAAGGGAGTCGAACCCCCGACCTGCTGATTACAAATCAGCTGCTCTACCAACTGAGCTACTTCGGCAATTAGATGCTCTACCAATCCCGATAGCTATCGGGACTACTTCGGCCTGAAAATTATTTTAAATTTTGAATTTTAAATTAAAAATGAAATGCAAATCGATAAGCATTTAAAATTTATAGTCTAAATTCTAAAATTTTACAAAGAACTCCATAAAAAAAGGCACACTCCAGTACCTCTTTTTTTGGGAAGGCAAAGGTAAGAGAAAATGATTAATACAAAAACTTTGCAATAACATATTTTTAAATGGCTTTAGTCTGCCTGTGTATTTAAAAAAAATCCCGCTCAAAAAGCAGGATTTTTTTAAAATTATAGGCCCGGGATTCAGGCCGCTAGTCTTTCTTTTTTTCTTTTTATCTGGCTGATGACCGCATCCATTGCAATATCAAAGCTTTCTTCAAACGACTTGGAAGATTGTTTAACGAAAAACTCATGGCGGGGGATCATCACTTTTATCTCAGCCACCTTATCTTTTATATTATGCACAATATTATCAAGCTTCAGATATACATCCACATTGGTTATCCTGTCATGAAATTGTGTAAGTTTCATTATTTTCTTTTCTACATAGGAAAGTAATTTAGAATCTGCATCAAAGTGTACAGTTTGAATGTTTACGTTCATAAATTCTGATTTTAAAAATTAAAAATTAATAAAAATAGAAATGTTGAATAAGCGGAGATTTTGTGTTTACAAACGCGTCTATGAAGTTAATGATTACAGGTAGTTTTTCAAAAAAATATTGGCAGGTTTTTATAATTTTTTATGGGTAATACTCACCCTTTGGGATGTGCTTTTTTATGTATATCTTTTAATTTTTCTATGGAATTGTGGGTGTAAATCTGGGTAGCTGCCAGGCTGCTATGCCCCAGTAACTCCTTTACAGCATTGAGATCTGCCCCATTATTGGTAAGATGGGTTGCAAAGGTATGCCGCAATATATGCGGGCTTTTTTTATCAATTGTAGTTATGTAGCTTAAATAATTTTTAACCACCCTGTATACATACTTCGGATACAATTTTCTTCCGTTTTCATTAACCAGTAAATAAGTAGGTTCTGCTATCTCCGGGGCATTCCTATCAGTCATATATTCCTTAATAGAGACCATCAGGGCATTGCTTATCGGTATGATCCTTTCTTTATTTCCTTTTCCCAATATCTTAACTGAACTGTTGCTTATATCAATATTGTGTTTTTTAAGGCCGATGAGCTCTGCCTGGCGCATTCCGGTATTGTACAATAGTTCCATAATCAGCCGTTCTGTTTTTCCTTTCCACCCTTCAGAAAAAGTTACATGACTGAATAAGGTTTCCATATGGGCTTTTTCTACATATTGTGGCAGCCGGCGGCTGATCTTAGGAGTTATTATAGTAGTTACCGGGTTAAGAGTAATTACATCTTCCCTCAGCAGGTATTTAAAAAAACTTTTTAAAGAGGATATCTTTCTGTTGATAGTTTTAGTTGATATGTCCTTTTCCTTCAGGCTAGCCAGCCACGACCGGATAAATGGAGCTTTTATCTCAGCACAATTTTGAACATCAAACTGTATCAGGGCAAAATCAAAAAAAGCAGAAAGATCATTCTGGTAAGAAATCAATGTGTGTCTTGAATATCTTTTCTGATATTTCAAATGACCGAGATAGGACTGGATTAATTGTTGGGTTTGTGACATAAAAAAACTGATAACTAAAGTTAAAGGAACCCGTTATCAGTTTACTATTTTGCCGGCCTAAAAAATTTAAATATCGAATTTACCCGTTGCCATTTGCTGTTTGTAAACAGCTTTAAGCACCTGTGTTCTGCGACGGATAGATGGCTTAATAAAAGCTTGTCTTTCCCTTAATTGCAGCAAAACGCGGCTTTTCTCAAATTTCTTTTTGTACTTTTTAAGTGCCTTGTCTATATTTTCGCAATCTTTAGAATCAATTATCAGCATTATGACCTCTTTTTTAAATTAGGCGGCAAAGATAATAGATTTATTTAAAAAAAGAAATCTTAAATAGTAAATATATATGTCCCACACCTATAGGTGTGGGACACTAAACATAAAACATCTAAATACAAAAGCCGATTTTTGAAAAATGTTTACAGGAATTATAGAATATACAGGTGAGGTTATACAGGTTTCCAACTCCGGGACTAATAAAATATTTGTAATAAAAAGCCTGCTTACCCCTTTTTTAAAGGTAGATCAGAGCCTGAATCACAATGGTGTATGCCTTACTGTTGAAAAGATCAACATCGACAATTACCAGGTTACCGCCATAGAAGAAACCCTGCTAAAAACAAATTTAAATGAATGGGTACCTGGTTCCCGTGTAAACCTGGAGAGATGCCTTGAAATGAATGGAAGACTTGATGGCCATATTGTACAGGGTCATGTGGACTCAACAGCAGTATGCACAGCCAAAACTGAAAAGAATGGAAGCTGGGAATATACTTTTGAAACAGGTAAACAATTTGCCTCCCTGATGATAGAGAAAGGATCCATTGCAATTAATGGTATCAGCCTTACCATTTATAATGTAATGCAACATACTTTCCAGGTGGGAATCATTCCTTACACCTATGAAAATACCAATATAAAATTTTTACAAAAAGGAGATACCGTTAATATTGAGTTTGATGTTTTTGGAAAATATGTAAACCGTATCCTTTCATTGAAATAAATAATTTCATTCATTGAAATCTCATTTAATTAATTTCATTATAAACTTCAGTAACGTAAGTGCATATAAGTATCATTATCCCGGTTTTCAATGAAGCAGACAATATCCGTCATGTAAGCGATGAGATCGATCTTTATGTAAAAGAAGAGTACGAATTACTGTTTGTAGATGATGGCAGTACAGACGGAACTTTTAATGCCATTGAAGAGCAATCGTTGAGAGACCACCGTTTAAAATGTATTTCTCTCAGCCGCAATTTCGGGCACCAGAATGCTTTAATGGCGGGTATGCAACATGCACAGGGAGATGTAATTATCATAATGGATGGAGATCTGCAGCACCCCCCTTCTCTGATACCTGATATGCTTAAAAAAATTGAAGTAGGCTTTGATCTTGTTAACACTAAACGCGATCAAACGATAGGATCAGGCGGAATTAAAAATGCAACAGCATCTATTTTTTACCGATTTATAAATTCCATTTCAGAAACTCGGATCGAACCCAATGTTGCCGATTTTAAAGCGTTCAATCGAAAAGTGCTGGATTCTATTTTACAGTTTAAAGAGCGTGATCTTTTTCTCCGGGGATTATTTAGCTGGGTAGGCTATAAAACCACCTGGATAAGTTTCGATGCACCCGCCCGCCGGTTTGGAAAAACAAAATATTCCTATGCGAAAATGACGGGCCTGGCATCCAAGGGTATCACTTCTTTTAGTTTTAAACCATTAAGAATAGCTTTTATTACGGGAATTATTATTTCCCTTGTTGCTTTTGGTTTTGGAATTTTCGCTCTTGTCTCTTATTTCAAAGGAACTACAGTGCCTGGCTGGGCATCCACAATCATTGCTATCATGTTTCTTGGCGGCACTCAATTACTTGCGCTTGGTCTTCTCGGGGAATATATTGCCAGCCTTTTTGTTGAATCTAAAAACAGGCCCCTGTTCCTCATCGATAAAAAGATCAATATGGATTAGTTCTTTTTTGAAACAAAATAATACTGTGCTCCCAAGGATAACCATCGCAGGTATTTTTCTAAAAAGATCATTTTTAAAAAGAACCATTTCCTTGGAAAGAAAATAATGTACTCTTTTTTTTGAATTTTGAAATCCTGTTTCATCAGGATACCACGCGTGTAATTGCTTTTCAGAAGCCGTGCATCTTTATCAAATTCACAGGTATTTACAAGATATCGTGTAAAAGGATTAAATGGATTTTGTTCAAACAAATAAAAACGCCCCTGTTTTTTTAGCACTCTTTTAATTTCCTTTAATAAGCCTTCGTGCAGGTTGAAGTTCATATGGTGCAATACACCCGCCATAAATACCACATCGAATTCTTCCTCAGCAGCATCTATATTTTTGCCATCATATACTTTGAATAATGTGCCTTCAATGTTTTTATTTTTAGCTTCCTCAATGCTTTTCATTGAAACATCAATAGCCGTGACCTGCCAGGCAGGAAAATATTTCTTAAAATAAACTTCTGTCGCGCCATCCCCACAGCCAACATCAAGAACTTTTAAAGGAATATTTTTTTCAGGTTTTATCAGTAACCTTACTTTTAATTCCGCGAAATAAAAACTATCGGCTCCCGTTAGCCGAATATTATCTGAATGAATTTCTCTGTAGGAAGATGCATACTCATCAAAATCATCAAATTTCCTTTCTGACATACTTTGTAAAAATGTATTTTTAGCAAATGCAAGTTTACAATAAATCAAACAGCATTACAGTAAAAACATTGCTGTTGTTTTCCATTGTATTGTTCCTTGCATATTTGCCTGTATCCAGTTTTTTATATTTTATTAAAAATGACGCTTTTAATGGATACTTCCCGCCCAGGTTTTTTATGAGTGAAAGCATCCATGCAGGTTACTTACCTCTCTGGAATCCATATATCAATTTTGGATTTCCCCAATATGGTGATATGAGCGGCGGTTACTGGAGCCCGGTCACATGGCTGATCGCAGCAACAACAGGATACAATGCTTATACATTCACTCTTGAGATATTACTATACATCCTGGCAGGCGGTATTGGCATGTTTAAATTAGCCTCCTTATGGAGCAACAATAAATCAGTTTGCCGTATCGCCGGAATATCATTTATGTGCAGTGGTTTTAATATAGGCCATCTGCAACATGTTAACTGGTTAAGTGGCATTTCAATTCTTACCTGGTGTATATATTATTTTCTTAAACTGCAGAAAGAAGGAAGTTTAAAATATATCCTGATCAATGCTTTGATCTTTTATCTTTTTGTATCTGCAGCACATCCTACCCTGATCATTATCGCATTTTATTTTTTTACTGGTATGATATTGTTCACCTATTTTAAAAATGATTTGCAGGAAGGATGGAAGGTTAAGCCAGGAGCCTTTCTAAAATCGCTTTTATTACTTGCAGTTATTTTGTTAGTGGTTAGTTCTGGTATGATCTTCAGTTACCTGGATATTATACCGCATTTTGTGAGGGGAGATAAATTAGATATTACAACTTCCGTTCTGAACAATGCTGAGATCCTGTCATGGACAAGTATATTGATGCCATTTTCTACGGTTAAAAATGCGACCTTGTCGGCAACAGATCCTTCTATGCGCAATCATTATATGGGCTTGGTAATTCTTATATTCATTTTATATGGACTGTTTACAAAAAAAACAAAATGTCAATGGTTCTTTATCATTAATGGTGTTATTTTTTTATTACTCTCCACCGGGGGAGTATTTAAAATGATCGCTCATTACGTGTTACCTATGATGAGTTATATCCGGTTAAATGGAATTTTTAGTGGGATCTCCATCATTTGTTTTATTTTATTTGCTTTGATTGAATCTAATAAACACTTAGCCGGGGACCAGCCTTCCCTAAAAAATCTGCAAAGGATCTATATTATTTTATCAATCATTCTCATTTCCTGTATTGTTGCAGGGATCGCTTTCTCGATTTTATATAAACAAAGTATTTTTTTTAACCGGGGGGATCATTCTGCTCTTTCCTTTGCAAAAAGAGTGGTGGATTCCATCACTTTTTATGACACACTCTGGATCCAGGGATCCATCCAGTTGATCCTGTTAATGTGTATCATGCACTTTTTAAAAAGGAAAAAATTCAGACCACTGGTCTATTTCTGTATAGCAGACCTTGTAATAGCTTCACTTTTAAATATCCCTTTCACCGGGGCAGGCAAAGCGTCGGTGGCGGATGTTCAGCAGGTTTTAAATAAATCGCCGGCAGGCATTCCCATTCCGGTTGTACAATCTATAAATAATATTGATACACTTACTGCAGCAGAGAACGGACTTACGGGCCACTGGAGTATGTATAACAAACAACCGGGCGTGGTAAAAGAGATACCTTACCCTATTACATTAAAAAATTCAAAAAAATATTTTGATACGATTGCATCTGTACCTGGTCTTAGTTATATGCAAAACTCCCTGCTTTTTTTAAAGAGCAATGCAAACACCCTCCAAAATAAAAATATAGATTCGTATGATCCCGGTAAAATAAGCTTCAATTATAAATCAGTCGGTAATGAAACAATGGTTTTACAACAGAACTATTATCCCTACTGGTTTTATGATGATGGAAAAAAGATAAGCCCCGTTGCCAGGGAGGGAATAAATTTTATAGGAATTCCCTTAAAGAAAGGTCCTAACAAGATCACTGTTTTTTTTAATCCGGCTAAAATTAAAATAGCTATGCTGGTGAGCTTTATTAGTTTTTGTATACTTATAGTTGCAATTGTTTTTTTACGCAAAAGAATTTAAACGGATTTTCCTTTCAAGGCTGTATCAATCGCCATATCCATTATACGCTCAGCATAAGGGCGTGATATCTCGTTGAGTTCTTCAATTTTTTTATGCAACAGGTCTTTGTCATTCATCGTTAAGGCAAGTTGCACTGCCTGCATGGCAGAAGCTGTATTTATGATCTCATCCTGCAGTAGCACTGAGTTGTTTTTTTGCATAAATCTTTCTGTAGTTGCCAGGAGTTGTTCCGCTTCAGTAACAGCTTCCGTCCAGGCTCTTGCAGCAATATCATCCTTTGCATTGGTTATAGAATCCAGCATCATCTTTTCAACCAGGCTATCGGTAAGGCCTAGCTGCGGTTTTACTTCTATACTTTGTTCAATACCGCTCCTTAATTCTTTTGCGCTCACAGTAAGTATCCCATCAGCATTTATTAAAAAACTGATCTCTACTTTCGGAAAACCTGCAGGCATTCCCGGAATCCCTGCCAGATTGAATTCTGCGAGTTTCCTGTTGTCTTTTACCAGGTCTCTTTCGCCCTGGTAAACACTTATCCGGATCCCGCTCTGCCCGTCAACCTGTGTTGTAAATTGTTTGGCAGCTTTCTGGGGCAACTTTGCATTCCTGGGTATCAATACTTCCATTAAACCTCCTGAAGTTTCTATACCCAGGCTTAGCGGTGTTATATCCAGTAATAAAAAATCTTTGTTGTTTCCGGCCAGTATATCAGCCTGTATGGCTGCTCCGAGGGCAACTACTTCATCCGGATCAACAGTAACACTTACTTTTCTACCAAAAAAATCACCGATCATTTGTTTAACAACCGGCACACGTGTACTGCCTCCCACCATTATCACTTCGTTAATAGCAGTAACTTTTAATCCTGCATCTTTTAGGGCATTCTTGCAACTGGTAATTGTTTTATTGATCAATGGAATTATAAGTTCATTGAATTTATCTTTTGAAAGCTGCAGGGAAATTCCATTCCAGGCAGAGCTGAAATCATCCTGACCGGATAAATATTTCTTAGCTTCTTCTGCTTTAAGTCGCAAAGATTGAACTCCGGATGCTTCATTTAAAGTTTCATTATTTTTCAACAACTCGCTTCTCCAATAATCAACAATGGCATTATCCATGTCATCCCCGCCCAGCCAGGTATCGCCATGTGTACTCAATACTTCAAAGACACCCCCGCTTATTCTTAATATGGAAATGTCAAACGTGCCACCTCCCAAATCATAAATTGCAATTATCTTTTCTTCTTCCTTGTTTAATCCAATACCATAAGCAAGACTTGCAGCAGTTGGCTCGTTTATTATCCTCAGCACATCCAGCCCGGCAAGTTTACCTGCATCACGTGTTGCCTGTCTCTGTGCATCATTAAAATAGGCAGGAACCGTTATCACGGCTTTGTTTACAGGTGTTTTTAATATGTGTTCTGCCCTGTTTTTCAGTTCTTTTAAAATAAGTGCAGAAAGGTCTATCGGTGAATAAAATTTCTCACCTACCTGGATCTTTACAAGGTTATCATTTTTTGCGTCAATGATCTTGTAACTAAAATCAGCCGTTTTATTTTTTATATCCTCATAACTTTTTCCCATTAATCTTTTAGCAGAAAAAATAGTTCGCTCCGGGGATGTGATCAGATAATCTTTTGCAGATTCTCCCACTATAACATTTCCTTGTTCATCAAAATGTATTACTGAGGGAACCAAAGCACTGCTGTCGTATTCTTTTAAAACAACAGGTTGTTTCGTATCCGGATGAATAATTGCTACCAGGCTATTAGTGGTGCCCAGGTCTATCCCTACAATGATTTCATCTTTTTGTAAACTGCCGGTAACTAAATTGATCCCTATCCTCGCCATAATTTAAATTAAAGTGCAAAAGTAAATGAATAGCCCGGGGTTTAAATGAATAGCCCTGGGTTTAAACCCGGGGCTATTTAATATTCATCAAATATGAAAATATTATCTCATCAGATACATTTTTCCATATCCTTTATTAAAGTATTTATCAGTGCCATTAATCCCTTCTGTTATTATAGTGCCATTGCTGTTACGGCCATCAAACCGGTCTAATTTTTTACCGTTCAGGTTGGTCAACACCCTGTATATATATACACCATTGGCCAGCTTTTGTCCATACATATCCGTACCATCCCATTTAAATTCGGTGATATTTCTGCCGATCTGTATAGGCCCTAATTCATCTTTAGTAATTTCTCTTACGATCTTACCTGTGATGGTTAGTACCTGGATACGCATATTCTGAGGTACTTCGCTACCAGTGATAGTAAATACAAATGCTGTTGAAGTAGTGAAAGGGTTCGGGTAATTCAACAGGTTTGAGATCATTGGTTTATTAATTACATTGAATACCACACGGAATTCCAATTCTCCGGCTTTGTTGCCCGCAGCATCTTTTCCTGAAATGATCAGCTCATATTCACCATCTTCAGGAAAGTAAGGTTTAAAATCTATACTTGCAGTGTTTTCCCCTGTTGAAAGATCAGCAGGATTGAATCGCATTGTATCACCGAAATAATAGTTATGAAGTGTCTGATCAGGGTAACGAACCATCACATTGATCAACGAAGTATCCTTTAAAGCAAGGAACCGGCTTTCGTCTTTTAATTTGATAAGAATGCCCGGCTTGGAGGAAACTATATCTTTATTCAGGATCCTTACTCCGTCAAAAGTAATATCCAGCAAAGGATTGAACTTATCAGTTCTTACAAAGAAATTTTTATACAATATATTATTGAAATGATACTGCTCAGGCTGATCATTGTCTGGATTAAAGTCAATGAATAAGGTATTTGTTCCCGGATAATTCCTTGTGTCAATCGAATACTGCACAGTTAATGTATCTCCTGCAATCAGCGCCTTTCCTTTTGGAACATTCAACACATGTGGTACATTATCTTTATCAGTGATGATGAATTTAATTTTAAGCAAACTGTCAAATTTAGTTTGACTGATATTTTTAAATGCAAGTGCAAAATCGATCATCTCGCCCTGATCAACAGAATCTTTCATTTTAAATAAAATGTTAGGGGCAACTGCTCCTTCCGGCGCAAGTGATGCATTAATTAACAAATGACGTAACTGGTAAGGAGTTGCATTTACTACATCCTTGCTTGTCATTTTTAATTTCAGGTATGGATATACCTGGGCATTAATAAAGCCGAGAGTAGTATCAACCGAAGAAGATACAGTAGTGATCAGATTTGTTGAACCATCATATTTTATACCATACACTTGTATTTTAGTTGTGTCGGTCGATGGAGCGGGATCGTTTGTGAAGCCCCTCATATGAAGAGATTGCCATGCTTTAACTGGCCCATATACAGGCGATTCTACTGTACCGTTAGTAAACGTAGAATTTAAAGCAAATGACTGCTCTATAAAAGAAGAATCTGCAGGACCGATCGTTTGGGTAGAAGAATATCCTGAAATTCCTTTCTGATAGAAATACAAAAAGGGAAGATTTTTTGTAAAACTGTCGATCTTTGTAAAACCAATGTTTTTAAGAGTATGATATAATGATTTACCTGCACCCAGTATAGCCTGGTCTGCCTGCCACTGATTGATAAAGCTCGTATTGTTATCCGCTCTACCCAGGTTTGTAATAGCCACGTATTTACCTGTAGGAATAACATTTTCTATAAAATTCATGGCTGCCTGCCGGGTTGTAAAATTGGTATAATTGAATTCAAAAAAGGCCCTTGTAGTATCTGGCAGAATAGCACCATTGATGCATACGGCATTGCTACCATAAAGTCCATTTGAGTTTGTTACTTTCCTGTTCCTCCATTCTTGTAAAGTTGTACTGTCAAATACATAAACCTGGATGGAATTGTAATTACAACCATATATCTCTACGGGATCAAAATCAAGATTTACATTTATCCTGTCATAATCATAGAATGGATAAAGCCCGGTTCTTATGGTTAAACTTCTTGGAACTTTTTCAAATGAGAAAGTCCGGTTTTGCTGCAGATTTATTTTATCAAAGCTGCTTTTTTTGAACTGGTAATAATGAGACTGGCTGAATCCAGGGCTGCTGTTATTTAAATAAGTGAATGAAAATGCGTTCCAGATAATTTGTTGACCGCCCAGTGGCACCATTGAAACTCTCCAGTAATAAACTGTGCTGTCAGTAAAATTTATATTGGTTGGCTTAAATTCAACTATCCCTCCCACGCCACCCGTGTTGTATATTTTTTTGAAAGCAGAATTGAATAATTCTGTTGTATCAACTTCCATCGTATACTGGCGCATTCCTGAAAGTGGATTTGCAGTATTGGCTACATAGGTAATATTCTGCTGGTTAACAATTGAAAAATTATAAGGATAAGAAGGCCTTAATTCATCTTCAAATACATAAAAATCTTTTGTTATTGTGTTGTTTGTCTCAAATATCTCATTCACTTTATTGGTATGATCCAGTGTTACAATAAGTTGATTTAAACCCTTATCTGTAACAGGATTGATGGCTACTGAAAGATTGATTGAATCCGCATATTTAATTCCCGGTATTAAACGGTTATATAAAACGCGAATACTGTCATTAGGTAATTTTCTTTTTACAGAAACCCAGATTGAATCACCTGTGGCCTTACCGATGTTCTGCATTCTTACAGTTACATTAAAATTATTATCTGCAACTGTTATGATGTTAGGACTTATTCTTATTAATTGCTCTTCTATAACATAATCAGGTTTTGGAAACGAATTGATCTTAACTGCCGGATCACCATGAAGGGCTATTTCCTCCAGATGTATACGGGTAAAAAAATCGAGGTTTGGATTGTTACCACCCAGGCCTTTTACCACTTCTTTTATCTGGTTACCTACCCTATCGCCATACATTGTTTTAGCAAACTTTGTATAAAGCGAGTCATTATAAAAATTAAGAAAAGGAGGAATACCAAAATGGGTATCAGCCAGAAATCCTATACTTCCTCTTTGCGGCGCCAAAACATATTTTTCTGATAATGTAAGATTCCCGTTAAGTCGAAGTGGATCAAAAATGAAAAAGTTACCTGCACTACATCCACTTACATTAAAGAAAGGATACTTACCTGCATTATTATACAATTCAGGATTGCTAAGGTTGAATTCAAAAGTATTGGCAGAGGAATGCCCGAAATAACCTATAAAGCCTAGTCCTTCCTGGAAGAGATCCTGGATGCGCTGGCTGTTGGCCTGTTGTACAGCACCTGTGGCAGTTTTTGTAAATGTTTCCACATAGCCTCCAAATAAAG
The DNA here is from genome assembly GCA_037720515.1 of Ferruginibacter sp. Classification (GTDB taxonomy): domain Bacteria; phylum Bacteroidota; class Bacteroidia; order Chitinophagales; family Chitinophagaceae; genus Ferruginibacter. The sequence continues at coordinate 101,493 of JBBJMM010000005.1, forward strand.
TGTCCTCTGCAATTTTTTTATAACCATTCATGTACTGTTTAAAAATGTCATTTTCAGCACTATCCTTTCCACCTGCCACATTTATCATATTTTTCATCCAAGCTTTACTTGCGATAGTGGAACCGGGAGTCTGTTGCGCCTGGTCATATTGTTTGATCTTCTCCAGGTAATTAAAAATTTCTGTGCCATTTATCGCACTCAATCTACCCATTGGTATCAACGGTGTTACTGTACCAGGAATTGCTGCCAGCAATACATCAGAAGCTGGCCATCCGAATGTAGGAACCAGATCCATTTTATCAGTAAGTACATTTCCTTCAAATGACCTGTGATCTATATAATTTATACCACGACCAATTAAAAAAACAAATTTTGGCTTTACAGCAAAGCCCTGATTCGCATAACGGATAAAATCACGGATCGCGCCCGGATGTTTCTTTACACCGAAAGCAAACTGATCATTTAATTCATCAATATTATAAATCTTAGTGTTGAAAGAACCACCTGCAACAGAATTACGATAAAGCCTGTATTGATCAACATAATTATTACCATTGCCATCATTATATAACATCGGATTACTTATTATCAAATAATCTCCCTGTGCTGATGTATTTCCATAATTAATAAAATTCCTTGTTACAAGAGAATTGACATTATTTATGTTGCTGCTTTCCTGGCTTACCAATTGAAATTTTCTTACCTGTGCAGAAGAAGGCAAAACAAATTTTACTTTACCTGGTGTAGAAATATCCCCGGTATATCTTGCACCTGTTGTAATATCATAAAGTACAGGTGCAACACTTCCATAATTAAAATTATCTATGATAAGATAATTCCCGGAAGGTGCTGCTGCAAGATCGAAAGCAAAACTTTTTTCATTATTAAAATTAAAAGTAGCGGGATAAGTAATGCCAATACTGGCTACTGCTATCCTGTCTGTAGAAGTGGAACTGTTTGTAGCTGCAGTAATAAAATTCTGATTCGGGCTTTGCAGCAAAGAAATAGGCAGACCTGTTATGTTTGCTTTTTTTGAATTAAAGAAAGGCATCCCCTGTTTATATACTTCAGAACCATATACTGTTACAACCAGGTCACGGGGATTATTGGCATTGCCTGATGCATTAACCCGAACAGATAAACTGTTGGCAGGGCCTGCAGTATAAACGTTCATATTAAAGAATGACTGGCTAAGAACACAACACGGATAAATATCTCCGCTGCTCCATCCTTCTCCTTCGTCATACGATGAAGAATAAACATATTCACCCACTACATTGGCAAGTCCCCTGTTGATCCTGTCTCTGTAAAACTTATCTACACTCCGCATAAAATACTGGTCGGGTATCATTGAACCCGGTGGATTATTTGGAGCATTTGTAAACCGAAAATTTCCTCCTGTACTATTCACAGTTAAAAAGTAGGCAACTGTATCTGTTTCCAAACTGTATTTATCAGCTAACTGAAATGCAGGATCTTTATAAAGTTGTTTATCAGGTTTTCCATCATTCATCTGGCCCCAGAATTCAATATAATCAGAAGCACCTAATGTGCCCGACGCAACAGATGTATAGATCCTTACCTGTTCACCATTACGCCATAGTTGGAACTGGTCAGCAGGAGTACTGCCTAATCCGGCAGATGCCAGAACAGCTTGTGGGATACGGGTAAGAGTATCCTTGCCAATGCGAAATTTATAATAGGTCTTGCTATAATTTATCCAGCTATTGTTTAATTGTCCGTGTACAGATACGGCCATTAACATCAGAACCGGGATAAGTAATTTTCTCATCATGATGAATTGTTATTAATCTTCGTTTTTCTTTACAAAATTCATTCGTAATGAAAAAACATGCGTATATAAAGGGTTTGACTGATTAGCAAGATTGGTAAAGGCGTAATCCAGCATTATGTTTTTTATTTTAAACCCGGCTCCAAGACTCGGCTGGTAGATCCACACTTTTTTCTGGTTGGTGGTATCTTCATCCGCCAGCGCTCTTTGAAAATTGGTAACTCCACCTCTAACAAAGAAAACATCTTTTATGGCTGCCTCAATTCCCAGGTGAGGATCGATACTTACTGCATCTGAACTTACAAGGGTATTTCGTCTTCCATCAAATGTGAAATCTGCATTGGCTTCAGCTAGCAGGTTCACGGAAGACCCTATTTTGAAATTATAACCACCACCTAAAACCAGGCGGGGTGCGGTAAGTTCTGTTGATTTTACAGGTATATCGTTTTTTGTAAGGTATAATACTTCTTTTTCTTTTTCTGTGAATGAAAAGGACCAGGCATTAAAAGTTGTGGTAAGGTCACGGGCCACCAGCCCAAGATGCCATTGTTTGCCATGCATTTGCACGCCGGCATCCAGACCAAAACCCCAGGCTGTAGCAAAAGAACCAACTTTACGGTGTATCACTTTAGCATTTACACCAAAACTAAACCTGCGGTTTTCTGTTTCCCTGATATTCTGGGCAAAAGAAAATAAGAAGGCATAATCTGCTGAAGAAAAGCTTTGAATATTACCATAATTCACACTGCCATCCGGTTCTACAAGAAATAAGGTATTTGGTATATCATCTACGGCAAATCGTAACACAGAAAAGCCAAGCGTTCTTTTATTATCCTGAACAGGAACAGCGAGTGCTGCGTAATCATATTTTGCTATGCCTGCAAAATAATCTGCATGCATCAGACCGGCATTCGGTGCATCTTTTACCCCAACTAAACCTGCAGGGTTCCAATATCCGGCAGTGGCATCACTTACAGAAGCCACCTGGGCATTACCCATAGCCAACCCCCTGGCACCCGCGCCAATATTTAAGAATTCATTGGAATATTTCCGGAATTGAGAAAATGTTACTGCAGGTAAAATCAATGCAAGCAGTAAAATCACCAGTAGCTGTTTCCTCATAAGATAGATATGATTGATAAAACAAACTGTATAACAACAGTTTAATGGTTATAAACGTAAGTTTACCTTACAAATTGTGTAAATTTTACATTATTAAAATTCGCAATTAATCTTTCAAATTTACATTTTTAAATCCTATATTCCTTCGATTATAACGATTTAAAAAGAAAGATAACATCCTCTTAAGAATCACTTTTTTTAAGGTAAAATGAATTGTTTTTTTAAAATTCTAATTTGCTCTAATTCGGGAATTTCTGCTCATTTTTGCTGCACAAAAAATATAATTAATCAGGGATGAATCTTATTAAAGAACTGGAATGGAGAGGAATGATCCAGGACATAATGCCGGGAACCGCAGACTATTTAAATAATAATATAACTACCGGGTATGTAGGATTTGATCCTACAGCTGAAAGTTTGCATATTGGCAGCCTGGTACCCATCCTGCTATTGGTACACCTACAGAAAGCCGGACATATACCCATTGCTCTTGTTGGAGGAGCTACCGGTATGGTTGGGGATCCTTCCGGTAAAAGTGAAGAACGCAATTTACTGAGTGAAGAAACATTACAAAAAAATGAGAAGGGAATCAGGTCTCAACTAGAGAAATTTCTTGATTTTGATATTTCTCTTCCAAATGCCGCTGAGATGGCAAATAATTTTGACTGGTTCAAGGATATTTCTTTCCTCTCATTTATCAGGGAAACGGGTAAACATATTTCCGTTAACTACATGATGGCAAAGGATAGTGTAAAGAAACGCCTTGATGGGGAGTCGGGTATGTCATTTACAGAATTTACTTACCAGCTTATCCAGGGTTATGATTTTTATTGGTTATTTACAAACAAGAATTGTAAACTGCAAATGGGAGGAAGTGATCAGTGGGGAAATATTGTAACCGGCACAGAACTGATCCGCAGAAAGAAAGGAGGCGAAGCTTTTGCTTTTACCTGTCCATTGATCAAAAAAAGTGATGGAAGTAAATTTGGCAAAACCGAGACAGGAAATATTTGGCTGGATCCGTTGAAGACGAGCCCTTATCATTTTTATCAGTTTTGGCTAAATGCTTCAGATGCCGATGCTGAAAGTTGGATAAAGATCTTTACGTTTTTAAATAAAAATACCATTGAAGATCTGTTGGAAGAACACAGGGCCGATCTTTCAAAAAGAACATTGCAAAAAAAGCTTGCTGAAGAAGTTACCAGGTGGGTACATGGTGAAGAGAATTTGATTACTGCCCTTCAAACATCAGTGAAGTTATTCGAAAACCAAAGTGCGCCCGCTGAAAGCCTTTCAGAGTCTGACCTGGAAGAGATAGAAGGAATTATAAAATGCAATATTCCGAAAGAGAGGATCAGCAACGGAATTGATATTGTAAGCCTGCTCACTGAAACTAATATTTTTATAAGTAAAGGAGAGGCAAAAAAAATGATAAGTAATGGAGGGATCAGTATCAACAGAAAAAAAACAGACGATTTTCAATATATGATCGAAGACTCTAAGCTGTTACACAAAAAATATTTACTGATCCAAAAGGGGAAGAAAAATTATTACCTGGTTACCATCATGTAAGGGTTAACGTTATACTATTCAACATGTACCTGTTTCTGAACGAGTGCGCCTTCTTTCACTTCAGTAATGAATAATCTTTCTCTTACCAGATAGCCGTTTCCTTTTTCACAAAAATGAACCTTAAGATTTTCGATACTGATAGGATTGCCATCGGGTATGTCTGCTATATTACTATGCCGGATATCGTGGCCATCCACGATGATCACAAGTCCGCTGCCTATTGCTTCCATTTTATTTCCATCAGTTATAAGCATACCGGTATCTTCACCCAGGCCTATGCCGATACATGCAGGATTGGTTGCAATAGCCTGTGCCAGCCGGCCGAATCTCCCTCTTTTTTCAAAGTGTGAATCAAAGATAACATCCCGCATAAAACTGAGGCCGGTAGTAATTTTTACTTCGCCTTTAAGATGTGCCCGGGCTGCATTTCCTTCATAGATCATGGTATTGCTCATGGCCATTGCACCTGCAGAAGTTCCTGCTACAAGAAAATTGCTTTCATCATTATAGCGGTCCAGTAATATTCCTAAAAATTCCGTTCCGCCGAAAGTACTGGTAAGCCGCATCTGGTTTCCTCCACTAAATAAAACAGCATCACAATGCCGCAAACGTTCGAGGTAATCGGGATTAGAAGTATCCGCCCTGTTGCGAATGTTCATCACGCCTACATCGGAACATCCGATCTTTGCAAATGCATTCAGATAATTTTCTCCCACTTCATGCGGGATCATACTGGCTGTAGTGATAACTTCCATCCGGGTAGAAGGACCGCCGGTTTCCTCAACAATGCGGCGGAGGATACCCAGTTCAAAAAAGTTGAGATTGTTTCGTTGAATTTCTCCTGCTTCCAGGTCAGAGCCTTTGTCTTCTGCGCCACCGATGGCAAGCAGCTTTCCTTTTGCAAATTGCATGAAACCTTTTTTCTGGTTAACACAAAAATAATACAATTCATTTTGTATCATCACTTCAAAATTATACAGTGATGTTAATTAACTGTGAGAAGTATCTAGTATTTAGTATTCAGTACTTAGTATCAAGTATCCAGTTTCCAGTATCCAGTATCAAGTATTTAGTATCCAGTATCCAGCATCCGGCAACCGAATGAATACTTTTTGCTCAATCAACCTGTTTTCATTAATTTTCTTGCCTGATAGAATAATAAATTTTAGCCGAATGAAGATTGTAGAAATTAAAGTAATGAAAGGCCCGAATTACTGGAGTATTCGTCGCCACAAGCTTATACAGATGAAGCTTGATCTTGAAGAACATGAACAGATGCCCAGTAATAAGATCGACGGTTTTAAACAACGTCTTGAAACATTGATACCTACATTATATGATCACCGGTGCAGTGAGGGTGTGCCGGGAGGATTTTTTCAAAGGGTTGAAGAAGGAACCTGGATGGGACATGTAATTGAACATGTAGCGCTGGAATTACAAACCCTTGCAGGTATGGACACTGGTTTTGGACGCACACGCGGCACAGGAAAAGAGGGAGAATATCATGTTGTATTTGATTATATAGAAGAAGCTGCAGGTATCCTGGCAGCCAAAGCAGCATTTACCATTATTCAGTCATTGATAGATAATGTTGCCGTAAATATTAATGAGTATATACAGGAATTGCGCGAGGTAAGAGAAGATACAAGACTGGGTCCGTCTACAGGCTGTATCGTAGAAGAGGCTGCCAAAAAAGGCATCCCTTTTATCCGGTTAAATAAACAAAGCCTCGTTCAATTAGGGTATGGTGTAAATCAGCAACGCATACGCGCCACCATCGCAGGCACCACAAGTTGTATAGCCGTAGATATTGCCGGAGATAAAGAAGACACAAAAAATTTGTTGGATTCGGCAGAGATACCTGTTCCCAAAGGAAAGATCATACGCACTGAAGAAGAATTAAAAGATGCCATTGAAAGCATCGGTTACCCTTGCGTATTAAAACCTATCAATGGAAATCATGGCAAAGGAGCCACTACCAATATCCTTGATTGGGAACATGCTTTAAAAGCCTTATCTGTTGCACAAGCCTATGGAAAAAATGTTATCTGCGAAAAATTCATAACAGGTTTTGATTTTCGGATACTTGTTATTAATTATAAATTCATATGTGCGGCATTGCGTACACCCGCTACCGTTACCGGTGATGGAAAAAACACTATTCAATGGCTGATCGATGAGACCAATAAAGATTCGCGCCGCGGTTTTGGTCATGAAAAAGTTTTAACCTCCATTAAAATAGATGACTTTACTTTAAAACTACTTGCAGACAAAGGATTTGATCTTGAATCTGTTCCGGGAAAAGGCGAAACAGTTATGTTGAAACCTACTGCAAATCTTTCAACCGGTGGTACTTCTACTGATGTAACGGATGAGGTACACCCATCAAATATTTTCATGGCTGAAAGGATCAGTAAGATCATAGGACTTGATATTTGCGGTATTGATGTGATGGCTCCTAATTTAAAAGTTCCGATAAATGAGAACGGGGGCGCTGTGCTGGAAGTTAACGCTGCGCCGGGTTTCCGAATGCATATTGAGCCTTCTGAAGGTATTGCCAGAAATGTGGCAGAACCTGTTATTGAAATGCTTTTTCCCCGGGGAACTTCCGGGCGCATACCGATAATTGCTATAACAGGAACCAATGGTAAAACCACCACTACCCGGCTTACGGCACATATTGCTAAAAGTGCAGGATATAAAGTGGGGTATACCACCAGTGATGGAGTATACATACAAAATCAACTGATGATGAAAGGTGATTGCACAGGTCCTTTATCCGCACAATTTGTTTTGAAAGATCCTACTGTTGATTTCGCTGTTCTGGAATGTGCCCGGGGAGGCATTTTAAAAAGCGGGCTGGCTTTTGAACAATGTGATATTGCAATTGTAACCAATGTTTCCTCTGATCATATGGGATTGGGAGGTATTGAAAGTATGGAACAAATGGCACAGGTAAAAGCTGTTGTACCTGAAACAGTGGTAAAAAACGGTTTTACTATTTTAAATGCAGATGACGACCTGGTATATGCGATGAGAAGTAAACTGGAATGCAATATTGCTTTGTTCAGCATGGATGAAAACAATCCGCGAATAAAAAAACATTGCAAAACAGGTGGCCTGGCCTCAGTATATGAAAATGGATATGTAACAATAATGAAAGGAACCTGGAAGATAAGGGTACACAAAGTTTCAGATATACCAATCACTTATGGAGGCAAAGCCCTGCACAATGTAATGAATACCCTGCCTGCCATACTTGCCACTTACCTGTACAGGAATATTAAAGTTGCAGACATAAAACTTGCCTTGGAAACTTTTATTCCTTCCCCGTCTCAAACTCCCGGAAGATTAAATCTTTTTCAATTTAAAAATTTCCAGTTTCTCGCTGATTATGCACACAATCCCGCAGGACTTCAATTGTTGTGTGATTTTATCGACAAACTGGATGTTACCTATAAAATAGGTATTATTAGCGGCACCGGCGACAGAAGAGATGAAGATATCCGCGAGATAGGGAGAATTTCTGCTACCTGCTTTGATGAAATAATTATCCGGCAGGATAAACATTTAAGAGGTAGAACTGCAGCAAATATTGTTGACCTTCTTGTGGAAGGAATTAATGAAGATAAAACCAGGAAGATACCTGTAACTATAATTTTCAATGAAAAAGAGGCTATTCTTCATGCCTATAATATTGTAAAACCCGGTTCATTGATAACAATTATGTGTGATGTAGTGGCAGAAGCCCTGGATTTGATAAAAAGCCTGAAGGAAAAAGAAGATGCAGAATAGCTGTTATAATCATATAATTATTTTTGCTGTGTTTTTTACAAACCTTATTTTTGCACTCCAAATTAAATTTGGATAAGTGATTGGGTTATGGTGTAAAGGCAGCACAACAGATTTTGATTCTGTTTGTCTAGGTTCGAATCCTAGTAACCCAACTTTACCGGATACTGGATACTGGATACTGGATACTGGATACTGGATACTTGATACTGGATACTGGATACTTGATACTTGATACTTGATACTTGATTCTGGATACTAGATACTGGATACTTGATTCTGGATTCTTGATTCTTGATACTTGATTCTTGATTCTTGATACTTGATTCTGGATTCTTGATTCTTGATACTTGATTCTTGATACTTGATTCTGGATTCTGGATTCTGGATACTTGATACTTGATTCTTGATACTTGATACTGGATACTGGATACTTGATACTTGATTCTTCAATTAACGATTTCCGGTAACACTTTCCCAATACTTCCGTTTGGCATTTGTATATTTAGCATGGCTGCAATGGTGGGAGCAATATCTGTCATATAAACTTCCCGGCTGGTTTTACCAGGTTTAATTTTCCATCCGTACCAGATCAAAGGGATATGCGTATCATATTTATAAACAGTTCCGTGCTCTGTGCCTTTAGAAGTTACATCTGTATAATTTGGCTTTAATTGAAACTGGATATCACCGCTGCGGTTATAGAAATATCCTTTTGCAAACATTTCTTTTATTTCTACGGGCATTATCACATTATGAAAATTTTCATAGTCAAATGCATTTACTACATCCCGGTGATCTTTCAGATATTTAACGATCACATTTTTTATCTCTCTGATATTAAGTTTGGATGAATCTATGATCTTGTTATCAAGATAAACCTGGTATTCCAATACTCTTTTTACAATTTTACGTACGCCAAATTTTTCAAGAGTTAATTTATTCAAACTATCCATTAATCCATAGTAGCCGTTCAGGTGGCCTGCACTCATTTTATTTTCCTTCATAAAATCAGGCACAGGTGGGGCACCATGATCTGCACTTAGAAAAAATAAATAATTTCCAGCTCCAAACTTTTTATCAAGAAAAATTAAAAATTGTTGCAGGTCTTTGTCAAGCCGCAGGTATGTATCCTCCACCTCCATTGAATTAGGACCAAATATATGCCCGATATAATCAGTGGAGGATAAGCTGATACAAAGCATATCTGTCTGAGTTCCTGTTCCCAGCTTTTCCATTTCAATAAGGCGGGTGGAGAAATCAAGGGTATATGTATTACCATAAGGAGAATAACGGAAATCAGCATAATTTTTTCCGATCATTTTCTTATAAGTATGAGGAAAACTCCGGCTGGTATCATAGATCATGGATTTCTCAAAAGTATTATTATCCGCAACACTTTGTACATAAGAAGATCTTTCATATAAAAGATCCCAGTCGCGGAGCATGAAACTATCTATCTTACGGGAACTATTAAACGTATTTACCCAGGAAGGCAATTGTGGCATATACCAACTGCTGGTGATCCAACTCCCCGAGTTATCATCAAACCAATAGGCTGCATTTCCGCTTCTGCCTGCAGGTATAATACCTCCCCTGTCTTTTAGTGAAATACCAAAAACCCTGCTTTTAAAATTTGTTGCAAGCCTAAGCTCATCTCCAATTGTAGTAGACAATAAATTCCGGGGACTCATCTTGGCAGATAATCCGTCAGCCCCTACACCGGTTACCAACTTATCCTGTACACAATACATATAGGAACCATCAGCCCTTTCCATCCAGCTGTTGCCAACCATTCCATTAATTGCACCAACAGAACCTGTATAAATAGATGCATGCCCTACAGCAGTAACAGCAGGGGCATAAGGGATAAGAGTATTATTGAAATTAAACCCTTTTTGTAAAAGGCGTTTGAACCCTCCGTTCGAATAACGGTTGTAAAACCTATAAAGATAATCCCAGCGCATCTGATCAACAACCAGTCCTATAATGATCTTTGGCTTTTCAATTCCTGCACTCTCAGTTAGTGTTTTCTTCTGTGCCTTAACGTTAGTAAAACATAAAAACATTATAAACCCGGTTAACAGATAAAATCTTTGCATCTTCATTTTTTGTTTTTTCAAAGATAATTGCTAATGAACTGGTTTTTTATTGATTATAGTACAGATCATTACGGCTTTTGCAATCAATACATTAATTTTGCAAAAATGGCGGAGGTGGGATACTTTTTACAGAGCCTTGATCTTATCTAAGGTGAAATGTTAAGAGATAAGAAATTAAAATTGTATTTTATTTTACCCAGAACTGTAATAATTACTAAATCGTAAATGTATATAAATGGATGTATTTGAAAAATTAGTAAAAGATGGAGGCCCTATTGGCCAGCATATGGACAGGGCGCATGGATATTTTACATTTCCAAAACTGGAAGGTGAATTGGGGCCGCATATGAAATTCAGGGGGAAAGATATGATCGTATGGAGCCTGAACAATTACCTGGGCCTGGTAAATCACCCTGAAGTAAGAAAGGTAGATGCAGAGGCGGCGGCAGCTTATGGAATGGGTAACCCTATGGGTGCACGAATGATGAGTGGAAATACTGCCAAACATGAAGAACTGGAAAAAGTTATAAGCAAATTTGTGAACAGGGAAGATACAATGCTCCTGAATTTTGGATACCAGGGAATTATGAGTTGCATTGATGCGCTGGTAAACCGGCGGGATGTTATCGTGTATGATGCAGAATCTCATGCCTGCATACTGGATGGTGTTCGCCTGCATATGGGTCACCGCTATGCATTCAAACACAATGATGTGGAAGATTTCGAAAAGCAGATGCAGCGCGCTACTGACCTTGCCGAAAAGAATGGAGGCGGTATTCTCGTTATTACGGAAGGGGTATTTGGTATGGATGGGGAACAGGGCATATTAAAAGAAATAGTTGCCCTTAAAAATAAATTTGAATTCAGAATACTGATCGATGATGCACATGGTTTTGGTTATATGGGTCCAACAGGTGCTGGTGCTGATGAGGCGCAGGGAGTACAGGATGATATCGATCTTTATTTCAGCACTTTTGTAAAAAGCATGGGTAGCATCGGCGCATTTATCAGCGGTAAAAAAGACGTACTTAAATATTTACGTTATAATACCCGCAGCCAGATATTTGCTAAAAGCCTTCCGCTTATGATTGTGGAAGGCATGTTAAAGCGTATGGAAATGGTAACAAGCATGCCGGAACTCCGAGAGAAATTATGGAGCAATGTTGAAAGGTTACAAAAAGGATTAAAAGAAAGAGGATTTGATATCGGTAATACAAATAGTCCGGTAACACCTATTTATATGAAAGGAGATGTGCCTGAAGCTACACAAATGGTAATGGACCTGAGAGAAAATTATCACATATTCTGCAGTATCGTGGTATATCCGGTTATTCCAAAGGGAGATATTATTTATCGCATCATACCTACGGCTGTTCATTCTGATGAAGATATTGACGAGACTTTAAAGGCTTTTGAAGAAACTAAAAAGAAACTGGATGCAGGAAAATACCGTGCCGCTGATATACCGGATATGGCGGAAGTTATTTAGAAAAAAGAGATGACTGGTGTAAGAACTTTCAATCGCGGGAATATTTGTACCTGAGAAACAAAACGACTGTATTCAGTAAAAATGAAAATGCGTTGGTTATAATTATCGGCCAGTCTTCCTTAAGTATCCCATAAGTGGCCCATAAGCCAAGCCCTGCCATTAATATGATTAGCATAAGTGGCGATACATCATCTGCTTTTTTTTCTTTTACTATTTTGATTAACTGGGGTATTAATGAGGTGGCGGTTAATATTCCTGCTGCGATACCAATGAACTGAACTAATTCCATATGTATATAATTGATCCATTTGACATGCACATGCAATGCCAATTATAATTATGTAACTTCTGTAAAAAAAAATGAATAATTATACCATACCTCCTTCAACAAAAATTGGCCATGTTCATCTAAAGGTTGCTGATCTTGAAAAAGCCCTGGGGTTTTATGTAGGCCTGCTTGGATATGAAGTAACAACTCTTTATGGAAAAGATGCCGCATTTATTTCAGCAGGGGGCTATCATCATCACATAGGTCTCAATACCTGGTACAGCAAAAATTCACCACCGGCTCCCTTACACAGTACTGGTTTATTTCATACAGCACTCTTATATGAAACCCGAAAAGATCTTGCAACGATTTATCAAAGACTGTTGCATGCATCGTATCCTTTTACAGGTTTTGCGGATCATGGTGTATCTGAAGCACTTTATTTAAATGACCCGGATTGCAATGGTGTGGAATTGTATTGGGACAGGCCCAAAGAGGAATGGCCGAAACATCCTGATGGATCTTTATTAATGTATACTAAACCTCTTGATCTTCCCGGGTTGTTGAATGAACTGAAAGATGGTTTTTGAAAGGCCAGTCTTTTTCAAGGCGCGCTTTAAAAAGGTATACAACAATACCACTGCTGAGAACAATAATAAAACTCAACATAATTTTTAACCCCGTAGCATAAAACACAAACAACCACATTACAATTGCAAACAAAACCGGCAATGGATACAGTGGCATTTTAAAAGGTAAATGCTTAGTTCCGTTTTTCTTTCTTAATAATATTACCCCTATTGCCTGGCCAATAAATTGTATTATGATCCGCATTGCAAGAATACCACTGATGATATCGCCCATCCTGAATAATAAGCTGAACACAAATGCAAAGGCAGCTAAAACCAGCAATGAAACATAAGGAAAGTTTTTTGTTGGATGAAGCTTTGCAAATATTTTAAAGAATGCTCCATCAGCTGCAGCTGCATAAGGCACCCTGCTATAACCCAGCATCACTGCAAAAAGTGACGCCAATGCCACCCACAAAATAAGTATGGTTGCTACAACTGCTGCTGTATTACCATACAATCTTTCAATAAATGTGCTTACAACAAAATTTTGTGTTCCATTATCCACACCTGCTTTTATTTCCTGCCAGCTAATAACACTGCCTACACTGATGTTCATAGCGAGATATAAAAAAGCAATTCCTATAACTGATATAAACATACTCCGGGGAATATTGCGACCCGGATCTTTTATTTCTCCACCCAGGTGGCATACATTGTAATAACCGAGATAACTATACATGGTTTTTACACATGCCTGGCCAAATAAAAAAGAGCCAAGAACTGCCCAGCTGAAAGAATCTCCCATTTGTGTGAGGGGTTGAAAAAAATTGCCGTTTGCAAGACCGCCGAATATGATCCAGCCCATAGTTCCTATAACCCCTGCCCATAACAGCACGCCGATCTTTCCGATGCTATCTATTTTCCGGTATAAAAGAATAGTAACAAAAATGATAACCGTACCGGAAAGTATTTTTTGTGAGGTACTACCTAACGGATAAAGGTAAACGAAGTACTGAGAAAATCCGATAGCTGCTGAAGCCGCTACCAATGGGGCCTGGATAATAGTTTGCCATACATACAAAAAACTCATTAGCTTTCCTGCCCCATTCTTACCATAAGATTCTTTCAGAAAATTATAACTTCCTCCTGCTAATGGATAAGCAGCACCCAGTTCACTCCACACCATAGCATCAATAAATGATAATAAAGCCCCGGCTATCCAGGCGTACAGGTACATTCCTCCCAGTAAGCTCATCACGATCGGCAGGGTAACAAAAGGGCCAATGCCCACCATATCGATCATATTCAAAACAGTAGAATGGAATAATCCGAGCCGTCGTTGCATTGAATTAGAACTCATCAGTTATGAAGTTACGAAGGAGAGGATAAATCATTTCATATACTCAAGGCTTACAAGATATTTTAATCGTTCAGACAATGTATTTAAGCGGATATTCAGAATGTCTGCTTCCCTGCTGTCTTTGTATAACTGATCAAACTCTATAATTGCCTGATCCACCTGCTTTGTATTTATATTTTTGCCAAGTTCTTTTGATTGCAATAAAACGGTTCTGATCTCATTGTAATTCTGGGAGTATATCTTCTGGTATTCATTGAATAACTTTTGAATTCCATATACGATCTCCTTTGCAGTTTTGATACCATCCCCCGGATAATGTAAAATCCGTTGACCCTTATTTGAAAAATTATTTTTTTCAAACAATGTATCCAGGATATCCTTGTCCAGAAAATTTAATAAAATCTCTTCAAGACTTTTTTGCCTTAATTCCTGCCGGCTTGTATTTGCATAAATTATTGTTACAATATCAAGCATGAATTCCCTGGTATCAAAATGAAATTCCAGCAGTTTGAGATTAAATTTATTTATGTTTTCATCAAAAGATATATTAGCTGCTTTTAATTTCTCATACTGAATAAAATATTTACTGATTGAGGTCATGAAGGAGTCTACATCTTTACTTGTAACCTTTTTTTCATTTATTGCCAGACTGCCTACAAGTCCCAGTAATGAATTGAATAATGTTCCCGAACCAAAAACTTTTTCAGGCATATGATTCTTAAAAGGATTTAAAATAAGAGACGTTACAATTTCAGAGAATTTTTTTTCATTCGTGTTCCCGGCTTTTATAAGAATTGGCTTTATGGCTAGATTGATCTCTGCTTCCAGGCTAAATCCAAGGTCAGATGTACCGGGATTATTAAATGAGCTTATCTTATTCCGGTAATTTTCTTTCTTCAATAATCCGTTAATAGAATTCAATGAGTACAATGCTGCATCAAATAAAACAGAAGTGGCAATAAATTGATTCTTAACCAGCGTCGAATTATTTAAAACAGGCAACACATTTTCATTTCCTATGTCCTGGCTATAGGAAATGATATTTGTAAATAATAAACAACCTGAAATTAATACTGCTTTTCTGATTGCACTCATCTTAATAATTTTCATTTGTTCATCCATTCAATGGTCACAAATTATATAAGAAAAGAAAATGAATGCGGTGTTTTACCTCCCTAATATGGGTTTATTTAGCCTTGGTGAGAAGTGAAAGGTGAGAAGTGAAAAGTGAAAGGTGAGAAGTGAAAAGTGAAAAGTGAAAAATTGTCTACGACCCAGAACAGTATAAATCTAAACCCTAATCCCTAAACTTTAATTCCTGCCCTACTTCCATTCTCTTTTTAAAGATTTTTCGAAAACTACAAATGTTTGTTTTTCATTAGCCCCTTCACCAAAAAATTTCAAGGGAGCCTCCATTTCTTTAGGCTTTAAGTAACCTGAAAGAGGAGCCGGGCGGGCTTCGATAGTAGAAAGAAATACAGTGGTTGGGTATTCAAGTCTGCCAAAAGTAAGGTACAAAGCCAGCTCATTGGATTTATATTCTTCACTGAATTTATATTCTTTATTATTAAACACAACACTTTCTTTGTCTTCTGCATTATATTTGACAGCATAATAATTTGCATTGATATAAGCAGCCACTTTTGCATTTCCATAAGTGCTGTTATCCATTACTTTGCACCAGCCACACCAATCGGTATACAGATCAATAAGGATAGGTTTGGGATCCTTTGCGTATGCTTCTTTTAATTCAGAAAAAGTTATCCATTTTACTTTTTCTTTCGCGGGATTGAAAGAAATCAATACTAAACCAAAGAGTACGAACAGAAAAAACTTTTTAACCTTATGCATCATTTAATTGTTTAGTAGCTTAGAGAATATAAACGGAAAAATAATGCAAAAAATTGTAGTAGCAGTTACAGGTGCCAGTGGTTCTATCTACGCCAGCCTTTTATTAACAAAATTAAAGCAGTTAAAAGATCATTACCAGGAGATATCTGTGGTGTTAACAGATAATGCAAAGCAAGTATGGGAAACAGAGATGGGTAATAAATCCTATTCAGGGTTTGATGTGAAATACTTTGAGAAAAATGATTTTACGGCCCCTTTTGCTTCAGGCTCCGGAAAGTATGATACAATGATCCTCATCCCCTGCAGCATGGGTACATTAGGACGTATAGCTGCAGGCATTTCAAATGACCTGATAACTAGAGCGGCAGATGTAATTTTAAAAGAAAAAAGAAAGCTGATCTGTGTGGTAAGGGAAACCCCTTATAATTTAATGCACATTAAAAATATGGAAACCATACTACTGGCAGGAGGTATTATTTGCCCGGCTACCCCTTCTTTTTACAGCAATCCTAAAACAATTGAAGAAGTGGCAGCTACTGTAGTAGACAGGGTGCTTGATCTTGCCGGATTGCCCGTAACAAGTTTCCGCTGGGGAAATAATAATGAGCATTCAGAATGATAAGGATTATCTCAGATCCACAACTTCAACCCCGGGATATTTTTTTGCATCAAATATAAATGTTGCATCCGGTATCACACTATTAGTTGTCATACTATTCACACTATAAGTATAACGGCTACCTGTTTTCTCAAATATTTTTGTTGTATTGATAGCTGAATTACTCACATACAATAATACTTTATGAAAGGGTTTTGTTTTATCTATAGGAGTGAGTTCAACTTCCTGCATAGTTTTACCTCCTACTGCTACATTGCCGTTAAGCTTATACAAAAAATCTTTATCGTAAAAGTTTGTAAATAATTTCTGAGGAGTTATAGAATTTGCAGCAGGATCAATTTTACTGATAGTTACTTCATTGGAGGATTTATCAAATGTCCATACATTGCTGCCATCTGAATAAATATCCTGGCCAGGTACAGCTATACGATAACGGTTTCCTTTCATAAATACAGAACCGTTTTTCGTTCCCAGGTTTTTTCCGGCAGCATTTTCAATTTTTAAAAGAAATTTCGCCTGAACTGATTTATAGGTTTTAAATTTTGCACTTACGGCGTCCAAAACTTTTTTACCGTTCGGGTCACTCTTACCCATACCTTTTGGCTGGGCACTTAACGTTAATACTGCTAAAAAGGTAAATACCAGGCTGCTGTAAATTTTCTTCATTTTTTTTATTTATAAATTATACTGAATTGTGCTATGTAAATCAACATACATGCCATAGACCTCATACCAATTGCCATGTTTAATAATTGGCGCTTAAGGAACTGTTAATGTACAACTTCTGCGAAAATATATTCATTTCTACTTTAGTTATTCTTAAAAGAAATATTATTTTGCACACGCTTCAACACAACTTCACAGGTTTTTATTCTAATTAAAATTATATAATGGAAAAGAACTATGCATTTTCTCAAAGGGAAAATTATGCACCCTCCCCTTTTACAGAATTCCTGTGGTGGTTGTCAACAGCCGAAAAAGAGATACTTATTGATTCCGTAATTGACAGGAACAGGTACCGTATTATTGGTATGACCGTATTGGGTACCTGGTTGTTTGCCACTTTCACCTGGATATACTTTTTCAGTACTATAGTTGATTCAATATTTGCCTATGTTATTCTGGGGATATTTATGGGCTTTATTATACTAACTATCGACAGGGCACTTATAAAAGGCATCACCAAATTCAATAAAAGAAAATTCACTCCCCTGCTATTTAGGGGATTACTTGCATTAACGATAGGAACCTTTATGGCGCAGCCTGCCGTATTATATATGTTTGATAAGGAAATTAAAATGCAGTCTTCACTTGACAATGAAAAAAGAAAGATGGTAAAGCGTAACGATCTGGATTCATTGTATAAAAATCAAAAAAAGGAATTGCTTGCGGAAAAACAGGCAATTGAAAGTTCATTAGCGCTGCAATATGCAGGAGTAAATGATGCACGTGAGAACTTCCTGGCAGAAACAGATGGAAGCGGAGGTACAGGAAAAGTAGGCATAAAAGACATTGCTATTGCAAAAAGAAATGAGTACCAGAAACTGGATGATGAATATCAATCTGTACGGGGAACGGGCCAGTTAAAACTTTCTGCTATTGACAGCAGTATAAGAAAAATTGAAGAGACCATTAAAAAAGAAGAGGCAATTTTTGCCCAATATTTAAACAATGGGTTCCTGACGAGGATCGAAGCTTTGAACAATTTATTAAAGAATAATTCTGCGCTTCAGTTCCGTTATTACCTTATCGTTTTTATATTAATGCTGATCGAGTTGATGCCAGTTATAGCTAAAACAATGCTTCCCTCAGGTAGTTATGATGAAAAAGTGATGCTGCGCGAAGAAATGGAAATAGATCTTGCTAATATTAATACAAGAAAAGAACAACAATTGAAAGAAATGTATAGTCAGCTGGCTTTTGATAATGATAGCGATGCCATAACCGCATTTTTCTCATTAACCAGAGAAGACCGATACGATAAAATAAAAGCGTTGAGTAAAAAATGGAAAGAAGAAGATCATCAGTCTTTTGATGGCTTCTGGGAAAGAGTTAAGAAAGATGTGCTCAGTAAACAGGAAAATTAATACAGTTTTGAATTTTGAATGATGTGTTATGTATTTAGTCCCTCTACTTTGGAGAGAGGTTGGGGTGAGGTTTAAAGAATTATGAATTAAAGTCCATTGTCCATCTTCCATTGTCCAACTCCCCCTCCCCCAAAATTCATCACCCCATTCCCCCTGTGTTTGTTATTTTTGAGGCCATGGCCAAAGCTTCTGCAGAAACTCCCTTAATGGTTCAACATAATGCCATTAAAACGAAATATCCGGATGCAATACTGCTTTTTAGGGTAGGAGATTTTTATGAAACCTTTGGGCAGGATGCGATCAAAGCATCACAGGTATTAGGCATAACTCTTACAAAAAGAAACAACAGCAATTCTGCTTCTCCTGAACTGGCAGGATTTCCTCATCATGCCCTGGATACCTATTTACACAAATTGGTAAAGGCCGGATACCGGGTTGCGATTTGTGACCAATTGGAAGATCCGAAACTGGCAAAAGGGATTGTAAAAAGAGGAGTAACTGAACTTGTTACACCCGGTGTTGCTACCAACGATAAATTACTGGAACACAACAGCAATAATTTTTTAGCTGCCTTGCATTTTAACGAGGACATTATTGGTATTTCTTTTCTTGATATCTCTACAGGAGAATTTTTTATTGCAGAAGGTGATAAGGAATATGCAGACAAATTATTGCAAAGCCTTCAGCCTGCAGAAGTGATCTTTCAGCGAAACAGGGGAAAAATTTTCAAAGAATATTTTGGAAAAACATTTTTTACTTATACACTGGATGAATGGATATTTTCTGAAGTGTATGCCAATGAAAGCCTGTTAAAACATTTCGGCACACATAGCCTGAAAGGTTTTGGTATTGAGGGTTTAACCAATGGCATCATCGCCTCAGGCGCTATTCTGCATTATCTGAAAGATACGGAACACCCTCACCTGCAACACATCACCTCATTGCAGAGAATCAATAAAGAAGAACATTTATGGATGGACAGGTTTACAATCCGTAACCTGGAACTTACCGGGAATAATAATGACAATACACTTTTTAAAACGATCAACAATACTATTTCACCAATGGGTGCAAGAATGATGAAGCGCTGGATGCTTATGCCACTGAATGATATCATTCGCATTGATGAAAGGCTGAACACAGTGGAATACTTCATAAAGGAAACGGATATACGCAATAAAATATTACAACACATAAAACTGGCGGGAGATGTGGAAAGGCTTGCCGCTAAAATACCTTTAAAAAAGATAAATCCCAGGGAAGTATTACAGGTTGCAAAAGGGCTTCAACAGACAGAAAATATAAAACTCATTTGTTGCCATTCAACCAATGAATACCTTAAAAGACTGGGAGATACTTTAAACTGCTGCCAGTACATCCTTGATAAAATAATTAAAGAGATCACAGAAAACCCGCCCGCCGCAGTAAATAAAGGCGGCCTTATTGCACCTGGCATTCATCCCGAACTGGATGAACTAAGAAAAATTGCAAGTGGAGGCAAAGCCTATTTACTGGAGCTACAACAAAAAGAAGCAATAACTACAGGTATCTCTTCGCTTAAGATCAGCTATAACAATGTTTATGGCTATTACCTGGAAGTAACCAATATTCATAAGGGTAAGGTTCCGGAGAACTGGATACGCAAACAAACTCTTACTACAGCCGAAAGATATATTACACCGGAATTGAAAGTGTATGAAGAAAAGATCGTTGGAGCTGAAGACAAAATAGTAGAGATCGAGCAAAGGATTTTCCAGGAATTATTAATGGAGCTGCAGGATTTTATTTCTCCTATGCAGGTGAATGGAAATGTAATGGCCGTATTGGATTGTCTTTGCTGTTTTGCAAATAATGCTTTACAATTCAATTATAAGAAACCCATCATGCACAATGGGGACGAGCTGGAGTTAACCGATAGCCGGCATCCTGTAATTGAAAGAAATTTACCCCAGGGAGAAAATTACATCAGCAATGATATAACACTTGATGCAGCTAATCAGCAAATGATCATACTAACGGGACCGAATATGAGCGGTAAGAGCGCCATTCTCCGTCAGACCGCATTGATCACATTACTTGCGCATATGGGAAGTTTTGTACCTGCCTCCCATGCTAAAATTCCATTGACCGACAAAATATTTACACGGGTAGGTGCATCAGATAATTTAAGCGGAGGTGAAAGTACATTTATGGTGGAGATGAATGAAACCGCCAGTATTATAAACAACTTAACAGCACGAAGCCTTATTATCCTGGATGAGATCGGCAGAGGAACATCAACTTATGATGGAATATCCATAGCCTGGAGTATTGCTGAATTTCTGCACCAATCTCCTTTTGCCCCTAAAACATTATTTGCAACTCACTATCATGAATTGAATGAACTGGAAAATAAATTTCCAAGGATAAAAAATTATCATGTAACGAATAAAGAGGCGGGAAATAAGATCATTTTTTTAAGAAAGCTAGCACCGGGTGGCAGCACGCATAGTTTTGGAATTCATGTAGCTCGTATGGCAGGAATGCCTTCGTCACTAATAACGAGAGCGAATGAAATACTGCAACTATTGGAAGAAAAAAATGAAGGTGCCGGTTCAGATAAATACGGTTCCCAATTAAAGACTGCGGTTAAAGGATTAAATACACCCAAACTCCAGCTTAGCATTTTTGATGCGCACTCCACCACATTTGAGGAAATAAGAGTTTTGCTGGAAGCTGTAGATATTAACCGGCTAACACCCGTTGAAGCTCTGCTGAAGTTGCAGGAAATTAAAAGCAAAATAAAATAAACTGTTAAATCCTTTAACAGATGCAACATAATATTCTTTAAAACAATCTTTTATCTTTACCACTGCATATGAGGAAACAATTCTTTTTATTACTATTGAATGTTCTTTGTTTCCACCTGGCTCAGGCCCAGCCTTGTACCACATTAGGACAAACTCCACAAACTGCATTTCCGGTATGTGGTAATACTGTTTTCACCCAGAATACGGTTCCTATTTGCAGTAATGGAACTATAATCGCCCCGGGTTGTGAATCGGGTGGATCACCTTATCCGGATTACAATCCATACTGGTATAAATTTACCTGTTATCAAAGCGGTTCGTTGAATTTTACAATTTCACCCCTGGCTTCGGATGAAGATTATGACTGGCTGTTATTTGATATAACAGGATTACCACCATCCGCAGTATACTCAACACCTTCGGCCATTGTTACCGGTAATTGGGCCGGTACATATGGCCCTACCGGTGCTTCACCGAATGGAGTAACTTTTATTCAATGTGCATCAGATCCGGCAGATAACAAACCCAGTTTTGCCAGAAGCCCAAATCTCATCATAGGCCATGACTATATTTTATTGATAAGTCATTTTACAAATACTCAGAGTGGTTATACTCTTTCATTCAATGGGGGCACTGCCGTTATTACAGATCCTACAGAACCCCATTTTGCAAATGCCCGCGCTGTTTGCGACGGTACCACTATGTATGTGAAACTGAATAAAAAAATGAAATGCAGAACCCTGGCTCCTGATGGTTCAGATTTTTCAATTAATACTACTTTAACTTCTATTATAAGTGCCAGCGGAATTGGATGCAGCAGCGGTTTTGATACAGATTCTTTGATACTAACATTAAACAATCCTTTACCGCCGGGAAATTATATATTGACCATTAAGAATGGTATAGATGGAAACACTTTACGCGACAACTGCGACCGAACAATACCGGTGGGTGAAAATAAACCGGTATCAGTTTTTCCTATTTTTCCTACACCAATGGATAGCCTTACCAAGCCTGGTTGTGCACCGAATTCTTTGGAGCTTGTTTTCAGAAAACCGATACGCTGCAGCTCTATTGCCCCTGACGGCACTGACTTTACCGTTTCGGGCCCATACCCGGTAACAGTTACCGGTGCCAGTGGCAATTGCGGTATCTCAGGATTAAGCAATAAAATCACTGTACAACTTTCTGCACCCATGCAGGTAGCAGGAAATTTTCAAATAAGATTAAACATCGGATCTGATGGAACAACTATATTAGATGAATGCGGGCAGCCCAGTATCCCAGGCTCAATGGTGAATTTTCTGGTATCCGATACCGTTAGTGCAGACTTTAACTTTGGTCTTTTATATGGCTGTAAAAGTGATACCATTAATTATTCTCATGATGGTAGAAACGGAGTGAACAGCTGGTTATGGACATTTGATAATATGCAAACGAGTACATTGCAAAACGTGCAAAAGATATATAACAATTTTGGGCAAAAGCAAACCCGGCTGATCGTTTCAAATGGAGTATGCAGAGACACTATCCGGAAAGATATCTTTCTTGATAATTTTTTAAAGGCGGCTTTTGAATCTTCTCCTTTTGTTTGTCCGCAGGACAAAGCCATATTTTTAGATAAAAGTGTGGGCAATATATTAAACTGGACATGGGATTTTGGAAACGGAAGCATAAGCAATTTACAATCACCTCCTCCCCAGAGTTATACTCCGCAATTATCTAAATACAATGTGCCGGTTAAACTTACCATTACAAATAATATCGGTTGCCAGGACAGTGTGATACAAAAAATACTGGTTATTGATAACTGTTTCATTGCTGTACCATCTGCGTTTACCCCTAACGGTGATGGCCTTAATGAT
This sequence comes from Ferruginibacter sp., assembly GCA_037720515.1. Classification (GTDB taxonomy): domain Bacteria; phylum Bacteroidota; class Bacteroidia; order Chitinophagales; family Chitinophagaceae; genus Ferruginibacter. The sequence goes on from JBBJMM010000005.1 coordinate 124,773, forward strand.
TACCTGTACCCGATCAACGCCTATAAATCAAAAGAACTGACCTTTACGGTTTACAATCGTTTTGGTCAACGCATTTTTTATACCAATGACTGGACCAAAAAATGGGATGGCTCGTTTAAAGGGCAGGGTGCCGACCCCGGAACATATGTGTGGATACTTAGTTATATTAATACAGATACTAATTTACGGGTAGAGCAAAAGGGAACATCTGTTTTGATCAAGTGACGTCTTTTCAGCATGGACCAAAAAAAACAGCAGGACTGTCATTAATCACTAATCATCTAATTTATTATTACAATGGAACACCAACCGGTCTATTACAGCGAATACCTGCAACTCGATAAAATCCTCGGGGCTCAAAAACCTGTAAGTTTCGAAAAGGGAGAAGGTGCTCATGATGAAATGCTTTTTATAATTATACACCAGGCTTACGAATTATGGTTCCGCCAGGTACTCTTTGAAGTACAATCTGTGATAGATATAATGTCGAAACCTGCATTGAATGATAACTCCAGTGACCTGCAAACTATAGTACACAGGCTACAAAGAGTGGCCACCATTCAGAAGCTACTGGTACAGCAAATAGATATACTGGAAACGATGACTGCCATGGATTTTCTTGATTTCAGGGATATGCTGCGACCGGCTTCAGGATTTCAAAGTGCACAGTTCAAAATGCTGGAAGCAAAACTGGGTTTACAATTCGACCAGCGGCATGGCCTTAATTATTACACTTCCCAATTGAATAAAGAAGACATAGACAAATTAAAAAAAGCAGAAGGCACTCCATCGGTAATTGAGCTTGTAAATAGATGGCTGGAAAGAATGCCTTTTTTTGAAACAAAAAGTTTCTGGCACAGTTATACTCCTTTATCCGGCAAAGAGATATTTCATAAATTCTGGGATGACTATGAAAAAATTTATACAGATGGATTGTTTGAGGGAGAAAAAGCAAATGCCGGGGCATTTAAAGAAGTTTTTTATGGTAAAGAAAATGGTACAACCAGAACACTTAGTCCCGCCGCCTGCCGGTCTGCCTTATTCATTATGATCTATCATGGCTACCCTATGCTGGAACAACCTTTTCAATTACTGGAAAGTCTTATTGAAATAGATAATCAATTAGGCAACTGGAGATCGCGGCATATAAATATGGTAAGAAGAATGATCGGTTCAAGAGTAGGAACAGGTGGAAGTACCGGTGCCGGATACCTGCAGGGAGCAATGGATAAACATTATATCTTTAAAGAACTGGCACAACTAAACAGCTTTCTCATTGATCGTAAAAAACTTCCCCGGCTGCCAAAAGAACTTACGGAAAAGCTGGGTTATAATTTTTAACTAAAATCCAGAAGCAAGTAGGAAGTATCAGGTATCCAGTATCCAGCATCCAGTATCCAGCATCCAGCATCCAGCATCTAGTATCCAGCATCCAGCATCCAGTATCCAGCATCCAGCATCCAGTATCCAGTATCTAAACCAGTTCCTTCAGCTTATCCACTACCCTATCCACTTCTTTTTTAGTGTTGTGTTTACTGAAACTAAAGCGAACGGTAACCTGGTTGGGATTGTTATTAACGGAGCGTATCACATGGCTTCCCTGTTCGGCACCGGAGGCACAGGCACTTCCGCCACTGGCACAAATATTATTGATATCAAGATTAAACAATATCATTTCTGACCTTTCCGTTTTTGGGAAGCTGGCGCTAAGAACAGTATATAAACTCTTGCCAAGTACATCGCCATTGAAAGAAACACCTGGTATGTTTTTTTTCAGCCGCTCATGCATATAAAATTTCAATGTACCAATGTAAGCACTGTCTTTTTCATAATTTAACGTTGCAATTTCCAGGGCTTTTGCAAAACCGGTTATTCCATAAATATTTTCAGTGCCGGCGCGCATATTTCTTTCCTGTGCACCACCATGTAAAAAAGGTTTGATCCTTACATTTTCGTTTATGTATAAAATACCCGCACCTTTTGGCCCGTGAAATTTATGGGCTGCGCCTGTTATAAAATGTACAGGTGTATTGCGCAAGTCGAAGGGAAAATGACCAACCGTTTGAACGGTATCGCTATGAAATATTGCATTGTATAATTTACAAAGGTTACCTGCTGAAAATATATCAAGGATATTACCGATCTCATTGTTTGCATGCATAAGAGAAACTAATGATCTTTCTTCCGATGCTGCAAGTAATTTTTCCAGGTCTTCAATATCTATATGGCCGTCTGGCAACAATTTTACATAGCTTACTTTAACAACATCCAGGTTATCGAGATGCTGAATGGTATGCGTAACAGCGTGATGTTCTACCGGGGAGGATATAATGTGTTTGCAACCGAGATCCCGCACTGCTGCCTGGATAGCAGTATTATTACTTTCTGTTCCACCACTTGTAAAAAATATTTCTGCCGGATGGGCATTCAAAATTTTAGCAACAGATTTCCTTGCTATTTCTATGGCCATTTTAGTTTCCCTGCCATAAGAATAGATAGAGGAAGGATTGCCAAACTTTTCTGTAAGAAATGGCATCATGGAATCTAAAACTTCCTTATCCAGGGCTGTGGTTGCCGCATTATCAAAATATATTCTTTCCATATTTGTGAGCCATGGCCCCAGGCCCATGTTCAGTATTGTTTACATCGCTTCCTTAATATCTTTCATCAGCCTCATCGCAATATTATCAGCGGTTGTTTCAAAATTACTTTCCGAGTAGATACGGATGATCGGTTCAGTATTACTGGTTCGCAAATGGACCCAGTCATTATCAAATTCTATCCTTAAACCATCTTCTGTATTTACGGGGTGATTTTTATATTTCCCCTGGATCTTTTCAAAAACTTTTTCCACGTTGATCCCTTTTTCCAGTACAAGTTTATTTTTGCTGATAAAATAATCAGGGTATGTATTGCGCAATTGCTTTACACTTTTTTTACTTTTTGAAAGATGAGTGAGAAATAAAGCAATACCTATTAGTGCATCTCTTCCATAATGAAAATCAGGAACTATTATTCCCCCGTTGCCCTCGCCGCCAATAACTGCATTAACTTCCTTCATTTTGTTAACCACATTCACCTCTCCTACTGCACTCGCAAAATATTCTCCACCGTGTTTATTCGTTATATCTTTCAAAGCTCTTGTTGAAGACATATTGCTTACTGTATTTCCTTTTTGTTTTCCCAGCACATAATCAGCCACAGCTACCAGTGTATATTCTTCACCGAACATAGATCCATCTTCGCATACAAAACACAACCTGTCAACATCAGGGTCTACTGCAATTCCTATGGATGCCTTTTGCCGGGTTACTTCCTGGCTGAGTCCTGTAAGATTTTCAGGCAAAGGTTCCGGATTGTGGGCAAATTTGCCGTTAATTTCCTCATTAAGAACTATCACATCTTTTACTCCTAAAGCTTTTAATAAGGCAGGTACGGCCAGGGCACCGGTACTGTTAATTACATCTACCACGATCCTGAAATCAGCAGCAGCTATAGCTTTTTTATCCACCCACTTATTTTTTACGATAAGGTCAATATGTTCGTTCAGCATTGAATGATTTGCAGTAACCGTACCCAGGTTATCTACATCAGCAAAATGAAAGGATTCTGTATTTGCAATTTCAAGAATTAATTTACCTTCTGCACTGCTAATAAATTCACCCTCTTTATTCAATAATTTTAAAGCATTCCATTCTTTAGGGTTATGGCTGGCTGTAATGATGATACCGCCATCTGCTTTTAATAATTTTACAGCCATTTCCACAGTGGGAGTTGTGCTAAGATCAAGATCTATTACATCAATACCAAGCGAGCATAATGAAGCATTTACAAGGTCTTTAACGATCGTTCCGCTGATTCTGCCATCCCTGCCAACAATTACTTTTTTGCGAAAAGTTTTTTTAAACTTCAACAGCCACATACCATAAGCGGAGGCAAACTTTACAATATCAAGAGGAGTAAGATTTTCATTTGTATTACCCCCTATCGTACCCCTTATGCCGGAAATACTTTTTATCAATGTCATTCAACAGATTTTAGGGATTGCAAATATAATAAAGAAGCAGCAGTTAGCGGAGTGTAAGTTATATGCATGTAATTTAAATATTATTAAACGGGATGTTTATATGCCTCCTTGAATGATTGACTATTCACCATTGACAGCTAACTTTGCTGAATGCTACCGTGGTTTAAAAATTGGTTCAATTCTCCTTATTATCATCATTTATATTTTAACAGGGATGAAAAAGAAGCCGCAGAATTTATTGATAAACTGATCAGCCATCTTCATCCTTTGCCGGGTGTTAGAATGCTTGATGTAGCCTGTGGCAAGGGCAGGCATTCTTTACAATTGTCGCACAAAGGGTTTGATGTAACCGGGATTGATCTAAGTGAAGACAGTATTAATGAAGCTTTACAATTTGAAAATGAAACACTTCATTTTTTTCAGCACGATATGCGGCTTCCCTGCTGGATAAATTATTTCGATTATGCATTTAATTTCTTTACCAGCTTTGGTTATTTTAATACCCAGCGGGAAAATGATAACGCGATCAGAACAATAGCACAGTCATTAAAACCCAGGGGGATCTTTGTAATGGATTATTTAAATGTTCATTATGCTGAAGATCATATGATCCATCAAACGGAAAAGGACATTGAAGGCATCAATTTTTTTATTACAAAATGGTATGATGAGCATCATTTTTTTAAAAAGATAATGGTGGAAGACGAACAGCTTGACGAACCCCTGGTGTTTACTGAAAAGGTTGCAAAATTTAGCCTGGGCGATTTTACAGATATGTTTGCTTACCAGGGATTACAGATCAAAGAAATATTCGGTGATTATGCTTTTTCGAGTTATCACGTAAAAAAATCTCCACGCCTTATCATGATCGCCGAAAAGATCAGATAAAATTTAAACTACTTTTTTTTATTATTCAACAGCATCCATCTCGATGTTTCATAAAGCCCGCTGGTTAATTCAGATAACCTGGCTTTCACTGAATCCTGCTGCCTTTTATCAAGTTGTATGGAATTGTGTTTGACAGACACCAGTTCTTCTTTATTAATCCGGATGTTCTTACGGTAAAAAAAATCATTGTTCACTACTCCGATCCAACCGGGTGCGTGATAAATAATAAATGCAGCATTTTCTTTTTTAGTGCTGTCAAGCAGGTCTCTGCCAAGTGTGGAATTGATATAAGGTTGTTGTAACATTCCTGCAATGGTGGGAAGTACATCTACCTGTGATACAGTTTCTTTACGTGCCTGTGGTGTAAAAAGGGCCGGCGCATAAAACAACAATGGAACATGTTCTTCACTTAGCCGCTGCTCTAACCAGGCATTTGGGTAAACAGATGTTGCATTACCTTCCACACCATGGTCACCAATAAAAACGAAAATTGTATTGGTAAAATAAGTTTCCTTTTTTGCAGCCTCAATAAAATTCTTAAAACAATAATCTGTATAAGCAAAGGCATTGTATTCCTTTTGGGATTCGAAACCATATTTTATCAGTTCATCTTCCGGGATAAGTTTTGGTATAAAATCCAGGTCTTCCTCAGGAATATTAAAAGGCCGGTGATTGTCTGCTGTCTGAATGATGCTGAAGAAAGGCTTTTGTTGCCGCGACATTGCCTTATTGGCTTCTAAAAAAAGGTCCTTATCACTGATCCCCCATACATTTAATTTCTTTGACTGGTAACTTCCCTCTTCAAATATTTTTACACCTCTTATATTTTTAATGAGCCCGCTGAAATTATTGAACTGGCTTCTTCCACCGATAAAATACAGTTTTTCATACCCTTCAAAATCATTGATAATGGTTCTTTGATTTACCGAAGCTTCATTACGAGTTGCAAATTTGCTTAGTTGTACATCAGGTGTACCGGTAATTATGGCAAAAACTCCCCGGGCTGTTCCAAAAGTGGGTGAAAAACATCTTTCAAAAAAAATTCCCTTTTTTGAAAGTTCATTAAAATAGGGAGTACTGTTCAAGGGATTTCCGCTCATGGAACTTTTATACATGCTGAAACTTTCGCAGATCACCAATACAATGTTAGGCTGGCTTTCTAGTGCTTTACTCCCTGGCATCAGGTAACGGGTATAAGGCTGGGAAGCCGACTTTATATCTGAGAGTTGAAGAAAATTTTTTATAAGAGGATAATATTTTTTTGCTTCTGTGTGGTAATCCGGATCGCGGAAACGTAAGGTTGTGAAAAAATTCTGCAAAGGATTTAATGCCAGGTTACTTTTAAATTCATCATTTAAACTAAATGCCCGGAAAAAGTTGAGCGGCCTGGCTGTAAAGAATCCATACATGAACCAGCCCATTACCAAAAGTGCTGCCAGGTGCCACCGCCTCCTGAATTCAAATTTGTGCACATTGATATTTTTAAACTCAACACCCACATGTACCCGCCTGAACATCCATATCATCATAAGTACTGCACCGAACAATCCGATCAATATCCATATAATGGGATAACTCTGCCAGATCATTTGCAAACTTTCTTTCGGATCTTCTGCAAAAATGAGTGCATCAGCATTTAGCCTTGCATTGATGTAAGCGAACTGGCCGAAATCAGCGCCATAGAAAAACAATACCAGTAAAGTGATAATGGCAAGATATAATGTCCAGATCTTTTTTAACCGTTCACTGTAAAAAGGAGAAAGCCGCGGGAAAACAGAAAGAACTGCGATAGGGATCAATATAAAAGATATCCAGCGCAGATCATACTTTAATCCCATACCAAAGGATGGCAACAATTCAAATACTGGTATTGATTTTGGCTTAAAACAAATAACAGTAGCTATTCTGAAAGCTGTAAATATGATCAGGTAAATAAAAAAAACCTTTATCAACCATTGTATGGTCTTAGGCACACGCCATTTAATAAGCATAGATCTCTTTGGCAATTGATTCAATTGATAAAGTTACGCGTAATTAAAAGAGCAAAAAATTTATTGACTGTGGTGAAATGTCCTTTACAAAAATTATTTTTACTGAGTTTTTAAACCGGTTTTATATTTTCGCCTTTCCCAGCCTTTTTTATTTACATTTTATTGTAGAATGAAATTTTGTCCTTTACTTTTTTGAATGAAAAGATTAATTGAATTTGATAAATGGTTGTTTGTAAAATTAAACCGGGATGGTGCAAATGAATTATTCGACTACCTGATGCCGTTCTTCCGGCAAACATTCATTTGGTTTCCTCTTTATCTTTTCATGGCATTATTTATCATTATTAATTTTCCGAAAAAAGCTTTTACCTGGTTGTTATGCATTATAGTTGCCGTTTCCTCTACGGATATGATCAGCAGCAGGTTAATTAAACCATGGATCGGCCGGTTGCGTCCCTGTAACGATCCTGATATAGCGGCCAACCTCCATTTTCTTGCAGCATATTGTGGCCAGAATGGAAGCTTTACTTCTTCTCATGCAGCTAATCACTTCGCCATGGCTACCTTTTTCTTTTTTACATTGCTGCCATTATTTGGCAGATGGTGTTATTTATTTTTTCTGTGGGCTGTATTGGTATGTTATTCCCAGGTGTATGTGGGCGTGCATTATCCTTTGGATATCTTAGGAGGTGCATTTCTTGGTATAGCAGCAGGTGGGTTAGCAGCCCGATTTTTCATTAAAAAAGTTGGCCCGCTTCAGATTCATTAAAATTAAATCCTTTCCTGAAGTTTTATGAGGCCTAAACTCAATACTTTTATAAAATACGCTCTAAATTTCAACTCAGTATATTTGTAGTAAGTCGCTTAAAACACGGTAGCGGCTTTTTCTAAAAATATTATGGAAATATTTATTTTATTGTTGCTGATCATTATAAATGCATTGTTTGTAATGACTGAAATGGCACTGGTTAGCGTAAGGAAAGGAAGGCTCGAAGCATTAAAAAATAAAGGAGATCTTAAAGCAGCCATTGCATTAAAACTTGCAGAAAATCCTGAAAAATTTTTATCAACTGCGCAGATAGGGATTACACTTATATCAATACTAACGGGACTGTATTCCGGCGACAAATTCAGTAAGGACCTGGAACCCGTATTCTTAAAGATCCCTTTCCTGGCGCCCTATGCACTAACAATTTCTACAACAGTAGTGGTTATACTGGTAACATTCTTATCGATCATACTGGGTGAATTGATACCAAAACGGATTGCGTTGCTGCGGGCAGAGAAAATTTCCAGATTTGTTGCCGGCCCCATGAATTTTCTTTCCAAACTGGCATACCCAATCGTTTCCCTGCTTTCATTTATTTCAAACGTTGTCTTTAAAATATTTAATATTAAAACACATAGTGACAGTGCGGTAACAGAAGAAGAGATCAAAGCAATGATAAGCGAAGGAAGCGAACATGGGGAAATTGAAGAAGATGAAAAAGAGATCATTGAAAGGGTTTTTCACCTGGGAGACAGGAGTATAACTTCATTGATGACACACCGCACCGATATTGTATGGATCGATATGAATGACACTGTACAGGATATGATCAACAAACATGAAAAAATAATATTTTCCACTTTCCCTGTTTGTGACGGTTCTATAGATAATATTAAGGGGATAGTGTATGTAAAGGACCTGCTTAAAGCCCCTTCTGAAACTCCTGTAAAAAAATTAATAAAGCCAGCACTTTTTGTACCTGAAAATAATAAAGCATATCAGTTGCTGGAAAAATTTAAAGGCTCCAAGATACACACTTCTTTCATTGTAAATGAATATGGAACACTGGAAGGGATGATCACTTTGAACGATATCCTGGAAGCTATAGTGGGCGATGTATCGCAGACCGGGCAGGAAGAATATGAGATCGTGGAAAGAGCCGATGGAAGTTTTCTGGTGGACGCACAAATACATTTTTATGATTTCCTGAGTTATTTTCAAAAAGGAGACTGGCTGAAAGAAGAGGAACAGGATTTTGACACCCTGGCTGGATTTGCGCTTAACGAACTGGAGCATATCCCTAATACAGGAGAAGTATTTAACTGGAGAGACTTCAATTTTGAGATCGTAGATATGGATGGTCAGCGGATAGATAAAATACTCGTAAAGATATCAGAACAACTGAGAGAAGACCTCGTGGAGTAATTAAAATGTAAAAACAGCTTTTTCAACAGGATTGTCGAGCTTGCTACTTTTTCGGGTATCATTCACCGTTACATGCAGCAAGCTTATCTGTTGCGGTTTATACTCATATAAAATATTGTTTGTAACAATAATTTCTTTTATTCCAGTAACATTATCTGCCTGCAAAAAACTAATGATCCCTTCTTCCTGCTGTTCAAATCCCAAAAAAGTAAATGAAACAGGCCTGCCATTTACAGATACCATAAGATGCTTCTTCAGGTAATCTTTTACCAGCCCGTTCATTTCCACTTTCTTCTTTACATCGATCAGGTCGATCTTTTTATTTGAAATTTTTCTTAATGCCTGCTCAAAATCATCGGTGAATATTTTGCAGCTGATCTCCAGGGTTCGTTCTTTAGCATTATGATCAATTTCTGTAATACTCATATAAACCGGATGATCCTTTGGCGATGGTGCCAGGAAAAAAACAAATAACCATTTAAATAGTATTAAGGCCATTCAGCTATCAGATTAAGGTTTTATACAAAGTTTCGTGATATTTAACAGGCAAAAATAAGTGAAAGACTTTTGTAAGGAGACAGAAGGAATGAATTTTATCTTTTTATTTAAGTTTTATCTTGATCAATCATACATTATATTGTTCCTGAAGTGATGTTATTTTTATTATTGCAACGGCCATTATTATTGCGGCATGCGTTGCGATTTACAGTAGACCATTATTATAACAGATATTAATTCAAATTCAATAATTTTATCAGCTATTCACATAAATAAAAAACATGAAAAAACTTTTCAGTCTCTTCTTCCTTATTTCGATCATTTTTTCAGCCAGCTCTCAGGATATAAAAAACAACCCTGGCAGCAATCATGGAAACAGGTTTGAACAACTGGGAACAATTTTGCCTACGCCCAATGAATACCGTACTGCCAGTGGTGCACCCGGCCCGGAATACTGGCAGCAACGTTGCGATTATGATATAGCTTGTGAACTGGATGAGGTAAACAGAAAATTAAACGGAAAAGAAACAGTTACCTATTTTAATAATTCTCCTGATAACCTCACCTATTTATGGTTGCAGCTTGATGAGAACCAGCATAGTTCTGTAAACAATTCCGGATACCAAAGTGCCAGTTCAATGCCCTCAAGTTTATCCGATGCAGACCTGCAAAGATTAAATGGTAAACGGCCTGTTGAAGGAGGACATAATATTCTGAAAGTTACCAATGCCACCGGAACACCTTTAAAATATACGATCAATAAAACTATGATGCGAATTGACCTGCCAGTTGTTTTAAAACCGGGTCAGCAATTTGTCTTCAAAATAGATTGGAATTATAATATAACAGATCGTCTTGTTTATGGCGGGCGTGGAGGTTATGAGAATTTTCCAGAGGATGGAAATGACCTTTACACCATCACTCAGTGGTTTCCACGCTTGTGTGTGTATAGCGATAACCAGGGCTGGCAGAATCACCAGTTTGCTGGTTCTGGTGAATTCACGCTAGTATTTGGAAACTATAAAGTGGCTATGACGGTGCCTGCAGATCATATTGTGATGGCTACGGGGCAAGCGCAAAACTATGCACAGGTTTTAACCCCCGTTCAACTGGCCAGGTGGCAAACTGCACAAAATGCCAAAGATGTAACTGAGATCGTTACATTAAGCGAGGCAACAGCAAAAGAGAAACAAAAATCCACACAGAAAAAGACCTGGATATTCAAAGCGGACATGGTACGTGACTTTGCCTGGGGCAGCAGCAGAAAATTTATCTGGGATGCAATGCCCACATATGTGGAAGGAAAAAAAGTTATGTGTATGAGTGCATATGGCAAAGAAGCGTATAACCTGTACCGTAAATACAGTACCAAAGCTGTGGCACATACACTTAAGACCTATTCTAAATTCACTATACCTTACCCATACCCTGTAGCCCAAAGTCTTGAAGCTGCTAACGGTATGGAATACCCGATGATATGTTTCAATTTCGGAAGAACTGAAAAAGACGGCACTTACAGTGAAGGAACCAAGAATGGTATGTTAGGTGTTATCATTCACGAAGTAGGCCACAATTTTTTTCCAATGATCATTAACAGTGATGAAAGACAATGGACGTGGATGGATGAGGGTCTGAATACATTTGTTGAATATCTTTCAGAAGAATTATGGGATAATAAATTCCCTGTAAGCAGGGGCCCTGCTTATAAGATAGTGGATTATATGAAAATGCCCAAGGATCAGCTTGAACCTATCATGACAAATAGTGAGAACATTATCCAGTTCGGTCCTAATGCCTACAGCAAACCAGCAACTGCTTTGAATATTTTGCGTGAAACAATAATGGGAAGGGAATTATTTGACTTTTCCTTCAGGGAGTATGCCAGGCGATGGGCATTCAAACACCCCACTCCTGCAGACCTGTTCCGCACTATGGAAGATGCCAGTGGGGAAGACCTAGACTGGTATTGGAGAGGCTGGTTCTACGGTACTGATGCCTGCGATATATCCCTGGATACAGTGAAATGGTCAAATTTAAGCAGCGAAGGAGTTACTGTGCGTAAAAACGATTTTACCTCCTCACAACCTGTTTCTAAGCCTTTGCTTAACAATTTCGATGATATTTCAAAGATCAGGAACCGGGAAGATAAAAACATAGTATTCGCGACAGATGCAGATCCATCTTTACAGGATTTTTACTGGCGATACGACAGGGGGCTGGTTAAAGTTGATTCCACTCCTTTTACCCAGGTTATTCCGCCAAACCTGGATACATTTACAATGGCACAACGTACGCAGGCAGCAGGCAATACTAACATGTATGAATTAACCTTCAGTAATAAAGGAGGGCTGGTAATGCCGGTTATCATCGAATGGACATATAAAGATGGAACAAAAGAAGTAACACGTATACCGGTGCAAATCTGGCGTAAGAATGAAAATAAATTTACCAAGGTATTTATCAAAGACAAAGAAGTAGCCTCAATAAAGCTTGATCCGTTAAGAGAGACAGCCGATATAAATGAAAAGAACAACACGTGGCCTTCCCTGGCAAATCCGAGCAAATTCCAGGTTTATAAAGCACGTTCGGCAGCAGGCCGCGGAAGCGGAGGAGGTAATAATCCTATGCAAAAAGAAATAAAATAATAAATTAATACATTTTTACAAAAGGGATAATTTATCCCTTTTTTTATTTTAAGAAAATGAAATGATGTATAGAATACTGTTCATCCTGCTTTTTCAGCAATTTAATTTATTTGGTCAGTCAGCAGATACAGTAAATGTTTACAGTGCTTCGATGAATAAAAATATTCGCTGTGTGATCATACAACCGGACAGGTATAAAAAAAATATTCCCTTGCCGGTTGTTTACCTCCTGCATGGATATGGCGGAAAATACAATAACTGGATAAACAAAGTTCCGGAAATAAAAAAATACGCCTCACTATTTAATATGATCATCGTTTGTCCGGATGGATTTAACAGCTGGTATTTCAACAGCATAACGGACACCAGTCAGCAGTTGGAAACATTTCTATCAGAAGAGTTGATTAAATACGTTGATAAAAATTATAAAACCATTAGTAAAAACACATCCAGGGCAATTACCGGCTTAAGCATGGGTGGGCATGGTGCAATGTACCTGGGTTTAAAATATCCTGAGATCTTTGGTGCCTGTGGAAGTATGAGTGGAGTAACTGATCTTTCTGTGCGAAAAAATAAATATGATATAATTAAAATTTTAGGAGATACAATTTTGCAGGCAGCATCCTGGAAAAATCATTCTGTAATGTATATCATTGAAAACCCTCAAAGTAAACCGGCGATCATTTTTGACTGCGGAACAAGTGATGGTTTTATAAATGAGAACAGGATGCTTCATCAAAAGATGGAAATATTAAAGATCCCGCATCAATATACAGAGCGCAATGGAAATCATAACTGGATTTACTGGGCTGAGTCGATACCTTACCAGCTACTTTTTTTCAGAAATTATTTTAAAGCTAAATGATCACATACCTGTACTACCATCCCTTACTACTTTCTTTTTACCTTTATTTTTTTTCTCCCACTCAAGCATAGCGGCTGTTTTCTCAATTTTCTTTGGTTTGGTTTTTTCAGCACTTGCAACAACGGCAGCTGAATTCGGAACCACTATATTATTTCGTTCCCATTCCTCGGTTTTAATAATTCTGCCATCTGCATAATAACGCCAGGGACCGTTTTTTACACTGTAAGGAGCAGCTTTTACTATTTTATATTCTACTATTTCATTGCTTCCTGTTCCATAAACAGCTACTGTATCATAAGGAGCATCCGGATTATAACCTCTCCATGATTCTTCCCGGATAAGTTCCCCTACAAAACTATAATATTGCTGCAGGCCATCTTTTCCACCTAAGCGGTAATTCTCTACAGCCAGCAGATCGCCATTGAGATTATACTTTCTCCAGTAACCGCTCTTTTCACCATTTTTATACATTCCCTCTTCTTCAAAACCAGGTTCCCCTCTCAGTTCATCCATATGTATCACCCATCTCCCTTGCTTAAAATTGTTCTTATCAATTATATTTATAGTATCTCTTTTATCGGTAAGCTTATATTGTTTATGTTGGGCAGAAACCCCGGCGCTGATCATCACCAGAGATATAATTACTATACAGGAATAAAATGTTTTCATGTTTGAATTTTAAGTTACTGCAGGCAGTAATTTTATATTTAAAATTGAAACAAATTTACACCAATCCTATTTTTAAAATTGTTAATTATGTTTACACTTAAGTATGAAGAATTTTAAGAAATATTACCTGGTGCAGGCACCACCCCAGGATGTTTTTACGGCTTTAACAAACCCTGCCACTATTCAACTCTGGACTGGAGAGCCGGCTATCATGTCAGAAAACCCCGGCTCTGAATTTTCTTTATGGGAAGAAAGCATTACAGGTATCAACCTCGAATTTGTTGCAGGCAAAAAGATCGTACAGCAATGGTTCTTTGGCGAACAGGAAGAAGCTTCTATAGTTACAATAATTCTGCATGAACACAAAGCAGGCACCTCCGCAGAACTACGTCATACAAATATACCTGATGAAGATTATGAGAACATTGTGGCAGGATGGGATGATAACTATTTTGGATCTCTGATTGATTTTTATGAAGAGTGACTAAAATTATGTTGAATGTTGAATGCTGAATGTTGAATGTTGAAAATCCAATACGTTCCTATTGACAATTTGTGTTTTGCCTTTCATTTAAAATTCAACATTCAACATTTAAAATATCTTAATTGATATCTTTTCCTTCTTCCAGCTTTTTAATAAACCCTTCCAAGGCATCTTTATTAGCTTTATCAGGTGCCTGTGCCAATGCAAGTTTTGCATATCTGATTGCATTTTTAAAATCTCCGGTTGCAGAATAACCTCTTGACAAGCCCATATTCGTTGTAAAAACATTTGGATTTTTTAGCGCATTCATTTTGTAGGCGGCCAGGGCGTCTGCTGGTTTTTTATTTCTTATCAACTGCCGGGCATACTGGTGCATCTCCTGCATGGTAGCCATTGGCATAGCTTCTTTCATTAGAATATCTGCTTCAGCCGTACGGCCCAGTTTATTCAAAACACTTGCTTTAGCACTCAGGGTTTTAAAATTTTTTTGTCCAACAAATACTCCGTTTATTGCATAATCGCTCCAGGTCAATGCTTCTTCGAGGTTGGTATTATTTTGAACACTAAAATTTACAGCCTGCACCCAGGCATCGGGATTAAACCCTTTATCCGACCTTAACTCTTTTCTGAAAGATTCCAGTTGAGTTTTTATGGGATCAATACTTATGGTAAAAGGAATTTTCATTTTTTCCCAATGCAAGGTAACCACGGCACTGTTTTCTTTCTGATCAGTAAATTCGTATTTTAGTCGTTCAACACTTTCAGTGGATCTTCCATTTTTTACAACCACTTTCAATACATCTTCTTTTGGATCATAAAAATAAGAGCCCCATGATGTTGAATTTTTATTAAAGATGAGGTCTGCATCCGATTCACGCATTGCTATAAAAAACCCATATTTACCTGCTGGCAGTGGCTTACCTTCTATCATCACATCTGTACTAAAACTTATAGTAGTATTTTCATCCGCACCTGCTCTCCAGGGAGCAGCTTTACTGGTACCAAAACCAAGGTCAGTGTATCCATAAGGTACAAGGTCACCCCATATTTTGCCTTCCCTGCCTTTTACTCCAGGTTTGTTGTAAGTGATATGTATATCTGTTATACCAATTCTTTCACCCGTCCAGGCTTTAGGGCTTCCGCCTCCCACAGGAGTAGTAAGATTTTGTGTGAAGCCGGCAGGCAGGAACAAGCTTATAAAAACTAAGAATGTAATTAGCTTTTGCATACTTTTAAATTTTAAGAAATATAGTAATTTTTAATTCGCCCGTAATCAGAATTTGATGAATGGCGGTCATAAAAAAATCCCTTTTTAAAAGGGATACTGGTTGACTAGTTAATTATAATTATTTATTTTACCTCAACACTCAGCAGGCTTTGATCTTCTATAAATGCTTCCAGTTCATCGCCCACTACACATTCGCCCACACCGGCCGGAGTTCCTGTAAATATCAGGTCACCTATGTTGAGAGAAAAATAATTGGATATGTTGGCGATGATCGCATCAAAGCTGAATATCATTTCTTTTGAATTGCCTTTTTGTACCTGCTCCTTATTTTTTAAAAGTTTGAAATTGATATTATTTTTTTTCAGTTCCGGAGTGATGTCTATGAATTTACCTACTGCAGCAGAATTATCAAATGCCTTTGCTTTTTCCCATGGCAACCCTTTTTCTTTACAAATATTCTGAATATCCCTTGCAGTAAAATCAATTCCCACTGTGATTCCGTTATAATAATTCCCGGCATGCCTTTGCTGCACATATTTGCCATTTTTACAGATGCGCAAAACAAGCTCGCACTCGTAGTTCAGTTCATTGGTGAATTCAGGGTAATAAAAAGGAGTATGCACCTGCAGCAGGGCGCTTTTAGGCTTCATAAAAATAACAGGTTCATCCGGTATTTCATTGCCCAGTTCTTTGGCATGTTCCGCATAGTTTCGCCCGATACATATAATTTTCATAGTAAAAAGCAGGTTTTAGTAATGGGTTTCAGGGGTTCGATGGCGAAAATAAACAAAAACATATAATAAAAACAATATCCATTTATATTATTGAGAATAATCTATGTTGTTAACCATACTCATTGTTTGAACTAATCCTATAGCTGCAAAGCTTTCTATAATCTCAACACTCTTTTCTATTTTATGTTTTACCAGTGGCAATTCTGATTGTTTCCATTTTCCCAGTACAAATTCGGATTGCATTCCCTTAGGGAAAAAATTACCGATACCAAAGCGCAGTTTAGGATATGCATCTGTGCCTAATATATTCTGAATATCTTTCAGGCCATTGTGACCTGCATCACTACCGGTGGCCCTTAATCGAAGTTTTTCAAGAGGGAGTGCCAGGTCGTCCACTATAGTTAGTGTATGGTCGAGTGATACTTTTTCCTTATCCATCCAGTATTTAAATGCCCGCCCGCTCAGGTTCATAAATGTGGTAGGACAGATACATATAAATAATTTCCCCTTCCATTTTACTTCTGCCCTGTATGCCAGTCTTTCTGAATTAAAAATACCGTTATGATTTACAACAAAAGCATTTACTACGTCAAATCCAATATTATGCCGGGTGTTGGCATATTCCTCTCCTGCATTTCCCAGGCCGACAATTAAATACTTAGACATGTAACCATTAGTTTTTTTAACCGGCATTTACTTTCTATTCTCAGAAACGCAGCAAAAATTAATTTTATATAACAATTACGGATAATCGAAGTAAATAAACATTCTTTTAATTATATCATTCCGTTTAAAAATTGCTGCAGGTCGGCATCAGTTTTAATAATAACATCCCGGGTTTTACTTCCCTGGTTTGGGCCTACAATTCCGGCAGCCTCCAGTTGATCCATTAACCTGCCCGCCCTGTTATATCCAAGTTTCATCCTCCGCTGAAGCAATGAAGTGCTTCCACTCTGGCTGCCCACTATCAGCCTGGCAGCATCTTCAAACAAAGGATCTTTATCATTTACATCAAAATCGCGGCTTTCCATTTCTTTTTCATCAATATATTCTGGTAGCATGAAAGCCTGTGAATAGCCACGTTGAGCTCCTATAAAATCAACGATCTTATCCACTTCTGGTGTATCTACAAATGCACATTGCAACCTAACCACTTCACCATTGTAACTAATGAGCATATCACCTTTTCCTATGAGTTGTTCTGCCCCACCCGTATCAAGAATAGTACGGCTGTCGATCTTACTGCTCACTTTGAATGCGATACGTGCCGGGAAATTTGCTTTGATAGTACCGGTAATGATATTTACAGAAGGCCGCTGCGTTGCTATTATTAAATGTATCCCAATAGCACGTGCCAGTTGTGCAAGTCGGGCGATTGGCATTTCAATTTCCTTCCCGGCTGTCATAATAAGATCTGCAAATTCATCCACTACTAACACAATAAAAGGAAGAAACTGGTGCCCTTTCTCCGGATTCAGTTTACGGGAAACAAATTTTTCATTGTATTCGCGTATGTTACGGCAACCGGCTTCTTTTAAAAGATCGTACCGGTTGTCCATCTCAATGCACATCGCATTTAATGTATGCACTACTTTTTTAGTATCAGTAATTATAGCATCTTCCTCCCCCGGTAATTTCGCCAAAAAATGTTTTTCAATTGTATTATAAATACTTAATTCAACTTTTTTAGGATCAACCAGTACAAATTTCAGCTGGGAGGGATGTTTGCTGTAAAGGAGAGATACAAGTATCGCATTTAACCCTACAGATTTTCCCTGCCCGGTAGCGCCGGCCATCAGCAGATGCGGCATACTTGCCAGGTCTACAATAAAATTTTCGTTGTTTATCTTTTTACCTATAGCTATCGGTAAGGAATAGGTGTTCTTTCTGAATTTTTCAGCATCCAGTAAAGTACGCATGCTCACGATTGTTTTATTGGCATTAGGCACCTCTATCCCTATTGTGCCTTTACCCGGAATAGGGGCTATGATCCGGATACCCAGCGCTGCCAGGCTAAGCGCAATATCATCCTCCAGGTTTTTAATGCGGGAAATTCTTACTCCCGCAGCAGGAATGATCTCGTATAAGGTAACAGTGGGGCCAACAGTAGCGGATATACGCTGAATATTAATATCATAATTCTTAAGCGTACTTATGATCTGGTTCTTATTATTTTCTAACTCCGTAGGATCCTGAACGATCTTTTCACTTCCATGATTTTCCAGCAAGTCAAGTGAAGGATACTTATAATCCCGCAGGTCAAGAATGGGATCATACGGTTTCATAGCAGCCACTTTTTCAGATACGATCTCCTCTGTTTTAATTTCCACCGGTTTTATCTCCAGCTCTAATCCGCCGGCTGTTACCGGTTCTGGCCGTTTTTTTTGTTGCAATAAAACCGGGTTTTCCAATTTACCTGCTATTGCATCCTCTTCAAAAATTTCCTCTCTTTCATTTAAAGTTATACCAGGGTCTAAAGCAGTTTCCGGTGCATTGATATTGAAAGCTCCGGCACCCTGCTTTAAGGAATTGCCTTTTACAATATCATCGTTATAATCATCTTCTTTAATTGGATCCACTAACAGATCAGCTTCCTTTGTTTCAACACTACTATTTTTATTTCGTTGGGGTAAACGGAATACGGGGTTAAATCTCCAGATAATATAAGAAAGCAATGCAATTGCGAGAATACCAATTGTACCTATTTTACCAATAACCTGGTATAAGAAATCCCTGCACATATCCCCCGCTTCCCCACCCCAGGGAAATACGTGACCATCCATTATAACCGAGGCAGTAATACTAAGCAGAGGCAAACCTGCCACGAGGTATTTCAGATTGCGGGTAATGGAAAAAATTCTTTTGCCAAAGAACAAATTGATACCTATCACAAAAAAAAGGGTACACAACAGGTAAGCTGCGATCCCAAAACCTTTATAAATAAAAAAGTGTGAAATGAAAGCACCAAACGTTCCCATCAGGTTCTCCACTTTTACATCTGTACCCCAGAATAACTGTGTACCAAATTCTTTTACTTCGCTCTGATCTTCCTGCCAGGTAAATAAATAAGATGTAAATGCTATAAATAATAAAACAGTCAGCAGCAGAAAAAAGCTGCCTGTGATCTTATGCGTACGTTCATCCTTCAGTAATTGCTTTACCTCTATCTCTTCTTCTTTTTCTCTTTTAAGATTTTGGTTGGATGTTTTTGCTTTTGTTTTAGTGGCCATTGGTAACAAAGATAAATAAATCCAATAGTGATAACATTATAATGCAGAAGTGTTGCGTTTTTTAAAAAATGATAAAAATAATAATACCCAGCCTCCAATAAATGCAAAACCACCTATCGGAGTTAATGCAACTGCCCAGCCAGGTACAGGCTTAACCACGGCCTGCATAAATGATAAATAATACAACGACCCGCAGAATAAAATAATTCCGGCAATAAAGAACCGCCCTGCCCATTTTGTAATGTTATAACTGAAATCTTTGTAAACGATACCGGCTAAGAATAAAGCAAAAACATGATAGAACTGGTAGGTTACGGCTGTTTGGAAAGTTGCCAACGCATGATCCCCTACTTTTCCTTTCAGGGCGTGCGCGGCAAATGCACCAATTATAACGGAGACAGCACCTAATATTGCTGCTGTTTTTAGAAAACCTCTATGCATAACCTTTTTTTAAAAATTTTTTAAGAAGCCGGTAGATCAGCAAGTATTTTTTCAAAACTTTCCTTTGTGATCTCTTCAGCAGATAACGTACTCTTTGCCATTTGGTAATAGGGCAATCTTTCTTTGAGTTTCTGTTCAGTAAAGAAAAGGAGTTCCGCTTTGTTAACAACATTTATTAATGGGCGGGTTTGTTTTCCTTTCTCTATATTTTCAAAAAGAAAACCGGGTGAAGCAGACAAATAAACCGTGAAGCCTTTTTCATTCATCCATTCCATATTTTCATGAAAACAGGGAGTACCTCCCCCACAGGAAATGATACAGTGTTCATAACGGGCCATATCCCTGAGCATTTTAGCTTCAAGCAAGCGAAAGATATCTTCTCCGTTCTGATCAAAAATCTCGGCTATGGTTCTTTGTTCCCTTTTTTCTATTTGTTCATCAAGGTCGTAAAAATCATATTTGTAAGTATCTGCCCATACCCGGCCCCAATGAGTTTTACCACTTCCCATAAAACCGGTCAAGAATATACGCATACCACAAATGTAAGTGTGTACGTACTTACTAGTTGAACACTCTTAAATAATTAATAGGATTTTTTCTTGTAATCACCCCGTTTCCAGGCTTTCACAAACTCTGCCCAGGCAAAAGGATTGAAGATATTCTGGGGTGCAACCTGGCCGGAATAATATAATTTATTAGCACTTTGCCGCATATACTGAGAGGAGGCTTCCCGCCCGTCTGAAGGCATATTTGCCATCAGAAGCCTTCTTGTGGCTTCATTATTATTAGAACGTGCCACAGCAATATCATCATCAGGCACTTTAGTATTTACAAAATCCCGGTTAAACTGTTGCCTGCTGATACGCGGTTTAATTATGGTGGCGGGAAGAAATATAGTATCATTCACCATCAGCTGAATTATACTATGCTGGTTTCCTATAAGGTCTTTAGGTATCTCAACCAGTTTCGGTTTAAATCCTATGCTGGTAAATTCAACAAGATCCCCTTTCAAAACAACAATGCTGAAAACACCCCGGTCACTGGTAATGGTTCCCCTGTTCTGGCCTTTTACTACAACACTTACTGCAGGAATGCCTTTGAGACTGTCAGCTGTCATCACCACCCCGAATAACTGAACCACTGAATCTTTAAATGTTTCAAATTGTGCCTTTGCAGAAACCGGGAATAAAAAAGAAAGTATAAAAACGTATAGTAAAACTTTATTCATATTTAGATGCGGAGATCTTTTTTATTTAAATGGTTTTGGTAAAGAATCAATAGACCACAGCACTTATAATCAGTTATCCAGGCAACAAACTACCTGGAAATAAATGATCCCCCTAAAGTACGAATAATCACTTTTTGATAAACAAAGTACGGCCATCAATGTTTAATTTCGCAGATGAAATGGTTTTTTTAACAAATAATTGAACGATGACAAAAGAAGATATTTTAAAAGCCCTTTCCAACGTGCAGGAGCCGGATTTAGGAAAAGACCTTGTTACCCTGAATATGGTAAAGGATATTATTATAGAAGGAAATAAAGTTTCTTTCACTGTAATACTTACAACTCCAGCCTGCCCGCTGAAAGAAATGATAAAAAATGCATGTATAAACGCAGTGAAGATCCTGGCGAATAAAGAAGCTGAAGTAACTGTAAATTTTACAAGCAATACCTCCACAAACAGGCATGATAATAAAGCTATTTTAAACGGAGTAAAAAATATTGTTGCAATTGTTAGCGGTAAGGGTGGTGTAGGTAAAAGTACAGTAGCAGCTAACCTGGCAATAGCTTTAAGTGAGGGCGGGGCAAGTGTAGGACTTATGGATGCCGATATTTATGGTCCGAGCCAGCATATTATGTTTGGTATTCGTGGAGAAAGGCCAATGATGAAAGACAATGGAGGTAAGGGCCTTATCGTTCCTATTGAAAAATTTGGTATAAAAGTAATGAGCATTGGATTGCTCATCGATGAGAAGCAGGCTGTGATCTGGCGGGGGCCTATGGTTAGCAGTGCGATCAAACAGTTTGTTAGTGAAGTGGATTGGGGTGAACTGGATTACCTGGTTATTGATATGCCACCGGGCACCGGGGATATTCATCTTACCATGGTTCAAACGGTGCCTGTAACGGGTGTGATCGTTGTAACAACGCCTCAAACAGTTGCACTGGCTGATGCAAAAAAAGGGATAGCCATGTTCAGCCAGGCTCAATTGAAAGTGCCTGTTATAGGACTTGTAGAGAATATGAGTTATTTCTCTCCGGCAGAATTGCCTGAGAACAAATATTATATTTTTGGAAAGGATGGGGGAAAATATCTTGCAGAAGAATTTGACATTCCCTTGCTGGGACAGATCCCTTTGATACAAAGTATACGGGAAGGAGGAGATATTGGGGTTCCTATGATGCTGAGTGATGATGAAGTTTCAAAAAAAGCATTTCGTGAATTTGCGGGTAATGCTGCCCGAGGTATCTCCATGCGCAATGCTAATATGCCGGTTACAGAGATCCAGGAAATCTTAGAAGAGATTGAGACGCCCGAGGAGATTGGTTGAAATAAGGAATTAGGAAATGGGAATTTGGAATTTGGAATTTGGAATTTGTTGGAAGAATATGTTTCATCGATCCACCATTTGACGCTATACCGTATACCCGAATAAATTGAAAACCTAATTACAAATTACTAATTACACATTAATTTTCTAGTAAAATAATAGCTAATATACCCAATGAAATATTACCTAAAATTACTATTTTTTTTACTGCTCTTCACAGGATGTAATAAAAAAAAAGAAGGTATACAGGAGATAGTTTCCGTATTACAACAAACAGAGGAATTGGGGACAGTAGAATATACAATCACAAAAGTTGTTAAGGCAACTGATAATAAAACCTGGTTCAAACCCGGAGAAAGAAAAATACTGATCACTTGTGAAGCAATTGTAAAAGCAGGAATTGACCTAAAAGGGATAACAGAAAAAGATGTAAGCCGGTCTGGAAAAACCATTACGATTCATTTGCCTACACCTAAAATACTTTCAGTAAACCTTCCACCCGAAAAAATAAAAGTTGCTTTTGAAAAAGTGGGATTATTCCGTGATCCTTTTACCGGAAAAGAAAGAGATGGCTTACTCGTACAGGCAGAAAATCAGATCATAAAAAGTGGTATGGAACTGGGTATTATTGATCAGGCTAAAATCAATACTCAATTATTGCTATCCCGTGTGTTTACACAACTCGGCTTTACAAAAATTATTCTTAGTTATGATAAACCTATAACCGGTAACTGATGATAAGACTGATCTACCGACTGATAAAAAAACCGCTTTTATTATTACTGGCACTTATCCTTTTTATATTTCTTTTAAACCGGTTAAATGTTTTTAAAGGTTTGTTCACTTCCAAATCTTTACTTATAGATAATACGCCTTTGGTAATTAAAGAAATTAAAACCATTGCAGAATTGAATACGGCTGCCTTATTCCAGGAAGTAGTGGTAGATTCAACAGCTCCTGCAGCTGTAGTTTTTGCTGCAAAAAGAGAGATCGTATTGATAATAAAAGGAAAAGTAACTGCAGGAATAGACCTTATAAAACTGGAAGACAAAAATGTATTTGTAAAAGATGATTCAGTGTACATCCAGTTGCCTGCTGCAGTGATCAGGGATGTAATTATCAATCCATCAGGAATTGAAACTTTTTATGAATTCGGGAAATGGAGCAATGAAGAAATAACGTTATTAAAAATATCTGCCCGGAATAAACTTATTGCAGAAGCCGGCAGATTGAACCTGCTTGAAAAAGCTGACAGTAAAGCAAGGTTCGTAATTGAACAATTCCTGAAAGCTGCAGGGTTTAAGAAGATTGTAGTGTGGACGAGGTGAAAGGGACAAAAATCCAGTATTCAGTATTTAGTATATAGTATTCAGAAAAGAGTTTTCAATACTTAGTCTATATACTGAATACTTAATACTAATTTCTAACTCTAAACACCCAGCCAGGCAAGGGCATTTTTAAAAAGAAGTTTTTCACGGACCTTATCAGCAAGTTGCATTTTTTCAATAAGGTCGCCGGGAATATGCTCTCCTAACGGAAAAGGATAATCGCTACCCAGGCAGATTTTATCTTCGCCCATAACCTCTATGATAAACTGCATGGCTCTTTCATCATGTACCAGACTATCAATCCAGAACCGGCCGGGATACTCTCCGGGAGATACCGGGTTATCAACAGACACCAGGTCGGGCCTTACTTTATACCCATGTTCAATCCTGCCAAGGGTAAAAGGAAAGGAACCACCGCCATGGGCGAAGGCTACTTTTAAAGAAGGAAACTTTTCAAATATGCCGCCAAAGATCATGGAACAAATTGCGCGGGACGTTTCCGCCGGCATACCAACCAGCCAGGGCAGCCAGTACTTTTGCATCTGCCCCTCTCCCATCATTTCCCATGGATGCACAAATAAAGAGCAACCTAATTCTTCGGCCCGTTTGTAAAAAGGGTAAAATCTTTCATCATTTAAATTGATTCCATTGATGTTGCTACCAATTTCAAGTCCGGGCAATTTCAACTCATTCACGCATCTTTCCATTTCCGTAACAGCAAGATCAGTATCCTGTAAAGGAACTGTACCCAGTCCCATAAAACGTGTTTGATCTTTACTAACGGTATCGGCTAGATGATCATTAAAAAAACGGGAGGTTTCATAACCATCCTTTGGCTTAGCCCAGTAATTGAATAAAACAGGAATGGTTGATAACACCTGTATATGAACACCTGTTTCATCCATTTCCTTCAAACGTAATTTTTCATCAAAACAATTTTCTTCCACTTCCCTGAATACCTTATCCCCTTTCATCATACAGGCCTTGCAGTTGCGCTGTTCCAAATGAATAAAATCTCCATAGCCAAACTTTTTCACCCAGTCGGGTATGCTGGCAGGCATGATGTGTGTATGTATATCTATTTTCAATTTTGTGGAATGCAGATCACAATGATTTGTATGATTACAGATTTTTTAATTTAATAGAAGGATGTAAAATGCAGTAATACTAATAAGGATGTAAATAGTAGTCATCTTAATTCCTTATCATAAAAATCTTAAAAATCTGCGTTCTATAACTTATCCTTTTTTTACCGGCGGCGACATAACTGAGCCGCATTTATCACAGGTTCTTTTTTGTTCATCGGAATAAAAGCCTTCCATAACCGGCGGCAATTGTTTTACAATATCTGAAACATGTAGATGTTCTTCATATATTTTGTTGCCACAATTTTCACAGAACCACAAAAATCCATCTTCCTCTTCTTCCCTCACTTTTTCAATTACGAGTCCAACAGTATCCGGGCCTCTTTGTGGAGAATGTGGAGTTTTCGGAGGAAGCAAAAACATATCCCCCTCATTGATGGCTATATCCCGTGGCTGGCCATTGTCAATTATTTTCAATATTATATTCCCTTCTACCTGGTAATACAATTCCTCGCTTTCATTGTAATGGTAATCCTTTCGTGAATTAGGTCCTCCCACTATCATTACTATAAAATTCTCTGCATCTTTATATATACATTGATTACCCACAGGAGGTTTTAACTGGTCCCTGTGATCATTGATCCATTTTTTTAAATTGAAAGGAGATGCAATAGCCATAACATTGATTTAGTTCAGAAAATTACAGTAATTTTTTTATAATAATTACCTTTAGCAAATGCAACTGGAAATCCCTCATCACCTTGAAAATTTTATAGGTGGAAAGTTTACAGGGCCTCTCGATAAAAAATTCATAGAAAATTATAATCCTGCAACCGGTAACCTTTCCGGAATGATACCGGATAGTAATGAGAAAGATGTGGAAGCTGCTGTAGTAGCTGCCCGTGCAGCTTTTAATTCCTGGAGTACAACATCTGCTGAAGAAAGATTTAAAGTACTGAACAAAATTGCAGACCTCATCGATGAAAATTTGATTGCACTTGCCACTGCTGAAACCAATGACAATGGAAAACCACTTTGGTTGAGTAAAAAAGTTGATATACCCAGGGCCTCTGCAAACTTTCGGTTTTTTGCAACAGGGATAATGCATTTTGCTGCAGAAAGCCATACAATGGAAGACAAGGCTATTAACTATACTTTACGGCAACCCATAGGTGTAGTGGGTTGTATATCTCCCTGGAATTTACCTTTATATTTATTTACCTGGAAAATTGCTCCCGCCCTTGCAGCCGGTAATTGTGTAATTGCAAAACCCTCAGAGGTTACTCCCGTTACCGCATACCTGCTTGCAAAGATCTGTGAACAGGCCGGATTACCGGATGGAGTTTTAAATATTATTCATGGTACCGGTGAAAAATGTGGAGAAGCAATTGTAAAACATCTGTTGATAAAAGCGATCTCATTTACCGGCAGCACCCGTGCAGGAAAACATATCGCTTCGGTTGCAGCGCCCATGTTTAAAAAGTTATCACTGGAACTGGGTGGAAAAAATCCCAACATCATATTTGCAAATTGTAACTGGGAAAAAATGATGGAAACAACAATCAGTTCTTCATTCAGTAACCAGGGGCAGATATGTTTATGCGGCAGCCGCATATTAATAGAAAATTCTGTGTATGATCGGTTTAAAAAAGAATTTGTTGAACGAACAGTAAAATTAAAAGTAGGAGACCCTATGGAAGATTCAAGCCGCCAGGGAGCCATTGTAAGTAAAGTACATTATGAAAAAATTCTTGATGCAATTGAGACAGCAAAGCAGGAAGGAGGGAAAATATTATGTGGTGGCAATGCAATTAGGCTGGAAGGTAAACTGGCAAAAGGTTATTTTATAGAACCTACTATAATTGAAAATTTAGGTTCAGATTGTAAAACAAATACACAAGAAATTTTTGGCCCTGTTGTTACTTTACAATCTTTTAATACTACAGAAGAAGCCATTACACTTGCCAATGCTACTGAATACGGACTGTCTTCCACGATATGGACCCAGGATATTTCAAAAGCAAATTTTGTGGCTGGAAAAGTGGAGGCAGGCATCATCTGGATCAACTGCTGGCTGAGAAGAGATCTGAGAACTGCTTTCGGAGGAGTGAAGAACAGTGGAGTGGGCAGGGAAGGCGGATGGGAAGCATTGCGATTTTTTACGGAAGCAAAAAATGTTTGTATTGAAATATAAATGAATGATTCAAATTTTTCTAAAATGGATAACATCATACATACAAAAAAAGCAGCTGCACCCTTAGGATCTTATCCGCATGCCCGTAAGGCAGGAAACCTTTTATTTCTTTCCGGTATCGGTTCGCGCAATGCAACGGATAATTCAATTCCGGGATTACAATTGGATGAAAAAGGGAGCATTCTGAAATATGATTTTGAAGCCGAATGCCATTCTGTATTTGCAAATGTAAAAGCGGTGCTGGAAGCCAGTGGAAGCAAATGGGAAAATATAATTGATGTAACGGTTTTCCTTACCAATATGAAAAAGGATTTTGTTGTTTACAATAAAATTTATGGTGATTATTTTAAAGAAGTTCAGGCGTGCCGAACCACAGTGGAAGTGGTAAGTCTGCCCACACCAATAGCTATAGAATTAAAAGTTATTGCTGTGATATAATTTCAGTAAACCCTTAATCGAATATAATAGTTGATATGAAGTTTGAGAACAGCCTTGAATTTGCGGAAGAACTTGACAGGCAGGATCCATTGAATTCATTCAGGGAAAAATTTTACATTCCTTATGTCAATGGCAAAGAGTGTATTTATTTTACCGGAAACTCTTTGGGACTGCAACCTAAAACCACACAGGAATATGTTTTAAATGAATTGGAAGACTGGGCCAATTATGGTGTGGAAGGCCATTTCCATGCACGCAATCCCTGGCTCAGCTATCATGAATTGTTCCCTGATTTATTAACCGATATCATTGGGGCAAAACGGGAAGAGATAGTTGTAATGAACCAGCTTACTGTAAATCTGCATCTGCTGATGACAACGTTTTACAGGCCAACAAAAACGCGTTATAAAATAATCTGTGAAGCAAAGGCATTTCCTTCTGATCAATATGCAATGGCTTCCCAGGTGGCATTACATGGCTTTGATCCGCAAGAAGCTATCATTGAGATAAAACCAGAAGAAGGATCGTTTTTCATTAGCAACAGTACTATCATTGATGCCATAAAAGAACATGGCGATTCTGTTGCATTGGTTTTGTTCAGTGGAGTAAATTATTATAACGGCCAGGTGTTCGATATGGAATCTATAGCAAAGGCTGCGCATGAAGCAGGGGCAAAATGTGGATTTGACCTGGCCCATGCTGCAGGAAACATTTCATTAAAAATGCATGACTGGAATGTTGACTTTGCCTGCTGGTGCAGTTACAAATACCTTAACAGCGGACCCGGTGGTGTGGCTGGTGTTTTTATACACGAAAAACATATATCCGACAATAGTTTAAAACGGCTGGCAGGATGGTGGGGACATGATAAAACTTCCCGTTTTAAGATGGAAAAGGAATTCAAACCTATTTCTTCTGCAGAAGGCTGGCAGCTTAGCAATGCTCCCGTTTTAAGCATGGCTGCACACAAAGCTTCACTGGAAATATTTAAAGAAGCCGGCATGCAAAATTTAATACACAAGGGACAGCAACTCAGTGATTATCTTTTATACTTACTTACAGATATTAATGAGAAGTCTGATGAAAAGTTTATGGAGATAATTTCTCCTTTAACTGAAAAAGAGAAAGGGTGCCAGGTTTCACTTCTTATGTTACACGATGGAAAGAGGATATTTGAAGCTTTAAAAAAACATGGTATCATAGCAGACTGGAGAGAACCTGATGTTATGAGAATTGCTCCTGTACCGCTATACAATACTTTTAAAGATGTATACACATTTGGAGAAATGCTTAGGAAATTTAAATAACTGCATGATACAGTAATTCAATGGAAAAGAAAATAAGTATTATCGGAGCGGGTCTGGTTGGTTCCTTACTATCCATATACCTGGCGAAACGGGGTTATAAAATATCCGTTTTTGAACGTAGGGCAGATATGCGTTTAGCCGATACCGTTGCAGGAAGATCAATTAATCTTGCCTTGAGTGACAGGGGAATAAAAGCCCTGGAGGAAGTAGGCATTATGGAGGAAATCAGGAAGATCGCCATTCCGATGCATGGCAGGGAAATGCACAGCACTGATGGCAATACTACCTATCAGCCCTATGGACAAAAAGGGCAGTTTATTAATTCAGTATCAAGGGCGCAGTTAAATATGAAACTGATGGACCTTGCAGAAGAAAAAGGAGTAGCTATTTTTTTTGAAAAGAAATTGCAGCATATAAACTGGCAGAAAAACGAATTGGTATTTGAAGATGGGCAATCAGAGATTTCGGATATAATTTTCGGAAGTGATGGGGCTTATTCTGCTGCAAGGCTTACGCACCAGTTACAAAGTGACCGGTTTCAGTATGACCAGTTTTACATTGATTTTGGTTACAAGGAATTGAACATACCAGCAGATAAAAATGGATCCTTTCTTTTAAAAGAAAATGCTTTACATATCTGGCCCAGGAAAAACTATATGCTGATAGCTTTGCCAAATACAGATGGCAGCTTTACCTGCACCTTGTTTTTTCCGTTTGAAGGCAACCCTTCATTTGAATCACTTGATACAAAAGAAAAAGTAAGAGAATTTTTTAATGAAACATTTTCCGATGTCTCCGCTTTTATGCCAAACCTGGAAAAAGATTTCTTTGATAATCCCACAGGTTCTTTGGTAACCATCAAATGTTATCCCTGGATAAGAAAAGATCAGTTTTCTTTGATCGGTGATGCAGCACATGCCATAGTTCCATTCTTCGGGCAGGGAATGAATTGTGGGTTTGAAGATTGTTCTGTGTTAAATTCCCTCATCGATAAATATGCTGAAAACTGGGAACATATTCTGAAAGAATTTCAACAACTTAGAAAACCAGATGCCGATGCGATCGCTGAACTTGCTTTAAATAATTTTGTGGAGATGAGAGATAAAGTTGCAGACAAACAATTTTTACTGCAAAAAAAGATTGAAGCTGAATTCAGTTCCAAACATCCTGATAAATGGACCCCGGCTTATGGAATGGTAACTTTTAGTCCGCACATCAGGTACAGTGAAGCAAAAGAAATTGGCAGTAAACAACAATCAATCATGGATAAAATAATGAACATTCCTGGTATTGAAGAAAAGTGGCAGGAGGAAGAAGTGGAAATGATGATATTAACTGAATTACAAAAGCAATGATTTAATGGATTGAATTAAGAATTATGAGTTATGAATAAGAAAATTTGAAATGCTGGCATCCTGTCCCGATAGCAATCGGGAGTCGAAGAACGAAGCGTGAACATAATAAAAAGAAAACGCTGCTGTCATCCTGAGTTTATCGAAGGACGAAGCGTGATTAAAATAAAAAAACAATATTTCCAAATGTACAAACTCCCCTATTTTACAGAGCCGGACAAATCAAAAGTGATTGCCTTCATAAAAGCAAATTATTTTGCTGTTATTACTGGAAAAGGAGAAGAATATCCCGTAGCTACCCACATTCCGCTGGAGATTATTGAAGAGGATGACCGGATAAAACTTATCGGGCATCTCATGAAAAACACCGATCATCACCTTGCATTTCTAAAAGATGAAAATGTATTGGTTGTATTCAATGGCCCGCATACTCATGTCAGCGCCAGTTGGTATGAGATAAAAAATGTAGGCAGCACCTGGAACTATATGACCGTTCATGCTAAAGGTAAGATCCGTTTTAAAGATGAAGCTGCTACAGTTGAAGCAGTGAAAAGAATCACTGACAGGTATGAAGGCCCTGATAGCCCGGCCTCTTTTTCCAAATTGCCGGAAGCCTATATTTCCAAACTGGTTAAAGCCATAAGTGCATTTGAGATCACTGTTGAATCTTTTGATAATGTTTTTAAATTAAGTCAGAACATGAGTAAAACTGATCAGCAATCCATAATAAGTAATCTTCAGAAAAGAGAAGACCCGGGAGCCCATTCCATAGCCAGGATCATGAAAGAGAGATTGTAATTCATTTATTTTTATTCAGAATGAATAAAAAAATTAAACGCTATTCACCAGTAATTTTAAATAATGGAACGCAGGAAATTAATTGAAGAGATAAAACAAAAAAAGTCCTACTTATGTATCGGGTTGGATACAGACGATTCAAAAATTCCTAAACATCTCCGCAGCAGCAGTAAATCTGTTTTTGAATTCAATAAACAGATCATTGACGCTACTAAAGATCTTTGTGTAAGTTATAAGATCAATACTGCATTTTATGAAGCTATGGGAATGCGTGGCTGGGAGGCAATGGAGCAAACTGTAAATTATATCCCCGAAACACATTTTAAAATAGCAGATGCAAAACGTGGGGATATTGGAAATTCTTCTTCGCAATATGCAAAGGCTTTTTTTGAGAATCTCCGTTTCGATGCAATAACAGTTGCGCCATATATGGGTGAAGACAGCATCCGCCCCTTTATGGAATATGAAAATAAATGGACCATCGTACTGGGACTCACCAGTAACAAAGGAGCAGCAGATTTTGAAATGCAGAAACTGGCAGGCAATGAAAATAATTTTTTATATGAAAAAGTGATCAGCACAGTAAGTAAGTGGGGTTCGCCAGATAACCTGATGTTTGTAACCGGTGCAACACAAATTCAGCAACTGGAAAATATAAGAAAGATCATCCCGGAGCATTTTTTATTAGTGCCGGGTGTTGGTTTCCAGGGTGGCAGTTTACATGATGTTTCAAACACTGCAATGAATAAAGATGTTGGCATGCTGGTAAACGTTTCGCGTGCTATTATTTATGCAGGCGATGATGAGAATTTTGCACAGGAGGCAAGAACTATTGCAATACAATACCAGAGTGAAATGGCGGGATTCTTAAGTGAGATAATATAAATTTATTTTTTATAAGTGAGAATCAAACCGCTATCTCCGCAAGCCCAGCCGTGATCCGCGTCAGTAAAGTGCAATTCAATAAGTGATCCTTTTGCCAAAGTAACTACCTGTGTCCAGTTTAAACCTCCATCAATAGTTTTAAAAATATTCCCTTAGTAACTAACATATCCACTCAGATCATCTAAAAAATGAACATCAGTAAATGAGTTTCCTAATTTTTTCAAAAAGGCAAAACTATTTCCTCCATTGACAGATCTGAATAACTTCTCCACTTCTATTTACTACATAAATATTTGTAGGAGAAGTTGCATATATACCTGTGAAATGTGTGGAACTGCCGCCTGTAATTGTTGCTTTTTGCCAGTTTAAATAGGAGCTAACGGTTTTGAATACACCGGAAAAATTAATGACCCAGCCGGTTGTACTATTCAAACAATATAATGAAGTATATGTTTGGAAAGCCAGATCAAGGCCGGTAGTATTTAGCTTAACCCAGCTCACTCCACCATCCGTGGTATTATAAAATCCATTACAACTAAATTGTTAACGCAGTGGGGCAATGAATTATCTTTGCCGGAATATTACCGGCATAAGTTAATAATGCAATAGAAACAAAGTACAATAGTGCTACCTGCATGCCGGCTTAAAAAAATATTTATGGCTGTAAAAACAGATAATTTTCAATCTCCTGATTATTTTAATGTAGACGAATTGCTTTCAGAGGAACATAAACTAGTGAGGGACAGTGTACGCGCTTACGTTAAAAAAGAAATCTCTCCTATCATTGAAGAGTATGCGCAGCGGGCGGAGTTTCCACAACAAATTGTAAAACAACTGGGTGATATTGGTTGTTTCGGCCCTACCATTCCTGAAAAATACGGTGGCGGAGGAATGGATTATATAAGTTATGGCTTGATGATGCAGGAACTGGAGCGGGGCGACAGCGGTGTTCGGAGTACAGCCAGTGTACAGGGAAGCCTGGTTATGTTCCCTATATTTCAATACGGCAATGAAGAGCAACGCAATAAATATCTTCCCAAACTTGCCAGTGGGGAATGGCTTGGCTGTTTTGGACTTACTGAACCGGATGCAGGTAGTGATCCCGGTAATATGCTTACTAATTTTAAAGATAACGGTGACGGATATGTGATTTTGAATGGTGCAAAAATGTGGATCAGCAATGCACCTTTTAGCCAGGTTGCTGTTGTTTGGGCAAAAGATGAAGAAGGTGTAATAAGAGGGATCATCGTGGAACGCGGAATGGAAGGTTTTACTACTCCTGTTACGCATGGCAAATGGAGTTTGCGTGCAAGTGCTACCGGGGAACTGGTTTTTGATAATGTAAAAGTTCCAAAAGAAAATATTCTCCCTAATGTTAAGGGATTGAAAGGGCCATTGGGTTGTCTTACCAAAGCCCGCTATGGTATTGCCTGGGGAGCGATCGGTGCAGCCATGGATTGTTATGATACCGCATTAAATTACAGTAAAGAAAGGATACAGTTCGACAGGCCGATCGGTGGTTTCCAGTTGCAACAAAAGAAATTGGCAGAAATGATCACCGAAATAACAAAGGCACAATTATTAAACTGGCGTTTAGGGGTTTTAATGAACGAAGGAAAAGTAACTCCGCAACAGGTAAGTATGGCAAAAAGAAATGCATGTGAAGTAGCTACCAATATCTGCAGGGATGCCCGGCAGATGCTTGGCGGAATGGGGATCACAGGAGAATACCCGGTGATGCGCCACATGATGAACCTGGAAAGTGTTATCACCTATGAAGGCACACATGATATACATTTACTGATAACGGGGATGGATGTAACTGGTATGAATGCGTTTAAATAAAGTATTTGTAATGATGAATTTTGAATGATGAATGATGAATGATGAATTTTGAATCACTATTGTCCGGTTAAAATGCTGTTCATTCGGCCTCATAAAA
>JBBJMM010000028.1:0-37424 GCA_037720515.1 Ferruginibacter sp.
CTGATCCTGACGGAACAATAACAAATTATCAGTGGACAAAAATCAGTGGGCCAACAGCGGGATCAATAACAAATCCAACTTCAGCAATCGCTACTGCAACCGGATTAGTGCAAGGCACATACAATTTTCAATTGGAAGTAACTGATAACAATGGCGCTACTGCAACAGATGTAATGAATGTAACAGTATTTGGACCGGGAGTACCACCTAACCAGGCTCCATCAGTGCAGGCAGGGCCTGATCAAAATCTTACACTTCCCTTAAATACAACCACCCTATCAGGATCTGCAACAGATCCGGATGGAAATATAATTTCTTATCAGTGGACTAAAATAGCAGGCCCTGCAAATGTTCTCATCAACAACCCTGCTACTGCCATTACTTCAATTACAAACCTTGTACAGGGTATATATAAATTTGAATTAAAAGCAACTGATAACAATGGTTCATTTGCACGGGATACAATGCAGGTTAACGTGAGTACACCGGTACCGCCCAATCAGCGCCCATCCGCCAATGCAGGAAAAGATATCAATATTTATTTACCTGCTAATTTTACTCCGATATCTGGCAGTGCCACTGATGCAGATGGTTCTGTTGTAAGTTTTAATTGGTCTATGATATCTGGGCCTTCCCAGTATTTTTTTGATAATACAACCAATGCTGTTACTTCCGTTAGCAATTTGCAACAAGGCACTTATGAAGTGGAGTTAACTGTGTTGGATAATAAAGGTGCATCCGGCAAAGACACACTTATGATTTATGTAGGCAGTTCGCGGACTTCACCAGAAGAAGTTATCAGAATTTTCCCTAACCCGGTACAGGAAGATCTTAGTATTGAAATTTCTACTTCTCGTACAGGCAGAGAACTGGCAATAACATTATATGGTGCGAAAGGTGAAATCATACTTCGAAAAGAAGTAAAAGATCTGCAAAGTATTCAGAAAGAAAACATAAACATGGATCAATATGCTAAGGGTGAATATTTTTTAAGCATATCCTCAAAAGGTGAAAGACCATTTTCTCAAAAAATAATAAAATTATAAATAAATTATTTTGTAAAATATCGGTAGAAAGGATGTGTAGCTATGCTAAGCATTAATGTATCACCTTTTGTATCCCCATAACAGTAAATAGAACTATAGGCAGAAAGATCAAAATCCTCTTTTATCCTTTTTACTTTTTCCTGGCCATTGCAATTTGCTCCGTTAAGTTTTCCGGTTATAATATTGTTCTCATCTACCAGTCTGGTTGCCAGGAATTGTATTTCCATTTTATCGCACCAGTCTCTGATCCAGTTTTCAGCTGAAGCGGAAACAACCACAATCTCATGCCCTTTTTTTTTATGTATTTCTATTGCTTCCATAGCATCTGTTCTGATAAGGCCGGGAAGTTTCTGCTCTGAAAATGATTTACAAATTGAATTGAACTCACTTAAAGAAATTCCATTAAAAAAAAGAGAAAGCATTTTTTCTTTGGCAAGAGTATTAGAAATCAGTCCGGTCTTCATAGCTATCATCCAGGGAGAAAGCCTTGCCAGCCCTTTCACGTAATTCTTTTTTCCTTTGCTGAATTTTATTAATTCCAGCATAGTATCCTTCCTTGTTATTGTTCCATCAAAATCAAAAAAGGCAATTGTTTTTTCCACTTCAAATCAATTAAAAATCGTGATATCCTTTGCATATATGATTATGTAAAAACTGATCACCCATAAAAGAATGGTTACCTGTATAAACCTGTCTTTATATAATATTTTTGTTGGTGACTGCGAATTCTGTTGTACAAAAATAAGCTGTAAATACCGGAAAACACCGGCAAGTACAAAGAGGCAGGTATAATAAAGCCGGTAGGTGTATCGTAACATTACTTCTGTTGATAAGGTATACATAAAATAAGAAACGATTATTACTGCACATATCAACGAAAGAGAAGCATTGATAAAATCGATATTATATCCTTTAACTGATTTTCGCATATCCGTTCCGGATGATAGCTTAATAAGTACATCATCCCTGCGTTTGGCAATAGCCATAAAGAGAGCTAACAGAAAAACCATAATGATCAACCACTGGCTGAGAGGTATGAAAGCTATAACAGAACCGGCTTTTACCCTTAATACAAATCCAACAGCAATAATAAAAATGTCCAGAATGGATATATTTTTTAATCCAAATGAATAGCCCAGGTTTAATAAAAAGTAAATAAGTAATACAAATAAAAACTTATCCCTGATGAACCAGGCTATTGTAAATCCTGTAATTAAAAATAATATACAAATAAGGATGGCCGCGCTTTTAGAAACGGATCCCGAGGCAAGAGGCCTGTTTTGTTTTACAGGATGAAGCCTGTCTTCTTCAATATCCCTGTAATCATTTATGATATAGATGCTGCTTGCAACCAGACTAAAACATAAAAAACCACCCATCAATTCCACCAGTAGATCAACATTCAATATCTGTCCGGCAAAAAAAACAGGAATGAAAATGAACATATTTTTAGCCCAGTCTTTTGGCCTTATCAGTTTAATATATTGTTTCATTTTAAAGGTGAGGGGTTTTAGATTGATCATTCGCCTCCGTTATATTTTTCTCAATAAGCCATAAGATCATAGGCAGCATGATAATTATGAGGGGTACCATGAATAGCCTGGTCTGGTAAGCTACCACTGAGATAAAATGAACGGCAAACCATACAGGAACTAAAAAGAGAAACCATTTTTTTAAGAGATGAGGCAAACTTTTAAATTTATAAAATATAATCAGTGGCAGTACCCCGAAAGTACCTATTAATTCCATATAGGCTTTTAACCCCGTAACACTCATCAGGTTAAGTTTCAGCATGGGCAATCCTGCTTTTGCTTTCCATACCTGTTGAGGCTGATAACCATAGAACGACCTGAGCCCTATAAATATTATAAAGAACAGTAGGTATAAAATTAAAGTGAAATACCAGGTTCCACTTCCGGGGAAGACGATTTTTTTAATGTTTAAATTTATAAAACTGAAGTTTGTGAGATCTGTTTTGGAAATAAAATATAATGCTGGGATCATGATACCTGTTTCCCTGTTAAATGCTGCCAGTATGGTAATAGGGATAAGCCAGCGTGAATTAAGATTAAACACGATGATATTTGCAGTAAGGAGGTACAAAATTATATCGAGATAAGTATTAAAAGAGAGGTCGGCTGCAGTAACCCCGTTTCCAAGTGCCAGGCCAAGAAAATTTATCCCAAGAAAGATCAGCCATTTACTTTTGACAAAACCTGCCCATAATTTCCAGGCAAGGTAAAAGATAAACAGGTGTTCTATAAACCGGAAAAAAATAAAAATGATCATGTATTTCATTGCACCTGGTGTGTGCAATAATTTCACGAATTGATCTGTTTCTGCATTGGTACCGGTATTGCTGTTTATAGTGAAATTTAATTTTTTTTCAATCGGGTAAATCCGGTCAATGGTGTTGTTATAAATGAACAACATTCCTTCAACTATCATCGGACTGAGTATCCTGTATTGCCAGGGATTATAGAATTCTGATTTTTTTTCTAAAATATTAATATGGCGTTCATAGGTTTTGATCCCGTTGCTATAATAAAAATTCCGGTAAACCGGATATATGGAAAGTATGGCAAAGCAAAAACAAATGAACCAGGTATTGATCCTGTTATTTTTTTGCAACGATCGTGTAATGGGGGTAGACATACATTCTGCGTTTGTGTTGTTCGATGATTTCAAGTCCATTTTCCTGTAATATTATTTTTGCCGCTTCCATCCTTATTTCGTTACCGATTTCCAGTGCAAAAACAAGGTCATGCAGCTTATTAAAGAAAACAAACGGACTTGCTGCATTGATATCTTTTAAAACCATTCTGGAGCCTGGTTTCATTGCCAGAGAAAGGTTTTTTAAAAAAGGGATCTGTTTCTTTTTTGGAATATGGTGCAGTACATCAATTAAAAAAATGACATCCAAATCTTTAATTTCCTCAGGAAAATTAATGCCGTCAAAAATATTAAAGCTATAAGTTCCGGGGGGTTGGGAGGAAAACAATTTTTTAGCATTGTCAACGAGCCGGGGAGTGATTTCTAATCCATAAAGGTGGGATGCTTTTGTGAAATTAGATAAAAGCAATAAAAACTGTCCTGAACCACATCCGATGTCTCCAGCTTTTTCACCAGGTTCTACCATTTTGATCAAACCTTTAAAAGGGCCGATCAATGAACGGTATTTTATTTTAAGTTGATCAATGAAGCCGGTACTATTATATCTTTCTTTTAAAAACCTGATAATTGCCGCATCACTTAAAGTCTTACTCATGCAAAATTAGGGTTGGCATACTATTGTACGAAGGTAAAAAAATATGATCAAAATTATGTATAATCTCGGTGATTTGCATATTAGTGATGAATCATCTTACATTAATAAAGTATGCTCAAACTACTGTAAAGCAATTAATTATTTTTAATTTATTTTATAAAGAGCTTTGATTGCTGTTTTTTTGAGTAATTTCTATTCGGTATCTGAACTATTCCTTTTCTTAGTGTTCAATAAGAATTCGTCTACCGTTTAGGGATACACGTACAAAAAAGCTGGGGATCACGAATGAGTAATTAGTTCTTCTAATGCTTTTTGATATAACTGAATTTTTCCTTTAAAGTGAGAAACGGGGTTTCAAAATATTTATAACTTATCCAGCTTACTATTATTGTAATAAATAATGCAAGTCCTGTTTCTAAAAAGAGCACCTGCCATAAATTTTTATTGATACCCAGTTTAGCGGTAACACCGATTACAGCCGAAATAATTATGAAATGTAAGCAGTACAGTCCATAAGTTGCCAAACCGAGTTTTGAAGGGATCCTAAAAGAAGACATTTTGTAAAAAGAGTTCTTACTGTAACATTGTTCAAGTATTACAAGTAACATTACAACAGCAATAAAGGATCTCTCAAATATCCTGATAAAATAGTTGTTCAGCAGTATATCATCTCTCAAAAGCAGGATGCTTATCAATAAGAAGTAAATGAAAATTATCCTGATGCGGCTAAGAGCATTAAAATATTTCAGAAAAGCCGGCTTTTCAATGATCAGCCATGCTCCTAATGCTCCAATTGCCATATCTCCGATACAGGATAAGGTATGCATTTCATGTAAAATGGGCACATCGTTCAATGCCCTGTAAATAAAGCTTCCGGCTATAATTATGGAAAAGGGTATCCAGAATTTTTTTATAGGAAAAAATGACAATATTAAAGGCCATGCCAGGTAAAACTGTTCTTCTATAGCAATACTCCATAATACGCCCAGGCCAGTAGCATCCGGCAATCCTTTTTGTATATAGTCGAAATTATTAATAAAAAAAATATAATACCACGGGTTAGCACTCTCATTAGAAACTCCTCCCATCAATTGTTTGGCAAGGGGAAATACAACAAAACCGATAAACACACATACAAAGTAAAGGGGCCATATCCGCAGTATCCGCCGTAACCAAAAATTGGGTACGTTGATTTTTCCATTTAGTTTCTTTTCCTGTATCAACAAATAAGTGATAAGAAAACCACTTAAAACAAAGAAAAAATTAACCCCCAGAAAACCATTTCCAAAGATCTCATGCTTAACTAATTGATAAACACTAGAATTTTTTATATGGGCTTGTTCAGTATGGAAACTATGAAATAGAAATACAGCCAGAAAACAAAAAAATCTAAGGCCGTCAAGATTCTCAAAATATAGTTTATCCCCGGTTTTCGTGACACCTTTCATCAGTATAGTATAATTGTTCAAATTACTTAAATAAAGGAAATTTTATAATATCAATTTATTTAAGTTAGACGGCATGGTTTTCGCATTTACTTTATTCGTCTAATCGGCTCCTTTTGCTTTTAGTCAGATAAAACAACAATTAGCAGCTTTTTTAATGTAATTTTAACCCTTTTTAATAAATTATTATTGGATATAAAAATTTAAAAATCCATTAATTTTCCTTTTAAACATTAATTCGAAAAAATATGAAAACAAACATCTACCCTCATTCACTTACTGCATTAAAAACTGTATGGCTTAGATCTGGTAAATTATTTCTCTTGCAAGCAGCTTTTTTGTTGTTGGCAATTACCTCTTTTAAAACTTCAAATGCACAGGCGACCGGCCAGACACTTTCTTTTGATGCTGTAAATGACAGTGTTTTTTTACCAGTTCGTTTACAAGGCAGTTATACGAAAGAAGTATGGATTAATACTTCGCAGTTCTTTAATTTCCCCAATATAATTTCGGGTACAGGTACCGCATTATTTATAAATGGT
Organism: Ferruginibacter sp.; assembly: GCA_037720515.1. GTDB lineage: Bacteria > Bacteroidota > Bacteroidia > Chitinophagales > Chitinophagaceae > Ferruginibacter. The sequence continues at coordinate 6,302 of JBBJMM010000028.1, forward strand.
GGCCAGCTGGCTGCAGGTCATGCTCCTTTTTTTAGTTCAGTTATAGATCCTACACCTCTTCCTTCTAATGTTTGGGTACATGTGGCCGTTACATATGATTCAGTAACAGGTGTTATGAATCTTTATAAAAATGGAGTTCTCGTTTCTACAGGTGCTGCTCCAGCTTATGTTGAACCAAGCCTGCGTTTGGGTACATTTAATCAAAGTAGTTTTTACGGAGGCCTGATGGATGAAGTACGTTTATGGTCTGTAGCAAGAACTCAGGCACAAATTTCTGCAAATATGAATTGCGGACTTACAGGTGATGAATTTTTTCTTCTTGCTTATTACAGGTTTAACCAGGGAATAGCCGGCGGAAGCAATCCTACGGAAACCACATTAAGAGATACTGCTGATAATTGCGTGCCGAAAGATGGTACATTGTTCAATTTTGCATTAAACGGACCTGTTTCTAATTTTGTAGCGCCCGGGGCTCCTGTAGCTGGTACTTGTGCAGGATCATTTGCAAATATTTTAATTTCAGGTAATAGTGTTTGCATAACTACACCTGATTCTACCGCTTCTACTGTTGATGGAACTATATTTGGCTCCACAACTATCAATACAAATTTAGACAAGACCTTTACAATAACCAACACTGGTAACGCTAACCTGGATCTTACAGCACCCCTTGCTATTAGTGGACCTAACTTCAGTTTATTTACTGTTATAACAGCCCCGGCTATTTTATTAGTTCCAGGAGCATCTACTACATTTACAGTAAGATTTAATTCTCCTACTGCCGGCACATTCAATGCATTTATTTTAGCTTCTAATACGGATGGAGATGAAGGTGCTTTCAGTTTTGCCATACAGGCAACAGCAACTTTTGTAGCCCCGGTAACCCTGGTTTCATTTGACGGCAAAATGGTAGGGTCTTCAGTAAAATTAACATGGAAAACTTCCGGTGAATTAAATAACAAAGGATTCGAGATCCTGCGTTCAGATAATTCACAGTTAACTTTCACTAAGATAGGATTTGTTGCAGGAACCAATCTTAGTTTGGGTAGCAATTATGAATTAACGGATTATGCTCCTTTAAATGGAATCAATACTTACAAATTGCGCCAGGTTGATATAGATGGCCGAGCATCTTTCAGTAACACTGTAGTTGTAAATAATAACGACAATTCTGTAATTGTTAGTGCATATCCAAACCCGTTTGAGCAATCATTCAACATTATTTTTAATGATGCAAAATTGCTTAACACAGTTGCTAATGTAAGGTCTGTAACCGGAAAAACTGTTGCAGTAATAACTTTAAAAAATTACCGCCAGGAAGTGAATTTAAGCGGAATGACTTCAGGTGTTTACATCATATCTTTCTCAAATGGAGAAGTAATGAGGTTAATCAAGAAATAATAAAAATCATATGATACGAAAAGGGCGCTGTTTTGCAGGGCCCTTTTTATTTATATATTGATTTACAAAAGTTTATACATATAAATATAGAAAGTATTGTATAATGCTTAACAGTATTATCTATGCAAAAAAAGCCTTTTGTTGTAAATTTGCTTCCCACCGATTAAAAACTTAAAAGCGGCATAAAAAGCAACAATATAAATTGCTTACCATCGTTTTTAAAACATTAAAATCTGATAATAATATGCAGAAATTCACCTCAAGGAAAGTATATGTATTCTTTTTTTCAGTTCTAGTATTTATGCTTCATTTACCTGTGGCCTTCTCTTCTACTAAACCTTTGATATTTAAAACTTCTGATAACCCTGTTTCATCAGTTATAAATAATATCGTATCACGTACTGAGTACTTTGCAGCTTTATATAATAATATGGATCTTAGTGTTATGGGCCTTTCTGAAGATGCATTCAATTATGCAATGAAAGGATTTGATAACCTGGTAAATAATGGGAAGATCGGCAACACCAGGATAATTACCATAGTTGATTTTACAAAACCATCTTCTAAAAAAAGAATGTATGTAATAGATGTACTAAATGAAAAAGTACTTTTTTATACATATGTGGCACATGGTCAGAAATCCGGTAAAGAGTTTGCAAATCAATTTTCTAATATTCCTGAAAGTTATCAGAGTAGCCTGGGGTTTTATGAAACATCAACAACTTACACAGGCAAGAATGGCTATTCGATGAAATTAAAAGGTTTGGAAAATGGTATTAATAACAAAGCTGAGGAAAGAGCTGTAGTAGTTCATGGTGCACCTTATGTGAGTGAAAGTTTTATAAATACAAAAGGATATCTTGGCAGAAGCTGGGGTTGTCCTGCATTGCCTGAGAAATTAAACAAACCAATAATTGATAAGATCAAGAATGGTACTTGTTTATTTATCTACAGTAAAAATGATAATTATCTGAATAAATCAAGGGTTTTAAATAGTTGATTTTAAAATTATAATAATTGAGTCCTCATTGTAAACCAGTGGGGACATTTTTTTTAAAGACCTGTTTTACTTTATAACTTTATAAAAAAAGAATATGAGTATCAGACAGCAGTTAAGCGGTACCGGGGTGGCCATCGTAACTCCGTTTACTAAAAACCGGGATGTGGATTATATAGCATTAGGTAAGCTTATAGATTTTATTATACAAAATGGAGTAAATTATATTGTAACCCTGGGAACTACCGGTGAAACTCCTGTATTATCAAAAGAAGAAAAAATAGAAATAATAAATTTTACCTGTGACCAGGTTAATAACAGAGTTCTGGTTGTTGTGGGAGCGGGGAGTAATGATACCCAATCCCTGGTAAAAGAGCTTCAAAATTTACCTTTGCAACGCGCAACTGCTGTATTAAGTGCCAGCCCTTATTATAACAAACCGTCCCAGGAAGGATTATTTCAACATTATAAATTAATTGCAGAAAATTCTCCTGTACCGATCATATTGTACAATGTACCGGGTCGTACCGGAAGAAATATGAGTGCCGCTACCACTTTAAGACTTGCCAATGAAGTTGAAAATATATCAGGCATCAAAGAAGCCAGTGGTGATATGCAGCAATGCATGGAAATTTTGCGTGACAGGCCTGTAGATTTTCTTGTGGTTAGTGGAGACGATGCTCTTGCAATGCCACAAATAGCCTGTGGTATGGATGGCGTTATCAGTGTTGCCGCAAATTGTTTTCCGAAAGAATTTTCTGATATGATACAATATTGCTTACAGGGTAAATTTGCAGATGCAAAAATTATCAATGATAAATTACTGGAAGCTTACAACCTGATGTTCACAGAAAACAATCCTGCAGGTGCAAAGGCGTTTTTATTTGAATTGGGTATTATTGAAAATATAGTAAGGCTGCCCTTAGTTTCTTTAAGTGGTAGTATTCAAATGGAAGTTAAAAATTATTTAAATAATATCCCGGTCATCAATGCATAAGTTCCTTTATCTTATTTCAATTTTTTTAGCCGGATACCAGGGTATTTTTGCTCAGTACAGATTACGAATTGAATTAATTGTACCTAACGTGCAGGATGTAGATTCGTTTTTTATTGCAGGTAGTTTTAATAACTGGCAGCCCGCAGATAAAGCTTATGGTTTTCTTAAAAACGATGAAAAACTTATTTATGAAAAATCAGAATTGCCATCGGGAATTTATGAATTTAAAATTACAAGGGGTTCCTGGGATAAAGTTGAATCAACTAATAATGGCACAGATATAAATAACAGGTTCATAAATCTAAGTTCAGATACAATTATTCAAATTTCAGTTGAGGGATGGAAAGATAATTTTGTTCGGGCACCGAAAATGCATACGGCAAGTAAAAATGTTCATTTACTCGATTCATCTTTTCATATGAGTAAACTGGGAAGAGACCGGCCGGTTTGGATTTATCTTCCGCCTGATTATAATTCCGGAAAAAAGCGCTACCCGGTTATTTATATGCACGATGGTCAAAATCTGTTTGATAGTTTTACTTCCGGTTTTGGAGAATGGGGTGTTGATGAAATCCTTGACAGCCTGTCTGCTGCAGGTAAAACTTCATCTATAGTTATTGGTATTGATAACGGCCCGCATCGATTGAACGAATACAATCCATATAATAATGCAAGATTTGGAGAAGGGGAAGGAGAGGCGTACATTAATTTTATAATCAAAGATCTAAAACCTTTTGTTGATAAAAATTACAGAACACTTTCTGCAAAAGAAAATACAATTATTGCCGGAAGTTCTATGGGTGGTTTAATATCTTATTATGCAGCCCTTAAATATCCTTCCGTTTTTGGAAAAGCTGGAATTTTTTCTCCTGCATTCTGGATAGCCCCCGATATTTTACCACTTACCGATACGTTGGCACCCCAGGCGAAAGGAATGTATTTTTTTTATATGGGTGAAAAAGAAGGAGAAGAGATGATCAGTTCAATGAATGCAGTAACATTGAATTTAGGTAAATCGTCCGGTGCATTAATATATACTGTGGTTGATCCTGGGGGCAAACACCACGAATACTCCTGGAAAAAATGGTTTCCTGAATTTTATTTATGGGTAAGCAGTAATGGATTAAATCATATTATTAAACAGGATTAGATCTTATAACAGGCTCCCTCAAGTGCAAGTTCAGTATTTACAAATATAGAAGAGGCCTCGGTGAGAAATTCATCAAGAAATTCATATTTGGAAGAGAAATGGCCGATCAGTAATTTTTTTACATTTCCTCTCATAGCTATATCAGCTGCTTGTTTTGTAGTAGAGTGAAAACGGGAAGCAGCTCTTTCTGCCAGGGCATCCAGGTAAGTGGTTTCATGGTATAACAGGTCCACATTTTTAATTTTTTCAATTAAACTGTCATGATAAAGTGTGTCACCACAATAAGCATAACTCTTTGGCGCAGGCCCCTCTTTAGTAACCTCACTATTAGGGATGATCGTTCCTTTTTTATTTATATAATCATGCCCTTTTTGTAACTGATCAAAAAAATCCGGGGGTATTTCATACGACCTGGCTTTTTCGGGATCAATGCTTCTTTTATTTTTTTTCTCCCTGAATAGGAAACCCCAGCAATCAATTCTGTGTTTCACTTTAAAGCTTTCTACAGTTAAAGATCGGGTATCAGCTATTATCCCTTCCTCACCCAAAGGATGAAAGTAAATTTTGTATGGCAGCACTGTCGCCGCAACATTCAATTGTAACTGTATAATATCTTCCAGCAATTTAGGTGCATGAAGGTGAATATCTTCGGTACGATTGGTAAGCCCCATACTGGTTAACAAACCTATCAGCCCGAAGTAATGATCACCATGAAGATGGGAAATGAAAATATGAGAGATCTTACTTTTTTTAATTTTGAATTTTGTCATCTGCAGCTGGGTCCCTTCACCACAATCTATCAGGTATAATTCATTTTGGGTTTGCAATACCTGGGCTGTAGGATTTCTTCCGAAGGCTGGTAAAGCAGAATTGTTCCCTAGTATTGTTAATCCAAGCATGGTAACCTGTTTATCTTTTCTGATCAATCTTCATTTGATAATTCCCGTTCTATTTCCTCCATTTGCACAATGTCCCAGGCTTCACTTTCGGTTTTGGTTATATTCATTATTTCTAATAACTCCATGTTGTCTAACATTTCTTCTATTCCTTCTTGTAATTCACAAATAATAAATGAAGCGTTCTTTTCGTAAAATTGTTGTTGCAGGGTGGCTAACCTTTCACCCGTTTTCTCATCTATCTTTTTAACTTCCATGCAATTTAAAACCACATGCGGAATGTCTTTAATAAGATAAGGAAGCAACAAATCATCCAGATCATCTGTCATATTAGCAGAGAATTCATGCATATTTGGTGTTATAACAGTGAATTTCTCTTTGGTATCTATTTTGACATTCATTAAGTGAATTTTTGCAATGGTTGTAAAATAAAGTAAAAATCGGGAGTGTGAAGTATTCACTGTCTTTTTATTATTTTTTTTATTGCACAGCACAAAAGAATTTAACAGAAAAAGTTTGAACAATATGATGAAAGGAATGTCTGTTATAGAGAAGAATCTTAACTTTTCAACATATCAACATTCACTACTTATCGCAAACTAACAGAAAAAAATATTCGTTATTATTGTAACAATTAAAATAACAGAGAATGGATAATAATTTCTCAACTCAGGTTAAAGAAATAATTTCATATAGCAGGGAAGAAGCGTTAAGATTAGGAAATGATTTTATAGGAACAGAACATCTTGTTTTAGGATTAATAAGAGATGGAGAAAATACAGCTGTTAAGATCCTTAAATCCTTAAATGTAGACCTGTATGAATTGCGGAAAGAAATTGAAATGGCAGTAAAGGATAAAACCGGAAAAAATATAGCCAACATCAACTCATTACCGTTAACTAAACAGGCAGAAAAAGTGATCCGCATAACAGTATTGGAAGCAAAATCTTTAAAAAGTGCATTAGTAGAAAGCGAACACCTGATGCTTTCCATTTTAAAAAATAAGGAGAATATAGCGACTCAGATTTTAAACCAGTTTGATGTTGATTATGATATTTTTAAAAATGAACTGGGATTTGTAACAAGCAATCCACCACAATCAGAATTTAATGAAGATGATGATTTTGACGAGGAACGCAAACAATATGGACAACAGCCAAGATCACAAAAAGGCAGCGCTGCCAACGCCCCCAAAACCAAAACCCCCGTTCTGGACAATTTTGGAAGGGATATAACCAGGCTTGCAGAAAATGGTTCACTTGATCCCATCGTTGGCCGTGAAAATGAAATTGAAAGAGTTTCACAGATTCTATCCAGGAGAAAGAAAAACAATCCCATATTAATTGGTGAGCCAGGTGTGGGTAAAACCGCAATAGTGGAGGGCCTTGCATTAAGGATCGTTCAAAGAAAAGTATCCAGGGTTTTGTTCGATAAAAGAGTGGTAAGCCTTGACCTGGCAGCTTTGGTTGCCGGTACAAAATACCGTGGTCAGTTTGAAGAGAGAATGAAAGCGATAATGAATGAACTGGAAAAGAACCGGGATGTAATTCTTTTTATTGATGAGATACATACCATCGTGGGTGCAGGTGGTGCAAGCGGATCTTTAGATGCTTCCAATATATTCAAACCGGCTTTGGCCAGGGGGGAGTTGCAATGTATAGGAGCTTCTACGCTGGATGAATACAGGATGCATATTGAAAAAGACGGCGCTCTCGACAGGCGGTTTCAAAAAGTTATCGTAGAACAACCATCAGTGGAAGAAGCTATTGAGATATTGAATAATATTAAAAGTAAATACGAAGACTATCATAATGTCACTTACAGTTCAGAAGCCATTGAAGCTTGTGTTAAACTCAGCGACCGTTATATGACCGATCGTTTATTGCCTGATAAAGCTATAGATGTACTGGATGAAGTAGGAGCCAGGAAGCATATTAAAAATATCAATGTTCCGGAAGGCATACTTGATCTCGAGAAAAAAATTGAAGATATTAAGCTGGAAAAAAATAAAGTAGTAAAAAGCCAGAAATTTGAAGAAGCTGCTTCATTAAGAGATACGGAAAAACGTTACCAGGAACAACTGGAAAAGGCAAAGAACGATTGGGAAGAAGAAAGTAAACACAAACGTTTCCCGATAGAAGAAGAAGACATTGCTGAAGTGGTACACATGATGACAGGCATACCTGTTAAACGAATGGTGCAGGCTGAAACTGATAAGCTCCGCAGAATGGGAGATGACCTTAAAGGTGCCGTTGTGGGGCAGCAGGAGGCAATAAGTAAAGTAGTAAAGGCCATACAACGTAACAGGGTAGGATTAAAAGATCCCAAAAAACCAATAGGTACTTTTATATTCCTGGGCCCTACCGGTGTAGGTAAAACAGAGTTGGCGCGGTCTCTTGCCCGGCATATGTTCGACAGTGAGGATTCCCTGATAAGGATCGATATGAGTGAATACATGGAAAAATTTACGGTAAGTCGCTTGATAGGGGCACCTCCGGGATATGTTGGATATGAGGAAGGCGGTCAACTAACTGAAAGGGTTAGACGCAAACCGTACAGCGTGATCCTGCTGGATGAAATTGAAAAAGCTCACCCAGACATTTATAATATCCTCTTACAGGTATTGGACGATGGCCAGCTTACAGACGGGCTTGGCAGAAAAGTGGATTTTAAAAATACCATGATCATCATGACGTCTAATATAGGCGCCAGGCAACTAAAAGATTTTGGAGATGGTGTAGGATTTGCTACCGCTAACCGCCAGGAAAACCAGGATGAAAATAACAAGGCTATCATTGAAAAAGCTTTGAAACGTACATTCAGTCCGGAGTTTTTAAACCGGATCGATGATGTGGTGATCTTCAACAACCTAAATAAGGAACATATATTCGAGATCATTGATATTTTAATGAAAGGGGTTATGTTGAGATTAAAAAATCTTGGGTTTTCACTTGAATTATCAACCGAAGCAAAAGATTTTATTGCAGATAAAGGATATGATAGCCAGTTTGGCGCTCGCCCCTTACATCGTGCTATTCAGAAATACCTGGAAGACCCGTTGGCTGAGGAGATATTAAATATGACAATTAAAAATGGGGATACTATGATAGCTGAACTGGATAACGAAAATCAAAAACTTAAGTTCAGGCTTAAAGAAGAGCCTAAGAAAAAAGAAAAAAAATCAGAAGCCTAAAAGATTAGTTTTAAAGTGAACCCATTTACAATTGTAAATGGTTTTTTTTTATGTTTTAAAATTCATTTTGATTTGTTTTTATTTTAAACCATTTTTACAGTGTAATGGCAAAGAATGTTATCATAACAATCGATGGTTGGTCTTCTTGTGGTAAAAGTACCCTTGCCCGGCAACTGGCAAAATCTCTCGGATATATATATGCAGATAGCGGTGCTATGTATCGTGCGATAACTTTATATTTTTTGCGTAATCATGTGGACTGGACAAATAAGGACGATGTAACAGATGCTTTAAAAAATATCAAACTGCATTTTGAATACAAGGAAAAATCAAACCAGTCAGAGATCTATTTGAATGATGAGAATGTGGAGTATGTGATTCGTGACCTGGTTATTGCGGAAAAAGTAAGTGACGTGGCTGCGATTAAAGATGTAAGAAAGTTTGCCGTGGCACAACAACAGTTAATGGGGAAAAATAAAAATATTGTAATGGATGGACGCGATATTGGAACAACCGTTTTCCCTAATGCTGATCTGAAATTATTTATGACAGCCGACATTGCTGTTAGGGTGGAACGACGTTTCAGAGAGTTATTCGATAAAAATCCTAACATAACTCTGGAAGAAGTAAAAAGCAATCTGGAGATGCGGGATTATATAGATTCTAACAGGGAGGTAAGTCCGTTGCGCATGGCTAAGGATGCTATCCTGCTTGACAACACCAACATAAGTATGAGCCAGCAGTTGGAATTTGCTTTAAAACTCATCAGGGAGATGATACCTGAAAAAGTTAGCTGAAATTTTCAATGATTTTTTCCGGGGAGAAACCTATATCATAGAATGATACCAGTTTATTTATCACCTTCTCCACTTCAGCATCAGGGCAACTTGCGCCACTTGTTATCAGTATCCTTGATGGAATGTTTTTTGGAATATAATCAACTGAATTAATTTCCTTCTTATCATGAAAATTGTAATGAAGGATCTCCTTTTCTGAAATTATTTTATCTGCAGAATCAATAAAGTACGTAGGCAGTTTTTCTTCACAGAGTTCTACCAGGTGAGAAGTATTGCTGCTGTTATATCCTCCTACTACAATGGCAAGATCTGCCTGCTGTTGTAGTAATCCATATGCTGCGCTTTGATTGTCGTTGGTAGCATAACACAATGTATCTTTTGTGTCTGCAAATCTCTCTTCTGTATTCTCATCTGTTAATTTGTATTTAGTGATCATAACAGTTTTCAGAAAGTCAGCAATGGATTGTGTGTCGGAAGCGAGCATGGTAGTCTGGTTCACCACACCAATACGTTCCAGGTCACTTCCTGCATTAAAATTTTCAGAATAACGGCCTTTAAAATCATTATAAAAATCATTGACAGGTTTTTCACCCAGCATATATCCCGATAATTTAATAGCGTCCTGCATATCATTTAAAACAAGTGTAGGGGTATTGGCAGCGGCATGAGAAAAAGTAGCACGGGTTTCTTCATGTGTGGGTTTTCCATGTACAATAACTGTATAGTTGCTTTTGGCAATTTGTTCACTTCTGTTCCACACTTTCTCTACAAAGGGACACGTTGTATTGTATTTTTCTACAGATATACCAATATTGATAAGTTGTTTTTCTATATCGAGTGTTGTACCAAAGGCCGGTATAATAACGATATCGTTTTCATTTAATTCAGAAAAAGGAATAATAGTATTTCCGTAAGTATCCTGTAAAAATTTTACTCCTCTATTTATAAGGTCCTCATTTACCTGTGGATTATGGATCATTTCACTTAACAGGAAGATACGCCTTCCCGGATTTTCCTCTATTGTTTTAAACGCGATCTCTATAGCATTTTCCACTCCATAACAAAAGCCAAAATGCCTGGAAAGATATATCTGCAAAGGTCCAAAATCCAATAATGTAGGACTGAAATCTTTTTTCATTTTATCCTGCTGCCTGCGTTTATTTTTGATTGCAGATATTAAGGAGCTTCGGTATGTAAAAGGTATAGTAAATTGCTTCATCGGTAAAAATCAGGTACAAAGGTACAATCTTGCAATAGAATAACTTTTAATGCAGGTAACAGATTAGTTAAAGTATATTTTATAATTCAATGATAAAATCCAAAAGACCATCTTATTTAAGTGCTTCAAACATTTATGAGGTTAATATCCGGCAGTTTACAACTGAGGGAACTTTTAAGGCTTTTCAGAAGCATCTCCCACGTTTAAAGGAAATGGGTGTAGAAATACTCTGGCTTATGCCGGTATATCCCATCGGGCAAAAAAACAGGAAAGGCGTTGAGGGAAGCTATTATTCAATAAAAGATTTTGAGGATATCAATCCTCAATTTGGCACTAAACAAGATTTCAGGAGACTCGTAGATGCGATACATGAATTGAATATGAAAATTATCCTGGACTGGGTGGCAAATCATGCTGCCTGGGATAATAGCTGGACATACACTCATCCTGATTTTTTTGCAAAAGATGCTGTTGGAAATTTTGCAACCCCTTACGACTGGACAGATGTGATCCAGATAGATCATACTAATGAGATGGAACAAAAAGCTATGATCAATGCAATGGAATACTGGGTAAAAGATTTTAATATAGATGGTTTCAGGGCTGATCTTGCACATTTGACTCCCCTGGCATTCTGGAAAAACGCCAGAACAAAACTGGATGCGGTAAAACAAAACCTGGTTTGGCTTGCTGAAACAGAAAATCCGGAGTACCAGGAAGTTTTCGATATTTCTTATGCCTGGAAATGGATGCATGCTACAGAAAATTTTGTAAAAAATAATACAAGTATAAATACTTTACATTCTCTTCTCATAGATACCCTTTTAGAGTTCCCCGATTCACTGAGTATGTATTTTACCACTAACCATGATGAAAACAGCTGGAATGGAACCGAGTTTGAAAAATATGGAGTTTATGCTAAAACCCTGGCAGTGTTCAGTTGTACGTTTGTAAATTCAATACCATTGATCTACAGTGGCCAGGAATTGCCTAATAGTAAGCGATTGCATTTTTTTGAAAAAGATGAAATTGACTGGAAAGAAAAAGCAGGCCTGGCTGATTTTTATAAAACACTATTGGATCTTCGTAAAAGTAACGGGGTGTTTAGAGATAATATTAATGTAAAGTTCAGATTTATACATACGGATACATCATTACTGGCTTTTGAAAGGATGAATAATAATGATAGTTTGCTGGTGATTTTAAACTTAAATAGGGAAATTTTCAGTTCGGATATATTTTCTGAAACAGCGACAGGTATATATAAAGAAATCTTTACAAAGAAAGAATACAAAATAGATAAAAGTATACCTGTAAATTTATCTCCCGGGGAGTTCCTGGTTTTAGAAAAAAATGAATAAAAAAAACCGCCCTGTTAAAGCGGTTTTATATTTTATATATTTTTTTTTATTCCCTGTCCAAACTTAATGGATACTCATACAACGCATCATAGCCAGGATAGAATCCGCTGATAGTTATTGTTCCCGTATTACCTATTGCCGCTCTCAGCTCATCCACATTAGTTACGTTTTTATTATTTACTTTTAAAATAATAAAACTATCCTTCATCCGGGTTTGATCAGCAATTGCACCTTTGGTTATCCTTTTAACTATTACACCACCTGGTACTCCAATTTCTTTTGCTTTACGAGGATCAAGTGTTCCGAATTCACCACCTAATTTATCCAATGCATCATTCTTTACAATATCATAATTTCCTGCATTATTTTTAAGGGTTACCGTTATAGTTACCGGTTTTTCGTTTCGTATATACGTAACCGGAATTTTATCGCCTGGCTTATAACGGCTTACCTGCTCCTGTAATTCTCCGCCACTTGAAACAGATATGCCGTTCACTTTATCAATGCGGTCACCATTACGTATACCCGCCTGGTAAGCACCACCTGTTGTTAATACATCTGTTGCATATATTCCATCATAGGCAGATAAGGGAATTCCTATCTCTTTTTTTATTTCGTCAGACATATCAGCGGCATTGCCGAATTTAATTCCCAAATAGGCTCTCTGCACCGTACCAAATTTCATTATATCATCCACTACTTTCTTAACAATGTTAACCGGTATAGCATAGGAGTAGCCGGAGTAATATCCTGTTGGAGAAGCAATGGCTGAATTGATACCGATAAGTTTGCCATCAGTATTTACCAAAGCACCACCACTGTTCCCCATATTTACAGCAGCATCTGTTTGTATAAAAGATTCTACTCCATTAATAGTATTACCATCCCTTCCTCTGTTCAAACCGAGGCTTCTAGCTTTTGCACTTACAATACCAGCAGTTACAGTTGTTTCAAGGTTCAAAGGATATCCTATAGCCAATACCCATTGCCCGATCTTAGCTTCATCTGAATTACCATATAGTATGTAAGGTAGACCGGCTGCTTCTACTTTTATCACAGACAGATCATAAGATGGATCTGATCCGATAACCTTTGCTTTATAGACGCGCTTATTGCTTAAGGTAACATTGATCTCATCTGCGTTAGCTACCACATGATTATTGGTTACAATGTAGCCATCCTCACTGATTATAACACCGGAACCGGATGCTCTTTGCTCTGGAGTGGCACCACTTCTGCCATTGCCGAATAACTGGTTGAACATTTCTTCATCAATCAGGTCACTGAAAGGATTCTGCCGCTGAACTTTTGGTAAACCATTATTTGCAGTCCGGGCATTGGTCTTTGTTTTAATATGAACAACGGCGGGAGTAGCTGCTAATGCAGGTTGTGTAAAATCTACAGGCCCAGGCGGAATGATACCGTCTCCGAAACCTACATATTTATAATTGGCAGGTACTGTACCCGTAAGCTGGCCTGCATAAGTATTACTTGTTTTAAAATACTTCATATATCCCCAGGTTATTGCCAAAGTAGTAATTGCACTGATAAAAACTGTCAGGAAAATTTGTTTTAATTTCATTTTTATTTCTTTTTATTATGGGGTAACAATAAGGTGTTCAAATCTTATGCCTTACCTGCAAAGTAACGATGGACTGACAAAATGGTTTTTACCTGCTGACATCTTTAACAATTAATTAGTTAGACCTTCGTACTTTATAAAGTTAATAAAAACTCCATTGTATCCACATTGTCTGCATAAGAAAAAAGACCAGGTAATTGCGCGTTACCGAAGGGAAGATAACCCTTGCCCAGTACACATTGTATGTCAGCCTCCTCTTTTAATTTAAAGTTATTATCATCAATAGAATAGTACTCATAATTCACAACACTGATAGCTGAAAAAACCGACAGATTTTCAGCCAGTAATGTAGATCCGTTTGTCATATAAAATACATTATTCATCAGCATTATAGAAAGCTGGTAATCATAATTATTATTGTATTTATGATGATCTTTAAAATAAGAAAATTTATCAAAGCTGCGGATAAGAGGAATAAAATCATATCCCTGCGGCACAAATATTTTTGTAACATTCCTGCATCCTAATCCGAAATACAAATGGATGTCATCTGATAATTGTAAAAGTTCCTTTTCGGTTTCTTTGCCTGTCAATATTGCAACTGAGGTTTTATTGCGGCGGATGATGTGCGGATATTTGGAAAAGTATTGTTCAAAATAACGTGCGGAGTTATTACTTCCGGTAGCAATGTAGGCATCACAATCTTTCAACATTTCTGCTACTATTATCTTTTCTTTCGTATCCGAATCTAGCTGGTATAATTTTTTGATAAGGTGATCCAAAAGAATATCATCCTTAGATGATAGTTTTATTTTTTGATTGTGGCCGCTGATAAAAACTGATAAAAGATCATGGAATCCTACTATTGGAATATTTCCTGCCATAACGATACCCACAGTTTTTGAAGGGATGTTATCATCCAGGTGATAAAAAGATGCCCATTTATCAAGCAAGGTTTTATTTAAGAGGTTTTCTGTTACAGCATTAATGGCAGAATCAATAAATTCCGGAATAAACCAGGGATTATGCTGAAATGCTTTTTGTTTTATTTCCTGCCATTCAGATTCATTTGATCGCATATAGTCTCCCAAGGCAACCATTAAATCAATTCGATGTTGCAAATTCATGTCGTTATGATTAAATTGCATCAAAATTACGATAGATGGCTATAAAGATTACTGATGAATGTATAAACTGCGGAGCATGTGAACCTGAATGCCCTAATAATGCGATCTATGAAGGTGGGGTAGAATGGGCTCTTTCTGATGGCACTACAATTAAAGGAACATATAATTTAATGGATGGCAGTATAATAGATGCTGATAAACGCCAGGCACCTATTGCTGTTGATATGTATTATATCGTTCCAAATAAATGCACAGAATGCCAGGGGTTTCATGAAGAACCTCAATGTGCAGCTGTTTGCCCGGTAGATTGTTGTGTACCTGATGAGGATTATCGTGAAACCGTGGAAGAATTGATGGCGAAAAAATTAAAACTTCATATTTAAGATCAATGAAGTTTATCCTATTTTAGCAGTATTGCTGTAAGCGGGAGTATGAAAATACTATCGCTTTTTTTTTAAGACAGCTTAATAATTTAAATGATGAGCAGGTTTTATTTATTTTTTATGGCAGCGTTTTTTTCAACAGGCTCATGTAAAGTGAAAAAAGCCAACACGGATAATACAGCGGAAAAAATTAAGCTGATAAATGCCGATAAAAGTTTTTCCGGTTTAAGCCGGGAGAAAGGTATGAAAGCAGCCTTTATAGAATATATCGACAGCAATGGTGTTTTGCTGAAACCCGATCTGCTTCCGGTAGTGGGTGCAAATGCTATTGATTATCTTATTCAGCAGAATGACACTTCCTATTCACTTACCTGGCAGCCGCATAATGCAGTGGTTTCATCAGGAGGTGATATGGGATATACTTATGGAATATATTCTTTACTTTCAAAATCGGTGGATACAACATTGTATGGCACTTACGTTAATATATGGAAAAGGCAAAGCGATGGCAGCTGGAAGTTTGTTTTGAATTCGGGAAATAATGGTGTGGATGTACAATAATAATTTAGTGGATATATATTCTTTGCTAACATAAATCCAATAATGAAAAAAGCAATAGCATTGGTTACAGGTGGTTATTCAGGCGAATCCGTGATCTCCTATAAAAGTGCTGAATTCATCTCTCAAAATATTGATAATTCTTTATGGGATTGTTATGTGATCGATATTCATCCTGATGGCTGGTTTTATAAATCAGCTTCCGGCAAAAAGATCACTGTTGAGAAAAATGATTTTTCTATTCTTACGGATACGGGCAAAATAGTTTTTGATGCGGTTTTTATTGGTTTGCACGGTACTCCTGGAGAAGATGGAAAACTCCAGGGTTATTTTGATTGCCTCAAAATTCCTTATACTTCTTGTGATGCTGCTACGTCTGCATTAACTTTTAATAAAAGATATACTGTTGCTGTTGCAGCTTTTGCTGGTATGCATGTTGCACGGTCTTTACACATTTTCAGGTCTGATACTATAAATGTGGAAGCGATAATGAAAACCCTAACCCTTCCGCTGTTTATCAAGCCCAATAATGGAGGCAGCAGTTTAGGAATAAGTAAAGTAAAAGAGCAAGGCGAGATTGTATCGGCTATTGAAAAGGCATTTGTTGAAGATGAACAGGTTTTGGTAGAGGAATTTATCAGTGGAAGAGAATTTACTATTGGTGTATTTCGTCATAAAGGAAAAGTGATTACACTTCCTATAACAGAAATTATATCTAAAAATGAATTTTTTGATTTTGCTGCAAAGTATGAAGGGGCGAGTGAAGAAATTACTCCCGCTGTTGTAGAAGAATCCATTGCTAAAAAAGTACGCGAAGAAGCATTGAAAGCCTACACAGTATTTAATTGCCGGGGTATTGTTAGGATTGATTTTATTTATGAGGAAAAGAAAAATCAGCCTTGTATGCTGGAAATTAATACGGTTCCCGGGCAAAGTTCTGCAAGCATAGTACCACAGCAGGTTATTGCGATGGGATGGACGCTCAAAGAATTTTATACCGCTTTAATAGAAGAATGTTTGATCGGGTAAGTGCTATTTAAGAATCACTGATGTCAATTTTTAGGTATTTTTTATGCAGCCTTGATTTTTTGCTCCACTTTTGTATCAAGACAAAAGTGGATTGAAAGAAAACCTATCCTAAAAGATACTTCTTTTTAAAGGTCTCTGGAATTGTGTTTTAAAGAAAGATGCTAACTTATACCGGATAGTAATGTTTAAATAAATGTAAATTGTTATTCATAACTCTAATTTTTTAATTTGTTAAGATCATTAACCCATAGGCCTTTCTGGGTAAATTTATTAGCAGCGATCGTCATCGTTGCTTTAATGGTATTTATTTTTCTGCAGTTCTTAAGCCTGATTACCCGGCATGGCCAATACCTTACGGTTCCATCTGTAATTGGTAAGAACACACCCGATGCCATCCGTTTCCTGGAGAGTAAGGGTTTTGAAGTTATCATCCAGGATTCGGTATATATAGATACTGCTAAACGGGGGATCATATTAAAGCAATTACCCGATCCTAACAGTACTGTAAAGATCAATCGTACCGTATTTCTTACAGTAACACGTGTTACTCTTCCATTGGTTGACATGCCTGCTTTAGAAGGCAAAACATTAAATTTTGCATTGGATATAATACGCCGCAGCCATCTTTCATTGGGGGATACTATTTACAAACCCGATTTCATGAGAGGGTCTGTACTTGAACAATTATACAGGGGAAATAAAATAACCTCTGGTACCAAACTGCCTTGGGGAAGTAAGATCGATCTTATAATTGGAAGTGGCCTGGATGACCAGCGTATCTTAGTTCCCAATCTCATTGGGCTTTCATTTGGTGAAGCAAAAATTTTACTGGAGCAACATGGAATAAGTTTGGGTGGAATTATTGTTGAGCCTAATATTACAGATACATTGAGCTCATTTGTTGAATGGCAAAGTCCACCCCGTTTTACAGAAGACGATCAGCCCGTTTACATGCAGGCAGGCCAGTTAATGGATGTAAAGCTTACTAAGGCAATGAAAATTATTGAAGATTCTACAAAAATCAATTAAAAATAAAAGTATGCAATCTGTAACTGTTAATGAGCTGAAAAAAAGAATGGATGATGGTGAAAAAATTAATCTTATAGATGTAAGAGAGCCGGATGAAAATGCAGCGTTTAATATTGGCGGAACATTATTGCCCCTGGGTAAGATCCTTACTTTGCAGACAGAAGAAATAGAAAGTTTAAAAAATGAAACGGTAGTCTGTTATTGTAAATCCGGTCAACGTAGTATGCAGGCAAGCCTGATGCTTGAAACAATGGGGTTTAAAAATGTTTCAAACCTTACCGGTGGAATGACGGAGTGGCAAAGGGAAATGAAAAGCTAACTTAAAATACAGACCTCACCCCAACCTCTCTCCAAACTTAGGAACTAATTTTTCAAAATTCAAAATACCTCACCCCAACCCCTCTCCAAAGGAGAGGGACTAATTCAACTGCACGTTCACTCCCAGCCAAATATGCAACGGCGCCATAGGGAAATAATAATTTTCAGTAGTTAATTTATTACCTGAATAATAACTGAATGTATATCCGTTGGCTTCATATTTATTTGAAAAAATATTATTGGCCTGGAAAAATAAATTGAGTTTCCCGGTTTTTTTCATGTCAACAGTATAATTGATCCTGGCATCCTGTACATAATAAGGCGAAAGGCTGCGTGATAAGTTGGAAGTATTATCAAGATATTGCCTGCTTACGTATTTTGATGTAAAAACCAGGTCAACATTTTTTATTGGAATTACAGTAGCAGATACAGAACTTATTATTGCGGGAGAAAAAGCGAGATCGGAAAGAGCGTATGAATTTTGTTGTTGAATGCCGTTATCATAATCATCTGTATATTCTGTGAACCCCTTGATCTTATTTGCACTGAATGTTATATTTCCCGCCAGGGAGATCCATTTGGTTAATGTTGCATTACCCTGTAATTCAATCCCTGTTCTGTAGCTGTTTTTAATATTGGTACGGGTGTATGCGCCAACATCATTAATCTTGCCGGTAAGTACGAGTTGGTTACGATATAACATATAATACAGGTTTATCTCCATCCGGCTTTTCCTAAATTGCTTTTCAAAACCAGCTTCTATATCATGAAGTTTTTCCGGCTGAGGAGGATTTGTTGAACCGGATTCAAAATCATCCCTGTTAGGTTCCTTGGAAGCATGCGCATAAGATAAATATATCCGGTTTTTATTTTTATAATATATGATCCCGGCTTTTGGATTGAAGAAAAAGTAATTATTATTCTTTTCAATACCTGGATTATTTCTGAAACCATTGATATTGTAAGAAACGCTTCTTGACTGTAGGTCAATGTAGGTCTGCCATTGAGGGGAAATTTTTTCGGTCCATTTACCGTAAATGGAAAATTCTTTTTTAACTGCATCCAGGTCGTACCATTTAAAATTAACCGGAACTGCGGGTTGTATTGTTGCACTGATGATCTGTCCAAAATGATTTCCATCATATTTATTAATGCTGCCACCTAATTGAAAATTTCTTTTGCTATGAGTGTAGTGCAGTGAAAAAATATTTCCATAAAAATCATTGGATAGCCATAGCCGCCGTATAAGATCAGTTTCTTTTATAATTGTTGTATCAATAAAATAGTCGGGCAAACCATAATCTGCTAATAATTGGGCTGATTTATATTGTTCATAGTAACCTTTTCCTTTAGTAAGAAATAAGGCCAGGTTAAATTTCCAGGATTTATTGAATTTGTGATTATAAAAAGCCTGGTAATGGGTTTGCGTGTAATTATCTGTTTCATTTGCATAAGGTTCACCAGGTTTTTCGGTGCCTGCCGGATTGTACCGCCTGTTTGTACTTAGCATATTCTCATTTATTCCGTACCACGACTGGTACGTTTTTTCTTTGCCTGAGAAAATATTTATACGAAAAGAATTATTCTGATCAGCATAAGCCGCGCTGGTAAAAAAACTTTTTAAACGGCTTGCAGCTCTTTCAATATAACCATCACTACGGATATTGCTTAAGCGTGCATCTATAGTAAAATGTTTTTTAAAAATACCGCTATTGAATACAATAGTATTTTTAAACGAATGGTAAGAACCAAAGCTATTGTTGAATTCAAAATTTCTTTTTTGAATTATTTCATTGGTACTGATATTAATGGTTCCGCCAAAAGAACCTGAACCGTTAGTGGAAGTGCCTACACCCCGCTGTACCTGCAGGTTAGATGCAGAGGATGCTATATCAGGCAGATCAACAAAAAATGTTCCCTGGCTCTCCGCATCATTATAAGGAATCCCGTTAAGAGTTACATTTATCCGGCTTGCATCAGTTCCACGGATACGTATCCCCGTATAACCAATACCGTTACCGGCATCTGAATTTACAATAACAGATGGCGTGCTGTTAAGAATAAAAGGAAGATCCTGTCCTGCATTATTCCTGGCAATCACCTGGCGGGATATATTGGTTTTCGCCACCGGGGTTTCTTCAGAAGCTCTTACAGCCGTAACTTCTATGGGAGGTAAATACAAGGTATCCGTTCCCTGGGCCAATGCACAAATTGACAGCATTACAAGCATGCCTGTTAAAAAAAATCTCATCTAAATATAGTTGTTCTGAAAATCCGGGTTGCCCGGTAAAAAATTTCTCTTCCCTTCGCAGGCATTATCCTGTGCAGGTTATACGGGTATTATCTCAGCCTTTTACAAAGCACCCCGGAAATTCAGATAGTAAAAAAAAGAACGAATTGTAAAAATACAGAAACTTTTCTTAAAAAATGCTGTCATCCTGAGCTCGTCGAAGGACGAAGCGAGAACAAAATAAAAAGAAAACGAAAGATGATCCCACTCCACATGAAATATTTTTTAAAGGCTCTTGTATTTGAATTTTATAGAAATAAGCTAACCTACCCGGGACAGTAGGGTAAATAAATTAAAGATTATCCGATTTTTGTAACTTTTACTTCTTTCAATCGTATGTTGTAAAAGAATTTTTATGAAATTATTATTTTCTGTCTTATGTTTTTTCGTTGCTTTTTCTGGCCTGGCCCAGAAAACTGCCATTAATGACCCGAATGCAAAAACGCGTGTCCTTAAAAATTCCTTCTCCTCGGTTTCTGTATCTGATGGTATCAAACTTTATTTATCGGAAGGCAATAAAGAATCCATTGCTATAAGTTTTTCTGACAGTAAATACGAAGAACGTTTTAAAACAATAGTAACAGATGGTGTTTTAAAGATCTACTTTGACAATAACGGTTTGAACTGGAAAAACGAAAAACGAAATTTAAAAGCTTATGTTTCATTTAAAACTTTGAAAAAGCTCAACGCTTCCGGTGGTGCTGACGTGATTATCATGGAATCTCTCAACCAGGATGATTTAGAAATGCAGTTTACAAGTGGCAGTAGATTTAAAGGTACTGTCAATGCAAAAAATCTGGATATAAAACAAAGCAGCGGTTCGGATATGGAATTATCCGGTACTGTAAATGATATAAGTATTAGTTCATCCAGTGGTTCGATGTTCAATAGTTTTGATCTTACTGTAAACAGTTGCACAGCTAAAGCAACCAGTGGTGCTGCTATCAAAATATCAATATCAAAAGAACTCAATGCAAGTGCCAACAGCGGAGGAGCTATCCGGTTCAAAGGAGATGGTGTAATTAAAGAAGTTAATGTAAATAGTGGTGGTTCTGTTAAAAGATCATAATAAAAAAAATATGAAAAAACTTTTTTTATTTATTGCTGTACTTTTTTTAGGAATGACCTGTTTTTCCCAGGACCAGGTGGTGGTAGATCCCAATGCAGAGGTGCGCTCATTGAATGAAAATTTTAATGCCATAAAGATCTCAGATGGTATCGATCTTTATCTTACGCAATCCGGTACGGAGGCAGTTGCGGTTAGTGCGCTGGAGGACAAATACAAAAGCGCAATAAAAGTGATCGTTGAAAATAATGTATTGAAAATATTTTATGAAGGGGATAAAGGATGGAATTCCAGGAACAAACAATTGCGTGCTTATGTTTCTTTCAATTTCCTTAACCGGTTAGACGCCTCCGGTGCTTCCGATATTGTTGTAGCCGGCAGCATTACTACAGATGATTTAAAAATGCGTTTTTCAGGTGCCAGTGATTTTGATGGAAAAGTTTCCGTTAAGTCACTTTCATTGGAACTGAGTGGTGCCTCAGATATAAAGATCGGGGGAAATGCTTCAATTGTTACCATCAGTTGTAGTGGTGCAAGCGATGTAAATGGTTACAAGCTCATTTCGGACATATGCGACGCCAATGCATCCGGGGCCTCAGATATTTATATAACAGTTAATAAAGAAATGACTGCCCATGCCAGCGGGGCCAGCGCAATTTCCTTCCAGGGATCCGCAATAATTAAAGAAGTACATAAGAGCGGGGCCAGCTCAGTAGTAAAAAAAGGATAAAGAACATCTCACTACTCTTTTATTAAAAAGTTGGCTGCAATGCTATTATAAGTTACTTTTGCATCGCGAAGTAGAGCAGCGGTAGCTCGTCGGGCTCATAACCCGAAGGTCAGAAGTTCGATCCTTCTCTTCGCAACATCTGAAGCCTGGAATTCCGGGCTTTTTTTATTAGATCTTTACTTCGGAATTTAAAAATTGAAAAGCATAGTAATTACCAGATCCTTCCTGGTAATTCAGAACATTCGAGTGAGATAGTATGCCTCTTATCAGGGGCATTTTTTATAATAGATCAATGAAAGTAGGATTTGTAAATATTTTCGGTAAGCCCAATGCAGGCAAAAGTACTTTGCTCAATACCTTAATGGGGGAAAAGATGGCTATTGTTTCGCATAAGGTACAAACTACGAGGCATCGCATAAAAGCCATATTGAGCGATGAAAATTACCAGATCATTTTTTCCGATACCCCGGGCATTATAGAACCAAAATATAAGCTTCACGAAAAAATGATGCAGGCCGTGAAAGGCAGCCTGGAAGATGCTGACCTGGGATTACTGATCACAGATGCCAGGGAAAATTATAAAGAAAGCCATGAGATCTTTTCAGCCTTGAGGTTAAAAGCACCTGCTATTCTTATTTTAAATAAGGCAGACCTGTTTAAAGATGATACAACATTACAGGCATCTAAAGAATTTTTTGAACAACAGGATTATTGTAAAGAGGTAATGATAATATCTGCTTTACATAAAGAAGGAACTCAACAGCTTTTGGAAAGGATACTTCATTACCTTCCCGAAGGTCAGCCGTTTTATGAAGGAGATGACCTGAGTGATATGCCTACAAAATTTTTTGTGGGAGAACTGATAAGAGAGAAAATATTTCAGTTATACCAGGAAGAATTACCATACCATAGTGCGGTGCTGGTGCAGGAATTTAAAGAGAAAACAACACTGATAAAAATTGCTGCCGATATAATTGTTCAGCGGGAAACCCAGAAAGGTATTATCCTTGGAGAAGGAGGAAGTATGATAAAAAAACTCGGCACACTGGCCCGGCAGGACATAGAGCAGTTCCTTGACCGAAAAGTATTTCTTGAGTTATTTGTAAAAGTGAGACCGAAATGGAGAGACAATGAAACTCATTTAAAGGAATATGGATATTAGAAGTGAAATGTGAAAGGTGAGAGGAGAAACGGCCGATAGTCCATTCAACAAGTAATAATAAAATAAATCAGGAATAAATAAACATGAGTTTTACAGTTGCAATAACGGGAAGGCCTAACGTAGGAAAAAGTACATTTTTTAATCGGTTACTCGAACAAAGAAAAGCTATAGTAGATGACATCAGTGGTGTTACCCGCGACAGGCAATATGGAGTAGCAGAGTGGATAGGTAAATCATTTAACCTGATTGATACCGGCGGATTTGTTCCCCGCAGTGAAGACGTGTTCGAAAAAGAGATCCGCAAACAGGTGCTGATAGCCATTGAGGAAGCCAATGCCATCATTTTTATGGTTGATGTGGCCACAGGTATAACCAACCTTGATGAATCCATGGCAGACATGTTGCGCAAAAGCAAGAAACCTGTATTCCTGGTGGTGAATAAGGTGGACAACCATACACGAATGCTGGAGGCAAATGAATTCTATAGTCTGGGTTTTGAAAATATATTTTTTGTTTCTTCTATAAGTGGAAGTGGCACTGGAGAAATACTGGATGCTGTTGCTGCATTGATCAGCGACAAAGATTCTGATGAAGCATCTGCAGAAATTGAATTGCCAAAATTTGCAATAATAGGGCAGCCAAATGTTGGAAAATCTTCCTTGCTCAATGCATTGATCGGTAAAGAAAGAACCATTGTAAGCGATATAGCCGGCACCACCCGCGACAGCATTCATACTCATTACAACCTTTACAATAAAGATTTTATTTTAATTGATACAGCAGGTATCCGTCGTAAAACAAAAGTGCATGAAGACCTTGAGTTTTATTCTGTGATCCGTGCAATTAAAGCGTTAGATGAAGCGGATGTGTGCATGTTGTTATTAGATGCCGGAAAGGGATTGACTGCCCAGGATCTATCCATATTTTCATTAGCTGTAAAAAAAGGGAAAGGAATAGTAGTGCTGGTTAATAAGTGGGACCTCGTAGATAAAGAAACCAATACTGCCAAAGATTATGAAAAAGATCTGCGTAAAAGATTTGCTCCTTTTTCAGACGTGCCCATATTGTTTATTTCGGTAACAGAAAAACAAAGGATCTTTAAAAGTATTGAAGCCGCCTTACAGGTGTTTGAAAACAGGCATAGAAAAGTACAGACCTCAAAGCTTAATGAAATTATGCTGAAAGCAATTGAGGCATACCATCCACCGGTAGTGAGAGGAAATGCCGTTAAGATAAAATACATTACACAGCTACCTACACATACTCCCAGCTTTGCATTTTTCTGTAATTACCCGGATGATATAAAAACACCTTATCAGAATTACCTCGAGAACCAGTTGAGGGAAAATTTTGATTTCAGTGGAGTACCCCTGCGTCTTTTTTTTAGGAAGAAATAAACCTGTGAAGTTAGAATCACCTGATGTGGGAATAATGCTTATTTTTAGTTACATATATTTTATTATGCGTAGACTATTTTTCACACTAATTTTTATTTCGTTTTTATCCTGTACAGAAAACAAGGTTGTGGAAACCACAGCGCCCGCTGCAGACTCACTCATGGATTCTACCACTATAAAAATGAAAGCAGATACTACAGTAAAAATGCTTGATAAACTGGAAGACAGTATCAATAAGCTGAGAGACAAGGCAGCAGATAAGGCTGGTCAGGACAAAAATAAATAAACCATTCCACCTCACCCCAACCCCTCTCCAAAGGAGAGGGACAAGATCATCTTCATTGCTGGGTAAAATGCTGTCATCCTGAGTTTATCGAAGGACGAAGCGAGAACATAATAAAAAGAAAACGAGAACCCGAATTTAAAATGCATCATCCTTGAGTTTATCGAAGGACGAAGCGAGAAATATGATAAAAAAAAACGTTGCTGTCATCCTGAGTTTATCGAAGGACGAAGAGTAAAACATAATAAATAGAAAACGAATCCAATAAATAATCTTACTCTGCAAAAAAGAACTTATAAAAAAAGCTGCCCTTACAAAGGCAGCTTTTTTAGTAAAAAAGAAATTTATTAATTCTTAATTATTTTAAAAGAAGTAGAATTATTATTATTCAGCACTTTTACGAAATACATACCCGGGGTAAGTGCACTTGCATCAAGAGTTACCGTACTTGTAGCATTGCCCGTATTGATACTTTTAATTATTGTCTGGCGGCCCTGCACATCAGTAAATACAAATTGCATCAAGCCTGCAGTTCCTCTACTGATATTAATGGAAACCCGGCCGGTAGTAATGGTTGGATAAATACCCGTGATGATGGTATCACCTGTATTGGAAACCGTAACCACACTGCTGGTCTTGAAGCTCCCATTTAAGTCATTAATCCTAAGGCGGTAATAGTTAATTCCATTTAAAGGAGATGCATCCAGGTATTGATAATTGGCACTGCCTGCATTAATTTGTTTCAGTTCACTGAAATTTTTACCATCTGCACTTCTTTCTAAAATAATATTTTTTACGTTCACTTCGTTAGCCGTTGTCCACGTAATAAGATTTCCACTATTATTTTTAGAAGCTTTAAAGGAAGAAATATCCAGAGGCACAACAAAAGAGCCGGGCGTGAAAGCAAGACCTCTAAAAACGGTATTGGAACCTGCTATAGATACAAGTAAGGTTTGCGTACTTGAAGCTGCAGATCCATTATCCATTGTACGGTATATTGAATTTCCCGTGGCTGAAGTTGTATAAATAACAGGTGTAGGTAAAGTAGTCCAGTCAACAGAAATACTTCTTGCACCTGTGCTAAGAGAATTTATTGTATATGCTAATGAATAAGTTCCCCCGCTACGCACCCATTTTTGAATGCCTCCATTTCCTACACCATTATCATCCGCTACATATATAATATCCCCTGACCCAGGTTGGATATCAAAACCATAAGGGCTTCTGGTGATAGTATTAAAACCAGGTAACAGAGTTGCGGAGGCGGCAGTAGTAGGTGTACCTGAACCAATTGCATTAACCCCAATAAAACCTGCGGATGCGGAAGTGCAATACAGTTGATTGTTTATAATTTTTATAACCCGTGTACTTGCAGGATTAGCAAAAAGGGCAGTTGAAGTGGAAGATCCCTGTGTAGTGTAGCGAACACCTTGAATTCCACCCGTCATCCAGATATTAGTACCACTTATAACAGCACCCCTGATATTATTTCCGGAAAAAGCATCTGTTAAAGCTGTAGTTGTATTAATATTACCTAAGATATCAATGATACCTACTACTCTTTTTATTGTAGCAGATGCTGTACCTGATACGTTTGCGGTTCCCGTTGCAGCATCATAGCCTCCTAAACTAAGAAAATTTTTGTCTGGGGAAAGAGTTAATGCTCCTTCTGAAACAGGAGTACCTCCAAGTGTAAGAATCTGATTGCTGCCTGCATCTGCAATGGGCATAGGTATACTTTGCACTAAAACTCCTAGTGGAGTGTATTCATCTAAAAAAACAGCTGTAGCTTCCGTTCCCAATCCCCCTACGCCTGTTCCAATGCGAACAACTACCAGGTTACCCGGAGTAAAAGGAACAGCGAAAGTTGTAATAATAGTAAAACTGACAATTAGTAAGAAGTAAATTTTTTTCATGCGTTTAATGTTTAAATAATTTGAAATAGAAATCTAAAAAATCAATAACCCGGTTAGGCGAGAACTGATAAATATAATTATTTAATTTACTTTATTCTAAATAATTGTCTTTTTAAATTAATTAGTCTTTGATCATATAGTACCCTTTAAGAAATGTACCTTCGCGTATGGATGTTGCGGCTTATATGGCTTCAGGGATAATAGAAAACTACTGTATGGGGTTTTGTTCAGATACCGAAACTGCTGAACTTAAACGCTATGCTTCGATTTACCCTGAAATAAAATTGGAGATCAGCAAAGTGCAAAAAGTTTTTGAAGCCTATATAAAGTCTAATAAAATCGAACCTTCTCCCCGGATCAAGTATGCGATTATGGAAAAGGTTTACCAGGAGAATGCGGCCACTGATCAATCCTATGTTCCACTTTTACAACCGGATTCACCAACAGAAAATATAAAAGCCTGGTTACACAAAAATCCCCTGCAGCACCCTGAAGAAGAATTTGATAATTTATTCGTGCGGGAATTGCCTTCTACCGGTTATGTTACCAATTTTATTATATGGGCAAAACTAGGGCAAGAACAAGAGTTACATACGAATTGTAATGAATATTTATTTATTATCAGGGGAAGTTGTACAATGAGGTTTGAAGATATTTACAAAAAATATTATGAAGGGGATATCATTCACATTCCCCAAAATGTTACACATAGTGCCGTGGTAACTTCCAGCCTTCCAATGATAGCCCTTGTTCAAAGAAGGGAATGCGCTTAAAACATTAGTTTATTTTTCTAATAACTATGTAAGCCAATACAACCAAAATTAATATAAGAATAACTGTATAGTAAATCCAGGGCTGATCAGCTAACTTTCTTTTGTCTTTTCTTCTTTTATTTTTGCTAACCTGTTTTTTCAGTTCCGCATTTAAATGCATTACATCTGCTGCAATATTTTTTTTGTCCCTGATCTTATCAAGGCCTTCGATTGCATCCGTTAGAAACACATCATCACTTATAGTATTTTCAAAATCATGCTGGTCCCGGTCGGTCATATCTTTATTGAGGTAATCCAACAGGGATCTTTGATCCTTTAAATCATTATTGTTTATATCGTTTAAATTATCGCTCATTATCCTGTAATCTTTCCATGTGCAATTTTAAATTTCTTTTTCCATTCTGAATATAGCTTTTAACCTGCATTACCGTAAAGCCTGTTAATCCGGCAATCTGGTTGTAACTTTTCTTTTCAAGATAAAACATAGATATACATTGCTGCTGTTCAATATTGAGAGTCAAAAGAGCTGCAGCCATCTGATCAAGATTTTTTTCTTTCTCTGCAACGGTCATAAAATCCATAACCTCTGGTTCTGCCAATACCTTTTCATTGAGTTCCGAAGTATACGTTCCTTTGCCTCTCAGTTTCATTAAACAATGATTCTTTGCAACCATGTACAACCAGCTCTTGAAATATTCTACTTTATACCTCGGTAATTCATTGAGTACTTTAAGAAAAACCTGCTGAACACCATCTTTTGCTTCCTCCTCATTCTTCAGGTATTTCATGCATACACCATACAACAATATGGTGTAACGTTGCAGCAATATTCCCAGCCATTCATTGTTTTTATCTGCATAATAAAGCTCCAGGAGTTCTTTATCTTCTTTATCGTGGTAGGGGCGGGAATTCAAAAAAGATCAGTTTTTAATAAATAAGATGTAATATTTTATTTAATCCATAATTTAAATGCTGTATCAGTAATTTATTTTGCAGGTAAGGTAACAGCTGTATTTTCTTTGCTGCTAATAATTTTCTTTTTATCGAAGAACAACATTTTAACTGCAATTAGTATCATTAATATAGCAAAGAATTTTTTAACCGTTTCCTGTGGCAGGCTCAATGATATTTTACTGCCAAAGAAACTTCCTACAACAAAACCGGCAGCTATTACCAGTACGATCTTAAAATCTACATAGCCCTGTTTGTGATATTGCAAAACACCCAATAATCCAACTGGTAACATGATCAGTGCAAGTGAGGTTCCCTGCGCATTCATCTGGCTCATCCCTAAAAAATAAACAAGTGCAGGAACTATAATAATTCCACCACCAACTCCCACCATACCACCCAGCATACCTGCTGCCACACCTATCAGCAGGAGTATTAGAATAATCTGTAGATCCATTTTTTTATATTTTTGTTTGATCATTTTTGGGAAATCTGGTTTTATACAATTCAATAGCCGTTTCAATTACAGTATATGCTGTTTCTTTATCCTGGAATTTATCTATTTCTACTTTTTTATTCTCCAGTGCTTTGTATTGTTCAAAATAATTTTTTAGCACAGAAAAGAAATGCGTTGGAAGTTCATTTACATTTTTTATATGATTGATCGATGGGTCTTTGGCAGCAACTGCGATGATCTTATCGTCCGTTTCGCCTGTATCTATCATTTGCATATTCCCAATTACAGTAGCTTCTACCAGGCACAACGGCTGTATGCTTTCACTGCATAATACGAGTATATCAAGCGGATCACCATCTTCACCGAGTGTTTGCGGAATGAATCCATAATTGACAGGATAGTGGAAAGAAGAATAAATTACCCTGTCCAGTTTTAGCAATCCGGTTTTTTTATCAATTTCATATTTGCTCCTGCTGCCTTCGGATATTTCGATCAAAGCATTTACCGTTTTCGGAGAACCATCACCATAATGGGCGCCATGCCAGGGATGAAGAATGTACATTGATCTTTACTTTTTTTATTCAGCCTTAATTGATAGGCAAATTGCCTGAGTAAGTATATTTAAAATCCACATTCCAAATTGCATTGCTTCTTACAACTTTAATTTCCAAAGGCTTATTCATATAAGAATTTGAATAATTAATTATGGTTGTGGAATCATCTATATCAGAATATTTATTGATCGTGTAGGAAGCATTTTTATAATTATTTTTTTTATCCTGTGGCAATCGATCGTAGTACAATTTATAGGACTCGAACAATTGCATATTCTGTGAATCTTTCAGGAGCAATTCCTGTGCAATTACAAAATTTCCATCCAGGCTGGCCCTGATGAATTCCCGGCCCGTATCCAGCGAAGTAGTGGGACGTATGGTTTTGTTTTCCGAGCAGGAATATATTAAGCCGGTGAATAATAGTAAAGCAATTACTTTTTGAAACATATCATTTCCTTTTAAGAATACCCGTTTAACAGAACCAGGGGGTTTATCTAATTATTTTAATTGATCTTTATATTTACAGAATCGATGTTGATACCGCTTTTTCTCAACATCTTCTTTAATGAATCAGCGGTTATTCCTTTTTCCTGCATTACCCGGCTTATAGAATCCATATTTATATTATTCAGGGAAGGCATTTTTTGGATCAGGCTGTCTGAAATATTTATGCCTTTTTCTTTCATTTTTTTCATCGCCATGTTCATCATCGTGGAAACATCAAGGGATACTTTCCATTTGCCGCTTTCTTTTTTTAAAGGGAGTTCGATCATCTCGCCACTTTTTGTTTCTGTAACCTGCACAGTTGCATTGTCACCAGAAATGGAAACTTTGCCCAGTTTTACTTTCGATCTGTCAAATTCTGAAAATTTCATATTGGCATCCTTACTCTTCATTGCATTTTCCATCTGATCCAATACAAATTTGCTTTCAGCAGTAGTTAGGTTTCTTACAGCTGCCATATCTTTTCGGGTAACAGCATCAATAAACTGATCTGCCACTACTTTAGGGTCGCCGGCATTAGGGGTATTACAGCTTATAAATAGTACAGATAAGATCAAAAACGTACCGATTACTTTTTTCATAATAGAATCATTAAGAAGTAAAAATAATTTTAATCTGTTATATATCTTAATAAATGTTTCAGCAGGAAAGGTAAAAAGTGAAAAGTGAAAAGTGAAATGTGAAATGTGAGTAGCAGGTTGCAATTATTAAGTTGTATCAAGTATCAAGTATCAGGAATCAAGTATCAAGTATCAAGTATCAAGTATCAAGTATCAAGTATCAAGTATCAAGATCAAGAATCAAGTATCAAGTATCAAGATCAAGAATCAAGTATCAAGTAACAAGTATCAAGTATCAAGTATCAAGAATTAAGTATCAAGAATCAAGTATCAAGTATCAAGAATCAAGAATCAAGTATCAAGAATCAAGAATCAAGAATAGAGATATGGAGACTGTAATATAAACTGTGTCAAATTTCAAAATATGCTGAACTTTAAAAAAC